>CAZFMF010000114.1:0-2539 GCA_964519985.1 uncultured Pseudobdellovibrionaceae bacterium | reverse complement strand
GCGTCAGATAGAGTGAGTTGCTTTGCTGACATGCGTACATGTGTATCTAATTTTCAATCGCGGGGCAATGGTTTTATCGTCGATAAAATCGATTTTAGGGGAGCACGCGAACTCTATAATTTGTTGAAGTGCCTCTCCTCAAGCGTCCTTGGCGCCTCGAGCTGAAAATCGGCGAGGACAACTCGCCTCGTTCAAACAACTCGTGCGCACTCGACCCGCCGCCCCGGCCAGACTTCGGCCGGGGCGCGCGGGGCGGCAGGGGGCAGCTTTCGGGAATGATAGCTGCATTCGCAATATGATAGGGTGCGGCCGTGAATCCGCGTGCCGCCATCGAAGCTTTCCTGCTCCACGAATTGGGGCCCAACTACCCCGAGCGCCGCTACCTACTGGGGGTTTCCGGTGGGCTAGATTCCGTCGTGCTCTTGCACCTTTTTCGATCGTTGCTGCCGCCCAGCCAAATCGTCGTGGCGCACTACGATCACGGCGTGCGACCGGAGTCGCAAGCCGATGCCGCGTGGGTGGCGTCGTTCTGCGATCGTCTGGAAGTGGAGAACCTCTGTGTCGTACGGGAAGGCGGCCCAACGGATGAAGCGAGCTTGCGTGAAGATCGCCTAGGCTTTTTGGAAACCGCGCGGGCCCAGTATGGGTGCGATTTCATCGTCACCGCTCATCACGCCGACGATCAACTCGAAACGGTTCTGATGCGTTTGATTCGCGGCACCGGCCTGGAAGGCCTCGGCGGCATTGCTCCGCGCCGGGGCCATTTTCTACGCCCTTTGCTGAATGTCACTCGGGTGGATCTGCAAAATTATTCCGCCGAGCACCGACTGGAGTTTCGCGAAGACAGCACCAATGCGCAGCCGCGGTATTTTCGCAATCGCATCCGCCATGAACTCGTTCCCGTCTTGAAAACGTTGGCCGAAGACTTCGGCGGCGAGACGGCCCTTTTGTCGCGCACGGTAGGCCTGACGGAAGAAGTGCGCGCCACTGGACGGGAACTGGATCAGCATGCCCGATCGCTGTTCGCGCACTTGATGGTGCACACCGCTTTTTGGACTCGGGTCGACGCGCGCCTTTTTGCCAAGCTTCCTGAGTTTTGGCGGGCGCGCTTATTACGTACCGCTTTAGCGCGAATGGGGGTCGTTACCCTCGATCGCACGGATCTTCAGCGCCTGGATGCCTTCGCGGCCTCGAACGTTCCGGCGATGAGCTTCACTGGATTCCGCGTGCGCCGATCGTGCGATTACCTCTACCTAGAAACCCCCGATCAATCGCAACGACTGCGAGCCCCCAAGCGCATTTTGATTGAGGGCGAGCGAGTTTACGTGCCCGACCTCGAAATCGCTTTCACATTGCCAGCGTCCTGGCTTGATAACCGCGAGCTGCGGTTTTTCGAACCCGGCGATCGCTTTCGGGGCAAGAAACTTAAAGAGTGGTTCTTACGACATGGCATTCCCCAACCCGAGCGAAGACTCGTTCCCTTACTGGCCGAGAAGGGCAATGACGCGGTGATCTGGGTCTTCCCGCAGCCGGTCGTCGGCTTTCATTTAGAGACGGCGGCCTTCCCTTTTTCCCCCGCCGTCCGACGCGGGAGCGAATAGGCACAAAACCGCCCCGTGCGTCATTGAAATCACTAGGGTTTCCCAATGGCCCTTGAGACCCTCCCATTTTGTTCCGAAGAGAGTCTGAAGAAGGTGCTATGAAATCCTCGCAAAAGACTCTCATTGCCTGGTTGCTGTTAGTCGTCGCGACGATGATGCTGTTTCAGACGGCTCGCGTGCAAAAGACGACGCGGCGAATCACCTTCAACCAATTCATCGATCTGGTGAAGCAGAACAAGATCGCCAGCGTCACGTTCAAAGATCAGGGCCGCATTGAAGGCAAATTCGCCGAAGCCCACGAAGCGGGTGCGGCGTTTGAGTCCATTGGTGACACGTCTTCCGAGTTCTATCTGAAGATTTTGGCCGAGCACAACATCACGCCGAGCTACGACATCGAGCAGACCAATTCGATTTGGATGCAGTTCCTCATCGGCTGGGGCCCGATGCTCATTTTCTTAGTCTTGCTCGTCTTCTTCCTGCGCCAAGTACAGATGTCGGGCGGCAAAGCGATGCAGTTTGGCCGCTCGCGCGCCAAGCTACTCACCGATGGCCACACCCGAGTCAATTTTGGGGACGTTGCCGGTTGCGAAGAAGCCAAACAAGAGCTGGAAGAAATCGTCGACTTCTTGAAGGACCCCAAAAAATTCACGCGCCTGGGCGGAAGAATTCCCAAAGGGGTGCTGCTCATGGGCTCACCCGGTACGGGGAAGACCTTGCTGGCCAAAGCGGTGGCGGGTGAAGCTGGGGTGCCGTTCTTTAGCATTAGCGGTTCCGATTTCGTGGAGATGTTTGTCGGCGTCGGCGCCAGTCGCGTGCGGGATCTTTTCGAGCAGGGCCGCAAACACGCCCCCTGCATCATCTTCATCGACGAAATCGATGCCGTCGGCCGTCAGCGGGGCGCGGGCCTGGGCGGTGGGCACGACGAACGCGAACAGACT
>CAZFMF010000113.1:0-2552 GCA_964519985.1 uncultured Pseudobdellovibrionaceae bacterium | reverse complement strand
CCACCCCGGAGCCTAGCTTTTCTACCACCGCGGTTTTGAACCAACCGAAGGAAGTGTAGACCCGGTAGAGCCCCGACTCGGTCGTGCAATGGGCCGCGGTCAAAACTGCGCGCGGAGACACGAAGGTACCGGTGCACATCCCTCGGCCTTCGGGGGTCGCCACCAGAACGGTCGCCGGATAGTCGCCGGTTTGTTGCACGTCGGTGGTGCTCGCCGCTTCCAACAAGTCGCTGTCGAGCGCATCACCGCAGCCGGCGAGTAAGGCCGAAGCCAGAGTAAAATAGAGGAGTTTGGCGTTCAAAGTACTCCTAGGATCGCGCAACTTTGTGGCGGAATTAGCGGGCCCCGGCCAGGCACAATTGTGGTGATTGTTAAACTCACTTAAACCGGCAAAATCGCTGAATTTTCAGGCTATCGTGCGTACGGGTATCCGCAACCTTGAACCAACGCGCTGCGCATCAACTGTAGGGATTTTCCCTCCGATAGGATGACGAGGGACTTTGCCGATGCGCGGTCACGCACTAAAAGCGATGCTTCTGGTTCTGCTCGCGGTGCCGACGTTTGCGCTCGCGGGGCGCGCGCCGGGCAGCGAAGGGCCGATGCTCACTTTGGTGATGGAATCCCAAGCCGGCTCTCCCGAGAAAAGCCTGTCCGGATCCACGGGCTTTGGCGCCGGCGTGAAAATGCGTCGCGGCCGCAAGCCATTCAAACTCAATGTTGGCGCGATCTTCACCTACACTCCGGCGACGATCAACTTAACGGGGCTGACTTACGATGGTTCGGCTTACGGCGGCGAAGTGCTTTTCGGCTTCGCCCTCATTCCTGTCACGACCGGCGTCGTTGCGCCGATTATCGAGGGTAACCTTTTGGTTGGGGGCAAGATGCTCCGAATGGATCTCCCGCCGACGGGTGCGGATCCGTTGAGCGTCGCGCTGACCTACGGAGTGCAGTTTTGCTTCGGCGCCCAGTTTGATGTCTTCGGCATTTCCTTCCAGGCGAGCGTTGACTACACCCTTCGCCAAGCCACTAGCCTGGCCGGCCAAGGCGCCTTCAATCTCAACTCCCTCGTCTTTGAAGTGGGTTGGTTGTTCTAAGACCGCGGCCCCACTCCTTCGAAAAGCAGTTTGGCCAGTGATTCGATTTCTTTTTCATCGTCCCATTTTTCTTCCGGGGTGATGAAGGCACGAAAGAAGACATACCCGGCCACGACGGCGACCGTGGCGCGCGCAATGGATTCGGGTTTGGCGTCCTTGCGGAGTTTTCCCTGTTCCTGGAAGCGTTTCACACGCTGTACCACCGTTCCCCATACCTGCGTTTTCCAGATGTTCTTAAGCTGGGCCCGGAAGTCATCGTTTTTGAAAATTTCGAAGAAGACGATTTTGGGACCGAAGCCATGCGAGCGCAAAACGTGCAGACGATCCAGGGCGAGGGTACGGACGAAATCCGAGTAACTCGCAAATTCCTGCTGGGTGACGGTATTCACCTGTCGGATTTGCGCGGGCAGAAATGTCTTCATCGCAAAGGCAAAGACGACGCGCTTTAACAGGTCCGCTTTGGTTCGGAAATGTTTAAAGAGCGTCCGTTCGGTCACCCCGGCACGACGGGCGATTTCCGCCGTGGGGGCGGCGTCGTACCCCTTCTCCCCGAAAACCAATTCGGCGGCCTTGAGAATATCCCGCTGCTTCTCGGAAACGGGATTGTCGAAGAGTTCCATTTCCTTCATCAGCGCTTTAACGTCGAAGCCCTTGTTTTGACTCATTTTTGAAAAAGCCCTCTTGTATAGCGATTACTATACCGATAGTATAGCAAATATAGTGAATACTATACACACAGGCTTTTTCTTCGTGGTCACCATCGCCGTCGCGGCCTTACCCGCTTGGGGGGAAGGCCTTTCCCTGGCCGAGGTTTATCGCCAGGCGGCACGGCAAAACGAATCGGTCGCGCTGCAACGACAAAGCGTTGAGCAGGCGAAGGCTCGGGAAGATCAAAGTTTCGCCGGGTTTTTGCCGCAAGTCTCGGCCACGGGCTCGGTCTTGAAGCAGGAAGCGTCTCCCAGTCCGCTGGTTCAACAGATTTGGCCTTCGGATCAACAGACCGCGCGCCTGACCGTGTCCCAATCGCTCTTTCGGGGAATGAAGGACCGATCGAACGTACGTCGTTCGAAGCTCGTCCGGGATGCCCAAGCTTTCGGGCTCGAAGAGGCTAAGCGGCGGCTGTACCTTCAAGTGGCGGAGTCTTTTTACGCGGTTTTGTCCCGGGAAAGTGAATTAGAAATCCTGCGCGAAGAAATCGAACTCAATCGTAAGCGGTTAGAGGAAACCCGTGGCTTCGTGCAGATCGGCAAATCGAAAAAGAGCGACCTGTTAACCATTGAGTCGAACATCGCTAGTTTGACCGCCCAGATCGCGGCGGTTTCGGGTCAGCTAGCCGGACAACGGGAAATCTTGGCCCTGCTCACCGGCGTGGCCCGTGATGTGCGCTTGAAAACCGAAGACATTGTGACCCCCGTGCGGTTGGAAGCCCTCTTGCTGAAGGGAAGGGGACGGCCGGAC
>CAZFMF010000112.1:0-2574 GCA_964519985.1 uncultured Pseudobdellovibrionaceae bacterium | reverse complement strand
GGCGGTAGAGGGAGAGCTCGAGAGGGTAGCCCTCTCGATTTGTCCAAACTCGAGGTGGACGCAGTATATACTGCGTCCACTTGAAAGTTAGACAAATTTCAAACTCAGCGCTTCCATTTTTTATTCGTTGAAGCAGGCCCTGTGCTAGCACAGGGTCGATGGAAACGAATAGAAAAGGGGAGATGCTGAGGCCGAAATTTGTCTAACTTTCAAGTGGACGCAGTATAGACGAAGGGTCTTTGCAAAACAGATTTTGGAAGAATTGAAACCAATCTTTACTGATGTTTGCTCAAATTTTGAGGCAGATTTAGTTGAATTTGAGGGAGAACATGACCATGTCCATCTTCTCATCAACTATCCTCCTAAAGTTGCCATCTCAAAGTTGGTAAATAGTTTGAAAGGAGTTTCTTCTCGTCTCATTAGAAAAAAACGATATCCGAGCATTCAACATGCTTTATGGGGAGGCTGTCTTTGGTCTCCAAGTTATTTTGCTGGATCATGTGGAGGAGCAACAATTGCTGTGATTCGACAATATATCGAGCAGCAACAATCCCCTCAGACTTAAATGGCGCGATTCATCGCGTCCGCTGATAAAAAAAAGACCGCTGATCCGTTAAGGATCAGCGGTCAACACTTCATTTAAGATTAAGAGAACAATTTACATTCGAGCCTTTGATTTAAGGGGGGCTGGGCTTTTGAAAGGTTTCCTTTCAAAAGTCCCAAGCCCGCCCAAGCCTCATTTGGGCTCGAGATGCTTAAAGGCTCTTAGCCTTCGCTGCGGCGGGTAACAGCTGCGAGTGCTGCTAGATCCGCTTGTCTTTTCGCTCTGAGGTCTCGAATTACGTTAGCATTGTTGCTACGTGATTCGCGGATGAGTGCTACGACATCTCTTAACTCAGCACTTTCTGTGCCGTGTTTTTCAGTAAGCTCTTGGACTTTACGCTCAGCTTTAGTTACAGCTTTATGAGCCTCAACAACAGCTTCAAACTTAGGAGCTGTGTGACGGTTTAAGAAGTCTCCGCAACGTGTAATATCGTATTCACGACCTTGACAGAGCACACGGAACGCTGCTGCTGAGAAGTCTTCAGGAGCGCCCTGTCTCTTCGCTGTAGAAACAAAAGAGTTTTCAGCTTTTTCAAATTTATCAGTAGCTCTAGTTAAAGCACGGTTTGCTTTTTTCAGATCAGCTTTCAGATCTTTGACTTTTTTCTCTAATTTTGTACGTTTTTCAGCGCGTTCTTTTTTCAAAGCACTGATTTCTTCTTTAGAGAATCCAGCGTTGTCTGCAACAGCTTTTCCGAGCTTCTCTGCTTTGTCGTCAATTTTGACTGCGAGATCAAGAGATTTAGCAGCTTGTCTGTTTAAGACAGCTCTGAAAACAGTTGTTTCTAACATGCCAGTCAACTTAGCAGCATTCTTCATGAATGCAGCTTTTTGCGTAGCATCCATTTCAGATAGATCAGGTGTTGTTTTAGCTAAGAAATTAATTATTGCTGTTTGTACATTAGTGATACGAGTTCCAGCATTTAATTTCGCCTCTAATTGCGCCTTAGATAAGCTTCCGCGATTAGCATTAGCAGATTCGCTTACAGCTGAGAAAAATACCCGCATTGTCTTCCCAACGGTTTCGTTAGAAGCCTTGCTTAAGTCAACATTAGAAGCAAAAATGCTTACTGTAGTTTTAGTAAACTTTTTCAATGCTTTCGCTTCTGCTTCTTTAAGTGTTGTCGTTTCTGCACGATGTTTCGCATCGTTTCTTGCTACTTCTGAAGGTGGAGCTTGGTTAACGCGTGCATCAATTGCTTTGATTAAGTTATCACGAGCGTCTGTGAACACTTTAACTTGAGCTGCGGTTTTGTTGTCAGCAGCTTTAGCTGCGCTGTAATCAAAGAAGAACGGAATGAAACCGTTTAAGCTCAATACTTTTGAGAAAAAGTAAGTGACTGCATACTTATTTTCCCAAAGAGCATCAATGTTTGATGTTTTAGGACCATTAAGAAGAACTCTAGCTTGATCTAATGTCAAAGCTGTATCTTTTGTGACAGCGATTTTGCCGCCTTCTGATGAAATACTTGCCATAATTAATTTCCTCCTAAACTATGGTTAGTGTTTAACTTTTATCGTGCGTTTTTTTGCGTTACAGTTAAATTGTAAGCTGAACGATGTTTTATGTTCAAAGGATTTTCGCTCGTTTTGTTGATTAAAATCGATTTGTGATGCTTTTTAATTTTTAATTCATCTTTTTCGTAATACATATAATTTTTTCTGTTCTTTTTGAGGTGGTTTTTACTGTTGTGTAATTGATGGATTATGATGTTTATGCATAGTTAAATTTATTACTGAGTATCGATTGTTCACAAATTCTGATTTTTTGAGAATGAGCTCGACGCAGTATATAGTGAGAGGCAATTTAAGTTATAGGACTTATTTTCGGAGGGCCAGTTTCGGGTGTTGTATACAGTGCTTCTGGTTCAAAGGCACCCAGAATATACCCAACCGACTTTTGAAGTTGTTTGGGTATAAGGAAAATTACCCATGCTTTTTCTATCCTACCATCCTATTATCCTGTTATTT
>CAZFMF010000111.1:0-2719 GCA_964519985.1 uncultured Pseudobdellovibrionaceae bacterium | reverse complement strand
GCGCCTCGAGAAGGCCGAGGCCTTCATCAGGAAGCTCGGCTACTGCCCGGAGTGCGAGAAGCGGCTCCCACGACGTGGCTTCCACGACCCGAAGGCGTGCCGGCACAAGCCGCGCGAGGACTGATCGGTGGACGACTCCGAGTACAAGGACCTGCTCGTCGAGCACGGCCTCGCCTTCGAGGTCCAGCGCGGCTTCATGCGCGAGATCCAGGATGCCGTGACCTCGTCGCGGCCGGACGCGCCGGTGCTCATGGCCGTCCGGCACGGCTGGTTCTCTCCCGAGGAGCGCGACGTCGACCTGCTGCTGCTCCCGCCGGACAGGTCTGTCCTCGCCGGCGTCGCGGCCGCGCTCCGCAACACGAGATCCTCGGGCGAGCTCACGGGCGTCCTGGACGCGCTCGCTGGCGAGATCGCCGAGGCCTCCGAACTCGGACGCGAGCGAAGCAGGCCGAAGGGCGCACCGAAGCCCCCGACCCGGGAGCTCGAAGAGGCGCCTCGCGGCGGCCGGGCCATGGTCGGGCCGGCGCAGCGGATCGAGCGCAAGATCGGTCGGCACCGTGGCCGGCGCCGCGTGTGGCTCGAGGGGAAGTGGCTCGCTACCCACCGCTTCAAGTCCGGCACACGGATCAACGTGATCGCCGATCGAGGCGCGCGACGGGTCACGATCCAGATCGACCCCGACGGGAAGTGGACCGTCTCGCGGCACCGGGACACGCCCGTGATCGACCTCATGAGCGTGAGCGTGTCGGAGGTCCTCGGCGACGCCGACCAGATGGTGATCGAGACGCGCTCCGGCGAGCTCGTGATCTCGCCCAAGGAGGTCGACATCCTCGTCGAGGAGCGCCGGCGTGACCGCAACGGGCTCGAGGCCGCCGTGTTCAGCGGCGCTGGCTTCCTGTCGCTCGCGGCCGAGCGCGCCGGCTACGAGCCTGCCTTCGCGATCGACTGCGATTCAGTGGCCTCGAACGTCTACGCCGCGAACTTCGAGAAGGCCTCCGTCTGGACGTCGGACGCGTTCGATGTCGTTCTGCGTCACAACGCGGAGCTGGCGAAGGGTCGCAGGCTGATCCCGCACGTCGAACTCGTCACGGGCGGGATCCCGTGCGAGCCGTGGTCGAAGGCACGCGGCGGCGCCGACCCCGCGAGGCACGAACTCGTCGACGCGACCCTGCACTTCCTCATGTTCGTCATGGCGGCGAACCCGCTGAACGTCGTGATCGAGGAGGTGCCGCTCTACCTCAAGAGCGAGGCCTTCGGCATGCTCTGGGTCGCGCTGCGGAAGCTCCGCTACAACGTGCAATGGGCGATCCTCGACGCGAACGACATGGGCGAGCTGGCCGGTCGCAAGCGCGCCGTGATCGTCGCCACGACCGACCCGGCCCCGCGGCTGTTCGAGAGCCTCGAGCGTCCGGTGCCTCCGAGCGCCAGGTCGATCCTCCTGCCGGCCAGGTCCGTCGAGCGGCTCGACCCGGCGCACGGCGGCTGGTTCTCGACCGACGAGGCCCCCGGCGACTACCTGGCCAGGCTCTGGGAGCGCGAGCGCTGGAAGCCCGCGTTCGTCGGTCCGTCGAGCACGAGGATCACGACGATCACGAGCTCGTACTACAAGCCGGCGCCCACGGGACCGTTCGTCGAGCACCCGACCAAGCCCGACACCTACCGCCTCCTCAGCATCGAGGAGATCAGGGCCCTGCACGGCGTGCCGGCCGACTTCCGCCTGACCGGGCACCCGCCCACGGACGTGAGCCTGCTGGGCCGCGGCGTGGTCGTGCCGGTCTTCGAGAAGGTGATCCGGGCACTCCCGGGCGGGAGCCGCAGGAACCCGGCCGACAAGTCCTCGGACGACATGACGTTCGGGGAGCTGCTCTCGGCCGCCGGAGCCTGATTCATCGTTGTGGGTGTCGGTGCTCCCTGTCAGGATCGTGGGTCCACAGGAGGTAACCCGCGTGCCAACACAGCAACACGCCGCGCCCAGCGGCCAGATGACCAAGCAGGAAGAGCAGACGTGGCTCGACATCGTCGAGCACTGTCTGACGGAGATGTTCATCAAGCTGCGATCACCAGCCAAGCCACGAGTCGCAAGGAGGGTCTCGCACGCGTTCGGCATGTCAGCGCTGAACCACGCCTTCGGCGTCTACAGCGAGATCGCGAAGAAGGGCACGGAGATCGTCGAGAGCGTCACGCGAACAGAGCTCGGTGTGGAGCTTGTGCTCGTCGAGGCGTCACGCTCGATCATGAAGAACAGGCGCTGTCGCGGCGGCCCATGTCCGTGTGGACCGTGCCACCGGGCAGCGGAAGAGGACCGCGAGCGCAAGCGTCTGCGCGAGGAGCAACGCGCAGCCTACGCCAAGCGCGGCGTGCCGAAGGACGTGAAGGCTCAGATCGCGGACTTCGCCCGCGCCGGCGAGGATCTGGCCACGATCGGCGACCTCTTCGGCTATGACGCGACGTCCGTGTGGAAGATCGCCAGGAGCGCCGGCGTCAAGCTCGTGAGGCCTGGGCCGGCCATGCCGGAGTCTGGCCTTGTCGCTGGACTGGACGCGAAGGTGGAGCTCGAGATCGCAGGCATGCTCGAGACCGGCGTAGACGCGGCGTTCGTGGCCACGCGGTTCGGCGTCAGTGCCGACGTCGTGACGGCCGTCGCCGGCGCGTGGGCGTCCCCCGAGAAGACCGACGAGCAGGAGGTCGACTGGAACTACGTGCCGTGGGCACCGACCGA
>CAZFMF010000110.1:0-2781 GCA_964519985.1 uncultured Pseudobdellovibrionaceae bacterium | reverse complement strand
GGCTCGGCTTCGTCCGCGAACAAGTGAAGGGTTCGCTCAGTCGAGTAAAGTTGTTCCATATTTATCTGCTCTCCGGAGGAAAACTTATAGGTAACCTTTCCTTCGGAAGCGAAGCTCGAGAAAAGTTCTCGCAGCGAAAAAAGTTTTTCTTGGCTTACCGCCACAATCGCACCGTCCTTGGCTCGATGGTCAAAGCAACGCAACCAGTAACTTCGATCCCCGACGGTCACGCACAACAGGTCCCCCTGAATTCTGGCGGCTCTCTCTTTCGGCAGTTCACCGGCGAGAAGGCCCAAATATTTTTCTCGCAGGAGTTGCTTTTCCGGCTCGGACTGGTTGCCTTTGGTGAGCCATTGGTCAATCTTTTCGAGCTCGTTTTGCGAGGCCTTGTAGGCTGCCTTCACCTGGCCCCGCAGGAGTACTAGATCCTCGTAAACATGCCTCGTCAGACGATCATGCAGGGGGAAAATAAAGTTGGCGGCGTCCACCATGAGCTCAAAGCCATTGAGCAACTCACCTATCCGGAACCTCCGCTCCGGATCTGGGTCATCCTGATACTTTTCGAGAGCAGGTAGAGCCCGTAAGCCCAAGAGGTACAGAGTTTTTTGGGCGTTGATCCGCGTGTTGTAAGAATCGTCCGCTAGTTTTTCGATGAGCGATTCGATTTCCGCTTCCGTGACTTGTTCTGCGAAAACGGTCCGAGTGAGGATCGCGGACAATAGAAACGAAGACAAGATCACTCTCAACATATTGGCTCCCGAGCATCTTTTTTGGCTCTCGGCCCGCACTGAAGGCCGACCTTCTCGACCCGAAAACCGAATTTCTCGTATAGCGTCCAAGCTGGTACTTTGTGCGAATAAACTTCTAAGCGGACGTCCCTGACTTCGAGATGGTTATTTTCTCTGCAGGGTCAGCGATGCTTGGTGATCTATCGGTAGACCATCTCCAACAGTCGGTGATGTGGGGAGGAACAGATACAGATCCAAGACGGTCCCACTCGTCCGTACATTGAACAGTCCTATGCCCTCTCGATCGTGTGTCATTTTAATGGTGTCTCGGGTTTCGTTCTTTTTGATCCATTTTTTTATGTGGTCGTATTCTTCAGACAACGCACGAGAGTCGAACTGAAAAATATAGCGGCCGAAGGATCTCTCTAAGCCGATATGTGCCGCATACTTTTTACCATTCTTCGAATCCATGCCCATAACCTTCACATACTGGACCCAGTTCTTTGGGTCAGCTTCGTTTGCGTAGGCGGAGGGGTAAAGAGTGAGCGGGCTAACAAAGGTCGAACGTTGAATCTGGCAGCTTTCAATTTTGTAAATGGATTTACCTAACTCAAAAGAGCCTTTGACGGTTTTGTCGTCAAAATACAAAACGGTGTCACTTCCTTTGAAGCTAAAGAGCTCCTCATCGCCTTTGGAATAATACATCCGTTTCCTTGCGGTATAGACGACATCCTCCATTTTTATTTGCATTGTGTAGTAGCTGATCGAAACCTTGCGGCCTTCATCTTTCTCAATCTCGGTGTCCTTCATCACCTGGAAAGATAACGTGCTTTCTTTTTCTGTCTTCGCATCCAGAACGCTACATTCATAAACGGACGGAAAAAGTTCCGGCTGGGCAGCTTGGAGTGAAACGGCCGAGGTCAGTACTAGGAATAAAGCGAGTCGTTGCGACGGTTGCATGGAATGGCTCCTTAATAAGGATTAAATCGCGCGCAACATACTCTTTTTAATTTTCTGATCAAGAGACATTTCTCGGCACTTTTCGATGAATGAGCCTATTTACCTTTGATTCTAACGACGTAGGTATTACCAAACTCTGCCACGGCTATCTTGCTCGAACTCCTCCCAAGGTAAGCCTAAGGCCGGACCCGCCAGCGTGATTTTTTAGAATCCACGCAAGCAAGTTGCTCAGAAAATAGACGATAAGTCAGAGCGCCTACGGCGCGGAATCGTTTAATTTAATCTTGAGGGTTAATCCTTAAGGGATTCCCGATGATCATTTAAACAACCTTGTTGGTCAATCGGAGAGGGGGGGATTCGAACCCCCGATACCCTTGCGGGTATAACGGTTTTCAAGACCGCCGCGTTCAACCACTCTGCCACCTCTCCAAAATAATGGCCAAGCTTAGGTACCACGCGCAGCATTGCCCGGGCAATGTTGGGGCTTCTAATTCGGGACGGTTTCGAAGATGACTTTGGGCATGCAGCTGCGGGAGAACCGCTCTTCGCCCTTTTCCGTCTTGAGCTTCAGATCGAAGCGATCATTGAGCGTCGGCGCGTTTAGAGCGTCGATAAGGGCGGCTTGCGAATCAAAGCCAGTCAGAATCACGGATTCTCGACCCGCTAGGAAATCACGGGCGCAGGTCCCGTACTTCTGCGCGCGCACCTTTAGGCCCGGTCCACGATAGCTCTTATCGATCTCGAACCCGTAGTCGAAGGGCACCCGGACATTCTGGCTCCCGAACCCCTCGTCCTTCGCACAGAATTCCGGCTTTAAGCCAAAAAGCCTTTCGCACTGGGTCGCGGCGTGAAAGAGGGTTTTGCTTTCCGGGTTGTCACCGGAAAGGCCTCAGTCTCTCACGAAAGCGGAGAGACTGAGGCATTCCGAAAGAACTACTTGCACTCGACCACGGAGCTCGCCGGGTTCGAGCCATCTTTGCAAGCTTGCTGGACAATCTGCTGCGCCAGCTGGCAGCACGTTTGATCCACGCCGGTCGCTTTGTAGACAACGCGATCGATCTTGGCCGAAGCTTTCGAATAGGGGCCAGTCACC
>CAZFMF010000109.1:0-2983 GCA_964519985.1 uncultured Pseudobdellovibrionaceae bacterium | reverse complement strand
CAGGTGATCTTGCCGGCAAGCTACCTTCGCGAGCATGTCGACCCGCTCGCTCCGCACCGACACCGCATGAAGCGCGCCAAGGACGTGAACGAGAAGTCGGTCGACGCCCGCGAGCTCGGCGCGCTCGCGTGGCTGCGCGAGAAGCGGGCCATGATCGAGTTCGGCGACCCCTACACGCTCCAGTGCGCCGACGGGAGCCGGAGGCAGTTCGAGAAGCGCCCGGTGACGGTCGAGATCCCGACCTTCGGCTGCGGCCGTGACGTCGGCATCGCGTCCGGCCCGACGCTCGGCGAGGCCGTCGAGGCCGCGAAGGTCGCGATCTCGCAGCTCGGCCCGGAGGACACCTACCCCGGCCGCGACGTCGGCCTCGACCGTGTGATCCTGTCGACCGACAGCGTCGAACTCCGCGTGGCGGACCTGCTCAGGCTGGTCCGGGACTACCTCCGCGACGACGGCAACTGTGTCGGCGGTGCGCTGCACTGCTCGCTCGAGGACGGGAACCTCGACGATCGCGGCCTTGAGTGGGAGCGCGACGAGGCGCGAAAGTCCGGCGACACGTCGGCCGTCCTGATCGCCGGGTTGTTCCTGCGGTTGCCCGTCGAGGAGCGCCGCCGGCTCTACGAGCGCGGGTTCGGCAGGTAGGACCGTGGCCAAGCACGACGACGGCTTCGTGCCCGTCGATCATCTCTGCCATCGCTGTCCGAAGGTCCGCCCCAAGCAGCGGCCGCGGAGAGCGAAGCACGTCGCGCCGGACTTCTATCCGGGCGAGGGTCTGTGCGGACCATGCGCAGAGGAGGTCGAGCTCGAGATGAAGGCCAAACGCGGGACGCCGCAATGAGCGACATGGCCGATGGCGCCAAGCAGATGGCCTGGACGCTCAACGACGAGGACTACGACAAGCTCGACGACAAGGGCAAGCGCTTCTGGATCATGGCGACCGAGCGGTCGGTGCGCATCGCTATGATGCCGGTCGGCAAGGCCAAGAACGCCGAGGCTGAGCGCCTCAGGCGGATGATCGCCGGCAGGCAGAAGAGGACGCAGTGAAGACCCTTCCGATCCTGTACGTCTGCCGCGTGCGCGACACCACCCGACCGTGGCGCGCTGCCCGCGCCGCCGACAAGGCGCGCGCCATGGGCTGGCTCCCGATCGACCCGCTCGACCTGTGGGACCCGACGACCGGAGAGGAAACGCTCGGCGCGATCCGGGCGACGATCGCGTTCATGTCGGACGCGGTGCTCGTCGTCGGCGACGAGACCACGAAGGACATGCAGAAGCAGCTCGAGTCCTACGAGCGCTTCGGCTGGAACCACATCCCGGTCTACGGAACGCACGAGAAGGGCTTCGTCGCCGGCACGCACCCGGAGCGTCTGGTTCTTGCGGCTCCACCGTTCTTCGGCGAGTGGTCGAAGGCCGCCAGGCGAGTCGAGGGGCTCTCTGGCTGGTCGTGCGCGTCCTGTCGCCGCTTCTTTGGCGACGATCCGCACGCCGAGCGCATGGCGCGCTGGTGCTGCGTCAAGGAGACGCCGTGCGACGGCTGTGGGGCCATGAAGCCGAAGACGTGGTCGCATTGCTCGGCTTGCCGCGAGGTCAGCGCTGGCGAGCGCTACGAGAAGCTCAAGAAGGCGCCGTGCCCGCAGAACGTTCCCGTCTACTCGGACAGGGACAACGAGTGGTACAGCGACGAGGACGACGCGTGGAGCAAGGCCGAGCAGCGCGCCGAGGACGAACTGCGCTGGGCGGAGTCCGGCGAGCTTCAGCGCGAGCCCACGGGCGACGAGGTTCGTCAGCAGCTCCGTGAGATGCGGCTTCTGATCGGCGAGCCACAGCACGTCGACGAGGTTGACCTCTCGCGCATGACCGAGGACCTCCTCCCGGACGACAACGGCGACAGCGTGTTCGACACGCTCGAGGAGGAGATCGGCACGCAGGTGGCGGCGCTCAACGAGGCGATCGGGAAGAGCAGCCCGCTCAGCTACACCGAGAGCAAGACCGCGGTCGACGTGGACGCGACGTGGCCGCCGGCTGGAGATCCGCCGGCTAAGGCCACGGCGACCGTCTCTCCGCCGAACGCGATCGGCAAGGACGAGGGTCAGGAGTACGGCGACTAGGTGTCCGAGGCGCACGATCATCTGCTACAGGCCCGCTGCTCCGAGGCAGAGCACGCCATGGCCGAGCGCCTTGCCGGCAAGCGCGGCCTCTCAGTGGCGCAGCTCCTCCGAACGCTGGTGCGTGAGGCGGATCGCGGTGAGGACGTGCTGAGCGCTGTGCTCACGGAGCAGCGAGTGGCGACCGGTCTTCTGCGCGAACTGGTGCGACTGACGAAGGGAGAACCGACGCCGTGAGCGCACAAGCTGGAGCTCGAATGAGGTTGTTTCCGATCCCGATCCCGGCTGTACGCATCAACTGGGGCGTCTCTTGGTGCGAGGGCGACGGCGGCTGCTGTGGCGTGCGTTGGACGGTCCGCCTCGAGACCGACATCGAGCTGACCTGGTACAAGGATCAGGTTCCGCGCAAGCACGTCTTGTCCTGCGACGAGCACGAGGCGGGCCTGGCCGGGATCGCTGAGTACCGCGGCGCGAAGGTCGTCAACAGGTCGAGGCGAACTTGAGTCCGTCGGAGGCCGTGATCCTGAACCTGCTGGACGGCCAGGGCGAGCGCTACGGCCTCGATCTCGTCGAGTCGTCGTTCGGTGCGCTGGCCAGGGGCTCGATCTACGTCGTGCTGCATAGTATGGAGGAGAAGGGCTGGGTCACGTCGCGAGCCGAGGACGCGCCTGTCCACCAGGACGCGTTGCCGCGGCGGCTCTACTCGATCACCTGCGCCGGCGAGGTCGCGCTCAGGTGAGGCCGTTCAACCCGCTTCCGGCGAGGGGCTCGATCACCGGCCGCGCGTGGTGCGACGGGCAGCACGGCATGTACGCGAAGGTGAGCCTCAAGACCAACAAGGCGCTCCTGTGGGGCGGCCGGTGTCCACGCAGGCACGT
>CAZFMF010000108.1:0-3042 GCA_964519985.1 uncultured Pseudobdellovibrionaceae bacterium | reverse complement strand
CATTGCGCCGGGGAACGGATTCTTCGGGAGCGGGGGGCGGACTCGCAGACCGCAATGTTGCTGACGAAGCCGGTTGTGGTGTTTCTGGAGGAACAGCCGGTGGTGTTGGCGTTACGGGAGCGTGTTTGGTCTGGCCTGCGTCGAGATGATCGTCTTGAAGATCGAGGCTGTGGTCGTAGGCTGCTCTTTTTTTCGTATTGGAAAGGATGCTGTAAGCGTAGTTGATGGCCTTGAGAATTTCCTCGGAATGCGGGTCGTCCCGGTTTTTATCGGGATGATGGCGCTGTACCAGGCTTTTATAGGCCGTCCTGATGGTTTCCGCAGAAGCATCGGGACTGATTCCGAAGATGTCGTAAAGCGTTTTTTTCATTGTTCGATGATGCGCCACTGCACTCGTTCGCGCAGCAAATTCTGCGCGAAACCGAGGCGTTAATTCTCTCTTACGATACTGTGAAGCAAGGTTCGTGATGGTGCCGGCGAGAGGAATCGAACCCCCGACCCACTGATTACAAATCAGTTGCTCTACCAACTGAGCTACACCGTCAAGACTTGATCCGCCACGCTCTTCCTGTCGCGGCGATAGTGCATTCTATGGTAATTGACCTCTTGAAGGCAATTGGCAGCTTACTGAAAAATCTCGGTTTTTATATATGGCGACGGGACGATGGCGGTCTTTAGGAGCAAGCTTGCTTCACAAGCCCGGAAAATTCCTGTGTCAACTCCTGCCATATTCCGTCTGGTAAAGATTGCCCCTTGATGTCCAGCCAAAACACAGGAGGTTGCAAAGTTTCGTCCGTGCGTTGTTGAGTCTGAATATTTTGTTCGGCAAGTTTGGCGCTCGCACGCCGCGTATCCTCCGTTGTGGAGAATGGCCCTATGGCGTAACAAGTTTCTACGGGCGTGGCTGCCGGTGCCGTTTCGCTCAGCAAGGTCAGTGTTTTGGTTGTGCTGTCGGCGGTCGGCAGTGATATTGCCAAAGACTGCGGCTGCCGGTTGTATTGCCAGATAAAAAACGCGGCGTTTAACAGTAGCAGCAGCAGAAACAGCCATCTCATGTTTCAGGCCCGCTCCGTATTTTCCCCGGCGATGATCGCCAGCCCTTGTAGCACCAGGTCCGGTTCATGGTGGTAACGGCCGGCCAGCAGCGGCAGAAGGGTGGCCGCGTCGCCGCCGGTGATGATGCAGGTCATCGCGGTGCGCAGTTCGGCGCCAACATCGGCCACCACGCGGTCGATGACCGCCACGGTGGCGTAGAGTGTGCCGCCTTGCACTCCGCCCTGTGTGTCGCGCGCCAGCAGGGCGGGTTGGCCGCCTGATCCGGAAGGAGTGAGGTTTTGCGCAATACCCTGCGTGCCCTCCAGCAAGGCGCGGCGCATCATGGCCAGTCCCGGCACGATCAGTCCGCCCTGGTGTTCGCCATCGCCGGTCAGCACGTCGAGGGTGACGGCCGTTCCGCAACTGACGACACAGACCGTGCCCTCTGCCAGCCGCTGGGCGGCGATCATCGCCGCCCAGCGATCGACACCGAGCTTGTGTGGTTCGAGATAGGCATTGCGCACGCCGTAGGCGGCGCGTTGTGCGACCACGAATTCGGGTCGCCGTTGCCAAGTCTTGTCCGTCCATGCCGCCAGCTTGTCGCCAAACGATTGTCCTGCGACATTGGCGACCACTACCCGTTCCGGCGCGGGCATGGCTGCCCAAACCTCGTCGGCGAACGCCTGGAATTTGTCTTCCGGGCGCAATGCACGTCCCGTATTTTTGAGAGCATCATGCTCGACGCTGGCCCATTTGATGAAAGTGTTGCCGGCATCTACAACGAATATTGTCACTAAGAAATCATCCTCAAACTTACTTCCCCGTAAGGATACTGCTTGAGCAGGCCGTTGTCTTCCAGAATCAGCGCGCCGCTGGCATCGATGCCCCGGCCGATGCCCGTGACGGTTTCACTCGGCAACTGCAGGGCGACTTGCCGGCCATAGGCAAGATCCAGCATCGCCCATTCCCGCTGAAACGCCGGAAATCCCGCGCTTTCAAATTCGCGCATCGCTATCACGAGATGCTGCAACAGCCGTCCGGCCAGTTGATTGCGTGACGCCGGTCTGTTCAGCGCGGTTTCCACATCCACCCATGGCTGATCTATCCCGGCGGCCAGGTGGCGCGGCATGCGCACGTTCAGGCCGATGCCGGCAACCACATGGCAGGCGCCGGACAGTTCGCCAGTCATTTCCAGCAATATCCCCGCCAGCTTGCGGCCTTGCCATAGCACATCGTTCGGCCATTTCAGACCTGCGCCCTCCAGTCCGGCATCCGTCAACGCGCGAACCACGGCGATGCCTGTCGCCAGTGTCAGACCCGACAGCGACTCGGGACCCGCCGTAAACCGCCACGACAGGGAAAGGTAGATGTTGACGCCAAACGGCGAAACCCACGGCCGCCCATGCCGGCCGCGCCCGGCGCGTTGTCTTTCCGCCAGGCACGCCTGCCCGGACACCGCACCCAGTCTCCCTTTCTGCATCAGGTGACGGTTGGTGGAGTCGATGTCGTGATGAATTTCGAGGCTGGGTACCAGCATGCGGGCATCCTCGTTCATGTGGCCAAGGATGGTATCGCTATCGAGCAATTCCAGGGGGTCGGGCAAGCGATAGCCCTTGCCCGGCACGCTGTGCAGTTCGATACCCCACTCGGCGAGGGATTGCAGGTGTTTCCAGATTGCGCTGCGGCTCAGGTTCAGCGCTTTGCCCATCACCGCACCGGAATGAAAGCGGCCATCGGCGAGGATGCGAAGAAGTTGGTGGTGTGGCTGCATGCGGGAGATTTTACAACAGCAGGTGTGTCTCTCGCACTACCGGCATGGTTATAATGGTGATGTAACCGCACCTTGCCAGACTATTTCATCTTGCCTTCCAGCGCCCGGATATCTTTGACTTCTTCCGCGGAGTAGATTTCTTCCAGCGCCATCGACGAACCACTATGCGGCATCAGCAGTAACTCGGCCATATCCCGGATGTTTTTTTCCGCGAGGTTTGCGTTGCCCGCGGCCAG
>CAZFMF010000107.1:0-3144 GCA_964519985.1 uncultured Pseudobdellovibrionaceae bacterium | reverse complement strand
TGGCCCGCCGCAGTCCTGACAGTGGCTGAAGACCGGGATCACGAGACCCTCCCGGACATGAATGCGGCGTCCGCCTCTCGGGTCCACTCGACGAACGCTCGTGCGAGCGCCGTCATGTCGCCGGTGTCGATGTTACGCGCCTGCACCCACGGCCTCACCGGCAGGTGTTTGTCCTCGTCCGCGAGACCACCCGGTCCGCCGAAGACGGCGCGGTTCACGAACTCGGCCCACCGCCCGACCACCCTGTGCTCGAGTCCCTGGCAGCCGTCGATCTCGGCCACCTCGCGAAGGCAGCGGGCGATCACATCCTCGTCGGCCGGCCTGTCGTTGCCGCCAGGCGAGATGAGCCTCAGCTTGAGCTCGTCCGCGGTCGCGGCGCACAGGCCAGGATCGTGCCCGGCGTTCCTCAGGCGCATGCTGAGGTCTGCATCGACGCTCCTCAGCCGATCGCGCGCGTATTGGGCGCTCCTTGGACCGAGTGCCTCGAGCGCCCCGCGCACGCCGTAGAGGAGTTCGGCCAGCTCCGACGGCCTCACGAGACAGCCTGCGCGGAGTTGATCCCGAGGACCATGCGTCGGATCTCGAGGCAGCGCTCACTGCCTGGCTCGAAGTCGACGCACCCCTCTGGCCTGACGCTGTAGATGGAGCAGGAGACCTTGCGGCCGACCGTCCCCTTGAGCGCGACGCAGCGCCCGCGGCGATCCCGCCGGTTGATCGCCATGGCGTTCGTCACGGTCTGGAACGCGAAGCCGAACGGCTGGACAGGGACGACGGACAGCGGCAGTCGCCGCTCGATCCGCTTCACCTCGTTGTCCTGCACGTCCGCGAATGGGCGCAGCGCGGCGCTCGGGCTCCACGCGGAGGCGAGACAGCACGCGCCGCACTTCTGACAGTCGATGTCGCCGGCGCTCATGGCCGGCATGTTACATCGACGGTGCGACCTGCCGCTGGATCAGATGATGAACCAGGCGGTGCCGTTGCAGACGATCGTGAGCGTGTCGTACTGGGCGATCAGCGCCTGCGTCGTCGCGCCGTCGATCGTCTCCGCGCTGTCGGCGTCGACCGTGACCGCGTTGCCGCTCGAGTCGGTCTTCTTGATGACGTACCAGCGTCGGGTCACACCGGTCGCCGGCGGCAGGTTGATCGTGACAGCGCCGCCAGAAGCGTCGACGAGGACGACCGCGTCGGTGTCGTCGAGGGTCGTCGTGCCGGAGATCGTCTGGATGTTGCCCAGGCCGATCGAGGCGTTCACGTCGAGACGAGAGCTCGGTGAGGTGGTCGCCACACCAATACTGGCGTTCTGCACAGCGACCGTCGAGTCGCTGATCGATAGACGCGTCGCCAGGACCTGCTGCGTCGTACCGGCGCCCGTGGGCGTCGGAGTCTGGAACGAGATCGTGCTGGCCACAGCGGCACCCGTGCCAGCGCCGGACTGCCAGACAACGTTCTGGCCGGTCGTGTCGGTCTCCGTCGTCGCGGCGCGCGTCGGACGGTGGGTGACGGTGCCCCAACCGGAGAGTTGGGCAGCAGTCGCCGACTCACCTTGACCGATGATCGAGGTCTGGATCCTGGCCGCGTTCGACCCGGCCATGAACTGGCCGATTGCCGTTGATGTCGCGGAGCGACCAAGGACAATGCACCAGGAGTGCGCGGCGGTCGCCGAGAAGCCCATGACCGTCGCCTCGCTACCGGTGCACGACGCGCTGTGACCGACGACGGTGGTAACGCCAGACGTTCCAGACGACGCCGCGTTGCCGATGACCAGCGAGTTCGAGACACCCGCAACGGCACTCGAGCCAAGCGCCAGCGTGTTACTCAGAACAGCGCTCGCCGACGAACCGATAGCCACGCAGCCAGAGTCTGCGGATGCGCTGGCGCCGACCGCGATGCCGCTTGAGCCGGTGACCGAAGCCCCCACGCCAACGGCCACGGAGTTCGTGCCAGTAGCCGAAGCGTTGGCGCCCACGGCGACCGCGTTGTTCGCGCCGCCGCCAGTTCCGGTTCCGGCCGTCGCAGAACGACCGATCGCGACAGAGCCATTGCCAGCTCCAGCCACGGTCGCGCCCTGACCCACGGCGGTGCCGTTCGATGCTCCGGTAGTGAGCGTGGCTCCGGCGCCGATGAGCACGCAGTCAGCTCCGCCGACTCCGACGCCGAGCCCGATGGCCACGACACCTGTGCTGGCGACGACGGAACTCGCTGTTCCGCCCACGATCACGCCGCCGCCTGTGGCGTCGAACGTCACGCCCTGTCCGATGATGATCGAACGTGCCGTGGCGCCGATCACGAGCGCGGCACTGCGTCCGATCGCGATGGCGTTGTCGTTCTGCTGAACGGATGCGTTGGCGCCGATGGCGATCGCTCCTGGCGCGGAGCCTGACTGCGCCCCAGCGCCAACAGCCACCGTCTGCGTCGCCGAGGCTCCGGCGCTGGCTCCGACCGCCGTCGCCTCGCTACTGTTGGCGATCGAGGAGTTGCCGACGGCGACGCAGAACGAGGCCGACGCGCTTGAGTTGCTGCCGATCGCGGTCGCGATAGCGCCCGCCGCTGAGGCGGCGTTGCCGACAGCCGTGGCGGACGCGGAGCCGACGCTCGCGCCGAGGCCGACGATGACGGCGCCCGTGAACGCCTGCGCGGCGTTTCCGCCGACGTTCACGCCGCCGCCAGCGGACGTGAACCCGGCCACGGATCCGATCGCGACCGACCCGGCGGTCGCGGCCGAGCCGATGGACGCCGAGTGCCCGACCACCGTCGAGTTCGCTGGTCCGGCGAGCGTGTTCAGGCCGACGGCGACGACGCCGGTAACCGAGACAGAGTTGATGGTTCCGATGGCCACGCCACCGCCGGTGGCGGTGAAGACGACGACGGAGCCGACGGCGACCGACCTGGCCGTCGCGCCGGCTGGAACACTCGCGGCGATACCCAGAGCCGTCGAGTTCGCCACATCCGCCGTCGCAGAGGCGCCGACGGCCAGGCTGTTGGTCCCTCCGGCAACAGCCCCGTCGCCAAAGCGCTCCGAAGTGGACCCAGTCCCTGGACACGTCACCGTCCCGTTCGACACGCGCAGGCCGACGCTGAACCCACCCGCACTCGCGTCGATCTCGAGCTTCGTCCCGGCCGTCGGCGCGGCCGTGCCCACGCCCA
>CAZFMF010000106.1:0-3245 GCA_964519985.1 uncultured Pseudobdellovibrionaceae bacterium | reverse complement strand
CCCGTAGGGCTCTCCGAAGGGGTCGGACGGCGCCCGCAAGGGGCCGTAGGAGAGGACAGGACCGTGTCGGACACCGCTCGTCAAGCTCTCGCGGACGCTTCGGAGACCCTCCCCGGGGTCACCGACTGGCGCCTCGACACGCCCGACGAGATCGCCGCGCACGGCGCGCAGTCTCTCACGGGACGCGGCGAGTGGACATGGACCATCGTCCGCTACCCTGTCCCTCACGAGCACGGTGGCGGGCACGGCTACGCCGGATCGGCGACCCACGCGAAGACCGGCCGCATCCTCATCAGGCTCCCGCACGACCTGGCGGTCGAGGCGTGGCACCGCGGAGATGCGGCCGTGCGCGGAGCGAAGTTCATCAGCTAGGGCCTGTCGTAGGGTCAAGGCAGACTGGTCTCCGACCGCCCCGAGGAGGGGCAGGCCCGCGAAGAGCGGGAGGAGGGACGACGATGGTGACGAAGGCCAAGAGGGCGCCGAAGACGTCCGGTCCGACGGGAAGCTACCCCACGGACAGCAAGCGCGCGACGAAGCGCGACTTCATGCAGCATCGGCTGGACTGGTCGCCCGTGCTCGCGCTCGGGCTCCCGTCGGAGTGGATCGGCGCGGAGCTGTACGTCTCGCTCGACGACGTCCGCCGCGTGGTCATCTCCATCCACACCACGGGCACGCACGAGCACTACAACCGGATCGCGGCCAAGGTCGTCAGCAAGACCGTCGGCCCGATCGACGATCGCTCCTTCGGCTTCCGGGCGTTCCTCGGGAACGTGGGTCGCGCCGACCATCGCGCGGACGGTCAGAACCGCTACCCGCACGGCGATCCGGCGCTCAACCGCATCGACGTCCCCTTCGAGGTCATCGCCACCTGCGCCTGGGACTGGTACATCGCCGTCCCTTCGACCACGCTCCCGCTCACCGAGGCCGTCGCGGCCTACGTTCGGACGTTCGCGTGAGCGACCCTTATCAGACCGGCGGCTCGGGAGTCTTGTCTTCTGAGGACCAGCCCATGACCGCCACGAACGCCGTCCCGGACGTCCGCGTCGAGAAGACGGACCCCCACGGCGGCTACGCGATCCACGTCCAGTGGCACGACAAGCTGCCCGCGCCGAACGGCATGGCCTACCTGCCATGCGACGGTCCGTGCGGACGCCTCCTGACCGTCAAGCCGAACGTCGTCTCGGCCTGCTGCTCCGACTGCCTCCCGGGCGGGATCGTCGAGACCAGCCGCGCGCCGAGGGCCGAGTGACGACGAAGAGGGTGGCCGGCGAGAGCGGATCCAGCGACACATCCAAGGGGAGGACCTCGTGAGCGACGTTCCAGATGGCATGACGGGCGGACCGAACGGTGGCGGCCAGCGCTGGCTCGAAGGCCAGGACAGCTACGCCGTCCCGAACAGCGTCATCAGGACCTCGGACTTCGAGGTCGCGCCGATCGACGACGACAACACGGCGCGGGCGTTCATCGAGCAGCACCACTACAGCGGCAGCTACCCCAGCGCCCGCTTCCGCTACGGGCTCTACAAGGGGCCGAGGCTCGTCGGCGTCGCCGTCTACTCGCACCCCGTCCGCGACGTCGTGCTGACGAAGGTCTTCGGCGGCGAGGCCACCAACAGCACGGAGCTGGGGCGCTTCGTCCTCCTCGACGGGATCGAGGACAACGGCGAGTCGTGGTTCTTCGCCCGGACGCGCGAACTGCTCGCGCGCGAGGACCCCACCCTGCGCGGGATCGTCAGCTTCTCTGACCCGTTCGTGCGCACGGCGGTGGACGGGCGCGTGATCTGTCCCGGGCACGTCGGGACGATCTACCAGGCCAGCAACGGCGTCTACCTCGGGCGCGCACGCGCCGAGGGCATGATCCTCCTGCCGGACGGGACGTCGCTGCCGCGCCGTGCGATCACGAAGCTCTGGCCGTCGGAGAAGACCCCGGAGGTCGGCAGCAAGGCCGATCAGGCGCGACGTCAGGGCTGGCACAGCGTCGTGCGGCGCCTCGTGGGGCTGGGGGTCACGGCGCCGAAGGCGTGGCTCGCTCGTCCTGACCGCGAGGCCGTGAAGCGCCCGCTCACGGCGGACGAGAGCGCGGAGCTGGAGGCGTGGATCGACGGCGTCGTGGCCGACCCCACGGTCTGCCGGAAGGTCAAGCACCCCGGCAACCACAAGTACGCGTGGGCGCTGAACCGTCGCTGGCGTCGGTGCCTCCCCAAGCACGACCCCTCGAAGTACCCGAAGCGCGACGCGGCGTAGGCCGCGTCAGGACCCCGCAGGACAAGGACAAGGACAGGAGAGCACCATGCAGATCCCCGGCGTCGAGGCGACGAAGATCAAGACGTTCAACGGCATGGACGGCGTCGGCTACAACGCCGTCCTCGTGATCGACGGCAAGCCGGTCGCCGCGATCTTCAACGGCGGCGAGGGCGGCCCGACCTACCTCCGCGACGTCACGGACCGCGCCGCGGTCGCGGCGTTCGAGGAGAAGGTCAAGGCGCTCCCGCAGGAGCCGCTGGACATGGGCGGCGGGACGACCAAGCTGGTCGATGTCGACGTCGACTTCTTCCTCGGCATGCTCGTCGAGGACACGATCGAGGCGCAGCGCATCGCCCGACTCTGCAAGACGAACGCCGTGCTGCGGCTCCCGAGCGACCCTCCCGGGACCTACCGCTCGATCAAGGTCGCGACGATCGACAAGCCGCTCCGCGACCACATCGCCAAGAAGCACCCGGGCGCGGAGATCGTCAACGACCGCCTCGGGATCATGCCGGGCGCCGGGCCGGCGAAGGCCGCGAAGAAGCCCGCGAAGGCGAGGGCGCGGTGAAGACGAAGATCGCTCTGGAGTACCCACCGCCGTTCGACGGGAACGGCGACACGGTCGAGATCGTCGGGGAATGGGTCGAGTTCGAGGGCGCCGACGTCCGCGTGGACGTCCGGGGCGACGGCGACCCGGAGGTCGTCGCGAGCCGCGAGCAGGTCACCGAGGACTGTCGTCGCGAAGGCGACAAGGGCTGCGAGTGGCACGAGGTCGGCAAGCACCCGGTCACGGTCTGGCGCCACCACGCCACCGGCAAGCTCTACGGCCGCCTGGTCGTGAGCGCCGACGTGGAGGCGAACGTGACGTGACCGCGAGCGGGCAACGCCCGCGCGTCAGAGGCAGGCCACCCCCGGCCTGCGATGCCACCCACCGGCGACGAGCCGGAGATCCGTGCGTCCGGGCGCCCATGCGGCGCGTCCACGCGGTGGCGGGAGGGTCGA
>CAZFMF010000105.1:0-3525 GCA_964519985.1 uncultured Pseudobdellovibrionaceae bacterium | reverse complement strand
GCTGGTGGTCGCGCCGACCTGAAGAGTCCGATGCATCGCGTATCTTGAGCTCATGACTCACGACTACGACGAGAAGCTCATGCTCGTCTTCGAGGAGATCCTCAGGAGCGGGCCGGAGGAGCTGAAGCTCTCGAAGCAGAGCCTTGCCGCGGCGTTCCAGAAGAAGTTCCCCGGCGAGCGAGAGCCAACCAATCGAGAGCTCGCGACGACGTTCATGACGGCGAGCGATCGTGGCTGGATCGACATCCTCCAGATCGGAAACAGGAAGATCCAGTGAGCATCGCCGACAAGCTGCGCGAACTGCGGGACCGCGTCCTCGAGAGCCCGAACCTGCTGCTTGGCGTGCGCGAGCCGCCGATCGACGCACTGTGGGGCTGGGTCCAGTCGCTGACGCACGCCGTTGACGTCGCCGAGGCGCGCGAGCCCGGTTCGTGGGGCCGCTTCCTGCACGAGCGCAGGTTCGGCATGCGCGGCGAGTACGCCAAGATGCGCGACCACATGCCGGACGCGTCGTTCGCGGAGAAGGTCGCCTTCCTGCGCGACCTCTACGTCGGCTACGACGAGTGGCTCAAGACGCCGGCGCGCAGCGGCGCGCTGTTCATGATCCTCTGGCACCACCCGGACGGCTCGGAGCTCGATCTGCTCGAGCCCGAGGCGCTCGAGCGGCTGCTGAAGCGCGAGGCCCGGCTCTCGCCTGACGTGATCTCGCGCGTGCTCGGATGGGCGGCGGACGCCGAGCCCGGGCGCGCGAAGTCGTTCGAGAACTTCACCTTGGTGCGGGTGCTCGCCGGCACGGATCTCTCTAGGGACGACTGATCCGCAGGATGTCGTTGGGCCATGTAACATGGCCGCTGTCGGAGGGACGACGTGGACGGCAACCTGCTCCAGTCGATCGTGCAGAACGGCGCGCTCGTCGGGCTCTGCGTGGTCGTGCTCACGATCATGTGCTGGCTGGTCATGAACCACCGGGCGCACATGGAGGCCATGCGGAGCAGCAACAAGGACGTCGAACGCCGACTCGCGCAGATGCAGGAGCAGCTCGAGGCCGGCCTGCGCGAGGTCGCCTTCCAGCGCGATCGCTCCGTCGAACTCGAGCGGAAGATCACCCCGAAGGATGTGCCGGTTGTCGCCCAGGCGCGCGGTCCTGCCGAGCAGTGCCCGTTCTGTCGTTCGGGCATCGCCGGCGACGAGGTCGTCCGCTGCCTGGCGTGCGAGACGGAGCACCACCCGGAGTGCTACACGGACCACGGTCGCTGCGCCGTGTTCGGCTGCGGCGGGCGCGCCTCGGCGTCCGGCACCAGGGCCGAGATCCGGGCGCTCGCGTAGTGCCAAGGACGTCGAAGAAGGACCGCCAGGCGCGCCTCGAGCGCGCCAGGGAGGTCGTGGCGCTCAACCTTCCACCGGGCTCGACGGCCCTGAGCCTCGGTCGGCTCGGTTTCGGCGGCTGGGCCATGTCGCCAGAGCAGATGCGGGCCGCTGACGCTGAGGACCGCCGCCAGGCCGCGCTGTCGTCCGCGACTGCTATACATCGCGGCGAGGGCGAAGGCGTGAGCGAAGACCTGTGCTCGAACGGCGGCTGCTTCGAGGATGCCGCCTTCGACGTGATCCCCATCGGGCGCTGGGCCAAGCTCCCGAAGAAGAAGGCTTGCTCCGGGTGCGCGAAGTCCATGGCAGCGGCGTTCGAGACGAAGGCCGGTGACGGCGGCGCCATGCTTCAGAAGATCAAGAAGGCCGCGAAGCCGAAGAAGACGACGTCGAAGCCGGCTCGCTCGAGGCGCGAGCTTTCGAAGAGCGCGCCGCCGTCAGCGCCAGAGCCTCCGTCATGACGATCCGCTTCGTCTTCGACGTCGAGTCGCAGGGGCTCTACGGCGAGGCCTTCGCCGTGGGTTGGGTCGTTCTCGACGGCGCGCGCACCATCGAGGAGGAGTTCGCCATCTGCAACCCCGAGGCCGTTGTCGGCGGGGACCAGAAGGACGTGCAGTGGCTCCGCGAGAACGTCTACCCGTGGCTGCTCGGCATGGACGCGCAGTTCCCCGAGACCGGCACGCACGTCATGGCGGACCCGACGACCGGCGTGCCGGTCACGATCTGCAACGATCACGGAGCGCTGCGTGAGGTGTTCTGGCGCGCGCTCGAGCGCTGGAAGCTCCGCGGCGCCGAGGTGTGGGCGGACGTGGCGGTGCCAGTCGAGGCGAACTTCCTGCGCTCGTGCGTCTCGGTCTCACAGCGGACGCGGAAGTGGGAGGCCCCCTACCCGCTCTACGACGTCGCGACGCTCTCCATGCTCGCCGGCACGGGTCAGCTCCAGAGGCTGGCGAACGAACTGCCTGCGCATCACCCGCTCATGGACTCGCGGCAGTCGGCGCGCGAGATCCTGGTGGGCCTCGAGAAGCTCGGGAGGTCTCCGTGAAGATCGTCCTCGTCCGACACGGCGAGTCCCGCACGAACGCGGGTGAGATCGTCCACGGCGCGACCGGAGACCACAAGGTCGAGCTGACGGAGCTCGGTCGTCGTCAGGCCATGGAAGCCGGCGCGAAGCTCGATCCCGACTTCGTTCGCAGCGCTCTGCTCTACAGATCGCCGTACACGCGGGCCAGGCAGACGTTCGAGTGGCTGCTCACAGGCGCTGGCGTCGAGCCGCACACGGTGCGCTACTACGAGGACCCGAGACTGCGCGAGGTCGATCACGGCTACGAGGACGTGGAGGCCCAGCAGAAGCTCCGTGAGGAGCACGGCTGGTTCTACTATCGCTTCAAGGGCGGCGAGTCGCCGGCCGACTGCTACGACCGCGTGTCGGGCTTCGTGGAGAGCCTCATGCGCCAGGCGAAGCGCAAGAACAACGACAGCGGGGCGCTGATCGTCACGCACGGACTGACGATCCGGTGCTTCGTGATGCGCTTCTTCCACCTGTCGGTCGAGAAGTTCGATCAGCTCGCGAACCCGAAGAACTGCGACGTGATCGAGATCGCGACGCCGATCGACGCGCTCGACAACGCGCAGTTCAAGCGCGGTCGCTGGTGCGTGCGCGGCCTGCGCTACAGGAGCGGGTGAGGTGCCGACGGCCGAAGAGGCCAGGGCCAAGGTGCTCGAGGACGCTGACGCCGCTGGCGGCCACCCGGACTGCTGGGTCACGAAGGCCGGCGAGATCGTCAAGATCGCTTCGATGCCCAACGGGCACCTGCTGAGCGCCATGCGTCTCTGCATGCGCCGCGGCGGCGTAGAGCGGGCCAAGAAGGTCGCCTTCTACCTCTCGATCTCGGACGAAGAGGAGGTCGCGCTCGGCGACGGCGCGTCCATGGCGCTCGAGATGGAGACGGACGCCGTCGTGGAGTCGACATGGAACGACCATGTTGACCTGTTCTTCGTGCCGGTCCGTGACGAAGCGCAACGTCGCGGGCTCTCCGACGCGACGCAGGCCGAGATCGACAAGTACGGTGCGCGTGTCGACGCGGCGAGTGGCGCGCTCGGCCTGAAGCTGATGAACGAGATCAGGGCGCGTGGCCTTGATCGGAAGATCCTGGCCGT
>CAZFMF010000104.1:0-3548 GCA_964519985.1 uncultured Pseudobdellovibrionaceae bacterium | reverse complement strand
GAGGACCTGACGTTCAGGACGTCCGCCGAGCTGAAGGGCCTGCTCACGGAGCAGCAGTTCTCGATCATGTGGTGGGAGATGCGGCGCCGCGGGTTCCTCTTCCAGCGCGAGGAGAAGCCGGCCGTCGTGTTCATGGACGCGATCGACGCGGACAAGATCAACCCCGACGAGCTCAAGGAGGAGATGGTCGTCAGCCACGAGGACCGCGTGCGCGTCCGCGACAAGGACGGCAAGGTCCTCGGCGTCATCGAGTCGAAGAACCAGTACACCGACCGCGTCGGCGCCGAAGACGACCTCCAGAGCGAGGGTGGCGCCGAGGGCCCGCTCGGGATCACCGAGAACTACGAGGAGCGCGAGGTCGAGGAGGAGGCTGTCCCCGACCCGGAGGAGGACGTCCTGGCCGAGCAGCCCGGCGGCCTGGCCCTCCAGGCGCAGGCTCAGCCGCAGGGCGGGATCGCCCTCCAGGCCCAGCCACAGCAGAACAACACGACCGCGGCGCCCGCCGTGGCCACCAGCACGACTCAGGACAACGAGACCGAGGAGAAGGCGGACAACGCATGAGCCCCACCATGACGATGAGCAGCGGCGCGACGTCGACGCGGCAGACCGGCCTCCAGATCAAGCGGCACTTCACGAAGGTCGGCATCGACCCGCTCTCCGAGATCCAGTGGGAGCGCCGGCGCGCCGAGATCAAGGGGCCCGACGGCAAGATCCTGTCGGCCATGGACGACGTCGAGGTCCCCGTCTTCTGGTCCCAGACGGCGCTCGACATCGCCACGGACAAGTACTTCAGGAAGGCCGGCGTCCCGGGTCGCGGGCACGAGCACAGCGTGCGGCAGCTCGTCTCCCGCGTGGCCAAGGCGATCCGCCTCTCCGGCGATGCCCAGGGCGGCTACTTCGCCTCGTCGGCGGACGCCGACACGTTCGAGGCCGAGCTCGCCTACATGCTCGTTCACCAGTTCGGCGCCTTCAACAGCCCCGTCTGGTTCAACGTGGGCCTGGCCGAGGCCTACGGGATCAAGGGCAAGCCGTCGGGCAACTACGTCTGGGACAACGGCCGCGTCGCCGACGCGTCGGACTCCTACTCGAGGCCCGCTGCGTCGGCGTGCTTCATCGTCAGCCCCGGCGACGACCTGATCGACATCGCCCGCCACGTCGAGCGTGAGATGCGTATCTTCCGCTTCGGAGGCGGCGCTGGCATGAACGCCTCGGACCTGCGCGCCGCGGGCGAGCCGCTCTCGAACGGCGGCACCAGCTCCGGCGTCATGTCGTTCCTCAAGGTCTACGACGCCTCGGCCGGCGCGATCAAGAGCGGCGGCACGACGCGGCGGGCGGCCAAGCTCGTGTGCCTCGACGTCGATCACCCGGACATCAAGGAGTTCATCACCTGGAAGGTGAAGGAGGAGGAGAAGGCGCTGGCGCTGATCCGCGCCGGCTACCCGAGCGACTTCAACGGCGAGGCGTACCAGACCGTCGGCGGCCAGAACGCCAACAACTCGGTGCGCCTGAGCGACGAGTTCATGAAGGCCGTGCAGAGCGACGGGCAGTGGGAGACGAAGTGGCGCACGAACGGCAAGACCGCCGGCGTCCACAGCGCCAAGGGCCTCTTCCGCCTGATCGCCGAGGCCTCCTGGCGGTGCGCTGACCCGGGCCTCATGTTCGACACGACGATCAACCGCTGGAACCCGGTCATCAACACCGGGCGTATCCGGGCCGCGAACCCGTGCGTGGAGTACCACTACCTCCCCGACACGGCCTGCAACCTGTCGTCGCTGAACCTCAAGCGCTTCATGCAGAAGCGTCCCCTCGGCGGCTGGGACTTCGACGTGGAGTCGTTCCGTCACGCGGCCAGGATCTTCACGCTGTCGAAGGAGATCATCGTCGACTACGCGAGCTACCCGACCCAGGCGATCGCCCAGAACAGCCACGACCACCGCCCGCTCGGCCTCGGCTACGCGAACCTCGGCGCCGTCCTCATGATCCAGGGGCTCCCGTACGACTCGCAGGCCGGCAGGGCCTTCGGTGCGTCGGTGAACTCGCTGCTCTGCGGTGTCGCCTACGAGACGTCCGCCGAGATCGCCGTGTCGAAGGGTCCGTTCGCGGGCTTCGCGCACAACCGCGAGCCCATGCTGCGCGTCCTCAACATGCACCGCGAGGCCGCCGTTCACGCCGTCAACGACGCCGGCATGTTCGAGACGATCGCGCACGCCGGCCTGCGCGCGTGGCAGTCGGCGATCGGGCTCGCGACGACGCACGGCGTCCGCAACGGCCAGGTCACGGTCACGGCCCCCACGGGCACGATCGCGCTGATGATGGACTGCGACACGACCGGCGTGGAGCCGGAGTTCTCGCTCGTCAAGTCGAAGAAGCTCGCCGGCGGCGGCTACATGAAGATCGCGAACCGCTCGGTCGGCGTCGCGCTCGAGACGCTCGGCTACGTCGAGGCCGACCGCAAGGCGATCGAGCAGCACGTCGTCGACGCCGGCACCGTCGAGGGCTGCCCGCGCCTCAAGCCGGAGCACCTGGGCGTCTTCGACTGCGCGAGCAAGTCGGGGAGCGGGACGCGCTTCATCGCCCCCATGGGCCACATCAGGATGCTCGAGGCGGTCCAGCCCTTCGTGTCCGGCTCGATCAGCAAGACCGTCAACTGCCCGGAGGAGACGACGGTCGACGAGATCGAGCAGCTCCACATGGAGGCCTGGAAGCGCGGGCTGAAGTGCATCGCGATCTACCGTGACAACAGCAAGCACAGCCAGGTGCTCTCGGCGACCAGCGGCAAGGGTGAGAAGGCCGCGGCGGCCAAGACCGCCGCCGCGCTGACGCCGCCCTCGGTCGAGGTCGTCGTGGAGCGTCCGCGCGACTCCGTCTCGGACGATGACGTGCACTCGGAGCACGGGCCGCCGCAGACGCGGCGTCACAGGCTCCAGAAGCCGCGGCGGGCCGGCGGCGACCTCTTCGAGCTGAAGATCGGCGACCAGAAGCTCTACCTGAAGACCGGCGAGTACGCCGACGGCTCGCTCGGCGAGGTGTTCATCGACCTCCACAAGGACGGCTCGACGATGCGGAGCATGATGAACATGTTCTCGATCGCCGTCTCGCTCGGCCTCCAGCACGGCGTGCCGCTCCAGGAGTTCGTCACCGCGTTCACGTTCCAGAAGTTCGAGCCCGCCGGGGCCATGGACCACCCCTACGTCAAGAAGGTCACGTCGGTCGTCGACGGGATCTTCAAGGTCCTGGCGCTCGAGTATGGGCCCGAGGACGCCTACGAGGAGTACGCGCAGGTCCAGCCCACGTCCGAGGAACTCGACGACATCCGGGCCAGGCGCGCGATCAAGATGATGCTCGCCCAGGCTCACTCGAAGTCCAAGGTCAAGGGTCAGAAGACGGTCGTGAAGCACGCGAACGGCAACGGGGCTTCGACGAACGGCAACGGGAACGGCAACGGCGCCATGACCAAGACCGGCTCGTTCCGTCGTGCCAGCGTGACCGAGGCGCAGACCTGCTCCCGCTGCGGCGGGCTGACCCAGCGCACCGGCACCTGCCACACC
>CAZFMF010000103.1:0-3875 GCA_964519985.1 uncultured Pseudobdellovibrionaceae bacterium | reverse complement strand
CTCACCGAGCGCGTCGAGGAGGTGGTGAGCGGCGTCGTCTCGGCGAAGCTCTAGGACGTCCTGCCGAAGCGTTCGCGCGCCAAGGACAGGCCGCAAGACGAGCCTCCGCCGACGATCCTGCCGATCACCTCGGACCACATCTACGCGCTCTCGCGCCGGCCTCCGACGAGCCTGGTGGGCACACGCGACCTGGCCATGGTCATGCTCGGCCTGTCGGCCGCGCTGAGGCGCTCGGAGATCCTCTCCCTGCGGCTCAACCACCTCATCTTCCACGAGGACGGCATGATCGTGATCCTGCCACGCACGCGGGACATGATCTACGTGCCCATGGTCGTGGACAGGATCTGCACCGTGCGTGCGGTCGCGAACTGGTTCCAGGACGCGGAGCTCAAGCCGAGCTCGGGCTACCTGTTCAGGCGCATCAAAGACGGACGCGTCGACGTCGACCTCGAACGTCGCCTGCCGAAGAAGGAGCTGACGAAGGCGGTGCGGCGAGTGGCGCGGCGCGCTGGCCTCAACCCCGACAACTACAACTGGCGATCACTGCGCGCGGGGTTCCTCCTGGCCTACGAGAGCTCCAGGACGGTCGACCAGAAGATCGATGCGCTCCGGCGTGGGTAAGCAGCGCACGCCGGAAGAGCTCGAGCAGCTTCGTCAGCAGCTCCTGTCGGATCACCCAAACCTCGGGCGCACGACGTGGACCTGGGACCAGATGCAGGCCGCCGAGTCTGCCGTGGATGCCCACATCGACGACTGCGACGCGTGCCAGGAGGCGCTTGAGGACGAGCCGCCAGAGGACGGCTCGGACTACTTCTGCCCGCTGGCCGAGTCGCTGCTCGAATACGCCGCGGTCGTCGCGATCGAGTACTCGTGGCAGCCTGACTTCCCGCCTCGCGACGACCCTCGCTGGAAGGAACTGTCCGAGCGTCGCGGCGCCATCTAACCCCACAGGCGCTCGAGGCGATCCGCATAGGCGATCTTCGCATCGAGCACTGCCGCCTCGAGAGCGGAGACCTGACTTGCCGACGCCGCGAGCCCGTTGACGATGGCTGCCTGGTCCTCCATGGGCGGAGGACTCGGGATGAGGATCGACGGCAGATCCTCTTCGTTCAGGTACATGCCGGACCTCGGAGTCATGTTCGGGCCGCCGCGCTGCACGCCGAGCTGATCTCGAACCCGCACGGAGTTCAGGACTCCGGCCAGCCACCCGCCGACGACGCCGGGCCTCGGACGCAGAACCGCGAGGTTGTTGCTCGGCATGACCCCGACGCTCTCCTGGCCGACGACACCTGCCTTCCACACGCTGCCCCTGAGCGTGACCAGCACGTCGCCGAGTCTGGTGAGCAACACCCTGTAGTCCGTCCTGCGCCTCGGTCCTCGCGGAAGTTCATCGAGGCTGATGCGTTGCTGGGACATCGCTCCGCGCGCCGCGACGCGTCCAAGAGCGTCGATGTCGCCTACGCCGGCCATGGGGAGCAGTTCGCCCTCGTGGCGCGCAGTCCGCATCCCCTTGCCTGTGTAGATCGCCTCCACGACGTCTGTGATCGGCACGAGGCTCTGTCCGTTCCAGCGTCGGCTCATACCCACAACCTACCTTGCCGAGCTGGCCGCTGTCGGAAGGCGCTCGATCCGCGCCGTCTAAGTCGACAGGGTCGCGTCGCCGTCCTTGACCAGGCCGTGCCACCCGCAGCCTGCGTTCAGCTTCACGCTGACCGCGCCAGGCGGCACGAAGGTGAGGTCGTCTAGGGTGCTCCCTGACGGGTTCCAGCGCCCGGGCTTCGGCGCGATCGCGGAGTCGACGCCCGTGAACCAGCAGATCACGTAGTGCCCACAGCCGTCCTTCACGCACTTGGGGCACTGGAACATGACCCCGTGGACATCTCTCCTCTCCGCGCCGATCTCCTCGGACGAGCCTGGCGGCCCATCCGGCAGGAGGCGCAGGAACGTGCCCTCGAGATCGCGCAGCTTCACTTCTGACGCGAGGCGACCCAGCGCGCGACCAGGGTGGCCATGGCCGCGGCGCCGCCAGCGGCACCGGCGATCGCCTTCTCGTCGCGGCCCTGCCAGCGCATGAACCCCCACACGCCGAGGGCGGTCAGGCTGCCGACGCCGAGCGCCATGCCCACCCCGCGGGCGTCGATGGCCCCGGGCGGAGCCACGAGGGCCACGCCGATCGGCGGGCTCGCCGGCGCCTGGGGCTGCGCCTGCTGCACGGGCGCCGGGTCCGGCGTCTGGGCCAGGCCCATGCCATCGGTCGTCGGCAGGCCGTTGCGGTAGTGGTAGAGCCCCATGCCGCTGTCGCCACCGTCGAGCTCGATCGCCTCGCCCATGCCGATCGAGCCGAGGTCGTACTCCATGTTGTTGCCCATGCTGTTGGCCATGTCGCGTCTCCTGTTCGACGCCGTCGATCATCAGGTCGCGCTATCTTCGTGGCAAGGCCGATCATCAACGACGGACTGGTCGAACGAGTCCCAGTCATCCTGCGTGTCGAAGTCCTGCGTCCAGTCGATGACCCGGATGCATGAGAACTCGCTCGGCCGAAGCGCGGCCATGATGTGCGCCAGGCGCGCCTCGGGAAGACCAGCTTCGGCCGCCATCACGGCCGCGCGCGAGGCCCGTTCGACGCTCTCGGCCGCGGCGGCCGAGAAGCTGAGCGCCACGATCTCCTTTGACTTGCCCTTGCGCTTCGTGAAGAAGACCAACGGGAGCTCGCAGGTGACGATCGACGCCATGCACGCGGCGGAGTAGACCACGTCGCCGAGCAGGACGATCGTGCGTCCCTGACCCCACAGCCCAATGCACGACAGAAGCGTCTCCGCCGTCCAGCGCCGCCTTGGCGGCTCGAACGACCTGTCCGACGCGGCGGCGATCAGTGGGTCGGCGGTGGCCACGACCGGCTCGAGACCGGCCGACAAGAGCTGGCGCTGCATCCGTCGAAGTAAGGTCTCGCCGGCGACGGGCAGGAGCTGCTTTGGCTCTCTGCCGCGTCGCCAGCGGTCCTGGCGCCCTGCCGCAAGGATCAGGACACTCAGATGATGAACCACTCGGTCCCGTTGGTGACGACCTCCATGGAGTCGTACTGCGCGAGGAGCGTCTGCGTCGTCGCCCCGTCGATCGTCTCGGCGCCGTTCGCGTCGATCGTGACGGCGTTGCCGCTCGAGTCGGTCTTCTTGATCGTGTAGCGTAGGCGCGCGTTCCCGCTCACGGCCGGCAGGTTGATCGTGACGGCGCCGGCCGTGGCGTCGACCAGGACGATCGAGTGCGTGAGATCCAGGGTGGTCGTCGTGCTGACCGTGGCGATGTCACCCGCGCTGACCGAGCCGTCGGTGTCGAACGTGGCGACCGGACCGGTCGTTCCGACGCCGAGGCGGCCGGTTGGGGTGATCCTCGCCCGCTCCGTGGCGCCGTTCGTGTTGAAGATCACCGAACCCGCGGTGCCGGACCCGGTCGCTGCGCCAGCCTGAAGGGTGACCGACCCGCCGTTGCGGTTCGTGCCCACGCCCGCGGAGCCGACGATCGAGATCGAGCCGCCGTTGCCGTCGACGGGAGTTCCGCCGGCGATCGCCACACCCGCGGCGTTGCCGCTCGTGGAGCCGCCAGCGCCGCCGGTCAGGGTCACGATGCCGCCGGATGCCGTCGCACCGCCCGCGCCGCCGCGCAGTCGAAGCTCGCCGCCCGCGCCGGTGCCCTGACCGTCGCCACCGCGTGGCGTCAGGTTCTCTCCGGCGACGTCGTCGGTCACGTAGTATGCCGCCAGGTCGCCGCCGGCCTGGAGCTGTTGGGTCACGCCGGTCATGGCGCCGGTCGAGTAGTCAACCGTTCCGCCGGACGCCAGGACGGAACTCACCGGGAAGTTGCCGGCGCCGTCGTCGGTG
>CAZFMF010000102.1:0-3953 GCA_964519985.1 uncultured Pseudobdellovibrionaceae bacterium | reverse complement strand
GTGCCGGTGCCAACGAGTCCGCGCGATTGCAGTTCTTCAATGACGGAATCGACCAGCAAAGAACGCAACGCTTCGAGACGGTCCTCGTTAGTGCCGAACGTGTTCTTGTAGTCGACCATGCTGCGCCGAATCACTTCTTGCGCGTCTTTAGGTCCGTAGACCTCCCGGATCTCCACGACCTGCTTGCGCGACTTGCTGCCGGGCGGGCGCTTGTAGCTCAAGAAGTAGTGCTGAAGCCGTTCGATTAGACCAGCAGGAGCATCCTTGATGTCGGTGATGCCACCATAGACGATATCGTTTTCCAGAACAGCAACGATCTTGTCGTCGGCCTGTCCCTTGTCGACCATCCGCAGACCGCCGATCGGACGTGCGCTGACGAACAGGTCGCCATGGGCGATATCACGTTCGGTGAGAATGCAAATGTCGAGCGGGTCACCATCGCCGGTGACATTCTTGAGACCGGTGCGCTTCATGCATAGGTCCGCAATCGTTTCGCCGCAGTAGGTCTGCGGAACGAAACCATAGAGCATCGGACACATCGAGGAGAAACGCTGCGGGCGGTCGACGTGCAGGTGACCGGTGGCTTTGGCAAGCTCCAGTTTCACCGGACCGGTGGGCACGATCTCGATGTAGGACTGCACCAGACTCGGTGCATTGTCACCGGGCGAGACCCCGTGCCACGGATGTGACTTAAACTGTGTAGCAAACAATCGTTTGAATTCTTCGTTGATCATGCGTTCTCCTTGCAGGCATTTAAAACACCTGGCGTTCAAAGATATAGGATTCGAACGAGTGAGGCAATTACTTCCCCGAAAGTCATTCGAAAGAGCCCCCTGCGCCGACTGAAATTAGCGACGCCAGAGAGCCATAAAAACTGTTGAAAGCTCGTGAGGGCTAGCAAGATACTTGCGGCATCCTCACCAACACGCCGGAAGCACCGACTGCCGGCATAACGGACCCACTGTCCGCCAAACGTCCACGCTCAGTGGATCGAGTTGACCACGGTTCGCGGCGGGGGAGTGGGAACCTCCGCAATTGTCGATGACGCCGACTGATCAGGCGCTTTGACGTGCAGCTCGGTAAAGCTGATCTGGAGCGACTCGAGGCAGCGCGTGATCATGTATTCGGCCAGTCCTTCGGCATCCTTGATCGAATGCTTGGCTTTGCTGACGCCGATGATCAGATGTTCGGTCTCGCCGACCTTAACCACGGTCGGATCGAAAAATTGCTTGCGCAGCTCGGGAACCGCCGCGACCAGAGTCATCGGGTCGTAAAGATGGGAACGACACGACCAGATCCCAGATCGTATCTTCGCCCGTACGTTCGAGACCCTTGCCGGCCAGGAACTGACCACAGAACCAGGCTTTGTCGCAGCGCGCCGGAAGCTTCTCGCGATGCGGATCGTCGGCGGCCATGTTGGCGCGCTTCCAGAGCGATTCGATCGACGCTTGCTGAGATTTGAGCAACTTGACACCAACCGGGTGACCGGTCGCGGCCAGGTCCTCGTAGAAGCTGCGCGGCACCTGACACGCACCCGCGGCGAAGCGTGTGAGTATAATCATCGGAATAGCCAGTTCCTGGAACCGGCGATAGACGAACTTGGCAGACTCCATGTCGAACTTGTTGTTCGCCGCGTCGTCCGGCTCGAAGAAGCCCTCATCATTTACGAAGACATCGTCGGTCCCCAAAATGAGCTTGACACCACCCATGATGGCCACCGACCGCACCTTCAACTTGACGAGATCATCATGTTCACGAAGAACCGCAGCGATATCGGTGAGACCCGAAATCAGGACGAGCGTGAGACTGTTGTCATCCGCATCCTGCAAAGTCCGCAGCAAAAGCGGTGCTCCTTCTTCGACCTCGTCGTCGCCGGCGAGATAGGGAATATTCTGAAGCTTCTTGATCTTCTCACCGACCTGGTTGCCGCAGTCAGTGCCTACGCCGACCGGGACATGAGGCTGACCGATCTGTTTGAGCGTCCCTTTGGCCAGCCGAGCCCGTTCGCGCGGAGGCGCCAAATTGGCGACCACCGCTTTCAGTTCGAACAAGTCTTGCCGACGGGAACCGTGGGTGTTGAGGAATGCCAGTTCACGCTTGCGCCGCTCACCATCGTGCAACAAGAGCGTGTCCTCGTCGTCCAGGTCTTCACCGAAATCGCCGATCACGATGAGGCGCTGACGCAGGGCTTTGACTCTCTCGCCGAACCAGGCGAAGAGTTCGTTCATGTCCATGGCTTCTGGATTCGTTGTCATTGTTTCCATTTATCTTTCTGTTTGCCTTGCGGGAAACGAGTCCCGCGAGAACGTGACAGTGGGCGATAATCTTATGCGCCGATTACACCATCACGAAGGAACTTACGATAAGCCGTCTCCCGAAGGATCAGCCAAGCACAGATTTGAGCGTATCCAGGTAAACCTGGGCACCGCCGGTGGTGAGTCCGGTGGCACAATAGCGTGGCATGCCAACGCGTGCACTACGAGTGACCTTCATGTCGACCTTGCCCCAGTCAGCGGCTTCGGTGACCAGATGAGGGACGCGAGTCACCTTGATCGGGGTGACTTCGTAGATCTTCTTGCGGATTGGCTCATTGAGACTGAGCGCTGCGACCAGGTCGTGGATGAAGATCAGTTCTTCCGGGTTCTTCGCCTGACGCGGCCGCACGGCAGCGTCATACCAGAGGGCGTAGAGGTTGTACAACGCGCGCGTTCCGGAGTTCTCAGGAAGCAGCTCACGGAGTTTCTGCGCGTTCTCGAAACCGATCGCCTGCACGCGAGTGACCTCGGTGGGCATCAGGTAAATCGGGCACGGCAGCCCAAGAAGAACGTGATGGGCAGCCTGCGGATCGCAGGCCACATTGAACTGCTTCGGATCTCGCGGTTTATCGTCGAACTGCATGAGTTTGACGTTGCCCCAGGTCGCAAACATGGCGTGCACTTCCTTGAAGCGGTCGGCGATCTCGGGACAGCGCACCAGTAGCTGATATAGTCCAGTCATGGGACCACCAACAGCGGCCAGTGCACCACCGGGTTTAAGAGTCATGAGGAGCTTGGCGAGCTCTTCCTGCGACTCCAACTCGCTGTGACGAATAGCTTGCAACGGGTCGACATCGAGGAATTTGTAGTATTCCGCGAAGTGCACCCAGTGCGGGACGAGCGTGCGAGGAGCAATGCCGCCATCGAAGATGCGAATGTTGTTGACGCCGAAGTGCCGAAGGAAGTTCTTCGCTCGCAGTGCCGAAGCCTCCTGCGCCATGCGCGAACTCTGCGGGTCCCACTGCCAGAGAGCGTGGTCCTTGGCGGCGCCGAAGCGGACCGGACGTCCAGTCAGACAGACGTGAACGATGGCGTCCGGGTTTAACCTGACGAGCGCGATCACCTGGACGAAGTTGTCCGGGTCAGGCGCGTCGACGAAGGCGATGATGTGCTGTTTCTCGGATGAGGTGGAAATTTCCATTTCAAAGTCCTGATTCAAATTCGAAGCGCCAAACACGTTCAATTCAGTTGGCATGAGTGGCGCCCCCTCGGTCGGTTCGCTCCATCGGGAGACGGGCGCGACAACCGCAAACTCGCGTCGGCAAATCATCGCGCCCGAGGTAGAACCGAAACACTTCGCCTCGGCGAAGAGCCTAAAACTTTACGTCGAACCACTGCGCGTGAGCGAAGTACTAACACCGGTAAAGGAGTCAGTTCTCCTGAGCGACACGCTCAGAGTCTAAACCTGGGACTCACGACTTCTTCGACTTGAGGCGCAAGAGCGCGGCCTCGAAGAGCTGCTTGTGGTCGAACGCCAGCTCCAACCCCTTCAGTTCGCTGGCTCGAACGAACCGGGCAGAACCAGCCTTGGCGTCATCGCCCGCGTTGAGCTTGGCGATCACTTCGGCCTGCTTGGACTTCGGAATGAAGTAAGCGTAGCCGTGGTCGACGACATGGCCGCGCTCATCACGGTCGGGC
>CAZFMF010000101.1:0-4438 GCA_964519985.1 uncultured Pseudobdellovibrionaceae bacterium | reverse complement strand
GGTCTATCGACCACCCCTTGACGCACTATGACCACAATTTATTTCAGAGAACCCTGGACTAAACCTTTCTGAAAAAATCGTGGTTACAGTGCATTAGGGTAAGTGCGGAAAACGCCTATTTTAACTCCGGCGCCGGAGTCGCAATGCCAAGTAGCCGCTTTGGGGCTTCTTACTTGAAAGTGTCCTGAGCCGGTTTCTCGATCACCAGGCGCCCTTTTCGATAGTAGTGGGCTTCATCAAGGTGCTGGAAAGCGGGGGCGAGCAGATTGCGGCAGATGCGCACGTGCTCGTTGCGAAATTCGGTTTTGCGGTTAAGCGCGAGCTCTTCTCGGTACACCTTCCAAAAGCTCGTGCGGGAGTCAGGCCCCCCGCCGAGGCGGATGCGAGCGACTTCAAAGCTGACGGGGCAAATGCGTTCGGAGATATCCGGTACGAAGCTCATCGGGGTTGCTCCAGTTGCGAACCATCATAGATGGGATGTTCCGGTGTGGGTGCAGCGGGCATTTCGTTCATGTCTTCCGGAGGGCCGCCGGTCACCGCGTTCATCGCCCCGCTGTAGCGCGGGAACGCTCCCGTGTACTGGCGATCCCAACCGGCCTCGGGCTTGGGGATGGCGCGTGCCGAGACGCTTCGGTGCCGGCGCAACAAGCGAGCACAGAAGAAGCCGGCGAGGCCGGCGGCGAGAACGAGTAAAGTTTTCATGCCGGCTTGATAACGGTTTCGGGAAAAAGACGCAAGGGGGTGGCGAATTAGACTACGGTACAAAAAACCATTTGACGGCGTTGGGGGCGCGCGTCTCTAATCCATCCAAATCATTGGAGGACATCAGGTAATGCAAAAAAGGGTATGGGCAATGTTTTTAGTTTTGGCGGTGGTCGGCTGCGGTCGGGGTGAACCCCTTCGCACCCAGGAAAGCCAGCGCCTCGCGTTTGAGCCGGAATTGCACGGCAGTTGGACTTCGGCGTGTGCGAACAAAACCGTAGATTCGGTAACGTTTGTGAATGGCACGCTCACTTTTCAGAGCTCGACTTTCGCGGATCCCGAGTGCGAAACGCGGCTTCGGACCGTAGCGCACGCCGGAACGTATAGCTTAGCGGTGAACTACAAAACGGGCGTGGAAAACTCGATTATTTTCCAAGCCGGGCCGGATGTTTCGGTCACGCTGCATACGGACGATGACGTGGATGCGCAAACCACCGTGCTCAATCGCATCAACAATAACGAGAAGGAAGCGGACATTCCGCCCGGGCTGGGTTTGGTCCAGCGAAAGGCCATCGTGCGGGAAAACATGCGGATCCGCGCGGCCAAAGCGCTAACGGTTTGGAAAAAAGACGAGCCCAAGTCTTTGAATCGTTTGCAGTTCGAAAAGCTCAAGTCCTCCCTCGGCGTTGAAGCCACGGCGGAGCAGGGAAGCCGCAAAGTCTATCGGTATGAAGTCGATAATGGCTATCTGCAGCTCGGCGGTAAGGTGTACTTCCAACCGCCCGGAAAATAGTTGGTTATGATCGCGGGGTTCCGGCGGTGGCATTATTTGCCGCCGGAACCTGCGCGAATCAAACCGAACTGCCGATAAAACCGGTACGCAAAGATAAAACAGAACGAATTGATCAAGTGCCAGAGCGCGTGGCCCGAGATCCAGTGGATATTCGGATCGCAAACAATGTGCAGAAAATCCAGCCACCAGATGCCGTAGGCCACCGCGAAAAAAACACAGACCGCCCACAAGTTCTCGTAGGCAACGGCGCCACGTTTGATCCGTAAAACCAGTTCCAAGATTCCGGTGAGCGTCACTTGTATGATGAAGATCGGAATTCCCGAAGTGTGGGTCCCCACCATCAGTCCGAGCGTCAAGCCAACATTCAGTAAGTAGATCCCCATCGCGACCGAAAAGCGCATGGGAAAGAAGCGTTTGAGATTAAAGGCCATGAAGAGCGAAGAGAGTAAGAACATCGACCAGAGGTCGAGCACTTCCCCCACGTACGTTCCGGAAGCATGGAAAAGGCCGGAGCAAACCGAAACTAGGCACGCGATTCCGCCAAATATTCCAGCGAGACGATCTTTTTCTCGCGTGGCGTAGTGCAATAGATAAATGCCCACCAATAGGTAGGCTAGGTTTGACCATGTATCCGCGGGGTGTTGGATCCATTGGCAAAGGGCCGCTTCACAAAACTTCATTTGGGAAGGGGTCCAATCGGACCACGGGCATGGGTTCATTTTTTTCTCCGACGATAGAAAAGGGCCAAGGAAGCGAAAAAAGCGATCCAACCGAGCACGCTGCCCACTGACGCCCAGGTGCGTCGCACCGGGCGGGCCTCGAGAACGACTTTGGTCGTTCCCGCCGGCACCCACATCGCGGCGAGTGGGCCATTGGCGGGGAAGACAGCGAGATCGGTCTTTCCGCTCGATCCCAACGCGCGAGCAACCAAGTTACCGGCGTAGTTGGTGGCAAAGATCAGCGGGCAGTCTGCCTCGGTTTTGACCGTGACCTCGGTCCGTTGGCCATTGAGAAAACTTTCCAGTCGTTGGACGGAAGCGCGGGCACAAGCCGGGGGGATTGGAAAGTCCAGATGCGCGTCGCGAACGGGTTCATCGGCGAGCCACCAAAGTGTGCGCGACGCTTCGGCTTTTCCGGTAGACGCGGTCAGGATTTTAGCGAGAGCGCCGACGTCGGCGACCCGCTCACCGCGAGCGGCGAAGTACGCGGCGCCGGGAGTGGGGGCGAGTCGCGTCCAGCGCAGTGGACGATTTTGATCCCGGGTTTCCTGCATTCCCGTTTGGATATTGTAAAGGGAGGCGAAAACAGGAAAGCGGGCCGCGTCGCTCACTACGGAAAATCCGACCGAGACCGCCGGGGTCGGTTTGCCCTCTAGAGCGGCATTGAGTTCCAGCAGACGATGGGATGGGTACCAGTACCCGTTCAATGAGGAGGCGCCGCCGAGGTACGCTTCGTTCAACCCAAACGCCGTCATTCGATAGTCCCACTGAGAACGAACAAAAGGAGAGGCCAAGGCCGGGTTGAAGCGCCGCAGATCGGCACCGACCGCTTCGAGTTGCACCAGCATGGGTTGAAGCGGCGGGAGCGATTGCTGTCGTTGTTTGAAGGCGGCTAAGCTCAGCGCGCCGAGCAAGAGCAGGGCGGGAGCCGGTCCCCACTTTTTTATTCCGGGCAGTTTGTCGAACCCCACGGCCAAAAGTCCCAGGCAAAGAAAAATTCCGAGCCACTCATTTAGGACGGGGGGTAGTAGCAAGATCAAGATTGCGAGCGTCACCGCGCTGATGCCCACGCCGAGTGGCGCCGTCTTCTTGCTTTGCGCGCGGGCGCGCCAGAGGGCGGTGGCAACGATGGGTAGTGCGAGCGAGAAGAGCATGAGACTGCGGTGCGGGCAGCGAAAACGGGTCAGCATCGGAACCAACGCCGCCAGCGCCGTCGAGAGGGGTTGGAGATTGAGGGAAAGGGCCAGGGCGAAAACAAATGCGACGGCGGCCGTGACGGCGAGCGTCCTTAGCGTTCGAAACGGCAGGAACGCGAGCAAAAGTACCAAAGGGCCGAAAGGAATATTGAAATCGTGGAGCATCTGCGCGGTGTTCTTGGGTAGGCTGGCGTCGAAGAACCAAAACAGGGATCGCAGCGCATCATCGCCGGAAAAAACCTGAAAGCTATAGAGCAGTGACGGCCCACCGATGCTGCGGCCGGCGTCGCCCGAGAACGCGTGATCGAGCAAACCCGCAAATCGGGGCAAGCTCCAACCGATTCCCGCGACCAGCGCCAGAGCTCCGGCGATTCCCATCCCGACGCTCGGGCGATAAATGCGCACCCCCTGCCCGATGGCGAGGACGAGCAGGGGACCGCCGAAGAGCGCCGAGTAGTAAATCGATTGTTGGCCGGCAGTGGGAATACCGAGTGCGACCGCGAGGGCGGCTACGATTAACAAGGTGAAACTCAGCCGCTCCGAGAACCAGGCGGCCACCATCGCCACCGCCGATAAAAAGGGAAATAACCCGAGGATCAGATTGTAGTGCCCGTGTCCCAGTCGCCAACCGATCGCGGGAGCGAAGGCGAGCAACCAAACCAGGCCGAGCGAACCGATCGCTTCTCCCGTTTTCCAACGTGCGTCGCTCGGAGCGCCGAGCAGGCGGCTAAAAGAATCCACGGCGTGCCAGGCCAGAAAACCGAAAAGGACTTGAATGGTCAGAAAACTGAGATTCAAAACCGTGAGGGCGCCAAATCCAAGTTTCGCCCAGAAGATGAAGACCGGGTAAAGCAGACCCGCATCCAAAACGCGGGCGCCGCCGATGAGTTGCGGGCGGTAGAGTAAGTTTTCCGCCACCGCTCCTTGCTGGATGAAATCATGCAGGATGGGCAGATGCATCGTCAGCGCGTCGTGGCCGGCGAGCGCGGAGTGTCCATCCCAGTTGAGGCAAAGAAACCACGTGAGGG
>CAZFMF010000100.1:0-4535 GCA_964519985.1 uncultured Pseudobdellovibrionaceae bacterium | reverse complement strand
ACGCGGGGGCGGGAGCATGAGTGATGTGACGTGTGGCTCAGGCGAGTGCCCGGGCCGCGACCTGTGCAAGAACAGGGCGAAGATCCCGGGCATCCGGCGCGGAGAGACATGCGAAGAAGCCAACGAGAGGAAGTGGATCGCCTACAGACTGCGAAACAGGTCGAGCTCCGTAACGCCGGCCGAACGCAGCGCGATCACGCTGTTCTTCGCGCTCGACGGAGGGTCGCGCATTCCGCTCGATCAGGTCGCACGCCAGCTCGGCGGAACCAGGGCCGCGATGGCCAGGACGATCCGCGCCGCGCTCAAGAAGATCCTGTGGCACACTCCGGTCAAGGACCTCGCCGGGGAATGAGCGTCAGTGCTACGAGGTAGCCTGCGACGCATGAACAACGAGTCGAGGCGGCCGCCCAAGAAGGACGAGCGTTGGTTCCACTGGAAGCGCGGCGCGCTCTACGTCATCACTGAGGTCTCGAAGGACGAGGCCGAGCCGCACACGATCCGCGTTGCCTACAGGGACCCGGACGCGCCGCCAGACGAACTCCCCTGGAGCCGCACGCTCGATGACTTCATGGGCGTCGTGCCCGTCGGTGACGTGATCGAGCACCTCGGCTGCCCGGCGGCCGTCAACCGCTTCGAGCGCGCATGACGAACCGCATCCCCATCGAGCAGTGCCACGCCCTCACCGACACCGAGATCGACGAGCAGATCGCCGAGCGCAAGCGGCTCTACGACTTGACCACCGGCGGGTGGCTCGCCACCAGCATGACGCTCGGCGAGATCCCCGACCTGGAGGACATCAAGAAGCAGCGCGCGAAAGCGCGGGCCTCTGACGAGGTCCAGGACGGCATGGACCAGGCGAAGTTGCGTGTGCTCAAGTCGATCCGCTACGAGATCCGTGAGACGTGCGGCCTCTGTCGGCACGCCCGTCTTGAAGGCGAGTTCGGCACATGCTCCGTGTCCGAGCACGAGTACAGGCACGAGAAGCACACCGGCGAGCCGAGGAAGCTCAGCACCCACCGGAGCGGGTGGTGCTCGAAGTTCGTGCTGGACGAGGCCGCGGCCGCGCGTCTGCACGGCTTCGTGGAGCTCATGGAGAAGAGGTCGTGAGGCACCCAGCGGTCCTGCTCCTCGACGCGCTACTCGAGGGGATCGAGGTCAAGATCGGAGAGACGACCTACGTCATGGGCGACCGACACGACCTGTGCTGGGTCGGCATGACGGACGGCGGCGAGAAGCGCTACGTGGTCGTCCTCGGCGAGACGCTGCCCGACTTCGTCAAGCTCGCTGAGTCCATGACCGCCGATGAGCGCACGATGCTCGCGGCGAACCTCGGTCTCAACCGCGTGAAGGCCAAGAGCCGTTGAGCGACGACGAGGAAGAGGATCGCTTCCTGAAGGCCGAGACCGCACAGAAGTGGGCGGGCTGGTCCGAGGCGTTCGCGATCTTCGCGAAGTACTCCGAGCCGGGGACGGACTTCGTCGGCACCGACCACTACGGCGTCTACGCCGGACCTGAGGCCAACAAGGTCTCGGTCGAGGACCGGCGGCGACTGTGCGAACTCGGCTGGCGCCCCAACGACCAGCGCTGTTGCTTCTACGCGTTCCGATAGCCGGAGGACGACTTGACCGAACAGGATGCTCCCGAGGCCCCAGAAGCCGGGCGCGACCCTCGCTCGCGACCGATGGCAGGCGACGAGGTTCGCGTCGGCACCGTCTCGCGCCAGGTCGTCTACATCAGCGTGACGAACAAGGTCGTCTACGACGTCGTCGGCGCGAAGCACGGCCAGCTCGTCTGCGAGCTTGAGACGTGGCGCCGGTGGGCCCGTGGCGGTGAGATCGTCAGGCGCGGCCGGAAGGCCTTCGACCGCGAAGAGAAGCTCAAGGTCGACTACTGGCTCTCCGGGCAGATCAACGGGCTCGCGAACCGGTGCAAGCCCGCGAAGTCGTGCACGCCGTACGACGAGACGATCATGGCTCTCCTGGAGATGGGCCTCGACTACGCGCTGACGCTCGAGGGGGAGAACAAGCTCAGGAAGGTCCTCACGCGCAGGGTCGAGACCGTCGAGTAGAAGAACGCCCGGCGTTCACCGTTCTCCAGACCAGGAGGATCGACCCATGAGCGGATACGAAGGAAGAGACCTGCCACAGGCGAGCGGCGTCGTCAGCTCCGCGCACCTCGACAGCGTCGCCAGCACGCAGTTGATCGCGGGCCAGAGCTACGGGTGCCAGGTCTGCGGGAAGACGAAGGTGGCGCCGGACGTGTATCGCTGCATCTGCGGCCTGCGCGTCTGCAACGACTGCTCAGGGGAACACGAGGCAGGATGAGCACCGCAAAGCCAACTCTCATCATCAGCGAGACGTCGACCTCGACCTGGAACTACCATCTCCGCCGCGTCGAAGGCGGCAAGACCTACATGAGCGGCGGCGCGCCGGCAGCGGTCTGCGGACGCCAGCTCGGCTGGGACACCAAGATCCCGCTGAACGCCTGGGGCACGAAGTCACACATCCCACAGACCTGGTGCTCGAGGTGCGGCGACGAGGCGAAGCGCCTCGGGGTGAAGGTCGGACCCGGCGAGTAGCATCCGCCGCCGGAGGTCCGAGATGACGTTCCCGCAGAACGACCGCTTCTTCGAGGTTCGTGAGCTCCTGAGCCCCATCGAGGAGAAGCTGGTCTCAAGCACCATGGCCCGGGTGCTCCAGATCGCGGGCCCGCACGCCGTCGCCGAGCTCGCCAAGGCCGCCATCCCTGCCGTGAAGCGCGGCGAGTTCACGCTGGCCTCGGGCAAGAAGTCCGACTTCTACTTCGACGGCCGCCAGGTCACCATGAGCGCCGATGCGCTGCGGTGGATCGTCCACGCCGTCTTGGCCGTGCTCGCCGAACCGGCCATGGCTCGCGTGAACCGGATCGGCGGCCCCGCGACCGCAGCGATCCCGATCTCGTCCGCCGTCCTCTCGATCGCCGCCATGAACGACACCTTCCGGGTCAGGAAGGCGTTCTACGTGCGCTCCGAGGCCAAGCAGCACGGGGCCGGCAACCTGATCGAGGGTCCGCCGCTCGGCAAGGGCGACGTCGTGCTCCTCGTGGACGACACGCTCACGACGGGCGGTTCGCTCATCAAGGCCGCCAAGGCCGTCCTCGAGACGGGCGCCGAGATCGCCGGCGTGTTCGTCGTCGTCGACCGCGAGGAGGGCGGCGCGGAGGCGGTCGCGCAGGACATTGGCGGCAAGCCATACTCCGCCATCACGAAGACGTTCCTGTTCTTCGCCATGGACAACACGGACGTCGTGCGCAAGATCGCCGGCGTCTGAGCGGCATGTAACATGACGAGTGTGCCGACCCAGGAAGAGACGGCGCTAGCCTTCCTCGAGTGGCTGGCGAACGAGAAGCAGTACGTCGTGTGCCGACCGGCGCCCGCGAGCGCCAAGCAGCTCTACGAGCCGATCCCGTTCGACCTCGCCGCGCTCGCAGAGGAGTGGGCCATGGTGCTGGCCAGTCCGCACCGCAACTACTGGTACCTCGCGATCACGAGGTCGTACGTCGAACTCCGCAAGCCGCCGAGCAGCGCCGTGGCCTTCCGTGTCAGCCGCAAGGACAAGACGCGCACCGACGCGATCGACGCCAGACTCCGCGAGCTCAGATTCACGGACGGACTCGGCGCCTCAACGCACATCCCGGACACGGTCGCCGCGGATCTGTCGTCGATGATGGACGAAGTGATCCCGTCGACGTCGAAGGCCAGGCGCGGCGACTTCGCCGTCGGGAAGCGCTGGCGCTGCGACAGGAGCAGGAAGTCGGCCTTCGACTTCGTGATCGTCGGTCCGGGGTCGAAGCCTGACACCAAGCGCTGTCGCATCGAGGTGCTCGACCCCGTGGTCAAGAGCGGAATGAGCCCAGACGTGGACCTCGGACGCGGCGGCCACGGCATGGTCCAGGAGTACACCCACCGCCACATCAAGCGCTGCGCGAAGCTCGTCCCGCAGGACTGACCGTGGCCAAGAAGCTCGCAGTGCTGTGCCCACAGGAGTACGAGGACGTCGCCGACATGCGCGTGACCTCGTGCACCCGCTGCACGAGCGGCTGGAGCGCATCGCTCGGACGCTGCACGATCTACACCGGCGCCGAGGAGCTCGACGACGAGCCGGGCCCAGCGCCGCGTTGCCCGATCGCCGATCGCTGTCAGCACCAACTCCAGGCCGGCGACGGCCTCTGCGTCGTGCGTGCCAAGGGACTCGTGTGCGAGTCGGCGCTCGCACTCGAGATCGGCGTCGATGCCGCCAAGGAACACCCGCTCGCGTTCAACGCGTGCCTGATCTGAAGGAGCCTCGCATGTTCAACCTGCGCGTGGCCATCTGGAACCGCGAGACGAAGAAGTGGTGGACCGGGACCGAGTGGTCGGAGGACCCGAAGAAGGCGATCCTGTTCGCCTCGCGCGACGCCGCGTGGCGCACGGTGCGCGCCGTCGGGCTCAACACGACACCGCTCCTGGCCGTCGACGAGGACGACAGCCTGGTGCTGACGGGCTCGTTCGCCGGCTC
>CAZFMF010000099.1:0-4640 GCA_964519985.1 uncultured Pseudobdellovibrionaceae bacterium | reverse complement strand
ACTCGAAAACCAATTTGGCGATCTTGCACGAAGGCCGGTTGGAACATTTTCGCAGTATCGGTTGGGGGGGCGGAGCTATCACGCGCAATATCGCCCTCAGTCTCGGTGTCACTCTCGACGAGGCAGAGCGGATCAAGCGCGAAGACGTCCGACTCGACGAAGACATGGATCAAGCATCGACCGCGCTGCAAGACGCGGTCTTAGCCGCCACCCAAGCCTGCGGCACCTTCGCCGCCGACTTGATGCACAGCCTCGTCGCCTACCGCAATGCGAACCAAAAAGAGGTCGGCTCGGCTCTAATTACGGGCGGAACCTCTAAACTGCGGGGGATGTCGTCACTCATCGCAACCACCATCGGCGCGCCCGTTCAGCCGTTCCATGCTTTTCAGGGACAAACGCTCAAGACCGAATTGCGCGAGACCGCCGATGAAGCCCGATTCGCCGAGCCACTGGGGCGCGCTTCGGTGTTCTTGCGCAAGACCTCTTTGCTTTTCAACTTCCGAAAACAGGAACTCGCCAAGGAAACCTCGCTCGATGAAGTGAGCGTTCTGGTGCAAAACCCTTTGGTCTTGAAAATCGCGGGCTACGCGGCCGTCCTGGCCGCGATTCTCTACGTGAATGTTTGGGTCAGCGGCATGCTCGCCCAGCGCGAGCTTCAAGCCTCCCGCAGCGAGTTGCAGAAAACTTTTTCCGATACTTTTTCGGGCGTGAATGCCAAGACCGCTCGAAGCTTGACTTCGAATGCCGACCAGCTGACCAAATTCATCCACCAGAAAAACAAAGAGCTGCAGCAAAAAATCAAGATGATGGCCCGGGATCGCACTCCGATGTTGAGCCGCGTATTCGCCATCAGTGGGGCCTTCCCGCGCGATACCAAGGTGGATGTGAACACCTTGCAGTTGGATGACCGGACGATGAATGTCGACGGCGTGCTTTTCGAGGGCAATCTCACCCCGGTAAAAGAGACGTTAGGCCAGAAAAATTGGTTGAAGGATGTGACCCTGACCCAGGAAGGCAATCGATTCACGATTAAGGCGGAGGTAGTCGGCCGATGATGAACGTCGAACGCGCCAAAGACTGGATCCGCGAAAACGTCCCGATGTTGATGGTTCTCGTCGAGAACAAGTATATCGGCATGCTCTACGATCGCTTCGCCAGCCTTCCCGGCGCGAAACAAAAGCAAGTGATCGTGGGAACCGTCGGTGGCGTGATGGGTCTCATCATGATCCACCTGCTGTACTCTTATTTCAGCCTCTGGTCGATGCAGAGACAAATCAGCCAGTCGCATTCCATGGTCTCGATGCTCAACGCGTACCAACGGGAACAGCGGGAGCAAAGTGGCGATATTCGCCTCATTGAACGCAATGCCGCCTTGGCCGGCTCCGGTAGTCTGAAGAATTACCTGGTCAAACAGGGGCGGGCCGCGACCATCTCGGCGCGCCTGATCCAAGCGGACGAAACGGATGAGGGCGGTGGTGGCGAAGACGGGGAAGGTACCGCACCCAAGAGCGACATTCAGATGAAACGCGCCACCGTGAAACTCCAACGGGTAAATCTGACTCAGTTGAAGAACTTTCTCCAGAGCGTGGAGTTTGGCAGTTACAGTCTGGATGTCTCATCGATTAAGATCCAGAATGACACCAAATTGCGCGGGTATATGGACGTAGAACTGGGCATTGTCGCCTATCTTTTCGGCGGTAGCGGTGGCGCCGGTGGGGGAGAAGAGCCGTGATCCCACGTCCGAAAGCCAAAACCATTCTCATTGCCGTCGGGCTGTTCTTGGTGTTTTTGATTTGGCGCTTCCCCTACCGCAACCTGCGCGGCTACGTTTACGGCCAGATCTACAAGGCCACCCAGATTCGCATCGACTCCGAAGATCTTTCCCCGACGTTTCTCGGCTGGCCGGGGGTGCACCTGTACGGCGCTACCATCGCGGTGCCGATTGGACGGAACTACGAATTGGACCTGCAAGCGGAGCAGGTCACCGCCCGCGTCGGCTTGAGTGGCTTGCTGCCGCCCGTCCCCACGCTTTCGCTCTATGCGTATCACTTTAAAAAAGGCGGAAACCTTTACGTCAAAGGCAGCCAAGGCAAGGGAATGGTGCACGGCAGTCTCTCTTCCGAGGCGCTCGATCTCAGTCAGTTCTTCCGCGTCGGCATTCCAGAACCCATCCAGGGCTCGATGAATGCGTCGGGAAGTTTTTCCTACGACACGGCCGACCTAGCCAAGTCGACCGGCGAGTTTGATCTGGGCATCGATAAACTTCGGATTCCGGGAGTGACCGCACCGGGAATGGTTATTCCGGCAATTCTTTGGGACGAAGTGCGCGCCAAACTCGCAATGCGCAATGGCAACCTGGAAATCGTGCAGGCCCAATTCGGAACGCCCAAGTCCGATCTGCGGGGAACGCTGACGGGCCATGTGCGCCTAGGCCGCGATTGGCCGATGAGCTTTGTGAATGTCGTCTTGCGCATTCAAGTCTCCGAGGCCTATCGCAAATCCCCGCAAGCCACGACCTTGCTCTCGTTCTTGACTATCTTCCAATCGACAAAGAATCCGGGAGAATACGCGCTCAAATGGGGCGCCACGATTCAGGACATGTCCACCAACATCATGAGCCTACTACCGACCAAGGCGGAGTAGGTACCCGCTTCCTTTCGGGAGTCGAGACTCCCGAAAGGAAGCGGGTACCTTCTTAAGCGCGATTGAGCCGCAGACGAAACAAGACCACAAAAATCGCGGCCCAGATCGCCCACAGACCCAAGTGAGTCCGGGCCGAACCTTCCCACGCCAGTCCCTTGAAATCGAAAAAAATCTCGCCCAGCGGGGGAAGGAAAGCATAAACTTTTTTCCACAGTGTGTCTTTGCCCCACCCGGCCGAAAACACGACGCCGCTCACTTGCAAAACCATCACGATCGCGGAACCGGCCAAAAACGCCGCAATTTTTCCGAAGTAGAGCGAAGCCACCGAGAGGCCAAAGACCATGACTTCAAGGGCCACCACCGAGATCAACGTCCCGGAGAGAACCTCCTTCCAAGGAAACTCCGCCCCGAAAACCGCGGCCGGTCCAAACTGCAGATTCAAGGTGATCAGGAGCACGGCGCATTGGAGTAGGAAAAGAATCAAAAAACTCACCGCGTAAACGGCCGGGAAAATCAGTTTATTCACGGGAAGTGCAAAGGTCAGGGCGGCGCGCTGGTCCTCGTGAAGGTAGGGCACGATCCAAATGCCGTAGATGGAAGCGAGCATCGCGGCCGTACCCAACTGAACGTAGATCATGGCAATCGAAAGCTCCCGCAGGCCGATCAGAGTCTGTACGCCATTCGCGCTAACCGTCATCGCAAACAAAAGTTTCGCGGCGGAGTACTCAATGAAAAACGCAAAAAGAATCCATAGCACCAGCAAACGGCTGCGCGTGATCTGCAGAAGGTGAAATTTTAACAGCGGGATCATTTTCCGCCTCCCGCCGTCGCTTCAAACGCGGCTTCCACCGAACCGTACTTCGCCACCGCCTCCGGTACCGGCACATTGAGAACCAACTCTCCCCGCCTCAGAATCGCAATGCGAGTGCAGGTTTTTTCCACTTCAGCCAAGATATGCGAACTGTAGAGAAGGGTGCCGCCATTCTGACGATAACGGTCCAACCATTGGCGCAGCTTCACAATGATCAAGGGGTCCAAACCATTGAGCGGCTCATCTAGAATCAAAAGTTCGGGATGACCCACAAAGGCTTGCGCCAGAACTAAGCGCCGCTTCATTCCCTTTGAATACTCTCGCACGCGTTTGTGTGGGACCAGATCAAAGGATTCCAAAAGCTCGGCACACTCGTCTTTGCGAACGGCGGTTTTCGGCAACCGCATGCGGCCAATAAATTCCAGATACTCTTGTCCCGATATCCGCTCCGGGGGAATCGCCTCTTCCGGGGCAAATCCCGTGCGTCGCAGAACGCCGACCGAGCCTGGGTTGGCGCCAAAAACTTGCACCCGACCGCCACTGGGTTTCATCATTCCCATCAGCGCTCGAAGCGTGCTCGTCTTTCCGGCGCCATTCGCGCCGAGTAGACCTAAGGCTTCCCCTTTCTCGACGGTAAGACTCAGGGAATCGACCGCCAAGTGGCGGCCATACTGCACACGCAATCCTTCGAGCTGGAACACGGAACTGGACGTCATTTGAACGGAGCTCATGCTTTCTTCTTCTGGCGATTGAGAGTATACGAATCACACCATGGCGACCACCGGAAACCGGATCTCGATCGGCCTCGATATCGGCGGCACCCGACTCAAAGCGCTCGCGCTGCACGAACCCGATCGGATTCTCCACCAATTGGAAATTCCGTCCCACGCCGGCGAAAGCCCGGAACACGTTCGCCAGGCCATGCGGGAGGCGATGGCGACCTTTGCCACCAAAGGAATCCAACCGAATGTCATTGGCATCGGGTGTGCGGGTTCGGTCGATCCGGCGACGGGTGTGGTGCGCAATTCGCCCAACTTCGGAAATTTTGAAAACATCCCGCTCAAAGAGTGGGCCGAAGCCGATTTCCGTGTGCCGACGAGCGTAGACAATGATGCGAATTGCGCCGTGATTGCCGAATGGAAGATGGGCAATGCGCAGGGCTACCGCAACGTCGTGCTGCTCACCC
>CAZFMF010000098.1:0-4908 GCA_964519985.1 uncultured Pseudobdellovibrionaceae bacterium | reverse complement strand
CGAGCAATGAAGGGCGCGGGTATGTTTTGCGGCGCATTCTACGGCGGGCCATTCGTCACGGGAAAAAGCTCGGGCAGGAAAAACCTTTTCTATATGAGCTCGTTTCCCAGGTCACGGATTCGCTCGGCAAAGTGTACCCAGAGATCGTCGAGCAAAAGAAAGGGATCGAGACCTATATTCGCGAAGAGGAAACCAAATTCCACGAAACGCTCCACCGCGGCATGGGCGTGCTCGAAGCCGCGATTGCCGATACGTTGAAAAAGAAGGGCAAGGCGCTGCCCGGCGATGTCGCCTTCAAACTTTACGACACGTTTGGTTTCCCGCTCGATCTGACCGCCACCATTGTGGCGGAACACCAGCTCACCGTCGACGATCAAGGCTTCGAAACGCTGATGGGCAAACAGCGTAGCCAAAGCAGCTTCGGCAAAGCGGAAGCTTCCGGTGCGAATGAGGCGATCACGAAAGCGATCGATAAGGCGCGCCAAGACACCGTGTTTACGGGTTACGACGCGGTAGCGGGACAGGCAAAACTGGCTTTGCTTCTCGACGCGGAGGGCAAGGAAGTGGCTTCGCTTGCGGCCCCGGCCAAGGGATTTGCCGTCTTTCCCACCACGCCGTTTTACGCCGAGAGCGGCGGTCAAGTGGGCGACCAGGGTGAGATTTCGGGAAATAGCGCTCAGGCGTGGGTGCACGACACCAAGAAAAATGGAAAGACCTTCGTCCATTCGCTCGAAGTCCGTCGGGGAAAATTAGAAACCGGCAAGACGTACGATCTCAAAGTGGAAGAGAACTTGCGGCGCTATACGGTGCGCAATCACACCGCGACCCACCTGCTCCACGCGGCGCTTCGCAAAGTTCTGGGCGACCGGGTGAAACAAGGGGGCTCGCTCGTCGAGCCCAATCGCCTGCGTTTCGATTTCACGTACCCGAAAGCCTTGACCGAAGACGAACTGCAAAAGGTCGAAGCCTTTGTGAATGACGCGATTCGGGGTGGGCACCCGGTCACTTCGTCGGAAATGTCCTACGATGAGGCGATCCAGAGTGGGGCCTTGGCTTTCTTCGACGAAAAGTACGGCGATCGCGTCCGCGTCGTGCGCGTCGGTGGGCCGACCGATGCGGTCAGCGTGGAACTTTGCGGGGGGACACACCTCACCAATGCCACCCTGTCCGAGATCGTGCTTTTCAAGATCACATCGGAAAGCAGTGTCGCCAGCGGAGTGCGGCGTATCGAAGGCATCACCTCGGACGCGGCGATCAGTTACCTTTCCGCCAGCCACGCGCAACTGAAGGCGCTAGAACAGCGATTGGCGACTCGCGATGTCGCCGCCAAAGTCCAACAGATGCAGGAGTCGCTCCTGGCCCTGCAAAAGGCGAACGAGAAACTCCAATTGCAGGTGGCCCAGGGCGGAGGGGCCGGCGGCGGTTCGGCGGGGGGACAGCTGTGGGAAAAGAAAACCACGGTCGGCAAGTTCCAGCTGGTGATGGAACGGGTGCCGTCGGTGAATCCGAAAATCCTACGCACCCTGGTGGATCAAGTCCGTGATAAACTCAAGGAACGCACGGTGGTGGTTCTGGCCAGTGATACCGACGGAAAAGTTTCGCTCGTGGTGGGTCTCACTTCGGACCTCACCTCCCAGCTGAGTGCGTCGGACCTGATCAAACCGCTCGTGCAGGAGCTTGGAGGTACGGGCGGGGGTAAGGCCGATTTCGCCCAGGGCGGCGGAACTCAACCCGACCGCATCCCGCAGGCGTTCGAAAAGTTCAAAGGCGTTTTGGAAACTGCGCAGTGAGATCGGATCCATGGATACGTTAGACCGATACCTCGTCTGGGAAACTTTTCTGTACCTGATCCTCGTCCTCGTCGGACTTGCCGCCCTCTACCTGGGCATCGACTTTCTCACGAATTTCTGGCGCTCGCCTTTCCCGCTTTCCCAGCTGACGATGATCTATCTCTATCGTCTCCCGTCGATTATCCAGCTCTTCGTGCCGGTCGCTTGCTTGATGTCGGTCTTGTTGGTGCTAACGAATATGTCGCGCCAGAACGAAGTGCTGGCGCTCTATGCCAGCGGGGTGGGGACGTTGCGTATTGTATCGACGTTCATTGCCTTCGTCGCGACGATCAGCACCTTGGGTTTCTTGGTCTTCGATCCGACGGTCGCGGTCTTTAACCGCAAGCGCATCCTAGTGCAATCGGGATTGGATCCGTCTTCCACCGAGCACCTTTCCTCGTTCAACCGATCCAATTTCTGGTACCGGAGCGGGCGACTGGTTTACAACGTCGGGCGCTTCGAGCCCGCCTCCAACTCGCTGCAAGACGTGAAGGTCTACCTTTTCACGCCCTCGTTCTATTTGTTGGAACGCATTCACGCCAAGGAAGCCCGATTTGAAAACGACGATTGGGTTTTGCGCAATGGATTGGTGGTCACCTATCCGCCGGATACCCAGTACCCGCTTTCCATGCCCTTTAAAGTCAAACGCAATGTAATTCCCGAGAAGCCGAAAGACTTTAAGGCTTTCGAAGTGCGCGACGATACGATGCGCTTGCGCGACTTGCGACAATTCATTGGCCGCAATCGCGACTACGGCCTGGATACCACCACGCAGCAGGTGGCGTACCACGAGCGCGTGGCCCTTGTTTTCACTCCCCTTGTCCTGGTGCTGCTCGGATTCCCTTTTGCGCTCAAGCCACTGAAAACGCACTCCGCCACCCGCAGTGTGGCACTTTGTTTCGGAATCGTTTTTCTCTATCTGCTTTCTTCTCGGCTGACCCTTTCGATTGGCAAGGGGGGGCATATCGCCCCGGTCTTTGCCGCCTGGGCGCCGAATCTTTTTTTCCTCGGCGTCGCGTCTTTCCGCCTAATGAGGAACTGAGGAGGAAAAACGGATGGCCCGGTTACCGATCCTCGAATATCCGGACCCACGCCTGCACGAGGTTTCCCTTCCCGTCACGGAATTCGATGCCGAACTGGGCCGACTGCTCGACGATATGGCCGAAACGATGCTCGGAGCGAACGGCATCGGACTCGCGGCCCCTCAGGTCGACCGGCGTATCCGCGTTTTCATCATCGACCTGGGCCTACAAGAAGGTTACCCCCAACAGCGCCTCGAGTTCATTAATCCCCGCATCGTCGCCGCCACCGGCAAAGCGGCCTTTGAGGAAGGCTGCCTCAGCGTGCCGGGAGTGGGAGAATCGGTGACCCGCAAAGGAAATGTCACGGTTTTGTACCAGGACCGTCATGGCAACGAACAGCGTCTCGACGCGAAAGACTTGCTGGCCGTGGCTATCCAACATGAGAACGATCACCTGGATGGAGTGCTCTTCGTGGACCGTCTGTCCGTGTTCAAGCGCCTTTTTGTGAAGAAGAAGCTGAGCCGTCGGGTGACCCTTTGAGAGTGTTTCTTGCCACTTTTCTGGTCGCGCTACTTTCCGCTTGCTCGGGCCTGCGGGGCCGGGCCGATGACCTTTACGCTCAGGGGGCTTACCGCGCCGCGATCGAAACGTACGAAGCTGCACTCCTAGAAGAGCCTCGTAACGAAAAGGCGTTGGCCGGATTGAAGCGCGCCCGCACCACGTTCATCGATAAAACGCTGATTGAAGTCCGCATGGCGCGCTTTGCCGGCAATCTACGCTTAGCGCTTGATCTGCTTTTGGAAATCGTGACCGCGGAGGCAAAGTGGGCCTACGCCCCGGTCGGAGCGGTAGCGACCACCCAATCCGAAGAAAGCCAGGAGGCTCTGCGCTATATCGAAGCCCAAGTGATGGATGCCATCCGCCGCGAACGGCCGCTCGGAGGGCTTTACTTACTGACGCACTACCAACCCATTTTCAGCGGTGAACTGTCGGGACGCCACGCGTTTCTCGTCGACGATCTCACGCGACGCGCGGGTGCGAGACAGTGCCGCACTTTGGCTAAGATCCAAACGGCAAAGTACCCGTACTTTTCGGAATTTGTGCGCAAGGTTTGCACCGCCTGGGGAATGTCGGACCAGGGGAAAGCGTCGCTCTTGAATGCCAAACGCGCGGAACTTTATCGCGGCGTGAAAGTCGCGGCCAATGTCGATGGATTGCCGGCGCCCTACCGATCCGGGATCGACGCTGCGCTGGAGAATGCCTTAGAATCGAGCCCCTGGTTTGATCCCAAAGGCGGTCGGATTTTAACCGTCGTGCTTGACGGGAAGTTCCAGCTCGAGCACCAGAAGAACCCGGAGCACCGTTTTCATGGCTACACCGAACAGGTTCCGTATACCGATTATGAAGAGGTGACGAAAACGCGCCAAGTGCCCGTCGTTGTCAACGATGTTACTACCTACCAGACCGAATTTTACTCGGAACGCGAACCGGTGACGCGCTACCACCACGTTCCCCGCAGCCAACCCTACGACGGCGTCTACCACCGCCAAAGTTTGGAGTTTCGCGCGGGCGGCACACTCACGCTGAACAAGATTTCAAAACCCTTGCGCATTGACGGCTCCACTCACCGGGAAGGGTTCGAGCACCACTGGAATATGCCGGCGATTGGATTGCACTCCGAACGGCCGCATTTGGAAGATCCCGAAACCTGGGTGCGCCAGCAGGCGGAGCGGCTCGGATCGGATATGAGTGTCTCGGCGAATGATATTTGGGATTCGCTATACTGCGAATCGGTTTCCGGCGAACCCACCCTAATCGCCACCGGCGATCAAGTGCACCGTTGCCTGCGCAGTCGACTCAAACTTCCCCCCGCTTTCGTCGAGGCTTGGTATTCCCGCTTCATGGGCCTGAGCGCGCGCGAAGCGGATAGGCTGCTCCACTTCTCGGATCTGTGAACGTCACCGCGAGGGCGAGGCCCGTGACGGCCGCGTCACTGCGACGGATCCGTCACGTGACGGATCGTTTTCGGTGCAAGTTCCGATGGTGGGCCGAGCAAA
>CAZFMF010000097.1:0-5304 GCA_964519985.1 uncultured Pseudobdellovibrionaceae bacterium | reverse complement strand
TCACCCCTTCAGCTTCTCGTGCAGCTTCGGGTCGAACTTGAACGAGCGCTCGCGCGGCGGCTCCTCGCCGTCGGTCGCCGAGCTGCCACGCGAGCACTGGATCGCCCGCACGCCGTCGGACTCGATCATGCGGCAGCCCTTCTTGCCCTTCGCGGGCTTCTCGGGCGCTGGCTGCGGAAGATCCACACCGATGAAGCGGTCGCCCGCCTTCTCCGGCGGGTCGCCCTTCACCTTCACGATCTCACCGGTCTTGCGCAGCTTGATCTTCATGGGACTCCAGCTCCGGCAGCGGTGATGTTCCGGCCCTGACCGACTCGACTCCGTGCCTGGCCGCTGCGAAGCACAGGACGACGAGGATCACGGCGAAGCCCCGCATCAGGGCCTCACCGGCCAGGCGGATCGAGCCAGCGGGCAGCTTGATCCCGCAGTGCACGCAACGATCGGCCACGTCCGCCATGCAGACGTCGTGTCCGGTCAGGATGCAGTGCAGCGTGTACGGCATGAGCGTAGCTACCGCGGCTTCCGGCTCTTCGCCTTCGCGGCCACGGACGGACGCCTGCGGGCGAGACGCGGACGCCGAGGAGCCCAGCCAGGAACTCGTGCTGCCGCCTTGAACGCGGCCTCCAGCTCAGGCGGCGGCGTCTTGCACCCCAGCAGCTCGAGACGAGCCCACCGACGACCCTTGCGACCGGCCTTCGTTCCATACCCGAAGATCGACTCGTAGACCGACCGAGGCAGTGGTCGACGAGCACCGCGCTTCATGCGACGCGACGTCCCGATCTCCTTGATCGACTCCTCCGTGGCCTGGATCACCGAAGCGAGCCAACCCCAGAGGGTCCTGGCCGTCCGCGCGAACTTCCGCGGAGTCCGCCACGAGCCCACGAACTCCAGGTCCTTCACGCAGGTCTCGATGTTCGCCAGGCACTGACGGGCGACATCGAGCGGAATCGGGATGTGCCAGTCCTCGGAGAGGATCTGCACGAGACCGATCCGACTCCAGAGGTAGGCGGCTTGGCTGGCCCGACGCGACCTGGTGTCGTCGAGGCCCACGATCTTGAAGCCCTTGGTCCTCGTGTCACAAGGCGGCTTCTCGGAGAACGTCTCGACAAGCCTCTGGCTGACCAGGTCGCCCATGACGGAGACCAGATCGAATGGCGCGTCTCCGTCTCGAGGTTCGTCTCCCCAGGTGCCCATGAGATCAGCTCCTCTTGATGCCGGAGGTCATCGCGCGCAGAGGATACACGACGGCGCCGACACGAACGATTCGCCCTGTAACATGAGGACCGCGAGGCGCAACGTGGCCAAGAAGACCGATCCGACGACACGACTCCTGAAGGAGATCATGGACTCGGCCGAGGCGCATGGCCTCGAGAGCGAGCCGGACCATGAGGCCGGCGACCTCAAGAACGCACTGGTCGTGGCCTGGGCCGTCATGACGCCCGAGCAGCGCCGACAGGTCCACAAGGCACACTTCGAGGATCACGAAAGGTGGGGACGATGACCGTCCGCAAGCGCACGTTCGACTCCGAGTGGACCTTCCGCGCCATGTTCGTCAGCGCCCACGACGGCGACACGATCTCCGTGACCATCGACCAGGGGCTCCGGCACTACACGGGCTCGCCGGAGTCTCCCGAGCCCGTACGCATCGACGGTATCAACACGGCCGAGATCAACGACAAGGACAAGAAGTCCAAGGCGCTCGCAGACAAGGCGCTGGCTTTCTTGCTCGAGCGTCTGAAGCCCGGCGCCAAGCTCTGGATCTCGACCATGAAGCAGAACGGCGGTGCGCTCAGGGACAAGTACGGAAGACTCTTGGCCTCGGTTTACTACCTCCCGCCATCGCCGCCGCCCGTGAAGCTCAAGAAGGGACAGAAGGCTCCGCCTCCCACGCCAGATGAATGGGTTTGCCTCAACGACGAGTTGCGCGAGGCTGGACTGGCGGTCGAGTACCACGGCGGGAAGCGCGAGCCGTTTCCGGCGTAGGTCTCTCGCCGCTGGCGTAGAACGGGAGCTTGCCCTTTGACCACGCTGAAGCCGTTGATTCCGTGACTCCAACGAGAACGGCGGCCTCTGCGTTGGTGCGACCATCGCGCTTCAGCTCCAGAAACATAGCGACCTGGGCTCGCGTTCTCTCGACCTTCAAAGCTAGTTCGGGCGAGTCCCTGTACGCCTTCCTCTTGAGGCCATGCCTCTCGTTCAAGGCATGCATCTTCTGCCTGAACGATTCGCGCTTGGCGATCTCTTCTGGAGGAAGAACCTTGAACCTCCTCTTAGACCGATGGAAGTCAAGGCCAAGATCGGCCTGACGTCGCTTGACTCGCAGAAACGGCAGGATCTTGCTCAGACACGCTTCGGCACGATCTGCGGAGATACTCCAGATCCACTGGTTCTTGTGCTTCTGGCTCTTCGCCATGGCAACGCGAACCATGCCGCCGAACATGTTCTCCAGAAGCCCAATCGCCTCACTGGACGTCATGGCAACCGAGCAGACCAGAGAGTGCATCGGCCGCCACCTGCCTCGACCGCCGCGTAGCGTGATGCTGATGCTGCCTTCTCCGTCAATGATGCCTGCGCAGTAAGCAAGCTCTGTATCATCTGCCATGACGGAGACCATAGCATCATTCTCGAAGGTCACGCGTCATCGCATCGCCCTCGCATGCAGCCTGAGGGCCTCTGTGGCGCCGGGACCGAACGCCGACGCGCGCTTGCCCTGGAGCACGACCGCGGTCCCGCCGGCCGCCACGATCCTGTCGACCAGCTCCGCAGACGGCTCACGGCCGTGCAGGTGCACCTCTCCGCGAGCCGCCGGGCTGCCGACGACGCCCGTCGCGTCCGGTCGGTCGCTCTCGAGGAACGCCGGGTGCCCGAGCAGCCAGGCGCACGACCAGTCCCGACAAGCTGTCGGCCTGTCGGCGTAGATGCGGCAGCCGCCGGCGCCGGCGTGCCGACACAGGACACCGCGGCCCTTCTTCAGCTCGTCGACCGCCATGACCTTGCAGCAGAGCGAGCACGTCCCGCAGATCCTGTCCACGTCCAGTGAAGCTACTCCGGGCGCCCGGAGAAAGCAGCCGGGTATCCTCGCAAGCCGGAGGTGAGCGTGGGCTGCTTCATCACCCTCAACGACCTGTACGGCATGGGGCAAGATCCAGCCGCCACGGCCGCTGCCACGCCGCCAGCGCCTGTTCCGGCTCCGACGCCGGTCGCGCCGGTCGTGGCGCCGCCCAACTCCGGCGAGCTCGTCCGCGCCTCGCTCGACGCGGTCATGAGCGCCGTGGGCGCGGCGGACCGTCGCGAGCTCTACACGCTCGACCGGCTCTTCGCGATCCGCGACGAGGCCGTCCGCCGCGGCGTGCCGCTCGCGGACGCGCCCAACTTCGTGCGTCAGGAGGTCTGGCGCCGGCTCGCGGCCGTGGACCCGGCCCCGGGCGCGGACCTGAGCGAGCTCGCCATGCGCCTCACCGGGTCGGCGACGTCCTACCCGCAGCCGGGCTACCCGCCGCAGCCTGGCTACCCGCAGCCCGGGTACCCCCAGCCGGGCTACCCGAGCTACCAGCCGCAGCCGTACCAGCCCGCCCCTCCGGCGCAGATCGCCTACCCGACGTCGCCCTTCATCCAGTCGGCGCCGCAGCCCCAGCCGATGCCGGCGCCGCGGCGCTCGAGGCGTCGGCGCTCCGAGGACGAGGACGACGAGCCCCGGTCGAAGGGCGGCTCGATCACGCCGATCGCGCTCGCGATCGGCGCCGGCGTCATCGGGACGGTCGTCCTCATGACGCTGATGAAGGATTGAGCGGCCGTGCGTCGCCGGAACCCGCGCTACGCCCACGACTCGATCGAGTCAGAGCTCAGCGCCAGCTTCACCAGGACCCTGCTCGACGCCTACCTGGCCGCCGCGAAGGAGGACGGGCGCGTCATCCCCGTCTGGGCCCTGCTCCTCGACGTGCTCGGCACGGAGGACGGCCGCGGGCTCCACACCGCCGCCGAGGCCAGGCGCGTCTCGAGGCTCATGATCGGAGACGGCTGGGACGAGGTCGGCGGGGTCGTCGTGCGCGACACCTTCAGCCCCCACAACGTCCGGCAGGTGATGCGCGAGATCGCCAGGATCTGCCGCGCCCGCGACGTGAAGGAGGCCCGCGACGGCGACGGCCAGGTCGTCATGAGCTGGGTCGACTTCGGCAAGCGCCTCGACGAGCCGACGATCGTCTGCAACCCGGCGGCCGGCATGATCTCGATCGGGGCGCCAGAGTCGCTCCTCCAGGTCGACGGCCTGACCTTCGAGATCGTCCCGCTCGAGGACAGGAGCAACGGCGCGGGCAGGGCTCCGGCGCTCCCGCGTGCCCTTCCGCGCGTCCCGCTCGTCGCACGGAAGAACCCGATCCCCAGCCTCGACCTCCAGAAGGCCGCTCGCTTCGCCGAGATGGCGGCCGAGATGACGGTCGTGGCGGACGCGCTCACGAAGCGCCTGGGCGCTGCGCTCGCGCAGTACGCCACGACCCGGCGCGCCTGCGACCAGATCCGCTCCATGGCGCCGCCGGGGTCCGCCCTGGCCTTCGCGGCCACAGGCCGCATGGCGAAGCTCCCCGAGACCGGCGCCGGCGGCCTCCCGCCGGCGATCCTGTCGAGGTTCTCCGACGAGTTCCGGCGTCTGTCCCGGGCCATGACGGCCGCGTTCGACTTCAACACGTCGGCGCTCAAGCTCGTCGAGCCACACCTGCGCGACGGCCGCGACTGCCGCGCAGTGCTCATGCTCGTGGGCATGATCCCAGGCGGCCCGCGACTGACGCTCTACATGCGCGCCGCAGAACGCCTGGCGGAGCTCGGCGAGCTGGTCTAGTCGGCCTCCAGCAGCGCGCCCTCGAGCCGCAGCTTCATGAGGTCCTTGAAGGCGGCCTCGGCCCGCGCGATCGCAGGCAGGACCTCCTCGGGCTTCGAGCAGACGACCGAGCGCCTGACGATGCGGTAGGTGATCTTGTCGCCCTCGTTGACCACCGCCAGGACGTTGCCGAGCGTCTGGGTTACCGGGTCGGCCTCTCCCGTCGGCGCCGGCGACGTCTCGCCGCGCCAGGCGTCCGGGTCGTCCGGGTGTGACGCAGCCTCGTCGGTCGGCGCCTGCGCCTGCCCGCGCTTCGCCGCCATGACGCTCTCGATGCCCTCGGCGACGGCGCGGACCATGGAGCGCGCCGTGTCGTCGTGCGACTTGACCAGGACGGGCTCGCTCCAGGTGACGTAGAAGCCGTTCTCGGCCAGCGCCACCTTCATGTCGATCTGCTGCTCGATGCGCTCGTCGCTCATGGACTCCCTCGCGAA
>CAZFMF010000096.1:0-5798 GCA_964519985.1 uncultured Pseudobdellovibrionaceae bacterium | reverse complement strand
GCCCCACTTCGGGTCGTCCTCCCACAGGCCGAACAGACGCGCGGGGTCCCCGACGGCGAGCTGGCAGTTGCCGACGAACTTGACGATGTCGTCCTTGGTCTTCATCCGGCCGGCGCGCCAACCCTCGATGCCGACCGACCCCTGGGCGACGTACGTGACGGTGCCGCGGATCACGTCCTGGCCGCTGTTGTTCTCGAACAGCGACGTCTGGCGGGCGACAGCGGTCACTTGAAGAGCCTTCCTTGGCGACGGCTGGCCTTGGGTGAGTCGAAGAGCGGCATGGCGATCGACTCGACGTGCTTCTCGAGCCTCTCCTGCGACAGCGCGATGCAGCGCCTGTCGAGGTCGATCCCGATGTACCAGCAGCCGAGCGAGAGCGCGGAGACGCCGGTGGTCGACGTGCCGGTGAACGGGTCGAGGACGACCGGCGCAGCGCGCTCGCCGTTGCAGCGGCAGGCCGGACCCCAGCCCACGATCTTGGCGGGGACGTAGTCGTCGGAGCTGGTCGTCTTGGCGTTGCCGCGTGCCGCGTCGTCCTGGTGGTCGTGCCAGCTCTTGCCCTTGGAGCCGCCCTTCGAGTCCTCGATCTCGGGCGCCCAGGGCGTGCCACACTTCGAGCACACGCCGCCCTCGCTGACGGCCGCCTTGAGGAAGCGGTCGGGGATCCAGCGCGGGTAGACCGACGTGTGCTTGAACTTGATCTTCTTGCTGCGGTAGGCGTTCTCGCGCGGTCCGTGCCAGACGGTGCGCAGGAGCACGTCGTAGTCGACGCCTGGCAGCTTGCTCGAGATGTAGTCCCAGAAGTGCCCCTCGCTCTTGGCGAGGAGGATGCCGTACTGGTGGACCTGCCGCGGTCGGTCGGTGGGCGACGACGGCGTCGGGTTCAGGAACTCGATCGTGATGAGCGACTTGATCCACCAGCCGTCGTCACGGAAGCGCTCCGCGAGGTACGGGCCTTGGAGCGACGTCTCGCCGCACTTGAGGTCGCCGCACTTCCTCGTGGTCTGCGTCTCGCCGACGACGACGAGCGCCGTGCCGTCGTCGCGGAGGACCCGGCGAGCCTCTCGCATGACGGCGACCTGGCCGTCAGCCCACTGGGCCCGTGTCTGCTCGCGGCCGTGCGACTTCTTGCCCTTGTACTTGCGCTGGAGCCAGAACGGGATCGAGGTGCACAGCGCGTGCGCCATCCCGCTCGGCATGCCCTTCAGCGACTCGAGTGCGTCACCATTGACCAGGCGGTAGCTCACGGCGCGGCGACCTCGTCGAGGCACAGGGCGCGAGTCACGAACTCGTCGTTCGTGCGGTCCTGCTTCCACCCGAGCTTGGTCGCCGAGGCGATCGTGGCCTTGACCGACTCGACGAACTCCGTGCGGACCGCATCGACATCGGGCCGACCGACGAGCTGGTCGATGTCGCGAGAGCGGACCTTGACCCAGGTCTTGTCGAGGCCCTTGAAGAGGCGGTGACGCGTCCCGAGGTGACGCTTGATGTTCTTGACCAGGATCTCGGTCGACGTCTCGCCGGCGGCCAGCAGCGCCCTGCGCGCGATGGGGACGCAGGTGTCGGCGTCGATGAACGCCGTGTCGCCGCGCACCCAGCCGACCATGGGACCGCCGCCCTCGATCGGAAGGTCGGCGTTCGCGGTCAGGGTCGTGCGCGGCTTCCAGCCCCAGCGGTAGGGCTGACGCGGCGGACCGCGGTCCTCGTCGAGCAGGTGGATCTCGCAGCTCCTGAGCGCGAGCTTCAGGCCCGAGCAGAACCGCATTGCCTGCGTGTTGAGGATGTCGAGGTTGATGCTCTCGGCGAGGTCGTCTCCGCTCATGCCGGGCTTCGCATCGGACGGCGCCTGGAAGGCGATCGGCAGCAGGGACTCCGGCGCGGCGATCTTCGTCGTCTCGCTGCTGGCCACGTCGGCCGGGTTGAACCCCTTGGGCGGCGCCGGCGCGCTCGTGGCGACGTCCCACTCGGGCGAGCCGGGCTTCGCGCCGCCTCCGAACTCCTCGATCATGGAGTCGAATACGGAAATGGACTCCTGGAGGGAGAGCGGGAACGGGCTGAACACGATCCCGCGGTGCTCGACCTGCCACAGGTCGGGGTCCAGCGAGACGCGGCGCAGGATCACGAGCTCCCTGTCCTTCGCGACGGTGACGATCATGTCGTCCGACGCGCGCGCGAAGACGAGCTCGCCGTGCTCGATCGTGTCGACGGTGGCGCTGTTGAGGTAGGCCGCGAGGCGCTGCCACTCCATGTTCGGATCGCCGCCGTCCTCCGTCTTCTTCGCCCGCTTCTTCAGCTCCTTCTTCTTGTCTGGTGTGAGCAGGATCTCCGCCGTGACCATGCCCAGGTCGCTGGCACCGACGATGTCGATGAGCAGGCAGTCGACCTTGTGCTCGCAGGTGCGCAGGCCACGGCCGGCCATCTGTGTGTAGCGACCCTGGCTGCGCGTGGGCTTGGCGATCACGACGGCTCCGATCGAGCGCTCGTCGTAGCCCTCGACGAGCAGGTCCGAGCACGTCAGGACCTGGACCTCGCCGATCGAGAACTGGTGCAGCCTTGCGCGGCGCTCGCTCTTGGCCATCTCGCCGGAGACCCAGGCCGCCTTGATACCGAGGTCCTTGCAGGACTCGGCGGTGCGCTGCGCCTGGTTGACCGAGGCGCAGAAGGCGATCGTCTTGCGGGTACCGCAGTTCGCGAGGATCGCGGATGCTGTGGCCTGCGCCGCGTTGGTGCGCGCGAGTTCGCGCTCGAGGTCGCCGGCCGCGAAGTCGCCGTTGACGATCTTGATCGCCTTGAGGTTGATCGGCAGCGGGACCTTGATGGGCTTCGGCGGGACGAGGAAGCCCATCTCGATCGCCTTCTTGATCGAGACGCTGTAGATCAGGGCCTCGAAGACCTCGCCGAGCGAGGTCTTGTCGGAGCGCTCGATCGTGGCGGTGAGGCCGAGGAGGATCGGGCCGTCGTCCTTGAAGCACCCGAGCCGCGTCAGGAGCTTCCTGGCCATGATGCTCGTGGCGTGGTGGCACTCGTCGTAGATCACGACCGAGAACGGCGCGCCCTCGAGAATCGGCTTCAGGCGGCTGAGCTTGTTCAGCGTCTGGATCGAGGCGATCACCAGGCGCTTGCCGACGCCGGTGAACACGCCGCCCTTCTCGACGCCGTACTCGAGGTTGGGGAAGCGCTTGTCGACCTCGTCTGCGGGCTGCTCGATGAGCTCGTCGCGGTGCGCGATCCAGAGCACACGGCCGTTGACGCGGCCGGCGATCGCCAGGCCGGTGACGGTCTTGCCGCAGCCCGTCGGCAGGACGATGATCTTCCGCCTGTGCTGGGTGTCCCCGATGAAGGCGTCGATCGCCTCCACCTGAACGCCGCGCAGCTTCATCGTCGGCTCGACAGGCTGGTAGGTGATCTTCTCGTACTTCGAGTAGTCGATCTCGATCGGAACGATGTCGGCCGGCAGCTTGCGCGGAGCCGGGATGATCGCGGCCTCCTCAGGCTCCGGCACGGGCTCCGGCTGGACCTCGGGCTTCGGCGGCTCGGGCTCGGCCTCCGGTCGCGCGAAGCTGACCTCCGCGAGCGGGCCGGGCTCGACGTTCTCGAAGCGCAGCTTGCTCGGGTAGGGACGCTTGTCCTCAGGCGCGTCCGACGTCTCGGGCGCCTTCTCGTCCGTCATGGTGGCGCTCATGGCTCGTCAGAGACCCCGGAGGACGCGCGCCGCGGCGCGCTCGGCCGGTGTCATGGCCTTCTTCGGACCGGACGGCCGCTTGGCGGCCTTCTTCGACTTGACGGCCGGCTTCGCGGCGGCCCTCTTTGACGTCTTCGGCTTCGCCGCGGGCTTCGGCTTCGACGGCTTCTTCGCGGCCTTCGACTTGGCGGCCTTCTTCGCGGGCGGCGCGGGCACCGGCTTGGCGTTCTTGAGGTTCTTGCGCGGTGCGCCGGGGATCGTCTGGCCGCTCTTCATGAAGGCGGACATCCTCTCGAGCCACGCCTGCTCGCCGCCCTCTCCGTCCGGCGCCGTGGGCGCCGGTTCGTCGCCGGTCGCCTCGTCGGCCTTCGTCTCCTCCGTCTTCGGCGGCTCCGTCTGCGCGTCAGGCGGCGACTCGACCTCGGCCGCTGGCGGCGCCGGAGCGGGCGTCTCGGCCGTCGACTGGACGGGAACCTCGGCGGCGGCTGGAGGCGCGTCGGTCGCCTTGACCTGAGCCTCCGTCTGCGCCTCCATCTGTGCCCCCTGAGCCCGCGACGGCGCAGCGACTTGCGTTTCCTGCGCCTGGACCTGCGCCCCCGTCTGTGCCCCCGTCTGTGCCCCTTCGGTCGTCCCGACCTGATCGTCGGTGCCGTCCGAGAGATCGTCGTCCTCGTCGTCGTCCTCGTCGTACTCCTCGGCGTCACGCACCGCGGTCAGGCCGCCGATCTTGGTCAGCATGACGTAGCGCGCGAGGAGCAGCGACTCGGCCTTGTCGCCGCTCGGGACGCGCGCCTTCGGCTTGCGCTCCGTGTCGCGCAGGTCGACGCCAGGAAACAGCGACTGGCTCTTGTCGATCGCGCGCTTCTTCACCTCCTCAGGCGCGCCGCCGGCGATCTGCATGGCGCGCTTCCAGGTGATCGGCGCGACCGTGTCGAAGCGCAGGCCGAGCGCGGTGAGGATGCCGCGCCAGAGGCCGTAGCCAAGGCCCTTCTTGAAGTTGGCCTTGGCCGTGATGTTCACGGACTTGCCGCCGCGGTTGATCTTGTTGATCGGCTGCTGCCGCTCGAGCAGGATCTCCTCGACGCCGAACTCCTTCAGTCGGAGCGCGATGCGCACCATGCCGGCCTCGTCGTAGACCGGCTTCTTCCCGCCCGTCGAGGGCGTGGCCATGATCTCGATGACATCGCCGGTCTCGTCGATGACCGCCGTGTAGCCGAGGATCCCCGAGTCGATGCCAGCGAAGAGGCGACGCTTCTTGCCCGGCGTGGAGCTGGAAGCGGCCACCTTGACCGCTGCGGCTGGCGGAGAGGCGACCGCCGGCGAGCCCTGCGGCTGCGCCTCGGGCGCCGGCGACGTGGTCTGACTGGCGGTCGCGAAGTAGTCGGCCTTGACCTTCGCCTCTAGGCACTCGACGGACTTCGTCGCCGCGGCGTTCGCCTGCTGCGCCTCCTTCTTGATCTCGGCGACCTCAGCGGTCACGCCGGCCGTGAGGATCTCCCTGCTCTTGTCACCCTGAGGCAGGTCGACGGCAGCGCGCACGGCCGCCACGGCAGCCGGCGACGGCTGCTCGAGCTGAGGCTCTGGCGCAGCGCCCGCCTTCGGAGCCTCGGACTCGGTCTTCTTCTGGCGCTTCCCGCGGGTCTTCTTGGGCTTCTCGCTTGCGGTGTCAGGGGCCGGCCCCGCCTTGTCGGCGGACACCGAAGCGGCGGCGTTCGTCTCCGAGGCCGGCCCCTCAGCCGCTTGCGCTGGGGCGGACGCAGGCGCGTCCGTGGTGGTCTTGGCCTGCTGGCCATCATCGATCGCGACAGGCGGCTTGATGGCGATCTCGCCTCCAGCGCCGTCGCCAGTCGGAGGCGACCCGAGCATGAGCGGGCCGCCGCTGTCGTCCGGGGAGTCTCCGCGGACGATCGTCGCTCCGCCGTCGGCTGACTTGACCTCGCTCATGTCACCAGGAGGCGGCGAGGCCGTATCGACCGGAGCCTCCGTGATCGGCGGCTCGGCCACAGCGGTCGCCACGCTCTGAGACGACTCGGCGCCGCAGTCGCAGGGGCCGGAGGTGCCGAACAACGCCGCCATGGGGGTCTGAAAGGCGGGGCAGAGGATGCTGTGCTCGGGC
>CAZFMF010000095.1:0-5805 GCA_964519985.1 uncultured Pseudobdellovibrionaceae bacterium | reverse complement strand
GCGTCGTCGCCGTAGATCCAGTTGTTCGTCCCGTCCGGGTCGATCTTGATGGTGTTGCCGATCTCGAGAATGATCCCGAGGTTCGGGGTGATGTAGAGGCTCGTGCCGTTGCCGCCGAGCGAACCGGACTGCGTCTCGATGTTGATGTTGCTCGTGTTGTCGCCGATCCCGGACGACGGCAGCAGCGTCGCGTTGACCGTGAAGTAGGTGTCGTCCAGGACGACACTCGTGGTCGGCGTGCCGGGGTTCCGCTGAAGTCTGATCTCCGGGCCACCGCCACCCTTCGACTCGATCAGGATGCTGCCGTTGCTTCCGCTATCTCCAGCGAAGAGCGTGAAGCCCTCCCCTGAGGTCATCGTGGTGTTCGTGGTCAGGTTGTCGCTGCCGCTGAGCGCGAGGTCCCTGCCTGCGTTGACCGAGACGTCGCCTCCGCCGCCAGGGCCGCCACCAGGCGCACTGATCGTCACGCCGCCTGCCGTGTAACCGCCGCCGGCGGCAAGTGTCACGCTGCCGCCAGTCGAGTTCGTGCCAGCGGCCGAACCAGCAGAGATCGACACTCCGCCAGACGACGCGTTGTCGTTGGTCGTCCCGCCCGCCGAGAGGGTGATCGAGCCGCCGGTCGCGTTGTCACCCGTCAGCGAGACACCGTTGCCCACGAGGATCGAGATGCTGCCGGTGCTGTCGCCCTGATCCGCCGTGGTTCCGGTGAAGGCTCCGGTTCGGATCGTGAGGGCGCCTGTCGAAGCAGCGCCGGTCGTTCCGAACGGTGAGGTCCCTGAACCGACGACCACCACGCCGCTGCTGGCGCCGTCTCCGACTCCGGCGCCGCTGAGCACGGTCACGTCGCCGGCGACGAGCGCCGGTCCGCCGGTGACGCTCACGTTCTTCCTGGTCGCGTCGCCCAGCACCTCGAACTTCGACCCGGCCGCGATCGATGTGATCCCGATACCGACACCGTCGGTCGCAGCAGTCAGGCGGACGACGGTGCCGTCGTCGGTCCAGCCGCCGCCGCCACCGCCACCCACGAGCGCCGTGTAGGCGGCGCCGTTCTGGCTCGCGAGGAACTGCGTCCCGTCGAAGTAGATCCTGCCTTCGCCTGCTACAGACAGGCCTGGCGCCGTCACGGGAGCGGCAAGTCGAAGAGTGCCGCGAAGCGTGCCTCCGCTGACGTAGGTCATTGAATCAACCTCTGTGGTAGGCGCGGGCTAAGCCGCAGAGCCACCGCAGATCATCTGGACGGAATCGTCAGGGCGCCAACAGGACTCGTCCTACGCCCAGTGCGTCTTGATCCAGGCGGCGGCCTCATCGATGTCGAAGCGATCCGCATCGGCAAGCAGGTCCGGGATCGCCTTGACCTGGTCGAGTTCGACGTGTCGAGCCAGCGTCGGCTGGACCCTGTGGTAGCGGCTGTCGAGCTGCTGCTTGGCGCGGTAGTGCGACGCCGACACTGACCCGTCGAACAGGGCCGTGAGCAGGTAGTGCGGGTCATGCACCAGCCACTGGCGGTAGCCCCAGTCGAGGCTCGTCTGCCCGACGCCCATCTCGCTCGGCATGGGCGGCGCGCTCGCGCCGGTGCCGAAGGAGAGCATGCTCGTCGACGGCAGCGGAACGCGCTTCGATCTGGCGTAGGCGATCGCAGAATCCGCGGGGTTGTTCGCGAACAGGCCGCCGTCCGCGAAGCACGAGACGTCCTTGCCATCCGCCCAGCCGTGCGCCGGGAAGAAGGTGGGCGCCGAGCTCGTCGCCAGCGCCACGTCCACGACACGCCTGTCGCCGTCGTGGTCGCGATCGAAGAACTTCGGGCACCAGCGACGGATGTCGAAGGCCGGGATCAGGACACCGCGCTGGAGCTCCTTCAGGAGCTTTCCGTCGAAGACACGCTCGAGCGTGGCGCGGATGCCGTCTTGGCCGTAGTTCGCGCGGAAGTACTCGTCAGCGCCCCCGAGCACGGCGTCGCCAGCGCCCCTGGAGGAGAAGATCACGGCGCCGTTGTCGCGGTAGAGCTCGACGCATTGCGCTGGCGTCATGCCAGCCGCAAGCGCGAGCGCCAGGATCCCTCCGGTGGAGGTCCCGGCGAACAGATCGACCTTGGCGAGCCATCCCGGCGACGCCGCCTCGAGCCTCTCGAGGATCCGCGCCGTCATGATGCCCTTGATGCCACCCCCGTCGAGACTGACGATCCTCATGAGACCCCCTAGACCAGGAACCAGTTCGAGCCGTCGCAGAAGAGCGTGACGGCCTCGTAGTTGACGGTCAGGACGTACGTCGTGGCGCCGTCGATCGTCTCGGCGCCCGAGCCGTCGATTGTGACGTTCTCGACCGCCGCGTTGCCGCCGACGTCCTTGACAATGAAGATCCTGCCGGATCCGACGCTCGCAGCCGGCGGGAGCGTGAGCGTAAACGCGGCGCTCGCCGACGTGTCGACCTGGGTGATGACCGCCGCGGAGCTGGCGAGCGTCGTGGTCGAGGTGATCGCCGAGCTCGCCTGGATCCTGACGCTGTTGTTCAGGAGAATCGCGCCGGCGACTCCGGCACCCGTCGCGTTCCCGGGCGTCAGCGAGACGTTGCCGCCGTTGCGGTTCGCACCCACCGCGTTCGAGCCGGAGAGCGAAACCGAGCCGCCGTCGCCGTCGGTCGGAGTGCCGCCAGCGAGCGAGACACCACCCGCAGCTCCGCTCGTCGATCCGCCGTCGCCGCCGGTGATCGCAACTTCGCCGGCCGTGCCGGTGTCGCCGCCTGACCCGGCGAAGATGTCCAGCAGGCCTCCGAGCCCCGCGCCGGTCGCGCTACCAGAGATCATCTGGACCAGGCCGCCGCCCTGATCCGTGCCGGAGCCGTTCCTGGCCGAGATGAAGATCGAGCCGCCGGCGCCCTCCGTGGACAAGCCGCCGGTGAGGTGGACGTTGCCGCCGGCGCCTGAGGTCGTGCCGCCGGCGCCGCCCTCGAGCGCAGCGTAGCCGCCATCCGACGTGTCTCCGCCGGCACCTCCGAACACGTCGAAGTTGCCGGCCGTCCCGGCGTTCGTGCACGCGCCGGCCGTGATCGTGACGCTGCCGCCAGCGTTGCTGCCCGTGCCACCAGCCGAGCCGCCGTTCAGCACCAGGTTGCCGCCGGCACCGCCTGTCAGCGTTGCCGAGCCGTCGGAACCGCGGACCGTGACCAGACCGCCGGCCCCGCCGTTCGCGAGACCACCCTCGACGGTGACCGTCCCGGCAGCGCCGCCAAAGGTCGACGTGCCGCCGCGGACGAGAACAGATCCTGGCGTCGCGCCCTGGCCTCCACCGATGATCTGCACCGAGCCAGCGGTTCCGCCGTTCGCGAGTCCGCCCTGGATCAGAACGTCCCCGCCGGTGGCGCCGGCGATCGCCCCGGCCGAACCGCCGCTCATGATGATCGAGCCGGCCTGGTTCGAGTTGCTCGTCGTCGCACCGGCGGTGATGGTGATGTTGCCTGGCGTTCCGGTGCCGGTCGAGGCGCCGGAGGTGATCGTGACGGCGCCACCGCCGCGATTCGTGCCAACGCCGTTCGTGCCGTTGATCGACGCCGAGCCGCCGTCACCGTCGACCGGAGTGCCACCGGAGACCGTCGCGCTGCCGGCGTTGCCCGTCGAGCCTGGAGCTCCGCCTCGCAGTGTGATGGCGCCGCCGGCACCAGATCCGTCGCCCGCGCCGCCGGTCACGACCATGGCGTGCCCGGCGTTGTTGGTGGCAGCCAAAGCGTTCGTGGCCCTGAGCGTGATCGTGTTCGGCCCGTTCCCGGACTCCGAGCCGCGTCCGAACGCGAAGTCGAACATCGGCTGGACCGCCGAGCCGATCGACATCTGGTTGTTCGCGGTCGTAGTCGCGTCGTAGCCGAGCGCAATGCTGTTCGTGTGACTGACGAGCGCCTGACGACCGATGGCGATGCCGCCGCCGGTGGCCGAGACCTGCGACTGGAACCCGACGGCGATCGATCCGGCGGCTGCGCCGGCCACGATCCCGGCGCCGGCTCCGAGGCAGAGCGCGGCCACGATCCCGGCGCCGATCTGCGCACCGGCGCCGACGGCGGTGCCAGAGTCGTCGGACACAGATCCGCTGCCGATCGCAGTGGAGCCCACCGCGTTGGCCGCGGCGCTGCCACCAACGGCCGTGGCGAAGTTCCCAGCGACGGTGGCGCCGAGGCCGACGATCACGGTGTTGACGAACGAGATCGTCGCGCCGGAGCTGCCGCCGACCACCACGCCGCCGCCTGTGGAGGTGATGTCTACGCCCTCGCCGATGACGATCGACCTGGTCGTCGATGAGGCATGGATCGAAGTGCCGTCGCCGACAGCGATCGCGTTGTCGGCGTTGACCGTGGCGCCGACACCGAGACCGATCGCCTGGTTCGCGGTCACGGTCGCGCCGTTCCCGATCGCGATTCCGTTGCCGGTCGTCGTGGACGAAGCGCTGGGTCCGATCGCGATACCGCTGACAGCCGTCGCGGTCGCGCCGGGCCCAACCGCGACACCGTTCGTCGAGGCCGAGGCGTTGCTGCCGATCGCCGTGGCGTTAGCGCCCGAGACCGTGGCGCCGAGGCCGATCGCCGTGACGCCGGTGACGGCGACTGCCGATGTGGTTCCGCCGACGATCACGCCGCCGGCAGCACCGGTCATAGAGACGTTCCGGCCGATCACGATGGAGCGGGCGGTCGCGCCGCTCGACACCGTGGCGCCTTGACCGACAGCGATCGACTCTGTCGCGCTCGCCTGAGCGGCCTGGCCGATCGCCACGGTGTTGGCCACCCCGCAGGTGGCCGACGAGCCGACGGCGGTCGCGGACGTAGCGGCCGCGTTCGCCAGGGCACCGACAGCCGTTGCCGCGGAGCTCGAGACCGAGCTGGCGCCGATCGAGACCGAGTTGGTCGCCGAGGCGTTCGCTGAGGCGCCGACGGCCGTGGCGTCGTTGCCATTGACCGTGCCGCTGAGCCCGACGATCACGGTCCCGGTGAAGGCGACAGAAGCCGCCGTGCCGCCGAGGATCACGCCGCCGCCAGAGACGGGGAACGATGCGCCCTGGCCGATGACGATCGAGCGCACGGTGGCGCCAGAAGCGATGGTGGAGCTGTCGCCGATGACGATGCCGTTGGTGGCGTTGAGCGAGGCGGAGAGTCCGATCGTGATGCCGCCGGTCGTGAGCGCGCTGGCGCCGACGCTGCCTCCGATCGCGATGCCGCTCGAGCCAGTGGAGGAAAGGTCGAGAGTCACGCCGCGCCCGAGGACGATCGAAGAGCCCGTCGCCGCGGAGCTCATGAACGCCCCGAAACCGATCACGGTCCCGTCGGCGGCGTTGCATAGAGCCTGGGATCCGACGGCTGTTCCAGTGGATGCAGCAGAAGACGCTCGGCCGACCGCCGTGCCGTTGGCGTTCGCGCTGGCCGAGTTTCCAACGGCCGTGCCGTTGATCCCTCCGACGATCGAGCTCAAGCCGATGCACACAGCGCCTGTCGCGCTGATCGGGCTGCTGCTCCCGATGCTCACACCGCCGCCAGTCGCGGTGATCGTGGTGCTCTGGCCGATCGCGATGGACTGCCCCGTAGCGCCTGCGACGACCGACGCGCCGGAGCCGACGGCAGTCGAGTTCGCGCCTGCGGCCGACGCGGACCCGCCGAGCGCAGTTCCGCCTGACCCCGCGGCTGCCGATCCGTCTCCGAAGCGTTCGCTCCCGACGCCCGCCCCCGGGCACGTCACCGTCCCGTTCGACACGCGCAGGCCGACGCTGAACCCACCCGAGCTCGCGTCGATCTCGAGCTTCGTCCCGGCCGTCGGCGCGGCCGTGCCCACGCCCA
>CAZFMF010000094.1:0-5963 GCA_964519985.1 uncultured Pseudobdellovibrionaceae bacterium | reverse complement strand
GCGTAGCGACGCTCCTCCCCCTTCCGAGGATGATCGCCTTGGTCGCCAGCCGCAGCGCGTGAACGACCTCCTCGGGATCCTGCGGGACCTTGCCGACGAAGTAGCCCAGCCAGTCCATGGTCACGCAGCTATGCTCCGTACGATCCAGCTCGATGTGCTTCTCGACGAACTGCCGGTACTTCGCGAACCGAGGGTCGCCCGACAGGTTGGCGGCCACCGTCTCGAAGAACTTGGGCGTGGACTTCTCGATGGCCGGGACCAGGACGAAGGTCGCCAGGCGATCCTCGAGCGTCTCCAGGAGGTGATCCGCGTAGTCCCTCTTCCCGCCGCCTCCTTCGACGGCGACGAGCTCCGGGCTACCGCCCGCCGCCACGTAGGAGGTCAGCATGTCCTGGTAGTGCGAGTGGCACTCCTTCGGCCTCCCGAACACGTTGTTGTTGAACAGCTCGCCTTTGATCGCTCCGGCGACGCCGGCCAGGATCGGACCGAGCTCGTCGTCGACCGGCGGCAACAGGGACAGGGCGCCGAAGAGGTGCGACGCGTAGCTCGGCATGGTGTAGCGGTTGAACAGGTAGGAGGAGCGCACGCTGGACCTGATGACCCGCAGCGCGACCTCCGGGTCTCCCATCTTGAACAGGATCGGCGCCTGCTCGTTCTCGTCGACCAGGCGATCCAGGACCGCGGCTTCCGCGACACCAGCGAAGACGTCCGAGAACTTCATGACGCGACCTCCTTGCCGTACTCGAGGAGCAGCCAGACCGAACGGTCCGCGACCCGAGAGTAGAAGCGCAGCTTGCCGCCCTGCCAGCGCCAGTCGTGGATCTCGTCCTCCATGAAGGCGTTCACGCCGTGCTCCGGCACGATCGGCAGCGACGGAGGCTTGGCCTTGCTGGTCTCGCGCAGCAGCGTCCAGATCCGCCTCGGCTTCATCGTCAGACCAGCTTCGTTGAAGCGGCCGCCGCTGGGCAGCGCCCTGTCGGCCTTCCACTCGACCCAGAGCAGTATCTGCTGTTCAGTGGCCACTGGCGATCTCCGTCAGCTCCGAGCGCACGCGCTCCAGGTCGTCGAAGACCTCGATCACCCACAGCCCGCAGAGGTCCAGCATGTCGTCCTTCCACTCCAGTCCGTGAGCGCGGCCCGTGACCAGGAACCACTCGCTGGACGGCAGGTCATCAGCGACGAGCGCGCGTCGCGCGTCTAGCAGTGCCACGTCGATCCCGTCGCCGAAGAAGACGAGTCCGTCGCCGAGATCCTTGACCTCCGGCGAGTGGAGCCTCGCGAGCCCGAGGCGCAGCGAGGCCCTCAGGCTCTCCAGCAGTTCGTCGCTCGTCATCAGACCCCGAACTCCCTGTGGATGCGACGAAAGAGCTCGACGTCGCGCTCGCGCAGCTCGTCGAGCCGCTTGGGCGCGATCGGCGAGACCAGGAACTCCCTGAGCGTCAGCGTGTCCCCGAGCCGGAGGTGGTGCGGCTCGCCAGCCATGAGCGCCTCGAGCATGGCCTTCCGGTGCGTCGTCACGAGCGCGTAGAAGAGCTTCTCCGGCGGGCTCCGCATGAACTCGAGAATCTCGTGCGCTGCGCCGACGGCGTAGTTGTCCGAGAGACCGACGTCGGGCTCGTCCCAGATGATCGCGTGCCGACCGTCGCGGCCGCGCGACGTCGACATGGCCGTCGAGATCGTGTTCGAGGTGTTGCAGCCCGTCGCACGCGAGCTCTCGTCGCCGTAGATGAACGACGCGAAGGTGCCGACCGACGTCCGGCCCTGCATGGACAGGGCGATCGCCTCGACCTTGTTCTTGTGCAGCGCGCCCGACATGACCTTGCGCAACATGCTCTTGCCGGTCGCGTTCTCGCCGGTCACGAGGATGAGGTTCGAGCGCCCCGGTTCGCGCCTGACCGGGAGCGGCCCGTCGCCGGCGAAGAGGTCGTGGTCCAGCACGTCGTCGAGGAAGTTCTCGAGCGTGTCGGCGCGGTAGGTGCCCGGCGCCCTCTCGGGCTTCTTCGGCGCCTCGGGCTCCTGTGGCGTCTTCGTCTTCTTCCGGCTCACTTGCTGCGTCTCCGCGCCCGCTGGGCGCGCTCCTGACTGGCCTCCCGCTCCTGTGTGTCCTCGACCTCGGCGAGGGCCCGCGCGACCTCGAAGCCAGCGATCCGCTCCTGCGCCTCGGCCGCGAGTCGACGCCAACACTTCACGCATGTCACCTCGAGCGGGTCGAGCGTCAGGCGATGCTTGACGCGCTGTCCGTCGCGGCGGCCGGCGCGCGTCACGCCGCAGAACGGCGAGAGGTCACCGTCGTCGCGCCAGACCTCCTGCCAGCCGAAGTGTGTCCGCTTGTCGGTCGCCTCGGCGTGCCGGACCGCGAGGCGCCAACGCGCCTCCTTGAGCAGCTTCGCCGCCCACACCCTGTTGCTGGCCTTCGACGTCGCGATCTTCTCGAGCTCCGTCTCGGCGGCGCGAAGGTCGATCACGGTCAGCGAGCTACGCTGGCCCGTCGCGCGAGCCAGCGACTTGGCGAAGTCGCGGTCGTTCACCAGAGGTCCTCGGACGTGAGGATGCCGCCGCCGATCAGCGGCTTGCGGAGCTGCCCCGAGCGTCTGGCCAGGGCGTAGGCCGCCTTCCTCGAGATGAAGCGACCGTCCGCCATGACGAAGCCCTGCTCGGCCGTCGGGCGCGCCGCGTTGAACGCCTCTTCGCCGAGCTCGTGGCGAGCCAGACGGATCGCGGCGTCGTGGCGGTACGGCCTGGCCACGGAGAACACGCGTCCGCCGTACAGGACTGCGGCGCGCTGGACGGGCTCGTGCTTCGGGCACGCCTCAACCGCGTCCCACGAACACGGGTCCTCGGCCTCGTCGCGACGCCAGCACGGCCAGTAGCTCGGCTTCTTGTCGCTCGGCCAGCCGTTCCACTTGCGCAGGGTCTCTTCGTCAGGCGGTCCGGCCATCACGCGCCTCCCGGAGCCACATCGAAGACCATGGGTCTCTGCACCGGCATGTAGCTCTCGTCGCAGGCCGCGACGTTCAGGAACTCCGTCTCGCCGGCGCGCTCCCGCCCGTAGCCGCCGTGGATGTGCCCGAAGACGTGGAAGCGCGGCTTCGCCGCCTGGACACGCTCGAGCAAGAGGCGATCGCCGGCCTCGTGGCAGTTGACCTCGGGCGAGCTGTCGAGAACGCCGTGTGGCGGGCCGTGCGTCACGAGGACGTCGAGCCCGGCCGGCACATTCGCCCAGACCGCGGCGAGCTTCTTGCCGTCGCGCGGCAGGTTGAACGCCCAGTCGCAGAACTCGGGCTGCCAGGGCGATCCCCAGAACCGCAGGCCACAGACCTCGGCGCCGTGATCCTCCAGGTAGACGACCTTGGGATACCCGGACAGAACCTCACGGGCCTTCTTCGGCTCGAGCTGGAAGACCCAGTCGTGGTTGCCCGCGATGAGCACGACCTTCCGGTGCGGCATCTGGTCCGTGACCCACGTCGCGAGCTCGTCGAGAGCCCTGAGCTGACGCTCGGCGTCGGACCAGCGGGCGCTCTGGCTGTAGAAGTTCCGAAGGACGTCGCCGGCGAGCACGAGGACGTCCCCGTCGGGAAAGTCCTCGATCTCATGCAGCATGCCGTGCACGTCGGAGGTGGCCACGACCCTCGTCATGGCCGGCATGTTACATCGAGTGCATGACCTCGACGCATCGGCGGACAAGGTGCTTGGTGGACGGCGAGCTGCACCTGCGGCTGGTGGGCCGGCCAGTGGTGGATCACCTACGCCAAGGCCGAGAAGGCCAGGAAGGCGCACCAGCAGGAGCACCCGCCATGGACCGCGAAGTCCTGGAACACGGTCCCGCGCCCGCCGCTCGTCACGACGCCGACGTGCGACGCGGATGAGAGGCCGACGGCCAGGCCGAAGCGCTAGGACTCGCCGCGGCGGTGCTCGGCGATCGTTTCGTCGATCAGCCGCTCGAGCGCGAGATCGTCAGCCTCTTCCTTCTCGCGGAGCTTGACCCACTCGCGACCGCCGTCGCCGCCGGACAGGTCCACGGCCGGGTTCATGAGGTAGTCCGCGAGGCGCAGGTCAGCGATGACCATGGTCCTCAAGTAGGCCGCGTCGCGCGCCGGCGACTTCACGGCCGCCGTGCCGTCCGCGATCGGCTCCGCGTCCCGGTACATGCAGGCCGCGATGTGGGTGCACGTCGCCACGGCGTGCGTGGCCATCCACTCGAACTTGGGCTCGCCATCGACCTCGGACGAGGCCCAAGCGAAGCCGTAGCGCATCCCGATCGCCAGGGCGTAGACGCCGTCCATGAACGCCTTGAGCGGCGTGAAGGCCTCCGGGACCTCCTGTGCGTGATGCGCGGCGCCGGACAGCTCCTCCAGCTTGCGCTCCTTCATCTTCCCGTTCGGCTTGGACAGCTTCCTCGCGGCGGACACGACCATGTCCGTCACGCGGGTCGAGGACCCGTGGCCACGGAAGCGCTGGATCACGTCTGCGGCCCAGCTCAGCGAGACGCGCGGGCCAGCGAGCTGCGAGGCGGCGTGCCGCTTCGTATCGAACGAGTGGTCGATCGGCTTGACGTCCGGCTCCACGAGCCTCGCCACCGGGTGCCCGAGCGCGGCCGCGACTTCGACGCGGATCGGCGCGAGCTCGCCGGACCGCATGCGCTCCACCACGACGCGGGCCTCTGCGCCCGGGTCGCCAGTGGCTGCCGTGCGCTCCGCGGCGCGCCGGCGCGCGTCGCCGTTCCTGAAGGCTGGGCTCCTGCTCGCCATGCCACGAGGATAGCCCGCGGATTCGATCGTCCGCCGGCCTGCACGAACGTTCAATCGGATGGAACGTTCGTCATACGAGGCCGACGAGCGTCGAGAAGAGGTTCGCCGCGAAGGCCGCCACGAAGGCGAGCCCGACGCGCCGGCGCATGGTCGCGACGAGGAGCGAGGCCTCGGACACGACGACGATCGACTCCGCGACCAGGAGCCAGGCCCAGAACGGCTCGAAGCGCGGCGCCAACCAGATCAACGGGTGCGTCACGAGGTTGACGAGCATGACGAGTCCTACCGCCCTGGCGACGCCGGTCTCGCGGCGCAGAAACGCGACGTAGACCGGGAGCTCCAGGATCATGGTCCAGACGAACGCCTGCGCCCAGGTCACGACCGCGAGCCGGAGATCAGGTGCGCAGCGACGGCGAGTTCGAGCCAGCCGTGGAAGGTCGCGATCGCCAGGTAGGCCCCTCGAGTGCGCGCCGGGTCGGCGACGCCGAACAGCACCACGGCGAGCGCGAGCACGCCGCCGACGGCCAGCCACCTGACGCCGAGGTCCTCGCGCACACCGCGTCCGCCTCGAGTCGCAGGCACGAGGTGCAGCCACACGGAGTAGTGCAGCGCCTGGAGCAGCACGAAGGACAGCACCGCGCCGCGTCCGACGACTTCTCCAGCGCCCGGCGCGAGCGTTGCTGACGCAGAGGTGAGATCGAACCCGGCGACCGGAGGGCCGTCACGCACGGGGACGAGACCAGAGAACAGGACCGCGAGCACGAACGCCAGCCCGGCGACGAGCGCGATCGCCCTCTTCGGCCCGAGCGCCCTGTGCGCCCAGAACAAGAAGAACGCCAGCGCCACGAGGTTGTGCCCGTGCGCGAACGACACGGCCGCGGCCTGCGGGCGCTGGACCGCCAGACAGCCACCGACGATCCCGAGCACGACGCACAGGAGCGTCCTCGACGAAGAGCCGGCGGCCGACAGCGCTCCGGTCACGACGGCCGTCGCGCCGAGGAACATCTCGACCTGCGGGTCCCACGCGTAGCCGGCGAGCCACATGACCCGTAGCGCCGTCATGAGTCCGAGCGGGGCGAGGATCGCCGGCCAGGCGCGAGACAGTCCGGCCTCGCGCACGACGAGCCAGCGCACGTCCCCGAGGACGTGCGCCACGCCGAGGATCAGCGGCAGGACGAGGAGCGCCAGGAGCGGACAGGTCGCGACGATCGCCAT
>CAZFMF010000093.1:0-6351 GCA_964519985.1 uncultured Pseudobdellovibrionaceae bacterium | reverse complement strand
CGTCAGTCACGGGGCGCTCACAGGAAGCTCCAGCATCGTCCTGACGATCGTCGTCGTCGTCCTGACGATCCTGCCGATCGCTGGCACGCGGTCGCGGTTTTCTCCGCCTGAAGCGAACTCGGTCAGCCTGCGCTCGAACTCGGGACGCTCGGTGAGGATCCTGCGGTCGGCGGGGTTCCCGGGGTTCTCTCCGCACATCCTGCACAGCCCGGTTTCCTGATCGACGTCCCCGTCGTCCCACGAAGAGCGGTACTCGTGGGCGGTCGCCGACTGACCGAAGAACGCGCCGTGCTCGTGCGCGCCAGGAACCCAGTTGGGCCCGAGCTCTGTCCACACGAGCTGCGGCGCGAGCACGTTGGCCCAGCCCGTCTGCGCGCGCCCGAGCGCGAACGACATCTGCTTGCCCTGGTCGTAGCGCACGACGAGCGCGAGCGGCATCAGCGTCCCGCCCTGAACGTGCGTGACACGGAACCAGCACCAACGGAGGCTGTCCCTCATCCGGCGCTCGGCGACGTGCCGCAGCAGACGCTCCGACATGAACGGGAAATCGCCGCGCGACGGCGCGATCATGTTGGCCAGCGCTGCCTCGGAGAGCTCCCTGCGAAACCTGTCCACCTCCACCTGGGACGCCGATACACCGGCGCGTCGCTCGGCCGCCATGAGCCGATCGCGCGCCTCGACATCGCCCTGGTCGCTCAGGAACCGGCGACGAAGCGAGCGGAGGTCATCGTCGCTCACTCGTCGATCAGCTCCGCATCCCAGTCGATCGCGCCGGACGGCTGTCGCGGTCGATCAAGCAGGCCGGCATCGTAAACCAGAGGCGAGGGTCGCGTGTGCTCTCCTTCGCGACGTCCGGCGCACGACAAGCGCAGCGCCTTCTTCGGCCGCGAGACGGCCACGTAGCACAGGCGCTGCTCCTCGTCCGGGTCGCCGCGCCCGAGCGGGAGCAGGCCCTCGGTCACGCCGATCAGGAAGACCTCCTCCCACTCGAGGCCCTTGCCGCGGTGGATCGACGAGAGCGTGACGCGGTCGTCGGCGTGCTCGCCGTCAGGGTCGGAGTGCCCGACTCCAGTGCCGGCGCGCATGTCGCGCGCGAACTCGATGAAGCGCTTCGGGTCGCCGGCGCTCTCCGCGCACGCCAGGAGCACCCGCAGCGTCTCGTCGATCTCTGACACGTCGTCGTCAGGAGACTCGCCGGCCATGCGCACGAAGTGCTTCCTCACGCCGATCACGTCGAAGATGAACTCGAGCGCGGCGACGAGCCCCTCTTCGCGCAGCCGCTCGATCAGCTTGTCCATGTCCCTGACGAGGCGGTGCGCGCCCTTCCAGCGCGCCGCGAGTTCGCCGGGCTTGTGCCCGCGCAGCGCCGAGAACTTCGGGAAGGACGCGAGAAACTTCTTGTTGATCCAGCGCCGTGGAACCCTGTAGACCGTCTCGTAGGCCTCGACGTCGTCCGGGTCGAGCGCCAGCGCGATGTACTTGACGGCCGCGTCGACCTCAGGACGCATGAAGAACCCGCTGCCCGCGACGCGGTATGGAATCTGTCGCCGGATGAGCTCCACCTCGATCGGCCCGGAGAGCGCGTTGATCCTGTAGAGGACGGCGATCTCCGACGGGCTCCGTCCAGCCGCCAGCGAACGCTGGATGCCGTCGACGACGAGTTCGGCCTCGTCCTGCGCGTCGCCGCAGACTCGCAGCGACACCTCGGCCTCGATGTCAGGCCGCCCGCAGCGCAGCTCGTCGCGTGATAGCCGGTTCCTGAGCTTCCTCAGGACCTTGTTCACGACGTCGATGATCTTCTGCCCGGAGCGGAAGTTCATGGTGAGGGCATAGAACGATAGAGACGGCCCCTCGACGGAGATCATGTCCGCGAGGAGGTCCGGTCTGGTTCCGCGCCACTCGTAGATCGCCTGCGCGTCGTCGCCGACGACCATGAGGTTCTGCCAGGTCGAGGTCACGCCGGACTCCGGCGAGGTCCTCGACAGCTCACGCGACAGGAAGCGCACGAAGACCCACTGCGCGAGGTTACAGTCCTGCGCCTCGTCGATCACGACGTGCCGGTACGCGCCCTTGACCTTGTTGATCCACGGGTCGCCAGCACGCACGGCCTTGGCGACCTCGAGCATCGCGTCGTCGTGGTCGCACGCGACGTCGCCGCGCTTGAAGCCAGAGAGCGTGTGTCCTCGGCCGACAGGGTCAGCGCGCTCCGTCTCGAGCGCGCGATAGCAGAAGTCGATGAGCCTGGCTGTGGCCGTGTCCAGGCCGACCGTCTTGGCCCAGTCCACGAAGCTCGCGTAGTAGGCGCCCGTAGCGTCCGACCATGCGTCCGGCCGCACCAGGCTGGCCTTGGCCCTGCCGATCCAGTGCAGCACCTCCTTCGGAGTCGGGACCTGGCTCACCTGCCACGAGTCGTCGTCGAGACCCTGCGCTTCGCCCTTGTACGCGCGCATGCCGAAGGCCAGCTCGAGCGGAGAGGCGCCGGCGGCCACGAGCGCCTGCGCTTCGGCCTGGCGCTTCTCGCGCGCGACGCGCTCACGGTTCTCCGCGTGCACCTCGAACTTCTCGATCGCGCCCTCGATGACCTCGCGGATCCACCATCCGGGTGGGAGGAGCCACGGCTTCCCGGCCTTCTTGATCGCTCCCCAGGCCAGCGAGTGGATCGTGCGGTACTCGACGCCGCGGCGAACGAAGAGCTTCCTGGCGCGTCGGTCCATGTCCGCTGCGCCGGCCCTGGAGAACGTCGTGAGCAGGATCGCGCTCGGCGCGATGCCGAGCGCGATCAACGCGTCGATACGCTTCAGGATCGTCGTGGTCTTGCCGCTCCCGGCCACGGCGAGGACGAGCGCGGGGCCGTCGCGATGCGCGACGATCGCGGTCTGCTCGTCGGTCAAGTTCAGCGTCACGCGGCGCAGGATAGCAGCGCGCGCCGACAGGCCGGGTCACTGCTCGACGAGCGTGACCGCCTCCTCGCGCGACACAGCGACCAGGCGCAGCACGCCGTTCGCCACGAGCGCCTTCACGTAGCACCTGACGAGGCAGCCCTTGAGGCCGACGCTGCGACCGATGTGCTTCACAAGCTGCGTGCCGTGCGCGCGAACGCTGCCGACGATGTCGGACGCGACGGACCCGGACAGGTTGACGACGCGCCAGCCCTCGAGCCCGGCCTCAGCCACGCGCTCGATCTCGGCCTGTCTCGTGGCCAGCGCCGACTCGAGCTCGTCGACCCTCGCGCTCGCGAACTCGAGGTGATCGACGCAGAATCGCTTCCCGTTACGGGTCGTCTTCTCGCATCCCTCGACGTTGCAGTTCCCGAACACGCCCCGGAGGATACCGGGACGAATCGTCTGGCATCTAGGTGCTTGGGTCACGAAGCGACAGCTTGATCGCGTCGGCGACGTTGCCCTTGTGATCGCCCATGGGGCGCCGGGCCGGTCGGAGCTCGATCGACGCCATGCCGCGCGTCGGGATCTTCATGCAGATGTGCGCGAACTCACCCTCCTGCGTGCAGCACACGCGCATGGTGAACATGTCGGGCTCGCGCTTCGGGTCGGTCCAGCGGATCAGCCCCATGAACGGCTTCGGGGCACAGCCGAGGGCCGGATCGTGACCGCAGACGGACTGCTTGGCCGGCTTCTTCGCCTTGCGGACGACCCGCTTCGGCGTGCTGGCCTGGCGCTGGCGCTCCCGCTCTGCCTTCGACGGGACCTTGTGACGGCCGTTGCTGTCGGACTTCATAGAGACTCCAGTCTAACGGGACCAGATCGTAGACTCGACGCATGAGCGACGAGCGACGTCACGCCGAGAACCTGATCCGGCATGCCACTGACGCGGGCCTCGAGCTGTTCCTCTGGCGCAAGCGTGTGTACTGGCCGAAGGGCGCAGAAGCGCCCGAGAAGCTCAGAGAGGAGCTCCTCAAGCACTCGATCGACATTCGCGACGCGCTGACGCGGCGCTATGCGCTCGAGCGAGCCCTGCCAGGCCAGTCTCACAAGTGGGTGATCCGCCTCGGAGACGACCCGCGCGTCAAGGACTCCGTTCCCGCCCTTCTTGCGTGCGGCCCGGAGGTCTGGCACGGACGCATGATGCGACAGGCGGCCGCGATCGCAGGCGAGGCAGAGAGGAAGCGCTGGCTCCTGCTCGAGCAAGACAGCGTCGGCGCCCTGTTCAAGGACGATCGCGGCGTCCTGGTGGCCACGACCGTCGTCCTCCCCGACGGCATGCGTCTCGGCGGGAAGAAGTGCTCCCTGGCCGAGGTCGTCAGCGCGTGTCAGGCGTGTTCCACGCCAGCCGTGAGCGACGAGACGGTCAAGGAAGTCGTAGAAGGGGACAAGGACTGAGATCACTTCCCGCGGAGGTCGACGATCGCGACGTCGCCAACTAGCTTGACCACAGTACCGTCCCCTGGGCTCGGAAGACCGGTAACGAGCGGAGGTGTCGCCGGCTTCGGCGGCACGACGAGGACCAAGTCGTAGGCCAGGCCGGCCGCGCGCGAGAACTCGACGTTCTCGGGCACCGGATCGCCCGAGAGCTTCCCGCCGCGTCCCTCGACCACCTTCTTGGCCACGAGCTTCGAACTTCCCTCGCACAGGCCGGTCTCGGTGATCTTGAGCACCTCGTCGCCGAACTTCCTCATGAGCACGACGTCCGGCGCCTTGCCGACGCGGAAGCCGTCCACGCGGGCGGTCTTCCTGACCTCGCCCAGCTTGCGCTTGAGCTCCTCCTCGACGCCGGCGGCGTCGATCTTCACCTTCACCAGGAGCCGCTCCTCGCCGATCTCCTGCGTCGTCCACGTCGCCTGCGTCACGGCTTCAGCTCCTCACCCGGCTTCAGGTGGCACACACGAACGGCCATGGCCATGGCCTCGCCCACGGCCTTCTCGAGAACCAGCTTCGCGAGCACGGCATGAACGTTCTCGCCTGGCTTCGTCGTCGCCATGGCGCGATCGACCGTCTCGATCAGCCCGGCGCGGATCTCCTCCCTGGTCATGGCGTCACCACCACGTAGATGTCGCCCTTCAGGTACTTCTCGAGGATCGGCTTGACGATGGCCCAACCGATGCCGCCCAGGCCCGTCCCGACGCGGGGCAGGATCACAGCCGCTGGCCGACAGACCTCGACGAGGTCGGCCAACTCCTCGGCACTGCGCTCGATCAGCGCCGGCGTCGACCTGTCCTTCCACTTGTCCTTCGTCGGGAACGTCGCGATCCCGCGGAAGAGACGCGTCTTGCCGGTGACGACGGATTCGTTCCTGATGAAGAAGACGTGGTTGCCTTCGTCGCGCAGCCGGGCCCCGAGCTGCATGGGCATGAGCCTGAACCGCGTGGCCGCCTCCTTGGCCACGCCGGCGCCCATGACGGCGTCGCCGCCGGCCTTCCGCTCGCCGTTCGTCGGGATGACGATCCACGGCTGGCAGGTGCCTGGCTGGCGCTCCACCTTGTCACACTCGTCGTAGGTCCAGATGCTGCCGCTGCGCTCGATCACGGAGGCGCAGGATACGATGACGGACCGACAGCCTATCGACGGGCGGGTCGGCCGTTGCGGCGCTTGCGGATCACGTCCTTGACGATCGAGACGAAGACGTGGTTGGAGAGCGCGTTCGGGCCACGGGCGCGCCGCACCATCGCGATGGCGTCGTCCGCGCTGCACCCGGTCGCCTTGGCGACCGTGAGCGCCGTCATGAGGCCAGAGCGGTTCCAGCCCATCCAGCACGAGGAGAGAACGCTCTGCCCACGATGCAGGCGGTCCGCCAGGATGTCCGACACCTCGTCCGCACATCGCGAGACGGCCACCGTGGTGTAGGCGTCCATGTCCACGCGGTCCTCGAGCTGGGCGCGCACCACATCCAGACGGTCCGGCAGCTTCGGCTGGAACTCCGTCGCAGCCAGCACGACGCAGCGGATCCGGTTCCGGTAGAGTTCACCCGGCATGCGGCACGCGACGTTCCCGCCCTGCCAGAGCTTGGCACCTGACGAGTGGACGAAGACGACGTTCATGCAGTCCTCGTCATCTGGATCGCACGGACCCGACGGATCCTCGTCCTCCGGGTCGATCAGAGTCGTCGGGATCGAGTTGCGCTTCCGCCTCACCGGTCGCCTGCTCATTGCCACGGCCTCTTGACCTTCTCGTTGTCCCACCTGGCGCAGCACATCCTCGGCGTCACCGGGAAGTTCACCTCGGGGTGAACGCACCAGTGGTCAGCGACGCTGCTCGTGCGCTGCTTGACCCACAGGCAGTTCGAGCAGTTCGTGCCCTCTACGCCAGGCGGGAGTGTGATGAGATCCGTCCTCTCTGCCCGACGCAGCGACGCCGCATCGACCGGGTCGAGTCCACCTACGCCGTTGTCCTCAGCGCG
>CAZFMF010000092.1:0-6359 GCA_964519985.1 uncultured Pseudobdellovibrionaceae bacterium | reverse complement strand
GGCTTTGGGGTCGCGATTTTCTCGACCTTCGGCAGCCAGCGGCGGCGGGTGAAATAGGCGACCATGGCAATCAGCACGACGAGGAAGAGTCCGATCCAAAATCCCCAATCTAACGGCGGGCGGACGGCCCCGGCGTCGGGCCGTAGCTCTTGATCCTCGGTGGGGCGGTCGCTTTGGATCTTGAGTGTGATGCGTTCGGTGGAAAAGGTTTGGGGTCCGAGGGTGACTTGCAATGGCGGAATGGCCAAGTCACCCAGTTCATAGCTCGTGAACTGGTAACGCCAAACGTATTCGCCGTTTTCCTTGCGGTATTCTTGATCGAGGAGTTCCAGGTTTTCGGTTTTGAATAGCGCTTCATCCTGGGCTTCGGGTAGGGGCTCCTCCCCGGAAGATTGGGGGTGGAGCAAGTCGGCCTCGGGCAAACGCAAGGTCAAGGTAGTCCTCTGCCCCGGTTGGATCACCTTCGGGTCCAACGAGAACTGAAATGCGCCGAACGCGGTGCCGCTACCGGCGAGAACCGCGGCCGCGAAAAAAAGAAACCACGCGCCTGAGGTAGTCATCTTCCACGCTAAGGGGCAGGTAATCTGCCCCGCAACTCCGTCCCATATCTTGCAGTCCGTCGACCAATTCCGTCTGGTACTCGGCGAGTCGTTTTTTTACCCGTTTTGAATTGCCGTCGAGCAGCAGGTACTCGCCGCTCTCGGGATCCCAAACGGGATAAAGCCCATCCAAGTTGCCGCGTTCGGCATCGTCGAATCCGTGAAAGAGCACGACTTCGTGCCGGCGGGCCAGGGCCTGGAGCTCGGCCCGAAAGGGCGGCATGAGAAAATCGGACAGGATGACGACGAGCGAACGAACCTTCAAAACTTTTCGTGCGAAAGCCAAGGCCGGCCGCAAGTCGCTGCGGGCGCCGGCCAGCGGTTGCTGCAAAATCCGCAGCATCGAGGTGCGGACGTGATCCTGGGTGCGCCGGGGAGGAAGATAGGCGTCCACTTTCTGGGAGAAGAGCAATGAGCCAAAAGGATCGCCGGATTTAACCGCCGCCAATCCTAAGAGTGCGGTGACCTCGCCATACATATCGATCTTACGTTGGTGGGGGCGGCCAAAGAGCGTGGATCCGCTCACGTCGACCATGACCAGGACATTGAGCTCGCGTTCCTCTTCGTAGATCTTAACCGTCGGCTTGCGGGTGCGGGCCGTCACTTGCCAGCTCATGTGGCGGATGTCGTCGCCCGGCTCGTAGTTGCGAAACTCTTTGAACTGCATTCCGCTCCCGCGAAAACTGCTCCGGTAATCGCCGACAAGGAGCGACGCGATATTTCGGCGCGAACGGATTTCCAGTTGGGCGACGGCCTGCAGAAGTTTGTCGCGAAAGGGTTGCATTGAAATTGCTTAGGGAACCGAGACGGTTTCCAGCAACCATTCGATGATGTCATCCGTCGAGAGGCCGCGGGCTTCCGAGTCGAAAGTGAGAAGGAGACGGTGCCGGAGCACATCGGCGGCGATCGCCTTGATATCATCGGGCACCACGAAACTGCGCCCATCCAGAAGGGCGTGAGCCTTCGCCGCAATCGTCAAAAAGAGCGTGGCGCGCGGAGAAGCGCCGATGCGCAAAGCGCCGCGAATCTGTCCCAGCTTATCGCCGGTGACTTCGCTCATTTCGATTTCGCCTTCGTGCCGGGTCGCCAGCACCAAACGCAAAATGTACTCTTTGATTCGCTCGTCGACGTACACCTGGTGTACCCGACTGCGGATATCCAGAATCTTTTTTGTCGTCGCCACCGCGCTAGTGGAGGGAGGGGTGGGCAGGGTCATGCGCTCCAGGATCTGCTTTTCTTCCTCGCGCGTGGGGTATTGCACCCGCAGCTTGAACATGAAGCGATCGAGTTGGGCCTCCGGGAGCGGGTAGGTGCCTTCTTGTTCGATCGGGTTTTGCGTCGCCAGTACCAGGAAGGGCTCTTCCATGGCGTAGGTTGTTTCCCCGATCGTCACTTGTTTTTCGGCCATTGCCTCGAGCAAAGCGCTCTGCACTTTTGCCGGCGCCCGGTTGATCTCATCCGCCAAGAGAATGTTGCAGAAGATAGGGCCTTTTTTCGGCAGGAACTCCCCGGTCTGCTCGCGGTAAATGATGGTTCCAATTAAATCGCTGGGCAGCAAATCGGGCGTGAATTGCACGCGTTGAAACTTAGCGTCGAGCGATTTGGCCAGGGTCTTCACCGCGAGCGTCTTGGCCAATCCTGGCAGCCCCTCCAGGAGGACGTGGCCGCCGGTGAGTAGGCCAATCAGAAGCGAGTGGGTCATTTTCTGCTGGCCGACAATGACTTTGCCGACTTCGCCGAGAATGACGTTGAGTTCTTTGCCGTCCGCTTCCAACTGCGCGCGCGAAACGTCTGCTCCCGAGGACTTAAACTGATCGTGATGCGGTGTGCCGTTGTTCGACAAGCTGGCTCCTCGGTTTTTTTGGATAGGCTTTTAATATGAAAGGGCTAAATTGCCTTAATGCCAAGGGTAAACTTTTCTCCGTCCGGCAAATCAATAGACGTGAAATCCGGTACCTCACTTTATGACGCAGCATTGCAGGCGGGTCTGCCGGTCGCAGCCTCCTGCTCGGGAGAATTCACCTGCGGCAAATGCAATATGCGCGTTTTGCAGGGCGCCGACCACCTGTCCAAACAGACGGACCGCGAACGGGGTTTGTTACTTCGGGAGAATCGACCGGAAACGGATCGGGTGAGCTGTGTCGCCGCCGTTTTCGGGAACTGCACCGTGACGACGAGCTATTGGTAAATTAGAGCAGACGTTTTTGGTAGAGAATGCTTTCTACGTCCAGCTTGTCGCCTACCGAGATGGCTTCGTCGTTCAAGATCTCGACGAGGTTTTGCTCGAGTTCCGCAAAAGGGATTACCCCACGGGCATTTAGGAAGATAAGCGATTGGGATATCGCCAAGTAGTAGTACTGGTAAAAGGGCTGCTGCCGGTAACCTCGCACAAAGGAGGTCGCTTCCTCGTAGGGCATCGCCGAACCGCCCGCTTTGAAGATGTAGTACGCTAATTCGAAACTCATCTCGGGTGACTCTTGGGCCAAGTACTCCTTGAGAGAGTCCGCTCGCCGTTGATCCTTCGAGCGATCGCCGTTCAATCCCGTGGGCAGAAAAATCCACTGTCCGAGGGGAGCATTGAAGCGTTTGAGGAGACTTCGGTAGGATTGCAACCGCGATTCCCAGATGGGCTCGAGCTCGGCGCTCACGCGGTAGCGGCTGAATTCCTGATTGAGCGCCTCTAACCAATCAACGACTGACCGGCACGCCACCGTGCTTTGGTTCATGGCCTCCGGCGACGCGAAGAATTCCACTTTCAAGCCGACGTCGCAAGCTTGGGCCAAGATTTCGACCACCGGCTGAGTCGTACCACCTTCGAGCTTGGCCTGCGCCACACCGGCCAGAAGATAGGCCCGTTCGTTCTCGACCACGTCTTTTGCGGTGTGATCCGCGGTCACGGAGAAAAAGCGGTCGATCTTAGCCGGACTAGAAAGCAAGCTTTGGAAGTCCGCACTGGCACTGCCAATGGCTTCGAAGACGGGCCCGCGTTTCGAGTGATCCCCGGGATTCATTCTCTGGCGGTGAATAATCCCCACGACGTCACCCGCGTTGTTGAGGATCGGTGAACCGCTGCTGCCGGGCAGGATAAAGTGAGAAGTGATCGCCCACTTTCCCACCTGTCGGATCACTTTGCCGGCCGACCATTTCTTCACGCCGGCCATGGGGTGGCCAATCACGTGGAGATCCGTTTTCCTTAAGTCTTTGGCCGCGACCTTCCGGACCGTTAGGAAGTTGGGCGAAAAAAACTTTCTCTGCTTGGTCGCATCCATCCACACTTGGTAGAGCGTGACGTCGAACTCGGGTTGCACCCCCAATGGTTCCGCGAAAACTTTTCCAGACCTGGGCTCCGAGCCGAGCTGATAATCTTCGGTGATTCGGATCTGACATCCTTCCCGCGCGCACTGTCCAGAACCCGACAAGCCCAGCACATGATTATTGGTGAGCAGTAGCCCATCCTTAGACACCCACGTTCCCGTCCCGGACGAAGTCGGGGTGTCAATTAAGACGATCGCATCGGCGGCGCGGCGCAAGACCTCGGGAGCCTCGTCGACATTTTTGAATTCCAGTCCCGGATACTCCGGACGCGAGAGCTTCTTCTGGCCACAACCGGCCAAAGCCACTACAAACGCAGTGGTTATTGCGAGGGCAGGGATCCTGGCGATTGTCGCGAAGCTGTCTCTCATGGAGCGTGGGGCCGCTCGATGAGCTGGGCTTTGGTGTCCATCGGCCCATCTTTTTTCAGATCCCATAGCTTCAGATACGAAAGCGCCTCATTGGTGCTTTTGGTACTTAAACCCGGGTGAACCGCGCGGCCGCGCTGGCAGCTCAGGCTCACTTGCGTTTGGACTTTGTTTTCGTCTTCGAGGGTAAGGGCAATGAGGTGAATTTCCCCTTTGCGGGTTCCGTAGATGTGGCCCGGCACCGGGCCGATCAGCTCTTGAGTTTCCGCTTTAACAATCTTTCGGCGTCCCGCCGCGTACGGAAGGAGGTCAACGACCAGCTTTTTGCGGCACGTTTCATTGAGCAATTTATCCGTCTGCGTGTAGTAGTACGGCGAAGTAAGGCGAGCCAGGAATGTCTCGATTTCGCTTTGCTCTTCAAATTTCACCGAGGAATACGCGGGGTCGATTGTAAGGTGTTCTCCGTCTTCCCGCTCTTCGAGAGTTGGGCCTTCGAAATAGTCGACGCTCTTCACTAGCTGCCAAAGTTTTAGGCTCTTAATGGTTTCGTCGGAGTCGTCGCGGCGGCCGGGGATCCGCGGACAGATGAATTCTTTATCGGTGGAAATGCCATTCTCGTCGCGAAAGGTAACCAAAATCCGGTGAGAATCTTTGATTTCGGGACCGTACTTACCCGGGAAAAAGTTAGTTTGATCCATGTTAACGAACCCGATGATGCGGCGGCGCCCCGCCGCATAGGGCAAGAGTTCCGTCACCACGCTCTCTCGGCACGTTTGTTCCAACACGCCTCCAGCCAATCCCCCGTAGTCGGGTAAGGCCAAGACGGCCAAGATCAATTCAATGTCCTTTTGCTCGCGGTAGAGCGACGTGGACATGCCCATCCGGTATTCCGGTTTAGCTTGGGCGACCGATGCCGCGATGAAGGACAAAAGTAAGAGCGCTCTCATGAATCACCTCGATAAATAATCTCTCATGGAGCGTGGGGCCGCTCGATGAGTCGGGCTTTGGTATCCATTGGCCCATCTTTTTTCAGACCCCATAGCTTCAGATACGAAAGCGCCTCATTGGTGCTTTTGGTACTTAAACCCGGGTGAACCGCGCGGCCGCGCTGGCAGCTCAGGCTCACTTGCGTTTGGACTTTGTTTTCGTCTTCGAGGGTAAGGGCAATGAGGTGAATTTCCCCTTTGCGGGTTCCGTAGATGTGGCCCGGCACCGGGCCGATCAGCTCTTGAGTTTCCGCTTTAACAATCTTTCGGCGTCCCGCTGCGTAGGGCAAAAGTTCAACCAGCAGTTTTTTGCGACACTGTTCATCGAGCAAAGTGTCATTTTGCGTGTAGTAGGCCGGCTGGGCGAGGCGCGCCAAGAATGTTTCGACTTCGGTTCGCTCAGCGAATGTCATCGAAGAATATGCCTCGTCGATTGCGGTGTTCTCGCCGTCTTGTTGTCTTTCTTGAAGATGAGGGGAATCCCAGTCGTCGGGGGTGAGCACAAGGGCAGGGTCAAGCACGAACTGCCAAAGTTTCAGGTTGAAAAAAACGCGGTCCGTACCCCGGCTATCATTCTGGGCGCGCGGGCACGCGAATTCCTTCTCGGTTGCATTTTCTTTCTCGTCGGTAAAGGTGACCCAAAGGTGATGAGACGGTTTCTCAACCGATCCCTTTAGGCCGGGAAACGTGTCGTCTCGATCCTGAGCAACCAACTTCGTGATACGGCGCCGTCCGGCCGCGTAGGGCAAAAGCTCGGTGACCGTTTTTCGGCGGCAGGCTTCATCGAGGCCTTCACCGACTAGCCCGTGATAGCTGGGCAGCGCGAAAGCAGCCAAGATCGTCTCGATGTCTACTTGCTTCTCGAAAATCGAAGTGGACATCCCAATCGAATATTTCGGTTTGGCTTGGGCCACGCAGACCCAGACTAGGGACAGAACCAACAGCGCTCTCATGAATCACCTCAATAAACGGAACTAAGTGGCAGTCATTTACCTAAAATGACGCATCGAATCAATGCGCAAAAAACGTCACCGCCGCGCCCCTCTCCGTAATTTCATGTGGTTACGGCGCGTTAGGGCAGGAATGGAAAAGAT
>CAZFMF010000091.1:0-6466 GCA_964519985.1 uncultured Pseudobdellovibrionaceae bacterium | reverse complement strand
CCGAGGCGCCGGAGAACACGCTCGCGGCGCTCGACCTGGCGATCGGGTACGGCGTCGAGGCGGTCGAGTTCGACGTCCGCCTCACGTCCGACGAGCAACTCGTCGTGATCCACGACGGCCGACTCGGGCGCACGGCGCCTGGCTCCGCGCTGATCTCGAGCCTGTCGGTCGACGAGCTCGTCGTCCTCGACGCCGGCTCGTGGTTCGGCGAGTTCGCCGGCGAGCGCATCCCGACCCTACGCGACGCGCTCGACATGCTCCGCGGACGGGCGGTGCCCATCATCGACGTGAAGGACCCCGGAGAGCGCGGCGCCAAGGCCGCGAAGGTCCTCGCCAGGGCGATGATCGAGGACGACATCGAGGAGTCGTGCGTCGTCGTCTCGTCGCATCCAGGGAACCTCCGGGTCGTGGCCGACATGTGCCCAGAGACGCCCGTCGGGCTCGTGGCGACGACTCAGGCACAAGCCGACGCGACGATCCGCTCCACGGGCTACGACGGCAGCCTCATCTGGTGGCACAGCCTCGAGCGAGACCTGGCGGACGTAGCGCTCGAGCGCGGCGACTTCGTCGGGGCCTGGACCGTTCCTGCCGAGCGCCTCGCGCAGGTGCTCGAGTCCGGCGCGAACCTCATCGTCACGAACCAGCCACGCGAGGTCCTCGACCAGCTCGGGAGGGGACGATGAAGTGCGATGCACTTCCGTCCGGCCAGGCGACGGCCGACCTCGTCGATGGAGATGTCAGCGCGGTCGGACGGGTCGCTCTGTGCACGATCGGCCGCGCCGCCCTTCTCGGAGCTGGCATGTGGGCGGCCGGAAAGCGAGAGAACCTCGCTCGCGACGCCATGGCCGGGGCGCTCGGGATCGAGGCCTTCGTGATCGGCTGGGCAGTCTGGCGCCGGCGTGACCAGACTCGGTAGCCCGAAGCACTGGGGCCGGGCCACCGGCTGGATCGAGGCCGCGATCACGGTCGTCGTCCTCGTCACGACGATCTGGCTGTACGCCTCGAACGTGAACAAGCCACAGCCGCCCGACCGGGACGCCCGCGACAGGCGCTAGGCCACACCCAGCGACTTGAGCAGGCGGCCGCAGTAGTCGCGGTGGGGGCCCGTGAGCACCAAGGCCGGGTTCGCCCAGCGGATCACGATCGGCTCGATCGTCCACGGCGATCCAGACCATTCTGGCGCCGCGAAGGCCGTCACCCAGTTCCTGCGGGAGCGGCCGATCCTGTGGCCGTCGAGCCCGGCGAAGACGCGGACCAAGCTACCTGGATCGGCGATGATTCCTGTCTCCTCACGGAGCTCGCGCGCCGCAGCTCGACGCAGGCCGTCCTCGCGATCCCGAGCGCCGACGTAGTCCTCAGGGTCGACGTGGCCGCCGGGCAGGGTGAACTTGTCCGTCGTCCACGGCCTGGAGACGCACAGGACCTCGCCCTTCGCGTTCGCCACGAGGACCGTGACGCACTCGACGACCCGGACGCCCTTCTTCAGGCTCGAGACAGGCAAGGTGACCTCCAAGAGCCGTCATCCTCGCGGAGGGCTTCGTCAGGGGCAACTGGACCCTGTAGCATGTGGCTCCATGACGAAGTCGAACCACCTGATGCCCGCGTGCAACAACTCGGACATCTCGAAGGTGATCTTGCCGATCGGGTCGATGAGAGGAGCGAGCAGAGAGGCCGCGGTCGATCTTGTCTGCTCGATCTCGCCCAAAGGCCTGTGCATCCTCCTGCACTCCATGCGGCGTTGGTACTCGTACCAGATGTGGAACGCCGCGAAGAAGGTGCTGGCCTTCAGAGACGAACTGGATCAGGTCGTCATGGATCTGGACCCCCACAGCGCCGTCGGGGCCTACCGTGGGTTCAAGGTGGACGCTTCGAGTGACCTGGCCGATGTCGACGTCGGAGACGTCGTCACGATCCCAGTCCAGCGCAATGGCGGCTGTTCGTCGTGGACGGTCAAGCGCTCCATCGCCGACCGCTTCTCGGGTGCATCGAGGGGCAAGGTCGGCCTCGTGGTGCGGCTCGCCAGTCCCAGAGGCGTGACGCCGTTCATCGCGCCGCCGTGTCGAACCGAGACGTGGTTCGACAACCTGTACAGGGCCACCATGGGCTCGTCGTTTCGCTTCAAGGAGCACGAGTACGCGATCTTCGCCAAGAAGGTCGACGTCGAGATCGTGCGCGTGAAGCGCTGAGTAGATGATCTGCCGGCCCCACGTCTCAGGTGGGGCCGGCAGGGCCGAGTTCAAGCGCTAGCGGCTAACGACCCAAGATCCAGGGGCCGAAGCCGGGCGAGTGGAAGCCGTAGGCGCCGCTGGAGCGACGCGGAGGCGGCGGGTCGTCGTCGCCAACGATCGCGCGACGCAGGCGGCGATCGTAGTCCTCGCGGGCCAGACGGCCCTGCTCGATGACGTAGCGATCGTTGTCGCTCAGGCCGCCGTAGCCAGAGTTGTGGCAGCCGCAGGAATGCTCGCAGGAGCAGCTCATGACTCATCCCTCCAGGTTCAAGGGTGGGAAGAGAACACGGAACCGCGCCCATGGTCTGGCGAGCAGGCGAGGTATGTCGCGCGAAAACGAAGACGCCCACCAGGGTCTCTGGTGGGCGCATCATGGAGCCGCCGGGAATCGCACCCGGGTCCGAAAACAGATTCCACCGAGGTTCTACGTGCGTAGCCACCCGCTGATCTCGGCAAGCGGCAGGCGGGTTGCCCCCATGCGCCGCTCACCCAGCCCTTGATCTCGTCCACCGCTCGAGCGCGCGGCAGACATGGTCCTTCTTACGGTACCAGCGCACGCTTCACCCCAGGGACCAAGGGGATCGGCGTGAACCTCACGTTCTAGATCAGGGCGGGGCCTTGCGACCCCGGTGAAACTAGACCGTGACCAGCTCCTCGGCGGGGATGGACGCCATGAAGGCGTTCAGGTCCTCGTCGGTGAACTTGGGCGTGCTGACCTTCTGGTTGGCACTTGAAGTTCGGTCGGGTTTTCACGTTGGCCTTCCCGACCAACAACGGCACGCTCCCCTAGCTTCTTCCGCCTCGTCGAAACTGGTCGGCCCCCGACCAGGCCCGAAGAGTAGCACGTCGGTCGGACTTGTCTAGACCCCGCGCTGGCCGATCACGATGGCGCCGTCGTCCATGAACCGGCCACGGAAGTAGACCGACTGCGTGGCGCGGCCCATGGCCTCCGAGAGGTTCCGCTCGACCAGGTCCTCGACTGGCGAATGGGCGTTCGACGACTGCACGGCGATCACCGAGCGCTCCGGGTTCATGTGCTGGAGCAGCTTCTCGTAGAACCCGCGGCGGTAGAGGTCGATGATCTCCGGCGACGGGTCGGGGAAGTCGACCACCGCCACGTCGTAGAGTGTCGTCGGCCTCGAGTTCACGAAGGTCCGGGCGTCGCCGACCTTGGTCTTGAGCTTCGGGTTGCGGAACACGTCCTCGTTGAGCTTCCGTACGATCGGGTGCGTGGCGCAGAACTCGAGCATGCCGCGGTCGAGTTCGACCATGGTGACGCCGACGCAGTTCGGCATGCGACACAGGTTCCGCGCCGCGAGGCCGTCGCCGCCGCCGAGGATCAGCGCCCGGAACAGACGATCCTCCCCGATCCTAGCCGCCGGCACGGTCGCCAGGGCACCGTGGTAGGCCAGGTCATCGTGTCCGCTCACGAACTGGATGCACCCGTCGAGGAACAGCGCGTAGTTGTCCTCCGGCGCCAGCGCCTCGAGTTCGATCGTCTGGATCGGCGTCTGCCGCCGCGCGATCACCTTCGAGCGCTGGATCCAGCGACGTGGCGCCGGCACGAAGTTCTCCACCTGCATCACGTTCATGTAACGTCGGCTCCGCACCGGATCTCCCTGGGGCGCGCCTCGTTCGTCGGGGAGAAGAACGACCTCACCGAGGCGTCGATCGTCGCGCGGTGCTGGTAGCCGTCGCAGAACGCGAAGGCCAGGTGGACCCAGCCGAACTCCGGCGCGGTGTGGACCGCCATGTGGCTCGCGGAGAGCACGAGCATGAGCGTGTAGGCGTGCGCTCCCTCCGAGGGCGGAGGGAAGCTGTGCACGGCCTTGTCGTGGACCTCGACGCCGATCCCGGCCAGCATCTTCCTCGCCCATGCCTCGACGGCCTCAGGCGATGGAACACGGCGCACGGTCATGTCGTAGACGAGATAGTCGTAGTGTGCCGTGAACCCCATGCGACCCATGATAGGCCGCGGGATTGATCGGTGCACACAGGACTTCGACTGGACTTCTAGGGCAGCCCGAGACGCTTCTTGTCCTTCTTGCCGAGCTGACGCTTGGCGGCGCAGTAGAGGATCCCGCCGTCCTTCCAGTGCTTCTTGAGCTCGTCGGGCACGGACTCGATGCCCCGATAGGGCACGACGAGCTGCCTTACGCTGGGTCCAGCGAGCTCCCTGAACCAGACGTCGCCAGCGACGCCGAGAGCGATCCCGTGCCTGACGCCGTAGAACGCCAGGCGGTCTGCCTTCCTGGCCTCGACGAGCTTGTCGTCGCTCACGAGATTCCCGCGCACGATCCAGCCGGAGCTGGTCACGGGCAGGGGCGCCAGGGTCACCTCGAACCAGGCGCCATTCTCGTCCTGGAGGAACGGGTGCTGCGGGTCAACACCGCTCTCGTGCCTGCCGCCCATGCGACTGCCGAAGCGGCTGCGCCAGACGCGCCTGGGCGTGCGAGGGACCTGGCGCAGGAGGCCGTCGTCGGGGTCGACGTAGAACGCGCCGCGGTTGAAGTAGCTACGCAGCTCGCGCCCTCGCGAGTCGGTCACGGTGCCGTCGGGCTGACGCAGGGTGTTGATCTCGACGTAGTCGCGCAGGTGCTCGAGGACGTGGCGCTGCATCACGCTCACGGGCTTCAGCAGCGCCGAGACCTCGCTCCACACGTCGTCCCAGGGCCGGCCGACGCTCTTGCGCAGAAACCCACGGATCGGGGAGAGGAAGTCGTTCAGCCTCTTGCCGACGCCATGCCTGAAGGTGATCGACTCGGTGACGGGCGCGTCGTCCTCGCGCCCCTCCTGCTTCAGCCTGTCCCAGTCCACCGAGCGGCGGTACGCCCTGATCGGGCGATCACGGCCGCCGGAGCGAGGACGCTCGACGACGACCTTGGCGATGTCAGAGCGCATGGTCCATGCCTCGTGGACGACGAGGCGGTCAGGACCTGTTGTTGCCCGGGCGCCAGCGCGGTGCTGACGCCCGGGGAGACGCTAGGCGGTCTCCGCGGCCTCGGCCGGCTCGGCCTCGTCGCCCACTGTCCCGGCCTCGCCGTCGCCGGTCGGGGCGGACGACGACGTCGCGAAGAGGGCCTTCACCGCCTGCGCGGCGGCCTCGATCGCCGGGATGTCCTCGCCGGCGCGGGCGGCCTTGAGCGCGTCGACCTTCGCCTGGATCGAGGCCTTGACGTCCGCGCCCAGGATGCCGCCGCGCAGCAGGCGCTCGCCCTCGTAGAGCACCGTGTCGGCCTGGTTGCGCGCGTCGACCAGCGCGACGCGCTGCTCGTCCTGCTCGCGGTACTGCTCGGCCTCGGCCTTCATGCGCGCGATGTCGGCCTTCGTCAGCCCGGAGTCCGTCGCGACCGTGACCTTCTGCTCCTTCTTCGTGACGAGGTCCTTCGCCGTCACCTGGAGGATGCCGTTCGCGTCGATGTCGAAGGTCACCTCGACGCGACCCTTGCCCTTCGGCATGGGGTTCAGGCCGTCGAGACGGAACGTCCTCAGCTCACGCATCCCGCTGTCGGTCGTGAGCGGCCGCTCGCCCTGGAAGACCTTGATGTCGACCTTGTCCTGCCCGTCCTCGGCGTTCGAGTAGAGCTCCTTCTTCGTCGTCGGGATCGTCGTGTTGCGCGGGATCATGACGTTCATCTTGCCGCCGTGGACCTCGACGCCGATCGACAGCGGGATCACGTCGAGCAGGAGCAGGTCCGTCTTGTCGCCGGCGAGGATCGCGCCCTGGACCGCGGCGCCGATCGCGACGACCTCGTCCGGGTTGACCGACTTGTTCGGGGCCTTCCCGAACATCTTCTCGACCAGCTCCTGGACGGCGGGCATGCGGGTCGAACCGCCGACGAGGACGACCTCGTCGATGTCCTTCGGCTCGAGCTTGGCGTCCTTCATCGCCTGCTCGACCGGGCCGCGGCAGCGCTCGGTCAGGTGCCGGGTGAGCTCCTGGAACTGGGCCTTGGAGACGTCCAGGTCGACGTGGATCGGCACGCCGTCCTTCGCCATGGCGAAGGGGATGCTGATCTTCGTCACGGTCATCTGCGAGAGCTCGCACTTGGCCTTCTCGCACACCTCCTTGAGGCGCTGGAGCGCGAGACGGTCCCTGCGCAGGTCGACCTTGTTCGCCTTCAGGACCTCCGTGGCGACATGGTCGATCAGCGCCTGGTCGTAGTCGTCGCCGCCGAGGTGCGTGTCGCCGTTCGTCGACTTGACCTCGACCACGCCGTCACCGACCTCGAGCACCG
>CAZFMF010000090.1:0-6820 GCA_964519985.1 uncultured Pseudobdellovibrionaceae bacterium | reverse complement strand
GTAGGTCTTGCTCACCCAGCGCGCGATCGTGGTCTTGCCGACCGAGTGAGCGCCGACGATGTAGAGCCTGAGAGGCTTGCTGCCGTCGTGGGACCAGTCCGTGACCTCGAACCTCGTCTTCGGCTTCGCGACCCTCGGCCTCGGCTTCACGCGGTCTCGCCGATCGTGTCCGTGCCGTCGATCGTGACCCTGATCCCGGTGACCTCGCCGGTCTTCATGGCCTCGCTGGCGTCCTTGACGATGGCGAGCAGGGCCTTGAGCAGCCGCTTGCCCTTGGGCGGGTTGAGCCACTGCTTGCGGCGGTCCCACTCGGCGGGCTGCGACCCGCGCTGCCAGGCCATGGCCTTGACGTCGTTCTTCAGCATGTCGACGTCGATGTCCGTTGCCTCCTGGGTGATCCAGTCGACGAACGCCTGGCGGGCGACCGTGCCGAGCGGCGAGCCGTAGAGGTTCTTGAAGCGCTCGCTGGCCAGGTCGGCGAGCTCGACCGCGACCTTGCGGCGCTCCGCGGCTTCCTCTGGGGTGGGCGTCCTGCGCTTCATCGACCGCTCCTTCTTGGGTCGGAGTCTACGGACCTGGACCGACAGGGCTCTCGATCAGCGGACGCACCGCATCCCAGGCGGCGGAGATCACGTCGCGCTTGGGTCTCGACGCATCGATCTCGACCATGCGTCCCCACCAGCGCGGCCCGACGTGCGCCCTGGTGAGGCGTCTGTAGCGGTCGCGCCACTCCTCGAGCCGACGCACGTCGCTCGGGAGGTAGGTTCGCTCGCCGGAGCGCAGCGCCTTCTGGATCACGCGGCCTGCGGCCGTGATGCCTGGCAGATCCAGCAGGACGAGCAGGTCCGGCGGAGGCATGAACGCGTGGTGGTGATGCAGCACGACCTCGGCGTCCGGCCACACGGGCACGGCCAGGAGGTGTGTGACGGAGCGTTGGGTACCGCGCCAGTCGCCGTTGTAGACCGCGGTCGAGACGTAGGACCTGTCCTGCACGATGACGCGGCCAGCCTCGAGCGCGGGGCGCAGCTTGGTGCGGAGCTGCTGGATGCGGTCGGCTGTGAACAAGCCGATCGCCTCCCACTGCTGCGGCTCGGGTCCTGTCAGCAGGCGCTCGCGGATCTCGGCGCCGATCGTGCCGTCTTCGCGCTGCGGCTCGCAGAGCTCGAGCGGGGCGACTCCTGTGGCGTTCTGGATCCGACGTGCGATCGCGCGGGCGACGGTGGTCTTGCCGGAGCCGTCGATGCCTTCGATGATGATGTAGAGACTCGTCACTACGGGGCGCTTGACTCGGTCTTGCCGAGGCAGCACTTCTTGTGCTTCTTGCCGCTTCCGCATGGACACGGGTCGTTTCGACCGATCTTCGGAGCGCCAATGATCTGTGCAGTGGCCGACCCTTGATCGTGGTCGCGATGACAGCAGTGCTCTTCGCGGTGTCCTTCGTGCGACCTGTGTTTCAGCCTGATGCTGGCTGTCCGCAGGTCGACTACGATGCTTTCACCGGCAGAGAACTCCTGTGTCTCGTAGACGCTGTCTTTCGAGCCGGACTCCAGAAGATCCTGGCGCACGTCGTCGATTAGAGTCTCGAGGTACTCGAAGAAGTCGTCGTCTCCATCAAAACCACTACGCTGCATGCAGGCAAGCAGATTCCAGATAGCCCCTTCGTACATGAGCGATGTTGCATCGTCGTAGAAGAGCGTCTGGTCGTCGTCCGACAATCGCTCGACGGCCCGCAGTGCGCTCCATGCTGCCGTGAACTCTGGGACCGAAGGATCTCCTTCCGACGCGACCCGTGTCTGGATGTACTTCCTGACCGCCTCCGCTGCACTGCGAACGACCTTGTGTGGAACATGAAGGAAAAGCTCGTTTCCAGAGAAGTCGGCGTCCATGTGAAGGAAGTCGCCAGGCCGACCGACTCGCGCGTCGATCGTGCATCGACCGTCAGGCTCAGCGGTCTTCATGCTTCGCATCATGGTCGAGGCTGCCGTGTCTATTGCCGCGGCGAACCCGCAGAACGCATCGACCTCCTCTCGACTGCTCCCTTCGGAAGAGATCGGGATCGCACGGAGCATACGTGCGACCATGTCACGCGCTCGTGTCCACAGACACGGCTCATCGTTTTCTGCTGCCATTGCTTCCCATTCGGCGCGCGATTCTTCGTCCATGTCGTCGTGCAGCGACTCCATGTCCTCGGGATCATGCGCGTCCAGGTTCTCTGTGTGAAACAGAGCGATCAACGACCGGTACGCCTCGACAAGCGACGATCCGGCCGCCGAGTTCGACTCGTACAGCGCGACGGACGACTCCGCTTTCTGCCAGGCGTTCACTTGTTCCCGCCGCCCTTGAGCGCGAGCCCCACGCCGTCGACGGCCGGCTGCGTCTCGAGGTCGGCGAAGCTCGAGCCGTAGCGGCTCCTCTTGAGCTCCGGCAGGACCTCCTGCGCGAACTCGCAGCGGATCTCGCCGTCTGCGGCGTCGGCCGCGCGCTGCGACTCCATCCAGCGCCACTCCTCGACCGCGGCCGAGAAGATCACCGCGGTCTTCAGCGCGTTGCCGAGGTAGCCGCGCGACGCGCCGCGGGCCTGCTTGCGGGCCGTCGAGGCCGCGTAGGGGTCGTTCTCGATCCGGCTCTTCGCGAACGGCTGGAGGACCTTGACCAGCGTGGCGTAGGCCTTGCGGCCTGCGGCCTCCGCCTCGGCGATCACGTCGCGGACGCGCGAGCGCTCCTCGGGGTCGCGCGTCTCGTCGATCAGGAGCTCCTGGATCAACGGATGCATGACCCAGGGCGAGCCGTCCTCGTCCACGTAGCGTGTGCTGCGCTGGGAGATCCCGGTCTGGAAGCCGTGGCGGACGAGCTCGTGGCTGAAGCCGCGGCTGCCCTCCATGTAGATCGAGATCCAGCGCTCGGAGTCGTCCTGTGGCTCGACGACGCGGCAGTTGTCGCGCACGCCCCAGTACTGGAGGCCGCTGTCGAGGTTCTCGACCGCGATCTGCGGGGCGAGCTTCCTCGAACCACGGTGGAGCACGGCGCCCATGACCTCGGCGGCCTGCTGGGTCAGGCCATCGTAGTACTTGAAGTTCCTGGCGGTCCACTTCGGCCACTCGGTCGTGGAGCGCAGGTTGGTCGTGATCCGCAGGAAGTCCTTGTCGGCGGTGTTGAGCCAGATCCCGGGACGGTTCATGAGCGACTTGAAGATCGCCACGAGCGCCATGGGGTTCACGGCGATCACCTGGCTGATCGGGACCTCGAGCGTGAACACGCACCCGCCGTAGACCGAGGTGTGCTTGACCTGACGGATGTGCGGGTGGTAGTCGACACTCGAGCGGGCCTTCTCCGCGCCGAGCGAGTCGTAGCAGGTCCGACCGCACAGCTCGCCGAGACGCTCGAGGGCGGTGCCCTCCATCTGTCCTGGGTTCGGCTTGCCGAGCTCCTCCGGGATCCGCACCTCATCGGTGCCGTCCCAGACCAGTCGCGCCACGAGCCCGTCGTAGTGATCCTTCACGTCGTCTCTCCCTTGGTCTCGTCCGCCTTGATCTCGGACTCGATGGCAGCGGACTCTGCCTCGAGCGTTGCCGCCATGGCCTGTCGGCGTGCAGCGTCGTGCGAGTAGCCTCTGGCCGACAGTTCGTCTGCGACCTTGCGCAGCCGCACGGCGGTGCGTTTCTTGGACGCGATGAGGTAAGGCCGGCGCGCCGCGATCATGGCCTCAGCGATCGCGAACGCGTCGCGCGCGAGTTCGGCCTCCTCGCCGTCACGCAAGGCGCCGGTGCGCCCTGCGATCCCTGCGATCGCGTGACACGCGTACCAGTCGAGAATGGTGAGACTCTCCGGCGGCTTGACCGGCGTCATGGGAACGGTGAGCGGGCGTACGGCCATGGCGCTCGTTCTACCGGCTGGCACCGACAGCGCCGGTGATCCGCGATCACGCGGACGTGCATCCCGTCTTACATTCGATTCTCGACACGGGATTCCGGGCCGAACTGCGATCACGCAGCAGTGCGAAGATCCCTCGGATCTCAGCGACAACACTCTGACTGACCCGCTGACACACGGATAGGCTGTCGTTACAGGGACCGGTGTCGAACACGGCGATTGCGACACGCTCCTCGGGGCGACCCGCGATCACATGGGCCGTCGTCGCCTTGTCTGCGACAGGATTTCCAAGACCATCACCAGGGTGACCCGCGATCACGCGGGCTGCCACTGTCGGATCCCGCAAAACCGTCGTTGCCAGCTCACGGCCTGCCGAATAGACCTTCGTGATTCGCTCGGGCCGATCCGCGATCACGCGGACTGCCGTTTTCGCGGGCCGACCGCGAGATCGACACGGTCGACGTGTTCCCAGGGCGACCCGCGATCACGCGAGCTGCCGTTGCCATGCAGTGTCCAGCGATCGCGTGGTCGCGTCATAGCCGTGTGCGCAGAATACGAAGTGCTCTGGAAGACCGGCGATCACGCTGGCCGTTGCGCAGTAGGTCGGGTCAACGACGGTCACTGGCCGATCCGTGATCGCACGGACTGTCGTTGGGTCCGTGAACCACAGTCGTTCGCGGCGGAATGGCCGACCCGCGCAGTCTCACGGGCCGCCGCTACAAACTGCGAGTCGAGAGCATCGAAGCTCTCCTTGTATCGTGGTCGACCCGCGATCGCGCGGACTGAGAGGCGCCGTATCGACCGTTTGGCTATTGGCTGGCAGATCCGCGATCACGCGGCTTCCGTTGTGCCTAGAGGCACGTCACGTCCGTAGCGCGGCCGATCCGTGATGGCACGGGCTGCCGTTGTCAACGATCACGCGAACTGCTGGCATGGAACCGTGACATCTCGAGGTGGAAGGGCGACCCGCGATCACGCTGGGTCTGACATCATGGGCCGAGTATCAATGGAGCAGGAGCGGATGACCCGTGATTCACACGGGCTGTCGACAGTTCGGCAGGGGCCAGCGATCACGCAGGTCGTTGTTGCCGGCAGGAGTCTCGCGATGTGACGGTCGGGGCGACCCGCGATCACGCTGGGTTCTAGGAGGAACCGTGAATCAGACCAGCACGAAGGGCCGACCAGCGATCACGCAGGACAGCGAAGCCGTAGACCTCTGCGTTGCGGACGCCAGTCGATGGCCGAACCGCGATCACGCGGACTGCCGTTGTCAGTGGGTGCCCGTCGCCGCGTAGTGGCCGGCGATGATGCTGGCAGACCCGCGATCAGCGGCCGAGCCCTGGTGGAACTGGACCACCGCTCAGCAAGGGCCGATCCGCGATCACGCGGATTGCCGTTGCCAACGCCTAAGCCTGATTCGCAAGCTCGAGGACCTTTCCGAGGGCCGACCCGCGATCACGCGGACTGGCATCGCAACGCGTTTATGGAGGTCGTCGGGCGAGGTTGTGTCGGGCCGACCCGCGATCACACGGGCTGTCGTTGTCAGGCGGTTGCCAGGAGACAGGCTGACGAGAGCTGGCAGACCCGCGATCACGCGGACCGGCGTTGTCAGGCGAGAAGGCCGCCACGGTCGAGAGCCTGGAGGGACGACCCGCGATCACGCGGACTGCCGCTGTCAGGTTTGCTGATCCACATGCGGACCGTGGACGGGCTCACCCGGGCTGACCTGCGATCACGCAGACTGCCGTTTGTCAGGCTGAACCCGTGCACGTCGATCCCGCCGCGGCGACGCATGGGCCGACCCGCGATCACGCGGACTTCCGTTGTCAGTCGGCCCGGCGGCCGAAGACGTCGGCGACGAGCGTCGCGGGCCGATCCGCGATCACGCGGACGGAGCTGTCGAGGCTCGGCTGCACCGTCGGGTTTATCGCGGGCTGACCTGCGGTCACGCGGGCAGGAGTTCGACCTTCCGCTGGCTGACCAGCGATCACGCTGGGCCGCCGTTGCCAGTTCGCCATGACATGGATCCTCCTGAGCGAGCCCGCACCGCTAGGGCCGACCCGCGATCACGCAGGTAAGAACACCGGAGCGCGTCCAGGCCCCATCTGGTCGCACAGGCTGACCCGCGATCACACGGACTGCCGTTTGACGACCGTACGGCGTGGTTGGCGTCGGCCTGGCCGTCGGGCTGACCCGCGATCGCAGGGGCTGCCGCTTCGCTCATTCTGTCCGAGCATGATGTGTTTGGGTTGACCCGCGATCACACGGACCCGTTGCTGCCCCCGCGCCGAGTTAGGCGACCCAGCGCATCGAGGCGGGCTGACTCGCGAGCACGCGGGCTGCTGTTGCAGGCCGGCCGAAGCGCGAAGGTCGAGCATGAGGAACACGTCGGGGTGACCTGCGATCTTGCCGGTGTCGAACTCAAGTCGGACGATCGTGACCATGATCGTGGGCCGACCCCGCGATCCTGGCTGTCGTTGTCGTGGTCGGTGTAGTGGCTCCGGCCACGCCGCTCTCGATGGGCTGACCTGCGATCACGCTGGCTGCCGTTGCCGGTCGTCCGGCCGTACATGAGCTTCTGGCAGCAGGCGCAGGGCTGACCTGCGATCACGCTGGCTGCCGTTGCCGGCTAGCTGCCGTTGCCGGCGGACGAGCCGCGGTCGTTCGAGCTCGCGGTCCTCATGGGCTGATCTGCGATCACGCTAGCTGGCTGCCGTTGCCGGACGGGCGTTGAAGCGAGCCGGGCCGTGATCCCCCTGATGGGCTGACCTGCGATCACGCTGGCTGCCGTTGCCGGGTAAAGGCGGCGCTGCGCAAGGCCGTCGCGAGCGGGAAGGGCTGACCTGCGATCACGCTGGCTGCCGTTGCCGGACGATGGCGCTCGCCGTCGTCGGATCGAGTTCCTCGACTCGGGCTGACCTGCGATCACGCTGGCTGCCGTTCACTCTCG
>CAZFMF010000089.1:0-7329 GCA_964519985.1 uncultured Pseudobdellovibrionaceae bacterium | reverse complement strand
CGTCCAGCACTTCCTGATCGAGGAGAGCAACATCCTCTGCGTGCTCGAGGACGGCGCCGAGGTCGACTGACGGCTGCATGGGTCGTGATGTAACATGATGCACGGAGGTGCGCGTGGACTACGACATCAAGACCCGTGAGGACGTGACGAGGATCCTCGGCGAGGACGCCGACGACGTGATCCGAGCCCATGTGGCCGATGCGGACCGCGTGAACGTGGTCCGCTGGGCCATCGAAGACTTCCGCCTCGGCGGTTCTTCGGTGTTCTTCGATCGCTGCCCCAACGACCCTGGTGGCCTCCGCTCCAGGGTCGCGATCAACGTGGCGTGCAGGAAGATGGCGGCGATGGCGCTCGTCAACCTCTCCTGTCGCAACGGCGGTGGACAGATGGCTGAGGTGGCGTCGGAGGCGATCACGACGTTCCTGTACGAGGCGACGGAGACGACGAACGCAGAGGTCCAGCACCACTGCGTAGTCTCGTCCATGTCACTCGTACTGATCGACGGCGTGAGCGACGAGATCGTCTCGCAGGTCGCCAGGATCGCACGTTGCCTGACGCTCGTGTCGATCTACCCACACGGGCGCGAGCAGTTCGCGTCGCTCATGAAGGGCCCAATCGGTCGTCGGATCGGCGACCTGGGCCGCTCGATCGTCTAGCGCCTGCGACGGTTCTTGGCGGTCGGTGGCGACTGCGCCGGCGGATGTGCCATGACCACCTGCGCGGGCGGCGGGCCGTACTGATAGGGCTGCTGGTACGGCGGGTAGTAGGCCGGCGGAGCCGGCGAACGCGTGAGCTTGCGGACCACCAGGACGCCGAGCAGGAGCAGCATGGCTCCGCCGCCGATCAGCACCGTCTTGTTCTGCATGAGGTCGTTGACCACGGAGCGCTGCGCGGGCTGAGCCACAGGCATGGGGTCGTACGACGGAGCCGGCGGCAGCGGAGCTGACTGGTAGGTCGGCGAGTACACCGGCGGAGGGAGCGACTGGATCGGCGACGGCGCAGCAGTCGGAGCCGACGTCGTCCACGGCTGACTCGCGACAGGCGGCGGAAGGGAGGTGGACGCCGCCTTCTTGAGCGTCTCGCCGCACGTCGTGATGGCTGGCGTGTTCGGGTCCTTGACGTCGAAGATCGGCTGCGGCCACTGCTGACCAGCCACGTTGGGCGATCCGCCGGCGGCGACCGTGTTCCACATGGTCGAGGCGAACGTCCCGACGTCCGGCCGGGCGAAGTAGGCCGCGACCTCGGCCGGCGTGGCGGCCGTCGCCCGCGCGAGCTGCCCGCTCTTGGCCCAGTCCGCGACCGCCTGCTGGAACGCAGCGCCGTTGTTCGTCTTCACGGCGTCCGTGATCGCGGCGTCGCAGCCGCCGGCCCACGATCCGAAGAGGGCCTTGCTGCTCTTGCCGTAGCCGGCGAGGTCGGACATGTAGAGGAAGGGCATGGCGTGCTCCTGGTGGATGCCACGGTAGCAGGCCGATTCGTCAGGCGTCGAAGATCAGCCCGGCGGCCTGCCCTCGCTTCGCAGGGCCCCGAGAACTGCCGGCAGCAGCCCGTAGGTGTGGAGGGCGTCGCGACCCCACACGGGGTCCATGATCGCGACAGCGCAGCAGGACGCGGCGATCTCGGCGTACTGGCGCGGAGTGATCTCACGCCCCCAGTGCGTGAGCTCGTCGATCCAGTGACCGACGGCCGTGACCGGCTCGCCGTCCAGCAGCGTGACGATCCACCGCTCTCCGTCCGTGGCGCCAAGACGCTCGAGCCGATCGAACTCGTCCGTGAGCGCCAGAGGACGAACGACGCAGACCATGTTCGTCCTGTTGATGCGGTCGTGCAGGAAGTCGGCCAGCGTCAGTGTGCAGATCCCGGTCAGGAAGCTGCGCTGCATCCCGTCGTGGCTCGAACCGTCAGGCCACACGCCAGTCGACAGCGGCTCGCCTGGCTGCGAACAGGTCGTGACGAGACCGAGTCTGTTGATCTCGACGAGCTGCGGCACGAGCCGTTTGGTCTCGTCCTCGATCGGACCAAGGTGGTACGGCACCGATCCGCGGCCCTCCAGGAAGGCGATCGTCTGCTCGATGAGTCTGCTCAGGATCACGAGCTGACCTCGACCTGTTGACCAGCGAGCTCAAGGGCGCCGCCGATCACACGCAGGAGGTCGGCCATGGTCGCGACCTCCGTGGGCGACACGAAGTCGCCGACCTCGCGCCTGGTGATCTGACGCCCGTCGCCCTCCGTCATGGCCGCCACGATCCTGTTCAGGTCGAGCGCGGCGATCTTCTTCTTGATCTCCTCGGCCATGGGCCGCCCGACGGCGACGCCGTCCGGCGTGGGCAGGGTGACGAACCCCTCGGTCCAGCGGGCTTGGTCCAGCGTGACCTCGTCGATGTGAAGGCCCTCGGCGTGATCCTTGAAGCCAGGCAGCTTCTTCGCCTTTGAGCGCTGCGACTCGGCCAGCGCGCGCGACGAGAACGTCCCGAGATCCTTGAAGTCGTCGCAGCCGCAAGGCAGCTCGCGCGCATGAGTGAGACGGTGGAACGAAGTCATGTCACCTCCTACCGGCTGGTCAGGCTGTCGCGCCACTTCTTGCCTCTGTTGAGGGCGCAGCGCAGGAACTCCGTCTCGTTCTCGCTCATCACGACCACAACAGCCGGGGCATCGCTGCCGATCTCCGCGACAGCGAGCTGTGTCCCGTAGTTGTCCGGGTGGGTTGGGTTGGCGATCGCCACCGCGAGAACGTCGCCGTTGTCCCTGTCGACGAAGGTGTGGACGGACGGCTCGTCGAACCCGCGGGCGACGGCGCGGGAGACCTTCTCGAGCGTGCGCTCCACGGCGTCAGTGGCCACGGGCCTACTCCTTGAAGAGGTCCGGGTACTCGTTCCTGAGGAAGATCATGAAGAAGCTGTCCGGGACCTCGCCGTCGAGTCTACGCGCGATCGCGCGTGACTTCTCGATCTGCTCACGCATGACGGCGCCGGTCGACTCGGGTAGCTGGACGCGCCGGTCGCGGATGATCTTCTGCGCCTCGCGCATGAGGTTCCGACACAGGAGCGCGATCGCATCCACGAGATCGGCCGGGCCGTCCTCTTCCTTCGGAACGCCCTCGTAGATCGTCGAGCGCAGCGGCGGGTTGCGCCTCGCCTCGCGGAACTGCTCGACGTAGTCGACGGCCTTCACAGGGGCCTCTTCGCGAGCGCCTTCAGGATCTCCGCGCTGGCCCGACCGGTGCCAGGCGCCAGGTTCAGGGCCTTGACCTCGTGCGGCAGGAACCAGCCGAGGCCTTGGCCTTCACGCGGCGTCGGCGATCCAGAGAAGGCGAGCGCCTCGAGCACGGTCATGTAGTAGAGCTTGCCGGGCGGCGCGACCTCGCCGCACCAGACAGGGTAGGGCGCCAGATCGCCGATCGTCAGGCCGAGCTCCTCCAGGCACTCGCGGCGGACGGCCTCCAGCCTCGTCTCGCCTGACTCGACCTTGCCGCCAGGCGTCTCCCAGGTGAGCGGGTAGCTCTTGCCGGCCGGACGCTGCGCGAGAAGGAGCCTGCCGCTCTGGATGATGACCGTGCTGACGACGTCGACTGGAGTCATGTCGGGAGCATCGCATCGACCACCGACAGGACTACGCCCAGCCGTTGCTGCGCACCTTCCGCGGCGCCTCCTCGGGGTTCTTCCTGGACTCGCGCCGCACGAACTTCGACCACTTACGCTTCGCGTAGCGGCGGTATCCCGGTCCGTGATCCCGGGTGAGCTTCTCGGTCCCCTTCACGAGCCCTTCCTGTTCGTCGGACGGATCAGGTCCAGGCACTTCCCGCAGCGCGGGCAGCACGCCGAGGCCGACGCCATGTCGGACCAATGACAGTCTCCGCAGCGCACGTAGGTGCCGCCAGCCTCGCGCGCCCTCCACTCGCACTCCTGTCGGATCTCGTCGTCTCCCCAGCGGTCGACGGTCTTCCTGGCCGTGGTTCCGCTGACTCCGACGGTGCGGCCGATCTCGGCCCAGCTCTTCCCGTCGCGGCGCAGGCGGGCAGCCGCGACGATCTCGTTGCGCGAGAGCTTGAGTCCGATCCCGACGCGGCTCGCGTGGTTCGGCATGGTCAGCGCTTCCTGGCGGCACGCCGCTCGGCCTGCTCGAACGTGAGCATCCGGCCGTCGTACGAGGAGAGGATCGCGACCTCGTCGCCGACCAACGGCCTGGCCTCGCTCGTCAGACCGCCGTAGACGATCAGCGTGTTCCGCCACTCCGGCACCGCGTCGAGGACCTCGTGCTGCATGAGGCCCTTGAAGAGCGCAGGCCAGCCGCACATCTCCATGTCCGTGTTCTTGCCCACGTAGATCGAGGTCTTCGCCTCGGCCATCAGCGTCGTCAGGCCGGGGACGTGGTAGTTCACGGGCCAGGAGACGAACACGACGTCGAGCGACTCAAGATCGACCTCCTGCACGTATTCCTGGAACGTCGCCTGGACACGACGCAGGCCGGTTCGGTCGGCTGGCGGCATGCGCTCCTTGTCGACCGAGACGACCTCGCGTGCACCGAGCTCAAGCAGTTCCAGGGAGAGCATGCAGTCGCCGGCGCCGAGGTCGTGGACGACACGCCCCTTGACGTGCTTGGCGAGAACCTCACGCTGCTTCTGGGAGAGACGGCTCATGGGCGTCCATGTTACATGATGACCATGACGACGCGATCGGCAGGGCCTCGTGAGTACCGTCTGCGCATGCGAGACGACCAGCGCTGGGTGACCGTAACGGCACGCGTCGACTGGAACCGCGGGCAGCGTGACGTCGAGATCGAGCGGATCGCGGAGTCCGACGGCAGCGACCTGTCATGGCGCGCGCTCGGCCTCTCGCTAAGGCGCAAGCTGCTCGACGACCTGGTCGCCGCTGACAGCATCGTTCGCGATGTCGGCGACACGACGTGTAAGCACGGCCGCTACCTGATCGCCGAGTTCTGCACGCCGTGCCTCGCCGAAGCCAAGGCGACGCCCTGACGATCAGGCCTGCCACGCTGAATGCGGAGGAAACGACCATGAGGTGCGCGGTCTGTGCGAAGAGCTCTTCGGCTCACGAACATCACGCGACGCTCGATGAGCGCTGCCGGCTCGACGACAAGACTTTCAAGCTCGTGAGCCAGATCCTGGACGTCTCGCTCCACGGATGCTCGAAGGAGGAGGTCGACGGGTCCGGCAACCCGATCGTGTGCCGCGCATGCACGCGAGCCGCGATCGACAAGGCCAGCGCGAAACTGGCCGAGCGGAAGATGCGCTAAGCCTTCATCGCTGGATCCGTCTGGTCATCGTCAGAGGCCAGGCGACGCCAGATCGGAGAGACCTCCGTGACCTTCTTCGTCTCTGGCAGCCCCTGCGCCCACTCCTGCGACACCGCCTCGCAGGCGAGCAGGTTGAACAGGTCCTGATCGACGAAGAGCAGGCAGACGTTCCCAAGCGTCAGGACGTCGACCGGGTCGTCGAGCTCGCGCTGCCCGCCGGCCGGCAGCGCGGTCCCTCCCACCGACGTTCCGTTCCGAGACCCGGCGTCCAGTACGCGCCACCGCTTCCCAAAACCGACGCCAGGCAGGAGCCTTGCGTGCGCGCGAGAGATCGTCGGGTGGTCCACGACGACGTCGTTCAACGCGTCGCGGCCGATCGTGATCGGGTCGTGACGGCGCTTGTCGGGCACGGCGAGCGAGACCGCCATGACCTGCGGCTCGAGGAAGCCGGCCGAGCAGAGGAACCGCACCGTGGCCTCGAGCGCGTCCTCGCGTCCCTGCCCGAACGCCTCCGCCGCCGTGGTTGCGTTGCAGAGGTCGACCGACGAGGCGCCGCGCGTAAGGAGCACGGGTGCCTTGGTCCATGGAGACCTCGGGCCGAGGAACGCGGCCGGCGACTCCACGATCATGCGGAGCGACGCGAAGGGGCTCATCTGCACCGACCGCGCCCCGCCGGCGCAGCCTCTCGCAGCCTATCAGCGGCGATTGAATGGCTCCCAGACGACTCCCATGGCAGGATGCCTGCGCGGAGGACGACATGACGGGCAAGGAAGTCGCCGGCGTTGCCGTCGGCGCGGCGGCGATCGCGGCTGGTCTTCAGAAGCTCTACGAGGTCAAGAGCTGGACGGTGCCGACGCCCGTGTGGCTCGGCGTCACGGGTGCGCTGACCTACGCCGGGTGGCTCGGCTACAAGAAGGCGGCGTCCTAGAACGGACCGATCCTCACGGGTTGATCCGGGGTGTGGCCGCTCGGCGGACAAGCCTCGTGGCCGCGCTCGAACCGGTCCTGGAATGCCGCGGCCTTGTTGTGTTCGCCGGTGGCGATGAAGCGCTCGGACTGCGTCCCACAGCGACCGCAACGGAGCACCCAGACGTTCTCCTCGCCTGGAAGCGGAGCCCACTCGATCGCCCTGTTCTTCACGGCCAGAGTCTGCCGTAGACGCGCCAGATCGCGTCGTGGATCTCCGTCGCGAGGGCCCTGAAGCGGATGTCGTCCTGCTCGCGGATCTGGACGCAGCGACCGCAGACGTCAGCGGGCGGTGCGTTGCACTTCGCCAGCCGGACGGTCTTGATGCGTCTGCCACACCAGGTCTTCGCCGTCTCCCACTTGCGGTGATGCAGCTTGGCCACGGCGCCATCCTACGCCGATCGTTCGTCAGGGCGCGTGAGCCGAACAGAACTGCGTAGTCTCGAGAGGCGTCCTCCGCATCGAACCAACCGCCTTGTGCCGGCAGCCGCGCATGGAACACGGGACCTCTGGCAACCCACGCGTGATGTCGCTGGCGAAGAAGAGAACCCACGCCAGCTTCGGGGCCCGGATCAGGAAGTCCTCGGGCTCGACATCGGTGTCGTGCTGCGTCGCTGGCCGGTCGGCCCAGTCCCTGAGCCGCTCACGCAGGTTCTTGACCCAGACCGGCCTGCCGTGCGCCACGACGTACGCGTTGCCGTGCATCTCCTGCACGGGCTCCAGGATCTTCCAGATCCTGCCGAGCTCCGGCTGTCCGCCGCGCGGGTTGTCCGTCAGACCGGATCCGGCGCAGATCAGCTTGTCTGATCCTCGGTGCGCCAGAGCGAGCGACCACAGCGCCCGCCCAGGACGACGCCTGAGACCGTGCTCGTGCGCAAAGACGTCCGACTGCCGGAGCGTCGTCACGACCTGCTGGTCGGACGGAGACGTCGCCGGCCAGACACGACCGTCGTCGCACGACCTGCGAACGGCCCTGACCACGGCGCTCCTGGCAATCACGGCGACCATGGCGTCGGGCAGCGGCCGCTTGCACTCGAGCCTGCGATACGCCGCGTCGACGAGAAGCGCCGACAGCCGCTCCAGACCGCCGCCGATGCAGCAGTTCCAGCA
>CAZFMF010000088.1:0-7477 GCA_964519985.1 uncultured Pseudobdellovibrionaceae bacterium | reverse complement strand
TTCGTGAAGGCGGTCGTACCGTCGGCGCGGGCGTCGTGACGGAGATTTTGGAGTAGGCCTATGCAGACGATCATTACGATGGAATGCACGGAGTGCAAGCGGCGCAATTACACGACCACCAAGAACAAGTCGAAGCACAACGAGCGCATTGAGAAAACCAAACATTGCCGCAATTGCCGCCGCCATACGGCCCACAAGGAGACCAAGTAATCTTGTAGGCCAGTAGCTCTAATTGGTAGAGCGGCGGATTCCAAATCCGTAGGTTGTCGGTTCGAATCCGACCTGGCCTGCCAAACGTTCACCGGCGCGCCTGGAGAAAAACCCGGGGTCGCTGTTGAATTTTGTTGGAATCTAAGGCAGATACTTCAGGGCACTGAACGAGGCGGGACATGGACAATCGCAAAATAATCGTAGCCTCTTATGTATGCGCAAGCATCATCCTTTGGTACCTCACACGGCAGGGACTCCAATCCCTGTACTTAATGTCGTACCAAATCCGGCGTTTGCCCTCCATTCACCTGGTGCGCGAATTCCTTCCGGTCATTGTCGGGTTGGCGGCCTTCGGCTTCCTCTCCCTCAATAAGCGGATTGGCGCGTTCCTGGATGAGGTCGTTTTAGAACTGAAAAAAGTCACATGGCCCAGCCGTGAAGATGTTGTGAAATCCACCGTGGTAGTGCTAGGTTGTGTCCTTTTTGCAAGCGGTGTCCTAGCTATTTTTGATATCGCATTTGGCAGGGTCATCAGCTACCTGCTGCATGGATAATGATGGGAAGCGAAGTGGTAAGCAAAGACGATAAAGTGGAAACGGGGAATCCCTCCGACACACCGCCGTCCGGGGAGGAAAAAGCCCCCGAAACGGAAGGCACTGCTACCGAGAGCTCCGATGAGATGCGGTGGTATGTCGTCCACACCTATAGTGGTTACGAGCAGAAGGCCAAGCTCGCGCTCAACGAGCGCATCCGCCAATTCAAAATGGAATCCCATTTTGCCGAGGTCTTGATTCCGTCCGAAAACGTGATCGAGCTCGTGCGGGGCGAAAAGAAGACCACCAGCCGTAAATTTTTTCCGGGCTATATGCTCGTCAAAATGATTTTGAACGACAACACCTGGCATTTGGTGAAAAGCACACCGAAGATCACCGGGTTTGTCGGCAATGCCGTGCGCCCACCGGCAGTTCCTGAAGAGGAAGTGGCGCGGATCACGAATCAGATGACCGAAGGCACGCTCAAACCGCGCCCCAAGGTCCAGTTCGAAGAAGGCGAAAGCGTCCGTGTGGTGGATGGTCCGTTCGTCAACTTCAACGGTGTGGTCGAAGAAGTGAAGCCGGACAAAGGCAAACTACGCGTTTTGGTCAGCATCTTCGGCCGCTCAACCCCCGTGGAACTCGATTTCGTGCAGGTCGAAAAGAATTAGTTCGAGAGGTATTCGATGAAAAAGCTTCAAGCGATGGTGAAACTGCAGATTCCGGGTGGCAAAGCCAACCCTTCCCCGCCGGTCGGTCCCGCTCTCGGGCAGCACGGCGTGAACATCATGGAATTCTGCAAGGCGTTCAACGCCCGTACCCAAAACGCCAACGGGATGATCATTCCGGTGGTGATCAGCATTTTCCAAGACCGTTCCTTTACCTTCATTACGAAGACGCCGCCCGTCTCCGTCTTGTTGAAAAAGGCGGCCAATATCGTCCAAGGCTCGGGCGTCCCGAACAAGACCAAGGTGGGTTCGGTCACTCAGGCTCAGGTGGCGGAAATTGCCAAGACCAAGATGCCCGATCTCAATACGGTCGACTTGCAGTCGGCGATTAACCAAGTGATCGGAACGGCCCGGAGCATGGGCCTCGAAGTAAAGTAAGAGGATTATATGGCGAAACGCGGCAAGCTCTACAAAGGTAATATCGCCAAGGTCGATCGCGAAAAGCGGTATTCGATCGACGAAGCGCTTTCGGTGCTCGACACCTTCACCAACCGCAAATTCGACGAAGCCGTCGAAGTGGCGATTAAGCTCGGGGTGGACGCCAAGCAGTCCGATCAACAGGTACGCGGCGCGGCCGTGCTTCCGAATGGTCTCGGCAAACCCGTACGCGTGGTGGCCGTCGTTCGGGGCGATGCCGAGAAAGAAGCCCGGGAAGCCGGGGCCGATTTCGTCGGAGCTGATGACATCCTTAAGAAAATTGAGGAAGGCTGGGTCGACTTCGACCGCGTGATCACCACGCCGGACACCCTGAAAGAGATGACCAAGGTCGCCAAGGTCCTCGGACCCCGTGGCTTGATGCCCAATAAAAAGACGGGGACGGTTACCGCGGAAGTTGGCCGCGCGGTAAAGGAACAAAAGCTCGGTAAGGTGAACTACAAGGTCGAAAAAGAAGGCATCATTCATGCCCCCATCGGCAAAAAGTCGTTCGGCGTGAAGAAGCTGAGAGAAAATTTTAACGCTCTTTTCGATAACATTCTTAAAGCCAAACCGCCGACTTCGAAGGGCATTTATGTCCGTCGGATCGCCTTGAGCACCACCATGGGCCCAGGCATCAAAGTCGACATCAGCTCTGTGAGTGCCGAATCGAAGGGCTAGCAAGATAGCGCATCTTACTCATTGACTTAATGACTAAACGACGCTTTAAATGCTCGTTTACATTCCGGGGAGTTTCTCTTGGATCGCTCGCAAAAAGAGGCATTTGTTAAGGATTTCGCCACGGAAATTGGCGGTGCCCAGGCGATGGCGGTGATGTCGTTCGACAAGATTACCGTCGAACAGATGACGTCATTTCGTCTCAGTCTCGCCAAGCAAAACGTACGCGTGCAGGTCGTGAAGAACACCCTCGCCAAACGCGTCTTTAATGAGACGCCCCTGAAAAATCTCTCGCAACATTTTAAAGGCCCCACGTTGGTGGCCTACAGCACCGGTGACGCGGTCGTGACCGCCAAAGCCGTCTGCGAATGGCTCGGAAAAGAAAACTTCGACGTCAAAATCAAGGCCGGTTCGGCTTTGGGTCAGGAAATGTCCGAAGCGCAGATCAAGGCGCTGTCGAAGCTCCCGGGCAAAAACGAACTCTTTGTTGGATTTTTGTGGGCCCTCAAGTCGGGTCCGACCCAGTTTCTTTATGCACTTCAGGATGCCCCGCGCCGCCTAGGATACGCACTCGGAGCCCTGCAGTCCAAAAAGGAAAAAGAATCTGCCTAGCAGATCTGAACGGCTATTTTAGAAGGAGAGGCCATGCCAGTAACTGAAGAACAGGTATTTGAATTTTTTGACGGTGCGAACCTACTGACGATTTCGGAGTTCGTGAAGAAGTTTGAAACGCGCTACGGCGTGAGCGCGGCTGCCCCGGTGGCAGTTGGCGTTGCGGGTGGCGGAGCTGCGGCGGGAGCCGCGCCGGCGGAAGAAAAGACCGAGTACACGGTGGTTCTCGCGGACGGCGGAGCCCAGAAGGTTCAGGTCATTAAAGAAATCCGTGGATTCACGACTCTCGGACTGAAAGAAGCGAAAGACCTCGTCGAAGGTGCACCGAAGACGCTGAAAGAAGGCGTTTCCAAGAAGGAAGCCGAAGAGATCAAGAAGAAGCTCGAAGCCGCTGGGGCAAAAGTCGAGCTCAAGTAGTTGGTTTCCGGTCCGGTCAGTTTGTTTCCAGGTTCCGCGTTTTTTTTGAAAAACGTATCGGCGAGGTACATATAGATGAGCACCCCCACGCGCTTCTTTGACGCTAAGCGCTTTCGTCGGGAGTTCGGTAAATTTCCTGCTCTCATTGAGATTCCTGACCTTATTGAGGTTCAGAAGAAGTCTTATGAAAAGTTCCTGCAGGCAGATGCGCCTTCAGACAAGAGGGAGACCCTCGGCCTCCAAGGTGTGTTCAAATCGGTATTTCCGATTCACGATTTCAACAATACCGCGAGCCTGGAATTCGACTCCTATACCCTCGAAACGCCCAAGTATGATGTCGACGAGTGCCGCAGCCGTGGCATGAGCTTCGCGGCTCCCCTTAAAGTAACGGTGCGCCTCGAAGTCTGGGACGTCGACGAACAGACCCAGACCCGCAGCATCAAGGATGTTAAGGAACAGGAAGTTTACCTCGGTGAAATCCCGCTCATGACCGAGCGCGGAAGCTTCATCATTAATGGTACGGAACGCGTTGTCGTCAGCCAGTTGCACCGTTCTCCCGGTGTGTTCTTCGATCACGACAAAGGCGCCTCTCATGCCAGCGGAAAGATCCTTTATTCCGCGCGCATCATTCCGTATCGCGGGTCATGGCTCGACTTCGAATTCGACCACAAGGACATTCTTTATGTCCGCATTGACCGCCGCCGGAAACTCCACGTTACCGTTTTGCTCAAGGCGCTCGGCTACTCGGTCGAGCAGCTGCTTGAGTACTTCTATGACCACGAAACCCTGACCTTCGGTAAGGGCGGCAAGGTCAGCCTCGTTTTCGAACCCAAACTCTACGCCGGCCAACGCGCCAACGAAGATTGGGAAGATGAAGATGGCAAAGTCGTGGTGGAGAAGAACAAGAAGTTCACCACCACGGTGATGAAAAAGATCCAAGACGCCAAAATCAAGAACTTCGCGCTGAAGCGCGAGCAGGTCATTGGCCGCATCTGCGCCCAAGACGTCGTCGACTTGAACACGGGCGAAGTCTTGCTGGAGTGCAACGAGGAAATCACCGACGCGAAGCTCGATCTTTTGATTGAGCGCAAAGTCGGCGAAATCCGCGTGCTCTACACCGACCGCATCAACGTCGGAACGTACCTGCGCGACACGCTCGCCCAGGACAAGATCACCACGCGCGAGGAAGCGCTCATCGAAATCTACCGTCGCTTGCGTCCGGGCGATCCGCCGACGCTAGAAACGGCCCAAACCCTTTTTGATGGCCTGTTCTTCGATCCGACCAAGTACGACTTGTCGCGTGTCGGTCGCTTGAAGATCAACCATAAGTTCACCTTCAGCACGCCGATTGAGCACACCACGTTGACCAAGGAAGACATCCTGGCCGTCGTGAAGTACCTCGTGGAATTGAAAAACGGTCGTGGCACGGTCGACGATATCGATCACTTGGGCAATCGCCGTGTTCGCGCGGTCGGTGAGCTCTTGGAAAACCAATTCCGCGTGGGTCTCGTCCGCATGGAGCGCGCCATCCGTGAGCGTATGAGCTTGCAGGACGTCGAAACGCTGATGCCGCACGACTTGATCAACGCCAAGCCGGTTTCGGCGGTGGTGAAAGAGTTCTTCGGAAGCTCGCAGCTCTCGCAGTTCATGGATCAAACGAATCCGCTGTCGGAAGTCACCCACAAGCGCCGCTTGAGCGCCTTGGGACCCGGCGGTTTGACGCGCGAACGCGCGGGTTTCGAAGTCCGCGACGTTCATGCGACTCACTACGGCCGTATCTGCCCGATTGAGACGCCGGAAGGTCCGAACATTGGTCTGATTTCGTCGCTGTCGACCTTCGGTCGCGTCAACGACTACGGATTCATCGAAACACCCTACCGCAAAATCATCGACGGAAAACTTTCCGACGAAGTGGTCTTCTTCTCCGCCTTGGAAGAAGAGAACCATACGATTGCGCAGGCGTCGGTGGCCCTGAAGAACAAAGAAATTGCCGAACCCTTCGTCCCGGCCCGTCGCGCCGGGGAAACGATCTTGGCGCGCAAAGAAGACATCGACCTTACGGACGTGTCGCCGAACCAGCTCGTTTCCATTGCCGCCTCGCTCATTCCGTTCCTGGAGAACGATGATGCGAACCGCGCCTTGATGGGTTCGAACATGCAACGCCAGGCCGTTCCGCTTCTGCGGAGCCAGGCCCCGTTGGTCGGTACCGGCATGGAGCGCCTCGTCGCCCGTGATTCCGGGGTCACCACGGTCACCCGTCACGCCGGTATCGTCGACTTCGTCGATGCCACGCGTATCGTCGTCCGTACGGAAGATAAGCAGGCCACGGGTCCCGGCGTCGACATCTACAACTTGGTGAAGTACCGCCGGTCGAACCAGAACACCTGCGTGAACCAGAAACCGATCGTTACGGTGGGTGAACGGGTCGCGAAGGGTCAAGTGCTGGCCGACGGCCCGGGCACCGACATGGGTGAATTGGCGCTCGGCCAAAACGTCGTGGTCGCGTTCATGCCCTGGGGCGGCTACAACTTCGAAGATTCCATCTTGCTGAGCGAAGAACTCCTTCAGAAAGACACCTTCACTTCGATTCACATCGAAGAGTTTGAGTGCGTAGCCCGCGATACGAAGCTGGGCAAAGAAGAAGTCACCCGCGACATTCCGAACGTGAGCGAAGAACAGCTCATGAACTTGGACAGTAGCGGGATCGTGCGCATCGGCGCGGAAGTGAAACCGGGTGATATTCTCGTCGGTAAAATCACTCCCAAAGGCGAAACGCAGCTTAGCCCGGAAGAAAAACTCTTGCGCGCGATCTTCGGCGAAAAAGCCGGCGACGTAAAAGACACTTCGTTGCGCGTCTCCCCCGGTATCGTGGGAACGGTCATCGGAGCCCAGGTCTTCTCGCGCGAAGGCGCAGACAAAGACGAACGCACCCTGCGCATCGTCGATGAAGAAGAAGCCCGCCTGCGCAAGGATGAGCAGACGGAAGTGCGTATCCTTCAGGAAGCGGCCAAGAAGAAATTGGCGGCGCAGATTGTCGGCCAGGAAACTTCGGGCAAGCTGCTCGATGTCTCCGGTGAAAATCAGATCCTAAAGAAGGGACAGCAGATCACCGAAGAAGAGTTCAGCTCGATTCCGTACGATCTCTTGAAACACATCCCGCTCGCCTCCGACGTGGAAACCCGCGTGGGCCAGACGATTGCGGCGGTGGATGCCAAGATCGACGCGATCCGCACCCTCTTCGACGAGAAAGTTAAGAAACTAAAAAAGGGCGATGAACTGCCTCCGGGCGTCATCAAGATGGTGAAGGTCTACGTCGCAATCAAACGCCGTATCTCGGTGGGAGATAAGATGGCCGGCCGTCACGGGAACAAGGGCGTGATCTCACGCATCCTCCCCGTCGAAGACATGCCGTATCAGGAAGACGGGACACCCGTTCAGGTTGTGCTCAACCCGCTCGGCGTGCCTTCGCGTATGAACGTCGGACAGATTCTGGAATCCCATCTGGGCCGGGCGGCGCAAGTCTTTGGACTTCGGGTGCAGGAAGCGCTGGAAAAGTGGAATGAAACGGAACTCCGCAATCTGCTGAAGAAGAGCTTCCCGTCGCCGAGCCTGCAAAAGGAGCTCGCGGATCTCGATTCCGATGCCCTGAAGAAGGTCGCCAAACGTCTGAAGAACGGTCTCCACATGGCGAGCCCGGTTTTCGACAGCGCTACCGAACATGAAATCGGTGAAGCGTTGGAGCTGGTGGGCTTGAACAATAACGGCCAGCAGATCCTCTTCGACGGCCGCAGTGGAACGCCGTTCCAGCATGATGTCACCGTCGGTGTCATGTACGTGCTGAAATTGCATCACTTGGTCGATGAGAAGATCCACGCGCGGAGTATT
>CAZFMF010000087.1:0-7666 GCA_964519985.1 uncultured Pseudobdellovibrionaceae bacterium | reverse complement strand
TGGTGGACCCGCAGATCGGGCACCAGCCAGACCAGGGCCACCAGCGCATAGACCCCGCCTAGCGCGAGGCCATTGATCAGATTTTGTAGAAAAGCCTGCACTGACGTCCGTTGCTAAGGATTGATCGTCGTCACGTAACTGTACTGCTTGGGGCCCGAAACCTTCATCACGACCGCGGGTTTCACGGCGTCGCGATTTTCATTCAGCGTGATCACGCCCGTCACCCCTTGCAATCCCTTGGTTTGCGCCAAGGCGTCGCGAATGGCCGCCGGCGATAGATCCTTCGCCCGTTTGACCCCATCAATGGCGACGAGCGCCGCATCATACGCGAGGACCACCATGCTGTCGGGTTTTTCACCGTATTGCTTGCGGTACTTTTCGATAAAAGCCTGCACCGCCGGGCTCTTATCTTCCTGAGAATAGTGATTGCTGAAATAGTGACCCACGATCGCATCACCACCAATTTCGGTCAGCTTTTCGCTGTCCCACCCGTCACCGCCCAGCAATGGCAACCCAAGTCCCAATTCCTTCGCCTGGCGAGCGATGAGTCCGACTTCGGTGTAGTAACCCGGCACGAAAACCACTTCGGGTTTCTTTGACCGGATCGCGGTGAGCTGCGATTTGAAATCGATGTCGCCGGTAGAATAAGCGACGTCGGTGACGATCTCGCCACCCATCGCTTTGAACTCTTTCGAGAAGAAATCGGCGAGCCCCATGCTGTAATCACTGCGAATGTCCCGTAAAACTGCCGCCCGCTTCTTTTTCAAGTTCTCGGTGGCAAACCGCGCCATCACCTTGCCTTGGAACGGATCGATGAAGCAGACCCGGAAAATATAGTCGCCGAGCTGGGTGACTTTCGGATTGGTGCTCGCGGGACTGATCATGGGGATGCGGTACTGCTGCGCAATCGCGCCCGCCGCGATCGAGCGTGAGCTGGCCACTTCCCCGATGACGAGGTTGACGCGATCGCGGGTGATCAGCTTCGTGATCGCCGTCACCGCTTCGTCGGACTTGCCCTGATCGTCGTAGTTAATAACCCGAAACTTCTTGCCCTGGTGGCCGCCGGCGGCATTGGCCTCATCGACCGCAAAGAGAATTCCGCGGTGAGTGGAGGTGCCGAAAGAGCTCTCCGAACCGGTCATCGAGCCATATTCGCCAATCAGGATCTCGTTGGCGGAACCGCCTCCGCCCGTGCAACCCGCCACCAGACCCACTGCCAAAATCGAGCGAAAAAACTTCAAGGAAATGCGCATCATCCCCCTCCAATGCTGGACGGTAGTGCGCCATCTCGCACCTTGTCAACGAGAGCGGTTTGACACCCTCGTCAGGCGTCTCTAGTCTGCCGCCATGGCCAAATCGAAATCGGATTCTTTTGAGACCTCGCTTGAGGAACTGGAAAAGATTATTGCCGAGCTCGAGCGGGGCGACCAGCCCCTGGAAGACCAGCTCAAGGCTTTCGAGAAGGGCATCGGCTTGTCGCGCGACTGCCTGAAACGCCTGGATGAGGTCGAACGTAAGGTCCAGGTCTTGGTCCAAAACGGCAAAGGCGAGATTCAGGCCACCGACTTCGTGGAATAGCTTTCCTTTGACACCCTTCCCAGCTTTTCACTAATCTGGGCGTCCGAAAACTCCGGGGTGCACGTGAATTTCGAGTCATACAGCGAAGATAAAATCCGCCTGATTAACCGATACTTGGATGACAACATGGGACGGTTCCGCCATTCCGTCTCGCAGCGCTTTGGACCGTTGTTGACCGCGATGCAGTACAGCCTCGAGGGTGGCGGAAAGCGCTTGCGCCCCCTACTCGTCGTCTCCAGTGCCGAATGCCTTGGCCTGCCGGCCGAGAGCATTCTGCCCGCCGCTTGTGCGATCGAGTACGTCCACACTTACTCGCTCATCCACGATGACTTACCGGCGCTCGACGACGATGACACCCGCCGTGGCCGCCCCTCGAACCACAAGAAATTTGGGGAAGCGATTGCAATTCTGGCCGGCGACGCCCTTTTGACGGAGTCGTTCGGACAGATGCTGCTGCTTACCGGCAATGGGTACCAGCCGGCCCAGGTTCTCGGCGCGATTGAACTGCTCGTCCATTACGGCGGGGTCCGCGGAATGGTGGGCGGTCAGGTTCTCGACGTCACGACCGAAGATCTCACTTACAGCTTGCCTGAGCTAGAATTCATTCACATCCACAAGACCGGGGCCCTGATTCTGGGGTCGGTTTTACTGCCGACTCGACTACTTCCCGTCGAAGAAATCCGACTGCAACGCCTGCGGCGCTACGGGGAAGCGCTCGGGCTGGCGTTCCAGATTTCCGACGATATCTTGGATGCGGAAACTTCGATTCGCTACTCCCGCGGTCCGCGCAAAAAGCCGAAACCGTCTTATTCGCACGTGATGAGTCGCACGGAAATGAAAGAAAAGATGACCCGTCTGATCGACACCGCAATCCAATCGATTCAGCCGGAGGGCGAGCGCGGGGCAGCCCTGATCGGCATCGCGGAATTCATCCGCGACCGCAAACGCTAATGAGTTTGCTCGACGACATTCACTCCCCCCAGGATCTGCGGAAACTTCCGGAGACCTCCCTGCGGCAAGTGGCGGATGAAGTGCGTCAAGAGATTCTCGATGTGATCTCGGCCAAGGGAGGACACCTGGCTTCGAACCTCGGCAGCGTGGAGCTCGCCGTGGCCCTGCACTACGTTTTCGACACACCCGATGACAAACTCGTCTGGGACGTTGGTCACCAATCCTACCCCCACAAGATATTGACCGGACGCCGCGACCGCTTTCCCAGCATTCGCCAAACGGACGGCATCAGTGGTTTTACCTCCCGGACGGAGAGCGAGTATGACTGCTTCGGCGCCGGCCACGCTAGCACCTCCATTTCGGCGGCGCTTGGGATTGCGGAGGGAATGCGACACGGGGGCAAACCGCATCTTTCGGTGGCCATCATCGGTGACGGCGCGATGACCGGTGGACTCGCTTTTGAAGCCCTCAACAACGCGGGCCATATTCCGGCAAAAAATCTGGTCGTGGTTTTAAACGATAATGACATGTCGATCGACCCGAACGTAGGCGCCATCAATAGCTTTGTGAATCAGGCGGTCACCCACCCCGGCTATAACCGGCTACGACGGGAAATTCGGGGTTTTCTCAGCTCCCTTTCGGAAATGGGCGTTCCCCTCACGGGATTGGCTTCGAAGCTGCGCACGAGTGTGAAGAACCTCTTTGCGCCGGGAATGCTTTTCGAGTGTTTCGGCTTTCGCTACTTTGGGCCGATCAACGGCCACGATCTGGCGCCGCTGCTTGAGACGTTTCGTTTCATCCGGGATCAAGGCCCCGATGGCGGGCCGTACCTCGTGCACGCCGTGACGGTGAAGGGCAAGGGGTACGAACGGGCGGAGAAATTGCCCTTTCAGTACCACGGCGTCACCCCATTCAAGATCGACGTGGGCATTGAAAAGAAGGCCGTCAAGAAACCCAACTTTCAAGACGTTTTTGCCGAGACCTTGATTCGCCTCGCGCGCCAAGATCCCCGAATCGTCGCCGTCACCGCGGCGATGCCCAGCGGTACGGGCCTGAACCGATTCCAGAAAGAATTTCCCAGCCGCTGCTACGACGTAGGTATCGCCGAAGCCCACGCGGTGCTCTTCTGCGCGGGCCTGGCCACCGAGGGCTTTCGGCCCGTAGCCGCGATCTATTCGACGTTTCTGCAACGGGCTTACGACCAGATCATCCACGATGTGGCGTTGCAGAACCTCCCGGGTGTTTTTGCGATGGACCGGGCCGGCCTGGTCGGCGCCGACGGCGCCACCCACCAGGGTGCGTTTGATCTTAGCTACCTGCGCGCGGTGCCCAACCTCGTCGTCATGGCGCCCAAAGACGAAAATGAATTGCAGCATATGATTTATACGGCCTTGCAATATACGGCGGGCCCGATCGCGTTCCGCTACCCGCGCGGCGAAGTGGTCGGAGTCTCGATGGATGCGGAGCTGCGCTTGATCCCAGTCGGTCAAGCCGAACTGGCGCACCCCGACCCGCTTCCCGCGGATCCCGATGTCGTCTTCATTGGCATTGGGATGGGCGTGCAGTTTGCCCTTCAAGCCCAACCGGGGCTCGAAAAAGAAGGAGTCACCAGCGCCGTGATCAACGCGCGCTTCGCCAAGCCGCTCGACCGCGCCTTTCTGCGGCGGTGGGCCGAAAAAGGGCGCTTGGTGGTAACGGTAGAAGAAAACACGGTTTGCGGTGGCTTTGGTTCCGCGGTCGCGGAGTTTTTTGCCGACGAGGGTATCGCGACTCCCTTGCTGCGATTAGGTCTTCCCGATCGCTTTATCGATCACGCCACCCCCCAACGTCAGCGCGAGCTGGCGGGCCTGGACGCGGAGGCAATTGTGCGGCAAATCCGCGAAGCCCTGGCGCGACTCGAGCAATCCGCCAGCAAACGCCCGCCGGTGCCCAATCTCACCGTGCTCGGTCGCGACCCGATTATTTATCAGTAGCGCGCGATTCTTGGTCGTCGATCTTCCCGACCGGCGGGCCTTCCAAACGGCTCACTTCATCACGTTTGTGGATGATGAGATTGTTGGCATCGGAGATTTCTTTTTCCAGTTTCTCGATACGGTTAGCCTCCACCACCGCGACCGTGATGTCCTCTTCCATGCGCCGTTTCTCCGGATCGCTCAAGACGAAACTCAGGTTCTGATCCGCTATCGCGCGGAGGGTTTTTTCTTGCTCAGAGTCAGGATTGAGAAGCTCTAGCTGTTTGTCGATCTCCGCGGCGCGGCCCCTCGCGCGTTCTGAGGCCTCAATGCGGTCTTTGATGAGTTTTGCCCGCCGCTCTTCGGCGCGGGCGAATCGCAATTGGGCCTCGAGGTAACGGACATTTAGTTGGGCGGCATTCAATTCGCCCCGCGCCTTGGTACGCTCCAAACCCTGGTGCACGGCGAGATTCGACGCCATCGAATCGCGGACTCCCTTTTGCGCTTCGGCTAGCGCTTCCCGCGCTTCGTCACTCTTGAGCCGGGCCGCTTCCATTTCGCGCCGAAAGGACTCCTGGGCGGCTTCGTACCGATTCGCGCGGTCACGGGATTGGAGTTCTTTTTCGCGAAGCGCATCATTCTCTGCGACTTTCGTTCGCGCCAACTCCTCGACTGACACCATTTCCAAAGTTTCGTAGCGGCCTTCTCGCTCCCCTTCGAGAACAAACTTTAGACGGCAGAGTTCGGAAAAGTGTCGGCGTTCGGAAAGGGCCGGGTCCGAAACCTGGCAAAGGTGCTTGATGAGGCCATACCGCAGCGCTTTCCCAGCCACCGGTTCGAGCGACGAGATTTCGCCCACGGCAATCCCATCTTTTTTCAACCGCAAGGCCGGAGAATCGTCCACGGTTCCCAACGTCAAGAAAAACGCCACCGACTCCACCGGCAAGAGATCGGTTTCCGCGGCGGGACAAACCTCGCGCGAAAATTCTGCGCGCCGTTCCCCGATCGGCGTCTCGACGATCTGAATGCAACCGCCGGCGTGAAGGCGCGAAGCCTGTAAACTCGCACCCGCGAAAAGGTAGGCGATCAAGCGCCCGCGCGCCGGCACCGTCTCCTCGGAGCCGCATCCCACCAAGCCCAGAATCAGCGAGGAGATGCAAAGGGCCCCGCCGAAGCTTTTTGCGATCTTAGCGATCATTTCCCCTCAATAGTAGGGCACGAGACGTTCTTCCGGTTCTTGAAAGTGGTCCAACGCGCACCCCACCCCCACATACCCGAAAGGGCCCTTTTGTTCAAAAATCTTGGCATCAAGTGAAACCGCGACCACCGAGACCACCCGCAACATCCCGCTGAGATTCGCCGCTTGAAAAACATCCACGTCGGGTCCCTTGAAGGACCTCGTAAACAGGCGATCGAAATACGGCCGTAGCCTCCCGTCCTGGTACGCCCCGAAATTCAAGGGGCGCTGGCCCGCATCGGAGTCCATGCGCATCGGGGCCATGGGTTCGCCGGTTTGCGGGTCGAGACCCATCATGTGCCAAGTCTTAGGGTGGGCGAGCAAATTGGTCTGCCGATCTAAGAGATAGATGTAATTCCCGTTCTCGTAAGAGGCGAGCAGGTCGCTGCGATCTTGGTACGGGAACGTCGGGAGGCGAAGGATCTCGAGGAGTGTCTTAAAGCTGATGCCGAGTAAATAGACCGCCTGCGGGCCGCGGTAAACGACGCTGAGGGTGCCATTTTCCAAACGTTCGGGGTGCATTTCGGTTTGCGGGGTGTACCAGCGCAATCCGCGCCCCACCAAGGCCTTGCCGACCGGCAAAACGCGCGCGGCTTCCAGTGCCGCCCGATCACAAAAGCGCGTGGGAGTGCATTCCTTTAACGAGGGAATCGGGTCCAACTTCCCGGTTTGAAAGCTCGTCCAGTGACCGCCGTCCGCCCACACGACCAACCGATTGTAGATGGGATACGCCGAGCCGCGGCCACTGAGGAGCGAATCGAAAAAGCGACCCCAGGAGGCTTCGTTGCCCGGAATCGCCGCTACCAATCGCGCGTCGCGCGCCGCCTGCGTGAGACGGTCGGAGAGCGCTTTGGCCACCCGAAGCGCATCGTGGGCCAGAACCTGGTTTTGTTTTTGGATAAAATGTTCGGTGAGGCGGGCGCTGTTTTGCGTCTGAGCCTGCCAGCGGTAGATCACCAGGCCGATGGCGACCGTGAGCACCGGCGCCGTCAGCAAGATCAGCAGCCATGGCCGGAGAGCCGTACGCCGTGCGGGTTCCAGGGAAACTGACTCCATCCCGGGCAAGCTACCACAAAGCGTTGAATTGAGGTAAGGTGCCGTCTCAATGATCCGCAAAGAGCGCCTGGATATCCTATTGGCCGAGCGAGGGCTTTGCCCCAGCCGAGAACAGGCCCAACGCCACGTTTTGGCGGGCGAAGTTTGGAACGGCCAAACGCGAATGGAAAAGCCCGGGATGAAAATCCCTTGGGAACTTGCCTTGGAAGTCCGTCCCCGCCGACCCCTTTATGTCAGCCGGGGCGGCACCAAACTCGCCCATGCCCTGACTCATTTCGGCGTAGACGTCCAAGATCGCGTTTGCCTGGATGTCGGATCGTCCACCGGCGGCTTTACCGATTGCCTGCTACAAAAGGGAGCGCACCGGGTGTTCGCTGTAGACGTTGGCACCGGCCAGCTCGATCAGAAATTGCGGGGCGATGCTCGGGTCACTTCGATGGAACAGGTGAACGTACGCCACCTAACCCGAACTCAGTTGGTGGAAGCCCATCCCGACGCGGATCGCATCGATTTCATTTGCGCCGATGTCTCCTTCATTTCATTGCGCCTGCTCGTCCCGGCCCTAATCCACTCCGCTCCCCACGCGCGCGACTGGCTTTTGCTTTTCAAACCCCAATTTGAAGTCGGCCCCGAAAATATCGGTAAGGGCGGGCGGGTACGCAATCCCGCGGCCACGCCGGCCGCGCTCGAAACGTTTCATCAATTCATGCAAGCCCATGGCCTGCAGGAAAAATCGGCGCCGGAAATCTCTCCGGTGCTGGGCAAGAGAAGCGGCAACACGGAAATCCTACTTCACTATGAAAAACGCTAATCGCCTCAGACTGTTCCTTTTTATTTTTGCGCTGGTCCAGTGTAGCTCCAAACCGGCCCTGCGCCCCGACGGCACGCCGGT
>CAZFMF010000086.1:0-7869 GCA_964519985.1 uncultured Pseudobdellovibrionaceae bacterium | reverse complement strand
AACCCTAACCCTAACCCTAACCCTAACCCTAACCCTAACCCTAACCCTAACCCTTCTAGAACTTCGAAACCCAACCTAACCCTAAGAGCACAGGACCAAAAAACGCCAATATTGATCCAAAAAAGCAGACGAAAACTCATCATTACAGCACACACACTCTAGCAACGTTGCAACACTAACTAACCCTAACCACGACCACTTTCACCAGTCAGTCACAGAACCTAGACAATGCTCGAACGCCGGAGATAGATTACAAAACTAGACATGCGCCGAACACGCGCAGAAACCCATCGCACCTTACGCATGCAGACACAAAACAACACACACTGGTCGAACGTATACACAAGCAACAAAACAGCACGTACTAGCGTGCCGTATGCACATACGTCAAATCTAGACATGTGCACGGCGCATTCTCAACGTTAACCGTCAACGTTGACTTTCGCCATGCACACGCGGCTGACATTGCCAGTGAAAGTGCACACGCAAACCCTCCCAACACACGGGAACTAATCATTGTTAACCGCTCCCGCATCGCCGCGACATGACCTATTCGAGGAGGCACGAGATGTTTGACTAGGTCAATGGCATTGTGCACTCGAATAGTGTCAAGGACGCCGTGAAGCGAGAGAGAGACGACAAAGCAAGGCATGTGTACGTAACGCACGCGCAGTTCACCATCAGTATACACTGCTTGGAGGAGCACGCGAGTGTAACAACAGAAATGGCAATGTACACTCAAACAATAACGACGGACGGGACTGATCGGTGTCGTCCACTGCCGCATCCATCGCCGCGACATGACCCGCTCGAGTAGGCACGAGATGTTTGACCAAAATGGTCAATTGCGGTGTGCACCCGAACGAATAGTGTCACGGACGCAGAGAAGCGAGAGAGGACGGCACTCAAAGACACGCGCCGAACACATACACAGAACACATATGGGCCGCCGACCACATTCACAGACAAGAAGCAATACACATGGGCCGACCGCAGTCACAGAAAGGAAGCACAATTATGCGGAACGCAAACAAAGATGAAAAGCAAGGCACATGCGCGAAACGCATGCCCAGGATTCGCCATCAATGGCGGCCGTGTCGAGGAGCTCCCGCGGACTCACATTGTCAGTGAAAGTGTACACTTGACATGGTGACTACTGACGGGAACCGATCAGTGTCGGCCACTCCCGCTTCGTTGCGACTGGACCCGTTCGAGGAGGCACGAGATGTTTGACTAGGTCAATTGCGGTGTGCACTCGAACAGTGTCGTGGACGCAGGGAAGCGAGAGAGACGGACAACACTGCTCAGTTCGCCATCAGTGTTCACCATGTCGGGGAACACGAGAACTGGACAATGTCAGGCGCAGTGTGCACTCGGGCAGCGACGACCATGTTGCGTAGTGAATGTAGCAGTCACCGATTGACTACTACTCGTCTTTCTAACCTAGGGTTAGCTATTCGAAAAAATACATGTGAGGTCCACCATCAACGTTGACTGCTTCGAGGAGCACACGCGGCTGGACATTGTCGGTGGAAGTGTACACTCGATCAGTGACTACCGACGGGAACTGATCAGTGCCGTCCACTCCCGCATCGCTGCGACATGACCTGTTCGAGGAGGCACGAGATGTTTGACTAGGTCAATGGCGGTGTGCACTCGAATAGTGTCAAGGACGCCGTGAAGCAAGAGACAGACAACACTGCCCAGTTCACCATCAGTGTTGACCATGTCGAGGAGCACGAGTTGGACCTTGTCAGGGAAAGTGTTCACTCGAGCAGCAACGACAGATGGAAACTGATCCTTGAGGTCAGTGCTCTCGCAGAGTCGCAACAAATTACCGGTTCGAGGAGGCACACATATGACTAAATCAAATGCGGTGTGCACACGAACGGCATCAATGATGCTCGGCCGGAAGAGAAGACAACAAAGCAAGGCATACGCGCTCAGTTCACCATCAGTGTTGGCTGTTTCGAGGAGCACAGGAGTATGACAACATCAATGAAGTGTACACTCGATCAGTGACTACTGACGGGAACTGTCAGTGTTGTCTACTCCCGCTTCGTTGCGACTTGACCCGTTCGAGGAGGCACGAGAGGTTTGACTAGGTCAATTGGGGTGTGCGCTCGAAGAGTGACAAGGACGCTGTGAAGCGAGAGACAGACAACACTGCTCAGTTCACCATCAGTGTTGACTATGTCGAGGAGCACGAGAGGAGAATGTCAGGAGCTGTGTGCACTCACTCGAGCAGTAACGATAACGGACGGAACTGGCCGGTCACTATCGTCCGCGAGCCCCTTTTGTAGCCGCGCCCAAGCCCCGGAAATAAGATGTTGCCGGAATTGCTGACGTGTTGCTCTATCTGATCTTTCAAGGGCGAATTTCACGCATGTCACAGGTAAGTTTGTCGAGAAATGGCACTCGTAGATTGCGTGTTGCCCGAAAAATTGAGTCCGCGTTGCAGATCACTCCGCTTCTTCGCGACGCTCACCGTGACATGAATGCCAGTGAATCTCAATGTTTCGGCATGTGTCAAGTTGATCCGTCCGTCGAATTCAACGTGAAATAGGTAGTCAGTCAGTAAGGGGGGGTGATAATTTCGCTTGTTCGAATTTGCCATTCGTCCAATAAAATCCCAACCTGTACTATGATAATGATGCAATAGAGTCGGTAGTGTCGTGAGTAGACGTCCAGATCCTCGTGAGATGACAGTGCACAGTAGAGCGGAAGGCTGAAACTGCGACAAGCAGCAGCAAAGATCTACAGATTATTCCATCTGAGTCCTCCTGCATTAATGCTCGAGTGCCGAGATCATGAAAATGGTGAAAGTTATTTGACCCAATAATCTACGACTCCTTTTGGAGCTCAAGCTGTTTGTAGCAGTTTGAGTTTACGCCCATACCTCTACGTGGCGACGGAGACAAGTAAGATCATTCTGGTCTGAAACCAAGTTGGGCAAGGTAAGGAGGTTGCCGGGCTGACGCTATTGACGGGTGCAACGGATGGGTGGCCAGCAAAAACCGACTGTCGGTCGACATGAGTGATCTGAAGACTACAGATGAATATAAAGTGCACTCATTTATTTGAGGTGGCAAGGACTACTTTGTGTGGCAGAATCAAGAAGCTGAAAGCAGGGCATATACTTTGGCTAGCAAGTGATGTGGTGGCAGCAGATGAACCTAACAATTTCATCAGCAGTGCTCAAGTAGTCGAGTGCTCGCGTAACGTAATGAGATGAAGGACCAGGCAGTTTTCCTTCGACTGCAAGGCGGTGTAGGGGAGGCAAGGAAATTTGGCAATTTTCTTTGTAGACTGCAAGTGACATGGAGGCAGCCGATGAACCTAGGCAACTTTATCAGGAGTCCTCAATTTTTCAATGAAAGTTTAATTTTTTTTATTTATTTACTTGGATTCGTCCACAGGCGACGGCAAATTTTTCTGCCTACAAAAAAAGCTACGGCAAATTGGCCTGCCGCCACCTACCTCACCTAATGGCAACGAGCGTATCCAATAGCGTTATTAGCCGCGAAGGCGGTTCCTTGGAGAGTCACTTTCTATCCCTAACCAAAGATCTTGTCTGCATTAAATGCAACGTAAAAGGAAACTTGAAGGTTCATGGACGCGGGCCCCTTAGGGTTCGGTGCTCCAGCAAGGCCCTGGTGTCCGGTAAGGTGTGCAACCGCACCTATGAGGCACCTCAAGTGTTGAATCTTGTTAAGGCTCTTTCTGTAACGCTTCCTAGTGGGCTATTGTCGGATTCCGAGTCGTCGTCCGAGTGGAGAGTTGCTGGAGGGAAGAGGAAGCGTATCGCGTCCAGCCCTTGTCGCGACTCAGTCGGGTCGCTTGATAATGTAGCCACTTTGTCGCAGCAGAATGCGGTATTGCGCGTGCAGCTTGCGGATTCCCAAAGGCAAGCTGCGGAAATCAAGGCTGAGTTGCAGTCGATCAAGACCGCAGGTGAAGCGCGCATTTCGGCGCTTGAAGAACTGGTGAAGTCCCTTTTGCCCGTGAGCTCTTTGCCTTCTCCCCTTTCGTCGCCAGCTGTGACGGTGGATTTTGCTGCCAGAAGCATTGGCGAAAATGCTGCTGCCATTGGTCCGGGTCTGCCCAAAGATCCCCGGCCTAGTACGTATGCTGCTGCTGCTGCTGCCGCGAGCAACAGGGTTGGCACGAAAGAGACCGACAGCACATGTGCAAAGCCGAAAGCGCAGTCTGCGAAGCCGAATGCGCGGTCCGCGAAGGCGATCGCGAAGCGCGCACAGCCGAACCCGAAGAAGTCGCGCCGACTCATCGTGACCGACCGACCGCGACCGGCAACGAGCGCGGAGATTGATGCGGTGATTGCGCGACAGAGCTCTAGCCCGATCTCGTCTTCGCTGGTTTTTTTGTACGTCAGTGGACTTCGTCGGCTTGTTATCTCCGATGTTAAATGTGTGCTTCTTGGCCTCGGAGTCAATCTCCAGGCCATCCGCAATATTGACTACATTGGTCTGGACACGCTGGAGTTCTTGACCTACGAGAACTATTGTCAGGAGCTGTTGGCCAAGTTGCAGGCCAAATTTGATGTTCAGCACCTGAAGGAGTACTCTCCGTTGAATGGGATTAGCAGCTCCGGTCGCGACGGCAAAAGCGCATTCGTCTATCGAATGAATGCCCTCTTGCGGAGGACGCCAAATATCGCTGTCCTCTCGCGTTTGCGCAGGTTTCTGCGCAACTTGCTGGCCACGCCAGCTGAGAAGTTGTTGGTGCCCGTATATGCCGGTGTAGCTGCGACTACTCTTGCAGCTCCGTCGACCATGGAGATTTCCGAGCCGGAGGAGCCTAGACTTTTGTTATGAATAGTTGCTTCACCGTCGAGTCCTGGAATGTGTGCGGCATGAACAAGGCTGCGAAGAGGTCCGCGATCACCAAGATCATTAGAGAGGGAAATGCCGAAGTATGTTTGCTCCAAGAAACAAGGGCAAAGGCCCCGTCGCAGCTCAGCGGCTGGGGCGTTGAATCGAACCGCACCGTTGTCGGTCACAGTCAATCGGTACTGAAAAGGAGTGCTGCATTTTTCTTCAAGAGACACTTGGAGCCGGCCGACTTGTCGTTGGAACACGACCACAATTGGTTTGCTGCCGTTGGCGTTGTTTGGAATGGTCTTGCACTGAGGATTGTCAATGTTCATGCGCCGAACACGGAGGGTCTATTCAAGAAATTTGTTCGCAAGCTTCGTGTCGAGCTGGAGAAGGCTGTTGAGAAGGGAGAAGCTGTGATTGTCGCCGGTGATTTCAACCAAGACTTGAACGCCAGTGAAGGCTCTGCTGGCAGCGGATTAAGAAGACTGAGAAGCACGATGAAGGCCTTTAACTTGATCGACGCGGCTAGCGCATTGCCGTCTCCGATGTTGGCTACGCGACGTTTCGATAACGCTCGACGCATAGACTATTTTCTGATTGCGCGTAGTCTTTGTCCTCTAGTAAGCCAGATTGGTGTGCCGGTCTTCGATAACTTGTCGGACCACGGGCGAGTCAGGCTGGTGCTCCGGAGTAACGAGCCGCGGGAGACTGCGGAGCGACGTAGACAGGTCTGGAAACTGAATCGATCTATTCTCCAGAGAGTGCCTGTGCAACGCGCTCTGAAGCAAGAACTTGCGGTCTGGACGAAGCAGGCGTTGGATATGCCGGCAGTGGATGCGTGGGTTAGGGTGAAGAGCAAACTCCGTCGCTTGCTTTACAATCTGCAGAAAGTCTGCTATGCCCGTCTCCAGAGTGTGAGAACTAATCTGTCGCGGACGTTTACGGCTCTAGTCGAGGCCGGGGCCGGAAGCCACGATGCTGCTCTCCACGAGGTCAAACGCCAGCTCGATGTATTCGACGCAATCGAATGTGAAGGCGCGCGAATCCGAGCCAAAGCGGCGTTTATCGAGGTAGGCGAGAAACCAACGAGAAGGTTCTTTTCATGGGAACGTCGCTCGGGGACAAGCCGCACTATTGCGTGCCTACGAACGGAGACCGGTACACTCGAGTTGAACCCCACGGAAATCGCCAACATTGCGGAGAAGTACTATAGGGAACTTTTTGGAGAAAAGGTGTTGGATCCGGCATCCACGGACCAGCTGCTCCGGAATGTGACGCCCTTGGGTGACAGCGAGCGAAAACTTCTTTCGGCAGCTATCTCGGTCGAGGAAGTCCTCCGGGCCATCTGGCAGGCACCGTTGGAGTCATCGCCGGGACCCGACGGACTTCCATACGAAGTCTATAAGGCCAATGCACTTGTTTTAGCGCCGGTGCTGGCGCGATTCTTCAACGTGGTTGCTCCACCTACATGTCCCTTTGGGGAGTCGGCGCTCACGCTGGTGTTCAAGAAAAACAACGATGCAACGGACCTGCGCAACTGGCGACCTCTGAGCTTGTCGAACACCGACGAAAAGCTGCTCTCGCGAATCCTCGCAACTCGGTTGCAGGAAATCATAGGGAAGATTGTGTCTCCGAGCCAGGCGGGTTTCATTAAAGGAAGAAGCGCGACTGACGTGACTTGGCATACAGCACACACTGTCCGATGGCTTCAGCGGAAACGCACCGCTGCCCACCTGCTTCTGCTGGACTTTGAGAAGGCCTACGATCGCGTTTCGCACTCGGCGCTTTTCAAGGTTCTGGCCAAATTGGAAGTTGGCAAGAATTTTGAGCGCTGGGTGGCTTGTCTCTATGAGCACGCGTCTTTTGTTCTGAACGTTAATGGCATCCACTCGAATAAGATCCCACTCCGCTCTGGGGTAAGACAGGGATGTCCTCTCTCTCCGTTGCTGTTCAATTTGGTTGTTGATCTGCTCGCAAAGGAAATCGACAGCTGCGCGGCTTACGAGGGGCTCGACACGCCTGGTGGCCGGTCATCGTTGCTTCTCTTTGCCGACGATGTTAATGTGTGGATCCGCGACCAGGCTGACCTCGATGCCGTACTACGCTGTATCAAAGTCTACGAGCAAGGCACCGGCGCGCGCTTCAACAGGCAGAAGACGAAGCTGATGACTCTGGGAGGAAAGAGCGCTCCTTTCGCTATCCACGACCCCGCCGGCATACAGGTTTCTGCCTATTCCGATGTCGAGACGCTGCTTGGCTGCCCGATCGGCAACAAGGTAACCGCGGAGATGATCTGGGAGCCGCTCGTGGACAAAATCGAGAAAGCTGCCAATATTTGGCGATCTCGTTGCCTGACGGTGTTTGGCAAGGCGCTGGTGGTTAATAGCAAGCTTTTGTCCAAGTTATGGTATATGGCTGCCAGTTTTCCGCTGCCCGAAAAATATGCGCGCAAAGTATCGTATCTGGTCAAGCGCTTCCTATTCAATGGGAGAGCTAGCCACACCAGCGCAACACCGTGGCTATTCGAATGCAAGATAGGTGGACTAGGAGTCTTGGATGTGCGGAGCCAAGCGGCGGCAATGCTTTGCAAAGGCATCGCCCGTCTGCATTCTGAAAGAAGCGAAGACTTGCCAATTTACTCTGCGCTTGCTCGTGAGGAACTCGGGCGTTTGGGTTTGGATGCTCTGCACCCTGATGTCGAATTGAAGCGCGGATTGGAAAAGAGCTTCTGGGGACACGCCAAGCGCTGGTGGATTCGGATCCACGACTACGTGCCGTTCCAAGCCAACACTTTGGAAGAGTTCCTATGCTGGCCACTCTCGCTGCTGCCCGAGCCGCCGCCTCCAGGACGTCAGAAATGGCCAGCCTTGATGAGAGTGGGTGAACTTTTTCACTCTAGAGGAATTGGTCGTACAAGGAAGCAGAACCATCCTGACGACTTTCGAAAAATTCAGAACCATCTGTTTCCGATTGTGTGGGAGTTCAAGGAGAGAGGAAACTTGCTGGGCGGAAGCCCGTATTCAACACCGCA
>CAZFMF010000085.1:0-7908 GCA_964519985.1 uncultured Pseudobdellovibrionaceae bacterium | reverse complement strand
GATGCCGGACTATGCCTCGGTGCCACTTCCGCCCACCACTATGTGGGATGAAGCTTCGCTGCGAGAACTGGTCGAATGGCTCCGGGACTTCGCGACGCTCCCACCTATTCGATCCAACCACCCCGGGGGATAAGCCCCAGTCCGACTACGTTTGTCTTGAGTGGTTTGAAGGGTGAACCCGACGCGGATCGAACGCGCTACCTCCACAGCATATCTCACGCATCTTTAACAATAATCGGAATTTGTCCTTTGCTCCGACTACCGTCGTTGACGGTTCATGACGGGAAGTTAGTCCACAAGCACAAAATTATTGCTCTATGGAAGCATCAAAAATGCTATGAAGCACGCTCTTATGAGGTCATTGGTCCAGTTTTACTTTGTTCTGCTGTTGGTGGGGCTGACTTCTCCAGTAGAGGCGCAAGCTAATTTCTTCCCAAAGAGGCCCAAGTGGCTCAGTGCTTGTCTATCTTATGTTCTTGGCAAGTCTCCTAGCGAAGAACCGACGTCCGTTCCCTTTACGAAGGACCTGATTGCCCCTGACTCGCCCCTTCTCATCGGAGACAGAATTCCAGGGGATTCACCCATCACTCGAGAGGAGTTTAATGCCGACGCCAAAAAGTTCCTTACCGGTCGCCCTAAAATCGCGGCAAGCTTCAACGACGCAATCTTGTTTACTGGGAGCACTTCCGCTTCCCTTTTATGGCTGACGCCTTATGGAGAGAAAGTGCCCTATTTAGCCCCCTCCGGTGCTTTGCTTAGAGAAGGGCTCGTCCCTTTTGCAGGTGCGATTGATGATGGCGTGGTGGGAGTGAACAAGCATTCGATCTCAACGGAACCCATCTTTGTTCTTTATAACGCCCTTAGCTATACGGGCGCGATGGACTCCAGAAACCATGCCCAATTTAGAGCCCTCGGAATGGATGTGGAGAAAGCGCCGTTGACATTTGGAATTCGTTTTCCAAAAGGTCCCGGTTGGAACCGACAAAGGGAGGGGCTCATCTAGCTAAGCGTCAGGTGTATTTAGAGGGTACTAAGCGTGGAACTCCGGGAGTGTTCACTCCTCAATGGAGAGTGCAACATTGGATCAACGTGATAGAAGCCCAAATCGAAATTGAACAAAAGCGTTTAGTAGCCTGGGACAGACTCAATCCGACTGAACAAAGTTTGGTAGAGGAAGGTTTTCCCGTGCTCTACGGTATTCATCCAACGCGTCAGCGCAGTTGCGAAACTCTCAAGGATGCCTCGGAAATACTCATAAACGATGGCGCTAAGGTGGAGGAGATTCGCGTTGTCTACGTTCCCGCTGCGAAGATTGAACTAGTACGCAAGATGCTCGCGGATAAACTTGGTGAACACGCTATTTCGGTTTGGGATATTGAGGACGTGGTTTCTGAAAGCGAACGCTGAGCAGGGACATTCCGGATGCTCACTGGGATGCGGTATAATGCACAATAGGAATCGATGAAATAGGAGGTTGGCTTGAAGAACAGCAACCTAAGATTCGCACTCAAATTTTGGCTTGACCTTCTTTGCCTTGGGCAATTTGGGAATCATAAACGATTTGAGGGTCTCATTGAGCTTCGATGGCTAAAAATGACTGCCAACAAAACGGCTATTGCGAAAAAGGCAGGAATTGGAAGGCGAACCCTTTATGATTTGATTAATCCAGAAAAGGATTTCAATCCGGAGCTATCTACAGTCTCGGCAGTTATTCGGGCTTTGGCGGCCTAAGTAATGCTATGTGGTGTATAAGAAAAAAATGAACAAACCTCTTTTTCCATTCTTCCGGAAAGTACCTCTTCTAAAAATATTGGTATTGCTGTGTCTAGCCTTTGCCGAGCCGGCACTGTCCGCAAAGCCAGAGAAAAATGGATGCTCAAAATACTTTTCCAGCCTTGTGCTTATTGGCTCCTTAGTCGCGGCTTCGGCAGGAGGGGTAGTTTACCACTATTGGAATGCTAGCAAGCCAGCCCCAGGTCCACAGGAGCCAGCTACTAAGAGTTTTGATGAGTACGTAGAACCTTTCCAGAAGGAAATGGAAGTATTTCGGAACTCCTCTGGAAGATACATCATTATTGCTCCATCACTCGTTCGTCCCACCAAAGGTAAGCAGCGTTTTTTGAGTGGTCCTTATTTTTTTGGAGATGGTAAACAATTCCAACAAGTGCAGACTCGAGATTATGCAATGCTCCCCAAAAAGTTTAATCTTTCCCTGAAAATTATTCCGGAGGTGAGTCTAAGCCGTAGCGATGATTTCGTTTCGTTAAATACTAATAAAGGGGATAGCAACTTCGAGAAGGTGGACTCAGTTGAAGCTCAGAACATTATAAAGAATGCGAGCTTTTTAGAGGCCGAAGGAAATCCTCAGCCATTCTTTATTGCTGAGGAACCAAAATCGAAAGAATATTTTTTTATTACAAATACTAGCAGGGGGGCCGGAGATTCTATCTCGAACCCGAATTTGCATCTTTTCTCTGGAGAAAAGGGCTCCTTAAAAGAACAGCAAATCAAAGAAGTGGTTGTGAAAAAAAGTGTCTCCGGCCGAATTCAAGGATACCGAGTTTTTTATGAGAACACGGAGCTTTTTGTTTCATTGGAACCCTCAGAAGAGCAGTCATCTCTTAAAAAGTCTGGGCGCTTCTCTCCACTTATTCAATCAGATGTTTCTTATCTGGGGAACGAAGAAATAGCTCAAAATTTTCTTGGAAAAGACCCGACTAATTTTTTATTTAATAAGAAATCTATCCCGAACATTTTGAGCAAGTTTCTCAATCTCCCCTAGCTGATTGGGTCAGCATTCGAATCATTTCTAGGAAGACGGCGGGAGTTTTGGTAGTTGTTTTTGACACGACTACCCTCCAACTAAGGCAAATTCGATTACTCGCTAGGTTGAGCTTGCAATCAACCGAATTTGTTTGGGGTTCTAAATGGTGGACCCGACGCGGATCGAACGCGCTACCTCCAAACCCTTGATGCCGTAGTCTCTCACCGAGGACTCAGCCAGCACTCAGCGCTTAGTCAGCCTGAGGGTTGATTTGGCCTCGCCCAAAGAGCGATACGACACGTTCTATGTTGGCCTGGGGCGGTAAAAGTCTAAGACTATCCGTCGCCCCTTTTGTTTCGATACCCGCCATCCGAACGTACCGCTGCATCGTCTCCAGCGTCTTCCATCCGCAGATTTTCATGATTTGGGAGGGTGGTACCCCATCCCGCATCAATTGCGTCGCAAAGCACGCTCTGAGCGCATGGAATCGGACGGACGTGATGCCGATCTCTCTACAGAAGGCCCTCAGTACCTCGGCAGCTTTTCCGCGATGCCACGCCTTGTGGCGGGGAAACACGAACTCGCTGTGAGGGTCGAGAGCTTTAAGTTCCGTCAGGAGATCTTTCAGATCTTGGTTCAGCGGAACGCTTCGCCAGTCGCCGGATTTCGTCGTTTTCGTAACCTTCGACCGGCTACAGAAAGACTTCGATACAAGCAGCTCACCGTTAGGGTGATCTACGTCGTTCCAGGTTAGGGCGATGAGTTCCCCCGACCGCATTCCAGTTAAAAGCGCCGCCGCCCAAACTCGGTACCACGGATGCTCAGTATCGCGAGCGGCTGACAGCAATTTGCGGATCTCAGTTAGGGTCAGTACTTCCGGTCTTGTGCTTTCGCTAAACCGCGGGACTTAGATCCCCGCAGTTGGTAGCTGCGGCAAATACGGAATCCTTCCCGTTTCCATTCCCCATTTGATTGCTCCGTTAAGTGCCGAAACAAAATGTCTTCGGCGCGCATTAGAGTAGTTCAACGCCATCTGCTGAAGAACTTCTCGAACTTCAAACGGCGTAATTGCACCAACTTTGCGGTTGGCCCAATGGGGTGCGTGGATTTGCAGAACCCGAATGTTGTCTTCCAACGTGTTCGGATTCGCGATGTCGCGCATTGCGATCTCCCACTCGTTAACCAGCCTTCCAAATGATGCTCCGGCTTCCTTGGAGCGAAGAGCTTTCTGGATCGCTTCCTTCTCCAAAGCTTTTCCGATGCGAACTGCTTCGGCCCTGGTTGTCAGGTTTTGCTTTTGGAGTTGGATGCCATCGCGTTTGACTCTTGCGCCCCAACGGATTTCACCTTTGCTGTTGGTATATTGGTACTCACTCATTGTTGTCTCCTTGTGGAAGTCTCAATGAGGTAATCGATTTCTTCCCGAGCGAAGAGATTCCGGCCACCAAACTTCCGCCGGGTCAAATGACCACGGAGGACTAGGTTGCGAATCGCCCCTTCGCTTCGGTCCAGATAGATGCCAACTTCTCTGGTCGTTAACCACTTCTTGGATGTCAAAGAACAAGCTTTCTGTGTCCATATCGTGGCAACAGGGCTCAGACAAGTTTCGGGTTTTTCGATGTTTGTAGGTTTCGGCTTCTTCATTTGTCAGTTTTGTCAGCGCTACCCTAAGGAGCACTTACGACAACTCCTGTAGTCCAAGTTCGATATCCGTCAGCACGGCCAGTTTTGGATTCAGCAATATTTGGTCTGACGAGCGGCCACCTTTAACCTGCTCTTCCTGGGTGATCCTGAGCCAGCCCAGAGCCTCCAGCTTCTTTAAGCCGGACGAGACTTCTTCCTTTGTTTTGAGGCCCGACCAGCCCTTTCGATACAACTCTCGAACTGTGCTGCCTTCTGGAATTTGGCTCTGCCTGATCTTGGCCGCGATGGTGTGGGCACATCGCAACGGTTGATCTTCGCAAAAAGAGTAGATGCGCTTAGCGTGGGCTTCCAGGTGGTCGCGAAGCCGGATGGCCATTAAGAGAACTTTGCCAGAAACCGTCCCTAGGTTTTCCGCACCCTCGAAAGCCGCAATGACATGAAAGACCGTCGTGAGTGACACTAAGGTTCTCGAGGCCTTTCCGAGATGAGAGATAAATTCAGTCGAAGTCCCGGGTGGGGGATTTCTAAGTCGACGCTCATGGGCGGTCAGCCAGTCGACGAACTGCTGCTGTGCCTCGTCATCAAAGCGAAGCGTCGGCAGGTCGGAGTGACTGGAAACGGGAACGTCTGAAAACAGATTGTCGGAGTGAGCAAACTCGAAAAGCCCCCGAACCCTTTCCTCAATTGCGGCGTCGCACGGTTCATCGATGTATTCGTAGGTAGTGCTGACGGTCGGATAAACCATCAGCTGAAATCTTTGAAGCATTCCGTCCCGACAGCTCGCCGCCCCTTTTCCGGAAGTGAAAAAGTGGTTTAGGCGCTCCGGCTGTATTCCTCCCAGCACGCTGATAGCAGCGGCAGGAACGATAATTGGCTGAGGGTTCTTCACTCGATCCACAGTCATCGAGGACTTTCCGTTGTACGCCTCCAGCAGCAATGCTCGAAGCGACTCGAAACCTGTTTTCGAGAAGGCTGCGAACAGACCTGTAAGTTCATCGCGAACCAAAAGAAGGCCCGCTGGATTCTGACTCAGCAGCGTAGTTAGTTGTTCCGGGGTGGTGTCCTGAACGAAAAGTCTCTTTCCTACCGGGGGCCTCGATCTTTCTTTCGCTACTTTGATCTGTTGCAGTATTTGCTCAGCCTCATCGTGATTATCTGCCTTCGTCGCTTTTCTTAGGTCCTTTGCCAGTTCTTCCAATTGTATTTCGACTGAGCTATCCACGGCGCTCTGCTCCTCGAGCGCTCTGTGAAGGTCGTTCAAGTAGCGATCCTGAATCTGCGTGACGAACCTGATCGGCAGGTTGAGGCAGGCGCTCTTTCTTGCGACGCTAGGTTCGGCAATTATGGCACCCCAGAGATTCGCGGGTTCCCACCAAGGATCGTGCCTTTTTGGCTGTATCGCGACGCGCCTTCCTAGAAGGGAGCTAAGGGATACCAGTGTCGGGATGTATATGAGATCTGCTGGGACCTGCAGTTGATTACTTCGCTCAACTATCCAAGGGCGCAGGGGCATTGGAACTAAGGCTGTGTCGAGCGTTCCAACATCGGTGATGATGGGTGGCAGTGCGTCTGGGATCGTCCAAGTTACTTCCGGCTTTTGCATGTTCAACTCCACCGCAAAGCGCTTTTGGTTATTGCCCGTATTTCCAAGGCAGTAACTGGAGGGTTGCAAACAGTCTGATTGAGATGTTCCAGGATGGTACCTAGGCATTTTTCGTTGATGCGCCACTTGCGCAGCGAGCCGGCAACCGAGACCAGAAATTGGTTTCGCCGTCCTTCACCAATCTGAGAAATCTCCTGAGTGTTGGTCTCTCTAACTTTTATTGATGTCAGCATCGTCAGCAGGACGGGGGGAAATGCCGGTGGGTTCTTAAAATCCGGGAGACCGTCGCCGCACCAAGCATAATCTCGCCCTGACATGTGAATGGACGGCGGGGCGACGACGTAGCCTCCCCTGCCTTTCACATCGATCCCCGGAGCGAGTGTTGAGTTGATTTTGCCGACGTAATTGCAGGGGTACTTAAAGTAGAGATGAAAACCACCCCCTCCAGTTTGAACGCGGTAGTCGTCATCGAAAGCGAGATTGATTGGGAGGGCATCGAAGGAAAGTTCGCCGCCGTTTCGAGGGTCCACGTCGATTACAAGAAGGTTCGACACAGGTCCAGTTGCGATTCCAATACCTGCCTTAGGATACTGCTGCCAAAACTGACAAATCTTTTTCTCTTCCGAAGTCGCTGCATAGACTCCCGTTGGAAGTAGCGGGTGTTTTCCCATCGAGCGACAATCATGTCTGCCGCAAGAACAGGACCCATCTGACGTTATGAAATGTAAGGGGACAACTGGGATACCGCGCGAGCCATAAAGAAGGGCTGCTTCTAGATTTTCCACTCTTCACCAATTAAAAACCCCTCGGACCTGAGAGCAGATTCAGTTCCGAGGGGAATTTTTTCCCAATGCCAAAGCACTGGGAGAAACCGTTTCTGCTCTGAAGTCGTTGTTAGCGAATCGCGGCGGCTGGAAATAGTGTAGTTAAGAGGCGAATTTAGAAGTCTTATTTGCTCTTGTTTTTTGCTCGGATGTGGGGGGTGACATAGTCCAAATAGATTTCCGCAAGTGACCCCAATTCTCTGCCTTTAGATTGGGGAAAGAGAAGAGGGTGGCAGACATCCCGGTAGAAGATTGCCAAAAAATCTTTTTTTCCGGCCTTGGCACCAAGAACACCATTGAATGTGTGAAGCAGCGAATGGATCGGTCTCGTTTCAGAGTCGCGGCGCTTCTTGCCTTTGGCCAAGGAGGCAGCCTGCGACTGAATGATCGAAATTTTAGGAACTCCATTCTTGTCGACTGCATCGTATGGCCGCACATTCTGGAAGTGGCCAATTCCTGCAATCAAATGGCGCTGACGTGCTAGAGCTTTGTAAGCAAGTCGTATTTGCCCCTGAATCAAAGGGTAGGCGACTGCATCTTTGCCGCTGATGAGGGGGAGGATCTGCTTGCGCCATTTCTTAATTCTGGCCACTTGATCGGCGGGGCTGCCTAGTTGGCGTTTCTCTTCCATTAGGTGTAGTGCGCTGCAGAAGTACAAAGATAGCGAGTCATGCTGATCCCGTGTCAGTGAGAACTGTTTCCCCGTCTCATGATGCACAAGTTCTATGCATCGATTGAGTTGGTTCTTTTCGGTTTTGGTAAGGCCAAAATAAATGTGACGGGTTTTTGCTTTCTGCTCCATATCGGCTGGTAAAATGTTGTGTCGAAGACGTCAAGAAGGAGGTCAAAGATGGGAGGGATAGTGGAAGTAGAAAAGGTTGCATCGGTGTTAGGCGATCTAGCAAACGTTGCCACAGCACTTGCTGCATGGTTTGGGTACAAACTAGCAAGGTCGACACTTGGACTCGAGAAGCGACGTATTGAGCTAGAGGATAGAGAACGTCGTGAAACGGAGTGGGAGGCAGTGTTTGCGAGTTTAGGTCATCTTGAAGCTGAGTTCATTCTCAAAATAA
>CAZFMF010000084.1:0-8554 GCA_964519985.1 uncultured Pseudobdellovibrionaceae bacterium | reverse complement strand
GGCGGGGCGTGACGCCGGGCGGATGCTCACTGAGCAGGCACCCGCCACCCTCGAGAATTTCGGCGGCCAAGCGCCGGTGTTCGGCGGGATAGATCCGATCGAGCCCATGCCCCAGAACGGCGACGGTGGGCCGCCGCACCAAAAGGGAAGCGCGGTGGGCCACGGCATCAATCCCGCGCGCCAGCCCACTTACCAAGTGAAAGCCGAGTTCGAGCAGTCGTCGCGAAAAGGCGTGCGCGGCCTTAAGGCCGTAAGGAGAGGGCCGACGCGTACCGACCAGCGCCACCCAATTCCCTTGCTTGAGCACGGACGGATCGCCCAGCGCATAGAGCCGCGGCGGCGGATGGGGGATGTGATCTAATGTAGGGGAGAAATACTCGGGCGAAAGTTCCTGCATCGCAGAAACCTGTCAGCCAAAACGGAGTCCGACAAGGGGGCGTGGGGAGCGTGGGGTTACGGCGAACGTCGTCACTGCGAACGCAGTGAAGCAGCCCCGCATCGCGAAGCGATGCGAGATTGCTTCGGCCCCTTTCAGGGCCTCGCAATGACTGGCCCTAGGCCCTCGCAATGGCTATGACGGGCTAATTGATCTCGATCTCTTTCACTTCAACGCGCGGAGGTGGGGGCGGGTCCTTAAAGAGCTGCGCGGCCACTAAGGTGTCCCCGATGAGCAAGGGCACCTTGTTGCGCAGGATCAATCCGATGCTCGAAAGCTGACCGACCGAAATCACCTGCACCTCGCCCTTGAAGTCGATATTCACATCGTTCATGGACTCGGTATTGAGATCGGTATCCCGAACCACGCGGAACAAATACCCTTCTTTCATTCCGTCAATTTCGCCCTTATTCAGCAGTACGACCTGCCCTTGCGCGTAATACTTCGTCTCGGGGAGTTCACCCATCACCACCCGCGTTTTGAGATCTTCCGGCGGATTGAAAATCGCCACCGGTCGTAACGCTGGTCGCAGCGAGACAATCTTGTCCCCGCGCTGGACAATGCCCAGGTGGCGCGTGAGCTGAGCCTTGCTCAGCTGATCGGTACCCTGCACGACTTCGATTTCCCCGACGAGTCGCACCAGATTGCCAAGGTAGGGCCGACCGGCCGTCGTGCTGTCCTCGATTTGGCGCTCGACGCGCACCACGGAAAAACGCGTTTTGGCCGGCGTTGTCTCACCGTTGTCCAACCGCACGAAAAGCTCATCTTGCTCGGCGAGCCAAGACCGCTCGGTAAACGAGCCGGTGATCTCACCCAGAATTTCTTCCTCGGAGATCACGTAGAAAGCGGGGCGATACTGATTCTTGATCTCGAGGTTAATGAGCGAGTCCGAATCCAAATCGCTGGCCGCGCCCGGACGATTGGGAACCAGCTTCACCAGCGGAATCTCGACCCTCCCCTCGTTGGCCCCTTCCCGATAGTAGGAAAGGATTTGGCCCACCGTGAGTTCGTGGGGGTTGCTCAGGTCGGGATTCACTTGCCAGAGCTTGCGCCACAACCGCGGATCCCCCACCGTACGGCTAGAGATATTCCAGAGACTGTCCCCCGGTTGCACCACGTAGGTCTGATCTTTCTTCCCCCCTAAGATCCCTAACCACTGCACTTTGCCAATGGGCTCGCTGAATTGAATGCCCGAGAGAATCTCCTCGGCGTGTTGGACGTCGATGTACTGCTTGTAGCGACGCGCTTCCGCAACGGTCGAATGGAGGAATGCGAGGGCGAGGGCAAGCGCCCCCGAGAGCCGATGATTTTGGGACATGGGTTAACCCCGATTCGGTTTAGAAATTTCCGCGAGTTTTCGCGATGCGGATGTCACGACTTGATCCGCGGGATACTGGCGTAAGATGTCGCGCAAAAGCCCTTGCGCCGGCCGCTTCTGCCCCATCTCGAGGTGACAGAGGGCCGCGCGGTACATCGATTCGGGAACTTTGACACTGTGAGGGTAGCGGCTGGCGACGAGGTTGAAATTCACGACCGCCAAACCGTATTCCCGATTTTGAAAGTAGCTTTCCGCGATCCAAAACTGGGCACGGTCGCTGTACACGTGTTCCGCGTTTTGCTTTTGAAACTGCGTGAAAGCCGAAATGGCATGATCGTAGCGACCTCGACGCATTTGCTCGAGACCCTGTTGATACCAGGTCATGGATTCAAAATCCGAGCTCGCGACCGTTTTGCGGCGATCTTCTTCATCCTCATCGACGGCCGGCGCGGGAGACGGCTCGGGTTTGAGCACCGTAATCCCAACCTTGGGCGATTCGTCGTTCTCGAAATCCTTGGCCGTCGGCGCAAGTCCCTCTTCATCGGGAACGAGAAACTTTCGCAGGCGCAGGTTCTCGGCTTTTTCTTCCGCGACGCGCTGCTGCAAAATCCGATTGCGTTTTTCCAGTTGGGTACTTTTCGGCGCCGGCGGCGTCGCGCAACGCGCTACAGCAATTGCCGCCACGCACCAACACAGCTTTACCGTCAGGTTTTGCGCCATGCTATTATTGTAGCGCATTTACGGCCCATGCCGCCACCGGGGCCGCCCAATATCATGCGCAACGAAAGAGAAATTTATAGCGAGGAAACACACTCCGTGACGGTCGCCTTTCTAGGGCGGGCCGACGATATTCGCTTCACCACGCGACGGGGAACGGCGGTGCGCGCGGTGGAAAACGGAATCTACCGGCAAACGTTCAGCGCCGCGCCGGGATTTCCGGAAACCAAACCGCCGGCGGAGTTGGCCGAAGCGGCTTCGACCCTGCTGCAGCTGGCGCGTTCCGCTTTCGCGGTGCAAAACGAAAACCTCCAAGCCCCTTATGTTTCCGCCACCCTGACCAGTCGTCGCTACCAAGTCGCCCACGGCGACGGGGAACCCGTATCCGGAGTCGAGCAAAGTGCCGAGATCCTGGCGACCTGGAACTTCTTGGGAAACGATGGGAAGCGGGAAAACCAGTGGGAACGGGCCCGGGGCTCGATCCGCGGTTTGATCGAGGAAGTTCAGAGTGCGGCGGGACTGGCTCCGGCGGTGAAAGCTTCGATGCACGCAAAAACCCGGTGGCCGGCGCCGCGCGGGAGCGTGCCGGTACTTTGGTCCGCCCGGGCCGTGGCCAAACTTCAAATGCTTTTCTTACGCGCCTTCGAAGGCGATCGGGTTCTGCGCGGCCATTCTTTTTTGACGGAGTCTGACCTGCGCGATTTGGCCTTCACTTTAGAAGATCGCCCCCCCGCGGCGGGCGAGGCGTTTGATCACGAAGGTTCCCCACGCCGGATTGTGACACTCTTACGCGACGGACGCCCGACCGCCTTGGCCTGCAATCGCCGGGTCGCGGAGGAATTGGAAGTCACGCCCACGGGGCACGCGCGCCGCCAGACCTTTGAAAATGTGGCCACCGTCGGTTTTTGGCACCCCCATTTAGAAGGCCTTCACCGCGGCCCCGCCCTGCTTCCCGCCATGGACCACGGAATCAGTGTCCATGACTTCGAAGTTCTCCACTTCGATTCCGCTTCCGGGGAAATCGAATTGCAGCTCAACGCCGTCTTGGTCCACCACGGGGCCGAAGGCGAGGCGCTGGAGCCGATCGCGCTGCGCGTGGCTCTCCTGGAACTCATGGGCTCTCTCCGAGAGTTTGAAGAAACCCGCCTGACCACCGGACTCGCCGTGGGGAAGCAAAGTCAGCGCGTCTTTTCCGAGGTCACCGCCGGGCGTGCGCTTTCCCGCCCCCTGCTCATTCCGGGCTCCGTCCCCCTGCATCATTACTGGTAACCGTCGTTGCGAGACGTTAGCCGTCGTTGCGAGCGAAGCGCGGCAACCGCGCATCGCGGGAGCGATGCGGGATTGCTTCGGCCCTTCGGGCCTCGCAATGACAGGTCGGCTTCGCAATGACAGGCGTTTGCGTTGCCCGCCAACGCCATGCTATGAAAAATCCCAGTGTTTCCGATACTGACCAAAATCGATCAGGCCTTAGAATCCAAAAAGCGCTGCCGCTTGATCGACAAAATGGGCAAGTACCTGAACGGCACCGTGACGGATTCTTGGGTCCGACTTTCCGGGGGAAAAATCCGCGGAAAGGTAGTTTTTCAGTCCGATGAAAAGGGACCGGTGGAAATCGACGCCAATGACGTCTTGGACATTTTATTTGAATAGGTAGCGACTACCTAACGACTCGGAGAAGCAAGTGATCATCGGCGTACCAAAGGAAATCAAGAATCGCGAAAACCGCGTCGGCGTCGTGCCGGCGGGTGTCAAAGCCCTCGTGGCCCATGGGCATCAAGTGCTCGTGCAGAAATCGGCCGGACTGGGCAGCGGCATTCCGGACGAAGCGTTCGCCGCCGCGGGCGCGAAGCTCGTGAACACCGCGGCCGACGCTTGGAGCGCGGACATGGTGATGAAGGTGAAGGAGCCCCTGCCGGACGAATTCAACCTCATGCGCCCGAGCCAGATCATTTATACCTACCTCCACCTAGCGGCGGAAAAACGTCTGACCGAGGAAATGGTCGAACGCAAAGTCATCGGGATTGCCTACGAAACGATTCAAGAAGCCGACGGCTCTTTACCGCTCCTGCGGCCCATGAGTGAAGTCGCCGGACGCATGTCGGTGCAAGTCGGCGCGTATTATTTGCAGAGCAGCTGGGACCAAGTGAATTCCGGTAAAGGGGTTTTGCTCGGTGGCGTACCGGGCGTCATGCCCGGCCGAGTGGTGGTCATCGGTGGCGGGGTCGCCGGATCGCACGCCGCCAAGATGGCGTTGGGTCTAGGCGCCGTCGTCACGATTTTGGATATTGATCCCAAACGGCTGGAGTTTTTGGACAATGTTTTCCCGGGCCGTCTGATCACCCTGATGTCGAATGTGGACAATATTGAAGACAGTGTGGCGAAAGCGGATCTCGTGATCGGTTCGGTTTTGGTTCCGGGCGCGCGCGCGCCGAAACTTGTGACCCGACCGATGGTAGCCAAGATGGCTCGCGGTTCCGTGATCGTCGATATCGCCGTCGACCAAGGGGGCTGCATTGAAACCTGCCGACCGACTTCGCACGAACAACCGACGTTCGTAACCGACGGCGTGGTTCACTACTGCGTCACGAATATGCCGGGCGCCGTGGCGCGTACCTCGACTTACGCATTGACCAACGTGACCCTGCGCTATGCGCTAATGATCGCGGACATGGGCCCCGAAAAGGCCGCTCAGCACAGTGCGGCGGTGCGCAAGGGCTTCAACACTTATCAGGGAAAACTCGTGTACGAACAAGTTGCTTTGGCGCACTCGTTGCCGTACCAAGAACTCGAGTTCTAAAAATCGGATGGATCCAAAAGCCGTCGTCATCGTCCCAACCTATAACGAAGTCGAAAACATCGCGCGCTTGCTCGATGCCATCGATGCGTCGATCCCGGGTGTCGCGATCTTAGTCGTCGACGACAACTCTCCGGATGGCACCCAGGCCGTGGTCGAAACCAAGATGGAAAAGCGACCGAACATTCACCTGCTGCGCCGGCCGGGCAAGCAGGGGCTCGGGGGCGCCTACAAGGCAGGGTTTCAGTGGGCGTTCGATCGCGGCTTCGACAAAGTGATTCAGATGGACGCAGACTTTTCCCATCCCCCGGCGGTGTTGAAGGATATTTTGGCCGGACTGGCGAAGTATCCGGTCGTGATCGGATCGCGTTACATTCCCAATGGGGCGGTAAGTGGCTGGGGCTTGATGCGCAAGATCATCAGCCGCGGCGGCAATCTCTACGCGCGTAGCGTGCTGCGGGTTCGCACCAACGATATGACCGGTGGTTTCGTCGGTTGGCGCAAAGAAGTGCTCGAAGCGATCGATTATCCCTCGGTGGGTTCCAAGGGTTACGTTTTTCAGATTGAGCTCAAATACCGCGCAACCCTGAAGGGGTATTCGATCTTGGAAGTGCCCATTCACTTCGAAAACCGCCGCCTGGGGACGTCGAAAATGTCGGGCTCCATTTTTTGGGAAGCGGCGGTTAAGGTCCTCAAACTGCGCGGATCCACTCGGAGCCTGCTGGCGTGAGCGCGGCCGAAGCGCGCAGACGTTTCGATTGGCTGATCGAAGAGCTCTGGAAGCATAACTACCAATACTACGTCCTCGATCAACCGCTGATCTCCGACGAGCAGTACGACAAACTTTATCGCGAACTGGTCGAACTCGAGAAGACACACCCCGAGTTCCAATCGCCCTACTCGCCCACCCAAAAAGTCGGCGGCATGCCGCTGAAAAAGTTTCCCAAGTACAAGCACCGCGTCCCGATGCTGAGCCTCCAAAACCTATACAATGAGGAGGAGCTCCAAGAAGTGTTCGACCGCTGGAAAGAAGGATTGGGCGATGCGTTTGCGGTGTTGGTCGAGCCTAAATTCGATGGCCTCGCGATTGAGCTGGTCTACGAGAAAGGTCACCTCACCGTTGCGGCCACGCGGGGTGACGGCGAAACCGGCGAAGATGTCACCTCGAATGTGAAAACGATTCGCAGTGTGCCGTTGCGCCTGCGCGAGCCCGCCCCGGCACTGCTCGAAGTGCGGGGCGAAATTCTCCTCATGAAGGAAGATTTTCGCAAACTCAACGCCGAACGATCAGAAAAAGGCGAAGCGCTTTTTGCCAATCCCCGTAACGCGGCCGCCGGCAGCATTCGCCAACTCGACCCGAAGATCGCGGCCAGCCGAAATCTCGATCTCTTCTGCCATGGACTGGGTCGCGTGGAAGGGGTCGATCTCCAGAGCCAGACCGAAATGCTACAGTACCTGCGCGATCGCGGTCTGCGGACGAATCGGCTTTCTAAGCGCCTAACCCGCCTGCCCGAAATTGAAAAATACTATCGGGACATCGACGCGAACCGCGAGACGTTGGAATACGAAATCGATGGGATCGTACTCAAGATCGATTCGTTCGCCTCGCAACGGGAACTCGGTTTTATCGCCCGCGCCCCGCGCTGGGCCTTTGCCTACAAATTCGCCGCCCAAGAGGGCAACACGAAATTGAACGACGTACAGTTTCAAGTCGGACGCACGGGCGCGATCACCCCGGTGGCGATTTTAGAGCCCATCGCGATCGGCGGCGTCACCGTTTCGCGGGCCGGTTTGCACAACGAAGATCAGATTCGAGCCCTCGACCTGAAAATCGGGGACACCGTCGTTGTGAAACGGGCCGGCGACGTGATCCCGGACGTGCAAAGCGTGGTCACCACCACCCGCACCGGCAAAGAAAAGAAAATCGTCTTCCCGAAAAAATGCCCTTCCTGCGGGGGCAATGTCGTGCGCACCGAGGGCGAAGCCGCCCATCGCTGCCAGAATATTTCGTGTCCCGCCCAGATTGCCGAACGGCTCAAACACTTCGTTTCCAAACGCGCGCTGAATATCGAGGGGCTAGGCGATCGCTGGATTGAACTTTTTCTCGAGAGCAAACTGATTCGGCACTACTCGGATCTCTTTGACCTCACCGAAAAGGACTTGCTGAAACTCGAACGGCAGGGAGAAAAATCCGCGCAAAAGCTGATCGCGGCGATCCGCGGCAGCATGCACACCACGCTCGATCGCTTTATCTACGCGATGGGCATCCGTTTCGTGGGCGAACGCACTGCCGAACTGATCGCCGACCACTTCGGAACGCTCGAAGCTTTCTTGGAAGCGTCGGACAATGATTTTTTGGAAGTGGAAGAAGTCGGCGCCACGGTGGCTTCGGCGATCCGCGAGTTTCTTTCCGACCCACATAATCTCGAAGAGATCCGACGCCTGCTAAAAAAGGGCGTGGTGCCCAAGGGCGAAAAGAAGGCCACCGATGGACCACTGAAAGGCTCCACCTTCGTCATTACGGGCACCCTGCCCTCGCTTTCCCGTGAAGATGCCGAAGCGCTGATCAAGAAAGCGGGTGGGAAGGTCACCAGTAGCGTGAGCAAAAATACGAGCTACTTAGTTCTCGGCGAATCCCCCGGCTCCAAACTCGACAAGGCGAAAAGCCTGGGGGTAAAAACCCTGAGCGAAGCCGAACTCAAGAAACTCGCGGACGCTTAGCGCCCGCGAAATCGGATCCGACCTTATTTATGAGGGTAGCTGCAGACCGAACCCGCGTAGCGGCAGCTGTCGCCCGCGCGCTTGCATGCGCCTTCCGCCCCATACTCCGCCCCTTTTCGAGAAAACCAGGTATCCCAGTAGCCTTTCTTGGTTTCGGAGTCCCAGAAAACGGCCACGCAGGTGGAGGTCCAAAGACATTGCGTGCTTCCGGGGGTGCCGCCTTTGGCGCTTTGAATGGCCCGATCCTTCGTGTCTTTATCGACACTGACGCCGTAACCACCGGTATGGCCGTTGTAGCACAGTGCCGAGAACTTGCCTTGCGCCTGCGTTGCCACTCCCGCGGCAAGCAACGTAAAGGTGAGAGCTTTGTTTAAAATCCCCATAGAATCCCCTTTTTGAAACACGCCTACCCATATAGGCGCCAAGACTTTTCTTACTGTATTGCGGGGCACGTGACCAGCCATTTTGACACCACGGTTCCCAGAAACAGTGGAACCGAATTCCGACGTCGCCGAGACACCGAAGTTCGATGGCACACAGCACGACGCTCCCAAAAACAGGTCCAGGA
>CAZFMF010000083.1:0-8649 GCA_964519985.1 uncultured Pseudobdellovibrionaceae bacterium | reverse complement strand
GGGCGATCGCCGCCTTGCGCCGGACCACAGCACGAGATTCTGGTCCGCGACGACGCGGATCTCCTCGCCGGTCCCGGACTCCATCTGGATGCCGTCGCCGCCGCCGCCCGACTGGAGGTGGATCGCGGGATTCGTGACGTCGCCCAGGACCTCGAGCTTGTAGCCCGCGGTCGGCGTCGCCGTTCCGATGCCGACTCGGTCCGTGACGGTCGTGAGGCGCACGACCGTGCCGTCGTCCGTCCAGCCGCCGGCGGCGGTCGTTGTCGCGATCGGCGCGTAGGCCGCGCCGTTGTTCGACAACTGGAACGACGTGCCGTCGAAGTAGATCCGGCCCTGACCGGCCGGCGCGACTGCCGGAGTGGCGCTCGGCGCCGAAAGACGGAAGACGCCGTTCAGCGTCCCGCCGCTGACGTGGCTCATGGTGCACTCCTCTGGAGTCCGAGTGGACTTCGCGATCATCCGCGGGAGATTCGTCAGGGCGCAACGACCCTTCATCGCGGCTAAGATCAGGACTCGTGAGGTGATCCGTGCTCCTGTCGATGAGCGATCTGGCCTGCTGTAACACCGGGATGGGCGAGGTCGTCTTCTCGAAGCCGACGATCGACGCGCGGACCGATCCGACGAAGCCGCCAACGGCGGTCATCGACACCGCGACCGGCCTCGTGACCCCGATCCCGCCGCAAGCGACCGTCACGGTCGTCGAGCCCGAACCGTGGTGGCAGTCGCTGGCCGTGATCGGTGGCGCCGTCCTGCTGATCGGTGGCGCCGTCTGGCTCGCGCGGCGTCTGGCCGCGAACGCCGGTGATCTCGACGATGCCGTGATCGTGCGCCGTCGAGGGAGGCCGGTGATCGTCTACGACGACGAGCCCGATCCGATCGTCATCCCCGCATGGCGTCGGCGCAGCGAGCCGACCGTCGTGATCGAGGAGCCGCCGAACGTCCTCGTGAACCCGCCGCGCGGGACGTTCTCCGAGGGTCGTGTCACCCACTTCGAGGGTCTGCTGAAGGAGGCGCTCGAGGGGACCGGCGCCAAGGTCAAGATCAAGTACCCGCGCCACGGCGACGTCAACGTGCCGTACGTCGAGGTCACGAACGTCGACTACGACGCGATCGCGGCCGACATGGACCTCCTCCTGAAGCTGAACAAGCTCGTGCGCTCGTTCGGTGTCGACTACGACCTGACGAAGAGTGGCGTCGTGATCGGGCGCCCCACGGACAAGAACCCGAAGAAGCGCTCAAAGGCCCGCAAGGGCGCTAAGAAGTCGAAGGGTGCCAAGAAGCGGAACTTCGACTGGTCGGAGCTCACCAGCGACGACGATGAGAACGAGGACGAGAGCAACGACGACAGCGGCGAGGACGATCTCGGCAGCATGTCAGACCAGCCGCCGCGCTTCTCGCTGGCCGAGCTCGAGGCCATGCCTACGATCAGCTCCGGCCACATGGACGATCTGAAGCACGACGACGCAGGCTGGCGCGTCTGGATCTCGCGCATGACGGTCGACGACGGCGCCGACTACGACAACATGGTCACCGTCGAGCGGCTCAGGGACGGGCGCTGGGTCGCGTTCGAGACCTACGAGCCGGACTAGACCTGTCCGTCACCAGTGGTAGCATCATCCGACCGCGTCACCGGGCGGCTGTGAGGGTGAAGACCATGACGATCAACGGAAACGCAAACGAGCCCATCCAGGCCATGGCGCAGGCGATCGCCAACGTCCTCGGGAAGTGCTGCGCGCCGCGCGATGACGATGAGGACAGCGAGGCCGTCGAGGTCAAGAGCGACGTCCTCGTCTACAGGAAGACGAGGACGGTCACCGAGGTCGAAGTCGAGGTCAGCATGGAGGCGCTCACGACATCCGGCGTGACGCTCATCGAGGCCCTCGCGGCCGCGCTCCGTGGACCCGAGAAGCCCAAGGATCCGATCGCCGAGCTCGCCAGGGCGGCATCGCTGCTAGGGAAGATGCGCCGCAACTCGTGTGAGCAGTGCCAGAACCCGATGCTCAAGGGCATGCACACCTGCGGCGTCGATCGTATGGAGCAGATCGACCCGCTCGAAGAGGCCGAGATCATGGAGGCGAGCCAGAGGGCCGCCGACGCTCAGTACAACGAGAGGCTGGCCAAGGAGCGCGCCAAGGAGCGCACCGAACTCCTCGACAGGGTCTTCGGCAACGCGCACGTCGATCAGTCGGCGGTCAAGATCGCCGTCGATCAGATCGTGCAGCGCCTTGAGCGTGACGGCCCCGACGGGCGAAAGATCCTCGACAAGGACGGCCTGAACGACATGGCCGCCCAGCTCGTGGTCATGATCCCGGATGACAGGTGGGCAGCCATGAGCGCAGCGCGTCTCGAGCCGAACTCGCCGCTCGGGACCAAGGCCTACGACGTGCCGTGCACCATCGCCGGGCTGGTCGCGGCCTTCATCCCTGAGCGGCACCGGCCACAGGCGATCGAGGCGCTGGTCCATGCTGCCCACAGCCGGTCGATCGGCACGCAGAGGACGACGCCGTCGGCATCGAAGCAGGCGCCCGAGACCCCGCCCAGCACCTGATCCGGCTCCAGCAGACGCCTGCGAAGCCGATCCCTGCGCCGACGAACGGCAGCATGAGCACGATCATGCGCGCCTCGTCGGCGCAGAAGTGAAAGCCGAGCAGCAGGTTCACGAACGGACTCCCTGGCTGACGAGGTCCATCTCGATCCACCGGATCTCGTCAGCACGCTTCTTGGTCATTGGGCCGAAGTTCTCGCAGAGCATGCGCGCGATCCCCATGGCCCGGCGGATCTCGCCCCAGCGGCCGCGCGTGAGCGTCACGGTCAGCGGCGCGTCCTGGCTCTGCTCCGTCCTCGGCAGAGCGCGGCCTTCGAGCTTGTGTCGCAGGAGGATCTGGGCGGTGTGCAGGGCATCGAGGTCGGTGTGCTCGATCGCGCACTCGACCTCGAGCCGAACGCGTTTGTCGTCGTCGGGGTAGTGCTCGCGGCAGTACCACACGCGGGCGCAAGCGAGGGTGCCTGCGCCGACCTTCTTCTCGCAGACCGAGCAACGGTCCTCGTTCGTCGCGCTATTCATGCCACACCCTCGGCTGGCTTGTGCTCCACGGCCTTCTTCTCGAACGTGCCGCCGTAGTTGCTCATGATGAACTCGAGGTCCTCGTCTCCCTTCGCCATGGCATCTGCGAGCGTCTCAGCGTAGTTGGAGGTGACCTTGCGGCCGTCCGGGAGCGGGCCGACGATCGCCCAGCGCTGAGGGTGCGGCGCTCCCTGTTCGTCGCGGATCTCGATGGCGCCACGCAGCCACAGTCGTTGTCCGGGCACCCCGGGTCCCATGTGCTTCATGAACGGGTCCCACCCCGGCTTCCGTGCCCTCGGCGCTGGGGCCTGACCGGTGATGTCCTGGATGAGGCGCTCGAGGACGAACTCCTGTCCGCCAAGACGCGCGACGATCGCCTGGGCGCGCGGCGGCTCGTACGCGGAGTGGAACGGCGTCAGCCCGTCTCCGTGCGGATCCAGGCCGCGATCGATGAGGCCGAGGTCGTGGCGGACGCTGTCGAGGTGCTTCCTGGCCCAGCTCAGGACGTCGTTGGTCGTCTTCACGGCTCGTAGCTCCTCTCTCCCTCGAAGGCGTCCCGCGTGTGCTCGCGCATGGCGAGTCCGCGGCGTTCCTCTTCGCTGACCGACGTCACCAGCAGCGCGAGCGCGCTGGCGTCGACCACCACGACGTCGCGCGGCGCGCCGTGCTCGGACCACGGACCAACCTCCACCGCGCAACCCTTCTCGCCGGCGCTGCTCTGGAGGTGCTCGACGACGATCCCTTCGTCTCCGACCGCGGCGTTGCCGTGTGCCACGACGAATCGCACGCGGTAGTAGGCGTCCGGCGGCAGTTCGAGGCCGCCGCCGTTGGGCCAGGTCACGGAGCCTTGGCCTCAGCGGGCTTCTCCGCGATCCAGCGCTCCTTGAGCAGGTCGGCGGCGAACTGCGCGACCTTCTGGGCCATGTGGTGGCCGTTGCCATGAACGCGCCCTGCGTGCTCGAGACCCTCGAACAGGCCGGTCACGGCGGCGTAGGCGGCGTTCAACACGTCCGCTTCGGCCTTCTCCATCGAGACCTTCTTCGCCTCGTCGCCCTCGTAGACCCAGTGCCTCGGCATGCTCATGCTCCTCTCGGCCTCCGACGCGAGGCCGCCAGTTCCGCCACAGTCGATTCTCGGACAGGCACGCCCGCCGCCGGGAGTGTCCGTCAGCTCCGAGGCCGGCCCGCGCCACCCGCAGGCACAACGCCAGATCACTTCTTCGGCTTGGGCTTGCGCGGCCTGCGCGGCGTACGCTTGCCCTTCCTGGACGCCTCGCCGCCCTCGGCGCTGACCCGCATCGGGAGCCCGGCCATGAGCATGGGCATGTTCGGCGGCCCGGAGCCGACCTGCGCTTCCGCGAACGCGCCTCGCCGGTTGAGGTCGTTCAGCACGCGCTGGGCGCCGGCGAGCGCGCGGAGTGGAACCGACTGGTCGTCGCCGTCCTTCACGACCACCGTGCGCTTCACCATGCGGTAGACGATCTGGTCGTTCGCCTCGAGCGTGGCCTTGTGCATGGAGTCCAGGATGCCGGCGATCGGGCTGGCGACCTTCTCGTGCTCGCGCCGCGCCGCGGCCTCCGACTCCGCCTCGAACACCGGCGGAGACGGCGGGGTCTCGTCCTTCACGGGCGGCTTCTTCTCGCCAGGCATGAGCTCGCCGCGGATCACCACGGGCTCGACCCAGATGAAGGACAGGCCGTTCTCGTGCGGAATGACGCTCATGATGATCGTGTCGTGGGTCACGTTGCGCTCCTTGGCCGGCGATCTTCGCATTCGCGGACGACATCCGAGACCGGCGCCTCCTCGATCACGGTCACACACGGCGGCCGGCACTGGTCGAGGTCGACGTGCCAGGTCGAAGCGCAGTCGAACGGGTTCGCCCCGGGCTCTCTCGCCGTGAAGCCGAACAGCTCAGCGATCTCGAAGACGAGGACGAGATGCGGCGTAGCGCCTGGGACGGACACGGAGAGATCGCGCACGACGATTGGCGATCCGTCGCTGATCCGCTCACCGACGGTCCACGAGAACACGCACTTGAACTCGTGCGGGATCACGACGACGTGCTTCGGGTCGTCTCCAGGGCGCAGCTTGCTGCCCTGGAGCTTCGCCCACTCGCGGCTCGGACCTGGTCGGAACCAGTTCTCCGGCTTCTCGGCACGCTCACGCACCAGACGCACGGCCTCGCGCGTCTCGTCGCCGATAGCCAATGGACGCCACTTCACGGTCTAGAGTTCGATCCGCAGCAGGGCCTGGATCTTCGCCCTGAAGCGCTCGCGCAGGTCCGCGTTCGACGTGTTGCGGATGCCGTGCTTCGCGAGCGTCTTCTGGAGCGGGCTCTCGTCGCCGCCGAGGAAGCTCTCGATCATCGGGAGCATCTCGAGGGCGGCCTCGCGGACCAGCGGACGCCGTTCATCGCCGCCGGCGATCAGGTAGTCACGGCCGAACTGGACGTGACGGCTCTCGTCGCCACGGATCTCGAGCGCGAGGCGCTGGAGCGACTCGAACGGCGCCTCATCGTAGACGTTGACCGTCATCAACCCCGCGAGGTCGAGGAAGAACAGCGCCATGTAGAAGCGGATCCGGTGTCGCTCGTTCCCGCCGTGCGGCGCCAGCGGAATCGCGTCCATGGTACGGAAGATCGCCGTGAAACCCGCGTCGCGGAAGTTGCTCCTCTTCGCCGCGTAGTCGCCGAGCCAGACGAAGGACGCCGCGTCGTCGACGAGGAGCGTCTCGGCGAAGCCGGCATAGAGCGCTGAGTGCCGGAACTCCTCCGCGGCGTGGCGCACGATCTCGTCGGGCGACGGGATGCCGCCGCGCGCCTGGGACACCGACAGGAGGCGGATCACCTGCTGCCCGGTCCACTCCTCGGTCCTGGCGGTCTTCAGGGCCCAGGTGGCCATGAGGCGCCGGTCCTCGATCGGGATCGCCTGGACGATCTTGAGCTCGTTCGACTCCCTTTGCTGATACATCGCGCCCTCGCTGGACCACGATGTAACATGGCACAACGACGCTCGTCAGGTCCCCGTGAACTTGATGATCCGGCCGGTTCTTGGCTGAACGACAGCCTCGCGCTCGAAGTGATCTCGCGTGGCCTGGAGGATCGCGTAGCGGCTGGCTGGCGCGAACCTGCGACCAGTACCAGGGCAGTTCCGCCGACGGTCGCGATCATCAGGGTGGCTCGGGACCATGTTCGCGCCGCCGAAGCCCGTCCTGGTGCCATGGCACTCTGGGCAGGCCCCGACGATCCCGAACTTCACCGCGTCGGTCGCCATGGGAGCCACCAGGCCCCAGGCCTGCTCCAACTCCACGAGCTCACGGAGACCCGGGTCGGGCCAATGGACCAGCGTCACCCTCCGCACTCGCCGCGTCATGCCTCGCCCGCGCCTCTCTGAACGCCTCACTGACGATGGCCAGCAGCTTATTCGGAGAAGTGCTCTTCTGGGAGCAGTAGACGCCGGGACCGAGCGACCGGCGCGCGCGCTCGAGACCTGCGTCGTCGCCGGAGATCAGCACGATCCCGACAGTGCGCTTGTGCTTGAGCACCGTGTGACAGAAGTCCACTCCACGGATCCCGGGCATGTGGAGGTCGGACAGCAGCACGGCAGGCTCTCGGAGCGCCATGATCTTCCGGCCGATGACGGACCACTCCTCGGACGCGAAGACCTCGTAGCCGACCTCCTCGAGCAACAGCGCCAAGGTGGTCCGCATGGGCTTGCTGTCGTCGAGGATGAAGGCCTTCGGCGTCGGTCGCGTCACGTCGGCAGCATGGCACGACGAATCGTGCGGGTCCGTCAGCCTCCGTCGTCCTCCTTCTCGCGCTTCTTCTCGTCGTGCTTCATGCGCTGGACCAGCAGCGAGCGGATCTGCTGCACCATCCGCTCGTTCTCCTCCATCGTGAGGTGCGGCATGACGCCGCTGAAGTGGACGACCTCGACGCCGACGTCCGTTCCTGGGATCGCAGGGCTGTCGCGCTCGACGTCGGCCGGGAAGCCGTCGCGCCGGAATGACTCCAGCTCTCGCCGCAGGAACGACACGATCTCGTCCCTGTAGGTCGCGTCGTCGGGCACGAAGAACGTGACATGGCCTCTGGCGCCCGTTCGCACGTCGAAGCACTCGCTCTTGAAGATCACGAGCGTCGACCAGGTCACGAGGACATGCTGGACGAGCCCCCAGACGTGCATGTCGTGCGCCGACAACATCGAGTCGCCATCTCTGCTCACCGGAGCGGGTCGTCCATGTCCTGGTTGCGCCAGTCGAGAGCGAACGGGACCTTCTCCGGCGGGAGCTTCTTCGGCTCATCGAACCGCTCCTCGTAGATCAGGCCGCTCCTGCCGCTGTCGTCCGGGATGTCGGCTTTGACCTGGATCGCCTCCTCGTGGAACGCGACCTTGATCTCGCCGCTGGTCCCCGCGAACATGACCTCGATCTCCTCGCCTGGCTGGAGCACCACCTTCACCGCCGCCTCCTTGCCGCGATCACGAGGTCGCGGCTGCCGGTCTGCGTGTCGTCGATCACCTGGAAGTCGACGAGCTCCAGGTTCTGCCATGAGCCGATCCACGCCACGAGCGCAGCCTGCACCGGGGCGCCCGTGCTCTCCTTCTTGTCCTCGTTCACACGCTCGACACGAACGACGTGGACTTGCCACTCGGCCTCAGCCTCCATGTGCCCAGGCGAGGTGATCTGGACCACCTGTGGGGCGGGCGGCGGCGGTGGACAGCCGGCGATCAGGAGACCGACGGCCACCAGAGCAAGAACGCGTCTCACGGGCTTCCCTTCGAGGCGTCGAGCGCCCTGTTGTGCCGCGCGACGATCTCATGCATGCGCTGTCTCAGCCATGGCTCGATCCGCTGCTTCTTCTGACGCCTGAGCATGAGCAAGTCCTCGAGCCGCCCGATCTCGCGCATAGTCAGTTCGATGATCTCGCTCCAGCCACCGTCGGCCTCCAGCGCGTCGATGAAGGCGTCGAGGTCCCGCTCACTGTCCGCAGATCGGGAGCGGAGCGCGCGGAGTTCGTGCGGTCGCGTCAGACCGGATCGCGCCGCCGCGATCTCACGGCTGACCGACTCGAGCTCAGCCCTGATCTTCGAAGCCGTCTCGACGTCGGCGGCGTCGGAGAGCCTGGACGCAAGCGCGTCGCCCTTCTCGACGAGCTCGCGCAGCCGCTCGGCTGACGACCTCGAGATCGACACGGACGGACCCGAGGCGCAGGCCGGCATGCTGTAGCCGCTGCTGCGCGCGCCGACCACGATCGCCCTGCCGTGCCTTCTGCCGCCCATGCGCCAGACGGTAGCACCGCCCACCGACTGGCTGTCGGCTCCAGACCGTAGACTCGTGCGCACAAGGAGGCCTTCATGACGTTGGATGCGAAGACGCTCCGCCCGCTCAACGGGCAGGTGCTGCTGAAGAAGGATGACGCGAAGGAGAAGACCCGCGGCGGGATCGTGCTCCCGGACAGCGGTCGGGATCAGAGCATGACGGGCACGGTGGTCGCCGTCAGCGCCGGCAAGCTCACGGAGAAGGGTGTCTTCGTCGAGCCCTCGGTGAAGAAGGGTGACCGGGTCGTCTACTCCAAGTACGCCGGCACGG
>CAZFMF010000082.1:0-8657 GCA_964519985.1 uncultured Pseudobdellovibrionaceae bacterium | reverse complement strand
CTCGCGAGAGAGCTCCTCGACTGCATCAACAAGGCTCAGGCGGCCTACGCGAAGGACAAGCACGGCACCAACCTGCCGCGCTGCTCGAGGGAGCACGTCGACTGGCTCGCCAAGGACTTGAAGCAGTACGTGGACGACACCCACACGGCGCGGTGCAACCTCCCGCGCCTCCTGAGCAACGAGCCAGAGAGCGGAGACTGATGCGCGACACGGCGATCCAGATCCTGGCCGACCTCGACGGCGCGCCGCCGTCCGGTTTCCTCGTCGAGGAGGCGCTCCGCTCCGAGACGCAGCAGACGAACCTCTGGCGCGACCTCAAGAAGACCATGAAGGAGCTCGACCCAAGGCGTTACACGAACCGCGTGCTGCGCGAGTGGCTCAAGATCGCGAGGTAACATGCAGCGGACCGTCCACTTGATGGCTTAGCCTCGCCGGGCCATCCTGCGCGGCTGGAGGTTCCGTGCGCAAGATCGTCATGGCCTTGGTGTCCGTGGTGCTCGCCGTCGCTGGCTGCACGATCAACGAGAGCCCGCCGCCGAGGCACTCCTACAGCACCTACTCGTCCGGCGCGCCGGCCTGCGGCTCCTGCGGCCTGACCCTGCTCAACGGCAAGTGCTTCGCCGGCCATCCCGGCGCCTCGTGCGCCTGCGGCGGCGTGATCGGCCCCGACCGCGTCTGCACCAGCGATCACACCGGCGTCCGAGTGCAGGCCCCAGTCGCGCCGCCGCCTCAGCCGCGTCCGGCCACGACCGTGATCGTCGTGCAGCAGCAGGGCAACTGCTCGGTCTGCGGGATGGCGACCGTGAACGGGCACTGCAACGGTTACCACGCGCTCAGCCAGCCGCAGCCTCAGCCGCGACAGGATCACCCCTGCCACGTCTGCGGGCGCATCACGATCGGCGGGCGCTGCTACTCGTCGGGTGGGACCCACCGGCAGCGCTGGTAGGCGTCGGAGAGCGCCCAGGCGACGAAGAACTCCTCAAGCGCTATCCGGTGGCCTGGGAAGCGCACGATCCAACGGCACAGCGCCTCGTGGGTCGGGGCGGGCTCTTCCAGCATGAGGTCGAACAACACGGCGTCGAGATCGTTCATGTCTGACTGATCTGGGCCGGGTCGCCGAACCGGAAACGGAAACCGGCGGACGTCAGACGCGCGATGTAACCTCCGGCCGTGCCCAGGCGCCTCAAGGTCGTCGAGATCGCCGCGATCCTGCCGCCATGCAGGGAGTGCGGCGCGTGTTGCGTCCCCGAGGTCGACGACGGCTACTACGCCGACGTGAACGACGACGACGAGGAGCGCATGGGGCGCGCCCGCCTGCTCCGTATGACGATCGAGGTCGGACAGGGCTACACCGGCTCGGGTCGCGCCATGCAGACGAAGGAGAACGCCCAGGGGCACATCACCTGCAAGGCGCTCCGCGGATCCGTCGGTCGGCGTGTCTCCTGCTCGATCTACGAGCACAGACCGGATGTGTGCCGCGAGTTCAACCGTGGGACCGAGGGCTGCCTCGCGGCGCGGCGTCAGGTCGGATTGCCGGTGCCAGCCGGAACGCTGAGGACGGCTTGGTGAAGACCGAGGAAGACCTCCTCTGCGCCGAGTGCGGAGAGACGTGCGGTGTCGCCAAGGGCTGCCGCCTCTACGAGAAGACCGGCGAGCCGCACCTTCATTGCCCTGGCGGCCTGGTGTGGTACGGACTCTGCCTGCGGTGCGAGGAGAAGTGCCTCGAGATCCACCGCCCCGCCGCCAAGGACGGCACTTGGCGGTGGATCGAGCGCTGTGACGACGCGCTGTGCGGCTACTGCCGGGCGCTGGTCTGGGAAGGAGCGCGAACCTTGGCGACGAGACCGTCTGTGCCGTGGAAGAAGCTCACGTCCGACATGCGACACGAGATCGAAGCGCTGTGTGCAGGCAATCCGCCACGACGCTCGAGGTACTACCACCCGCCGGACGTGCAAGCCGCCCTCGAGATGCTCCAGGTGCACGGCTACGTCTGGTTCAGGAACGACGAGTGGCTCCTGACGGATGCCGGTCGCGCCGTGTGGCAGTCGCGCAAGAAGCGCGGGCTCTCCTGCATGGAAGTCGACTGCGACGAGCCAGCCGAGGGCACGGGACTCTTCTGTCTGACGCACGGAGCTGGCGCGTCTGATCCCGCGAGGCGGGCGCCGCGAACGAGCTGGGCGCGCCAGAACAGGCCGGACAGCTTCGACCGCGACGACGACTAGCGGTTCGCGACCGCGCGTGCCCCGTCCCGTGCCACGACCACCGCCTCGCGGCGGTGACGGCCGTTCTTGAGCTCGCGCCACTCGACCGGCACGAAGGCGCCGAGCGCTGGGTCCATGAGGACCACGCTGGCCTCGTCGAAGCCGCAGGCGACGGCGCAGCGCTCTCGCCCGCCGCGCGGGGCGCAGCGCAGGACGACCGGGCGACGCTCGTTCAGATGAGCGCTCAGCTCCTCGGGCCCCAGGTTCTTGTAGACGATCGTCTTGATGTGGAGTCCAAACGCCCTGGCGCCGCGCCGGATCACGGCCGCGATCGCCTTGGCGCTGCTGTGGCCGTTCAGTCGCTTTCCGAGCTCAGCCTGAGGAATGTCGATCCCGAGGCTCATCAGCACGGATCGCGCACAGGCGGCGGCACCGTCGTCGTTGAGGCGCTGCGGGACGAGCTGGACCAGGATGCCAGGGTTCTCGGCAGGGTTCGCGCTCGCCGACGGCTTCCTCACGAGGTCGAACCGACCGTCCTTCCAGTCGTAGAGCCAGAACTTCGCAACCACGGACGTGTCGCCGGCGAATGCCGCGTCGAGCTTGCCGGCAAACGCGGCCTCGTCTGGCCCCATGTCGCTGTCGGGTGCCGGCAGAAGGCTGTCGATCTTCGCGTCCTTCTGCCGCAGACCGTGCTCGCGCATGACGCCGGTCAGACCGGCCAGCACCGCCTTCCAGCGCGGCATGGGCCACGGCAGCCTGGCGATCACCAGCGGGCCGTTGGAGATCACGTTGAGGTAGTGAACCGAGCGGCCGGGGTTCGGCAGTGCGCCTGGAGACCGCCTGAGGTGCCTGGCGATCAGATGCGCGGCCTCTCCAACCGTGCGCGTGCGGAACGTGGCGCTGGGCACGAGGTCGCTCTCGGCCCCGTCATGTGCGGCGCCAACCGACCACACGAGCATGCCGGTGGGCTCGTGGGTCCACGGGATGCCGGGAGGGATCCCGAACCCCTGAAAGGTGAGTTCCGACGGCTGGTCCTGCGACCTGTCGACGACGATCCGGCCCTGGTCGAGGATGAAGCCGCGCGAGTCCGGCTCGACCGTGATCGAGACCTCGACCTCCATGACCTGCATGCCGAGCGCGACGCACATGCCGCCGGTCTGCCACAGGTTCATGTTGATGCTGTGCACCGTCCGAAGCTCGTCGCGAAGCTGCTGGAGGAGCGCCACGTCGTCGCGCTCCAGGCGCACGGGAACGCCGCAGCGATCGCACCTGGCGGCCACTGTTTCGTCGGGAGCGTCCGCTGGCATCTGCGGGTAGCGCCCGTCGCACGCCAGGCACAGGACCGAGCCATGTGGCGTGAAGACACCCGAGACGGCCATGCCGATCCGGTGGCTCTCCGGGACGACCCCGGTTGCGCGGATCCTGGCGGCGTGCAGCCGGTCACGCGCCTGTTCGTCGCCCTGCGCGGCCGCGCGTTCGAGTCGACGGATCTGATCGTCGGCGTTGCGGCGCTTGGGCGGCCTGGGGCCGAGGCGCTCTACGTTCACGAGCGCGAGGAAGCGCCCCGGGTCGCAGAGCAGCGTGTCCGAGCCCTCGGGGAAGTTCGTCGGCAGGTGCCAGCCGTCCACGCCGCGGATCGAGCACACCGCGTCCGCCAACTCGTGGGGGTCCCAGCCGAGACTGAGCTCGCGGCCGGTCTCCTCGTCGACCCACTCGAGCATGTCATGGAACTCGCGCTCGCCGTCGGCGACGACGAGCTTTGGCTCGGCGGTCACGCGGTAGGTCAAGATGCGCGGCTTGCTGCCGCCGTTCCAGCCGACGAAGTTCTTCGCCACCGCCTTGGAGTCGGTGACCCACGCCGGACCGCGCAGGTCCTCGAAGTCCTCGTCCACAGAGGTGCCGTGATAGACCAGGTCGCCGACCTTGAATGGGCGCTCGGGCTTCATGCGGCGAGTCTACCGCCGAGGGTTCTACGGCCCGCAGCCGTAGAAAGCGTGCTGCTACGATCCGGCCGTCAGAGGAGGACGCCGTGGGGCTCAGCGACACGCAGAAGGTCGACGGCACGAAGCGGAAGCTCGCGGAGATCGCCGCGAACGCACTCAACTCGACCATGGGCTTCAACCTCGGCGCGGCGCCGTGGTGGTACCTGGGCGCGAGCCCGGCACAGGTCCAGGGCGACTGGTACGTCGAGGCGCGCATCAACGAGAGCCTCACGCTGGACTCCATGACGGGCTGGCCCTACGGCCTGCCACATGAGTCCGAGGGCGTGAAGGTCAAGCCGCGCCAGGTCAAGCCGACGTGGAAGGACCCGAACCTCGTGACGCAGCAGTTCGAGAGCAACGCGAACCTGGCCGACCTCTACTGAGAGGACCTGTACCGGTTGCACCCGCGGCAGTACTGACAGACGCCGCGCTCCTCGCCGTGTGCGTCGGGCTCATGGCCACAGGCGCACTGCTCGCCGAGCCAGCCGCCCGGTCGATCCCAGCCGACCGTGCGCGCCACAGCCCGCACCGTGGCCCTCGAGCGCTCGGTTGAGCTTGAGCCGGCCTGCGCGATCCATAGAACCCGACGCCCGCGGCTCGTGACCACCCAGCCCAACACGCGCATGTCGTCGCCGCGAGGGAAGTAGGCCACGCGGTGGACGATCACCGGGCGCTCCTCGGCGAGTTCGGCCACCTGCTCGCGGAGGCCAGGCGGAACCGCGGCCCTCTCGAGGTCCAGGTCGCGCAGCCTGCCGCGGGGCAGGATCGCGCGTGTCACGGACGTCGGGTCCGCGACCTCGGAGGCCGGTCGAACCCAGAACGAGTTGACGTGCGCGCCGCGACGTCCTGAGCTGTAGAAGCCGGCGCCGCGGCCGAGGTGCAGACCGACGAAGGCGCCGATGATCTTGTCACCCGAGAGCGTCATGGGCTCCTCGGCGCCCTGGATGAGTCCAGCGCCCCTGAAGAGGGTCAGCACCTCGTGCTCCTCCATGTCGCTGCCGCGGCCGAGAGCCTGGATGTCCTCATCGGTCACGTCCCAGCGCTGACCGGCGCGGATGCGAGCCAAGACGAGCCTGGACTGGGCCTCGGGGTCCCCGGCGGCGGCGGCACGCTCGAGCGCACGCATGTCGGCGTCGGGGTTCCGTCTCGCCTCTTCGTCGCCGAGCCACATGTCGTCCCAGTGATCTCGCCGGGAGCGCTCCACCGCGACGATGACGGGCATGGTCTTGCGCCGGAGCGTGCGGTTGGCCGCGACGCGGTGGAAACCGTCCACCAGGACTCCGGTCGCGGTCACGATCGCCGGCCACGCCGGGCCCTCGCGCAGGAGTTCGACGATCTTGTCGTGCCGGCGCTGGTCGTCATGGAAGATGTGATCGCCGTCCCGCGTCACGTCCTCGACTCGAAGCCCGAAGGCGTTGACGGGGAACTTGGGGATCAGGAAGAAGCGGTACAGCTCGGGTTCGTCGACCACGGGGTGTCCGCGATCCGAGGTGGACATGTTGATCTTGGACAGCGGGATCTCGATCGGCTCGAACGGCGACGCGTCGTACAGCCGCTGCGCCAAGACGTCCGAGTCCACGAGCGGGTTCCTCGTGCGCTTCTTTCTGGGCCTCTCGGGCAGGATCGTTGACCGAATGTGCGGCGCAGACGGATCGAGCAGCAGGTCGACCAGCATCTGACGCAGTCCATTGACGTTGTCGTCGACGTAGCGCTCGAGCTCGCCGGTCACCTGGAGCGCCAGGGCGACGCCGTGCTGAACGTTCGACCTGGGCGTCTCGCTGTCCGACCCGTTCTCTCCAGTCCAGCCGTTGAGCCACAGGGAGGCGAAGATCAGGTTGCTGACGGCAGAGATCGCGTGGTCGTCCCATGACGTGGCCGCGAGCTCGCCGTCCCACACGGCCTGTTCGACCTCGTGGACCTGCTCCGCGACCTTGGCCAGCTCCGACATGCGGATGCCAGGGCCGACGAGCCTGCGGACTGCGGCAAGACCGTCGGCGCACCTTGGCGGGAGCTCCTCTGGCCGAACGGGAGGCTCTCCGGGCGCCGGCGACGCGGTGGTCAGGATCTCGGCGCCTCGCAGTCCGTACTCGAGCCACAGGTCGGTCGGCACCTCGTTGCTCCAGCGCAGCCAGGCAGGCATGTCGCGTCCGGCCGTGAGCATCGTGTTGAGGCTCGAAACCGGATGCGGACCAACCCACGCGCTGCGCTGGAAGACTGGTGGCGCGACCACGAGCTGCGCGATCGGGTCTCCGAGCCAGGAGGCAATCTCGACGCGCGCGTGCGTCAGAAGACCGGCGCGGAGCTGTCCGGCGATCAGCCTGGCTCGAGCCTGCGGGTCGCCGCTTCGAGCCTCGCGCTCGAGCGTCCTCAGGACGTCGTCCGTGTTCCGCTTGCGCTTCATGCCTCGTCGCCTCCGACCTCGTACGTCGCCGCGGCAATCGCGATCTCGTCAGGCGCGAGCTGACGAAAGTAGACGAAGCGCTCGTGCAGCCAGTGGTTCCAGCGGGACCACATGAGCGCGAGGTCACCCTGGACGCGAACGCGGTCGTCGGCCTCGGTGGAGGCCCATCGGTTCAGCCTGGCCTCGAGCGCACGACCGGCCTTCCACTGGAGGAGCTCGTTCCAGAAGTGGCCCGGCGTGACGGTCCGCGTGCGCCGCGGCGCGCTCGACGTTCGGCTGATGCCGATCGTGACGAACGGCAATGTCACGCCGGTGCCTTCGGTGCTCGGGATCACGACCAGGCAGTGGCCAACACCGCCCATGTCCATGCACGGCGCGTTGCGCAGCACCAGGCTGCCAGGCGTCTCGTTCCAGCCGTTGATCGCCTGAGCCACCAGCCAGCCCGGGATGTGCCTCGTGCCGTGGTTCCCGAACCCCCTGCCAGTCGTCTCGAGCAGGAGCTGGACGCGCGTCTCAAGGGCGTGGATCTCGCTGATCGTGCGAAGGCACGGGGTGATGCCGAAGACCCCGCGCTCGAGGCTGTCTGGGCCCGAGATGTGCCTCTCCGTGACGTCGTAGTGCCACGACACGACGCCACGGTGGAGGTCGTTGTTCGAGTAGAGGCGATCGCTGACAGCGTAGCCCGTCGGCGTCAGGAACACGGCGACCTCGTAGAAGCCGTCTCCCATCGTGTGTGGCGTGACGGTGCGGACGAGCGGCGCCCAACCGCTCTCGACGACGGCCGCCCGCTCACGCGCGCGCACGAGCCCCTCCGGTCCGCGGTGGGCGGCCTGCGAAGACTCCGGGTCATCCGAGTCCGAGTGCACGAGTTCGATCGTGTGCGGGTGCGTCCCGGCCAGCTTGAGGCAGTCGACGAGGATCGTGTCGCCGCGCGCGACGTTGTTGCCGCGCATCCACGAGACGACCGAGCACAGCTCGCGCTCCGGTCCGCTCAGCGCCGACAGGAACGCAGGATCCGGGTAGCGAACGCCCGCCGCTGCCATGCCGGCGTAGAGCCTGATGCGTCCCTGGCCAGACGCGAGCGCCCATGCCCCCAGGAGGCCGTCGGCGCGCTCGCTGTCCAGCCAGCGCATGGCCTCCACGAGCTGCGGGTCGAGTTCGCCGGCACGGCGCAGGGACTGACCGAAGCGCTTCGCGGCCTCCGGGTCGCCCGCGCGCCCAGCGCGCTCCATGGCCCGCCGGGCCTCGTCGCCGTTTCTGAAGTGCTGGCTCCTGCTCGGCATGAACCCATGATCCCGTCGGGCTCGTCAGGGCGCCAGCGCCCGCATGTGTCGGCTCCGCGTCGTAGACTTGGGCCGTGGTTCATCGCAAGGGGCGGTCTCGAGACTACAGGTCGCTTCAGGTCCGCGAACCCTACGTCGAGCCAGAGACCGGCGACGCGTTCGAGGACGGGCTCAGAAAGCTCGGATGGACGATCGGGCCGCCGGACAGGCCGCTGGCTCCACAGGAGACCGACATGCCGAAGACCACGAAGCCGTTCGAGGACGTCCGGGTGCCGCCGTCCTTCCGGGGCGAGGACGAGGAGCCGCGCCGGCGCCTGGAGGCCGCCAGCGACGACGAGGATGAGGTCGACGACGAGGATGAGGTCGACGAGGAGGACGACCGGCACGACGGCGACCGCGACGCCACGGACGGACAGGACTCCGACGAAGACCTGGACGACCAGGACGAGCCCGACCCGCAGGACGAGCCCGAGGAGATCGACGAGGACGAAGCAGACGAGCCGGAACCGGAGCCCGAACCCAGGAAGGCGCCGAAGAAGGAGACCAAGAAGCCGCCCGTCAAGAAGGCGCCGGACAAGAAGCCCGTTGCGGCCGAAAAGCCAGAGGTGCCGGCGGCGCCAGCCCGTCCGAACACACCAGATCAGGGTCTCGTCGACGCCGTGCTTCAGGCCGTGGACGAGAGGCTCACCGAGCGCGTCGCGGAGGTGGTGAGCGGCGTCGTCTCGGCGAAGCTCGAGGACGTCCTACCGAAGCGTTCGCGCGCCAAGGACAGGCCGCAAGACGAGCCTCC
>CAZFMF010000081.1:0-9094 GCA_964519985.1 uncultured Pseudobdellovibrionaceae bacterium | reverse complement strand
GCCAGGCGCAGCAAGGAGCTGGCGGCCATGTCGGAGTCGGTCGCGTCGATCTCGAGGCCGTCGATCAAGCAACCTCGCCGGCGACGTCTCCCGGCCGACGACATGAGGTCGCTCCTCGGTTGCGTCGGCTTCGCGGCGATGCTCTCGCTCATCGCCACAGTCGGCTGGCTGATCTTCCGCACGACGACCGCCGTCGCGGTGATCTCCGCGCACTCGTGGACGCGCGTTCAGCACGTCGAGGAGTACACGACCCTCTCACAGGAGGGGTGGGACCACCCGAGCGACGCCTACAACGTCCGCTCGGAGCGCCGCGAGCATCACAAGGAGCGCATCCTCGACCACTACGACACGAAGTGGAGGACGGTTCGCGATCGCGTGGCCGACGGCACGGAGCGCGTCCAGACCGGAACGCGCACCAGGAACCTCGGTAACGGACGCTTCAAGCGCGAACCGACCTATGAGACACGCACCAGGTACAAGACGGTCGAACGCCGCGAGTCGTACCGAGACCCGGTCTACCGCTACGACCCGGTCTACCGGGACTACTACCACTACCTCGTCGACCGCTGGGTCCCTGGCGCCGATCGACGTGAGCATGGCGTCGGCCTCGACGCGCGATGGCCGTCAACGGCTGTCCGCGACGCGAAACAGCGAATGGGCTCACGCGACGAGTCCTACTCGCTGTCGTTGCTCGAGCGCTCGCAGGAGCCAGGGGCGCAGGCCAGGACGTGGACGCGGACGTTCGACGAGACGACGTGGCGTGGGTGGCGCGACGGCACCGTCGTCGTGGTCACGCTCAGGCTCGGCGACGTGATCGAGATGAAGGCCGTAGAGGCGGGGCAGTGAAGCGCTCCCGGGTCGGCTGCTCCGAGTGCGGCAAGCACGCCCGGCTCTACGACTGCAACGACTGCGGCCACGTCATCCAGTGGTGCTGGGACTGCTCGAAGCGCGAGTGTCCGATGTGCGGACCGAAGGCGAAGGCCGAAGGGTCCGATCCGTAGCGCATGTCGTAGCCATACGGTAGAAGGGTGTCCGTGGCGGACTTCGACCTCGAGCATGTGCGCAGGCTGGTCGTCGACCGGAAGATCGTCTTCCTGTGGGACGGCGTTGCCTCGGACTCCGTCCACGTCACGCCCACCGTCTTCTTCGACAGCAGACCGTCGCCGCAGAGCTATCGCTGCGTCGATTGCCGCAAGCTCGCGCATGGGTTCGGCCACGGTCGTTGCGCCTGCGGTGCCGAACTCTTCCTGGAAGACGACCTCGAGAGGCAGGCCGGGATCCCCGACAGGCTGCTCGACGAGCGGAAGCGCAGGCTAGAGGCCCGCCTTGGGACGCGCGAGTGGTACCTCCTGACCGAGGACCCGCTACCGGCCGAGTGGGCCGAGGAGCTCCGCGGCGACTACGGCGTGCTGATCGTCGGCGTGGACAGCCTGTCCGAAGCCCGCCGCGTCTTGGTGGCGACCTGAGATGCGCAGCTACAGCGAGACGAACGTCTTCAGCGACAGCGCTCGTTGGCTGCTCGCGCGGGCCCAGGAGATCGTCTCCGCCCTGCCAGACCCAGCGCCAGGTCGTGATCTGCTGCGCTGCCACGAGGTCGCTCGCGTGGTGGCCCGCAGGCTCGTCGCGAGGGCCCGTGATCTCGAGGTCGTGGACGGCAAGTTCGGGCCGGTCGACCACTCGTGGATCGAGATCGTCGATCCGCCGCGCCGGCTGATCCTGGACGTCTATGCTGTCGGATCGCTGCCGCAGGTCCAGCTCCACGAGGCCACCGCTCTGCTGCCTCACTGGAGGACCTACTCCCGCGGCGACGAGCGCGACGACGTGCGCGAGGACGTGATCCAGGAGCTCGACGCTGCCCTGGGCGCTGTCGTGGGCTGGCGCTGCGCGTGCGGCGCCCTGACGTCGCGTCTCGCCGAGATCGGCCAGCACACGCTGCCGGTGTGTGACCTGTGCGCCGAACGCGTGCCGCTGGACGACCCGAGGAGACGTGCAGGGCCAGGGCGCCTGCTCACTGGCAGAGAGCACGCGGAGCTGTTGAGGGAGATGGACGATGGCTACTGAGAAGCCGAATGAGACGACGGTCGAGGCCGGGTCGGACCGCGTCCTCGTCGGCAGCGTGACGATCGGCCATCCACCGCCGCCGAAGTCGGTCACGATCGGCCCGAACCGCGAGCTGTACTTCGGGGAGGACGGCACGATCCTGGTCTACGGGCGGCCTGTCGGCCGAGACGAGGAGGTCTTCCAGGCGATCAGGTCCTGGGCCATGGCGTCCTCGGCTTTCAGCCTCGGTGGCACGCCACCGTTCGTCAGGCACTCGCACTTGCCGGACTGGCCCATGACCCTCATGAGGTCCGAGGCCGGCAAGCGCTGCGCCTGGTGCCCGGCGAGCAACCCGCCAGACTTGCGCGATGGCGACGTTGGTCAGGTCCGCAACGTCGAACTGCTCGACGGTCGAAGTCTCGACATGTGCGTCCGCTGCCTGGTGGATCTCGGCGCCGAGATCGAGCGCGTGCGCGAGCGCGCTGGCCAGCGCCAGATCACGCCGGACGACATCTACCGGCTGACCCGCGAATGGTCGGCGGCCGATCGCAGCAGGGTCATGTCCGCGCTTCGCTGGCCGACGACCAGGCGCGGTGTCGTCAGCGGCGTCACGTTCAACGTCGTGTGGCTGTTCAGGCGCGACATGGTCTGCCTTGACCTCGGCGAGGCGCCGCCGGCCTACATCGACAAGCGCAACCTGAAGACGATCTGGCTCTCGCTCCTTTCGGCCGACGACCTGCGCCGGCAGCGCGAGGAGGACCTGGAGCTGGATCTTGACCTGAAGGACCCGGAGGTCGCGAAGAGCATGAAGGGCATGCTCATGGGACGGCAGGTCACGATCGACGAGCACCCGACCGCAGACGGCGTCGCTCACCGCGCGTGGGTCAAGGACGAGGCGGAAGACGACCATGGCCCTTGACCCGAGGCTCTACAGCGCACGCAGGGAGCTCTGTCAGGACTGCGGTGCGGTCGACGGCGACGGCAACCCGACCGCCTGTCAGCAGGGCTGCCCGGCGTCCTACATCTCGAGCCTCCCGGCCAGGCGCAGGAAGGCGCCGAAGCGGAAGGCCGGCGCGATGCGCTGGCGCTCGACGACGCTCAGCGCTCCGGTCGAGCTCGTGCTCCAGAACATGGAGTGGATCCTGTCGCTCCCGAAGGACTCGATCCGCGTCGAGATCGACTCCGGTCGTCCGCTGGCCTCGATCAAGATCATGAACAAGCGCGTGTCGCTCGAGGCCATGAAGCGGTTCCGGGCGCCAGGGTTCAGGACGGACGAGACGTGAGCCGCGAATCGCAGCCACGTCCCAACGAGGAGATCGAGACCCACGACGGCGAGTGGCGCGGCGAGACCTGGGTGTTCAACCTGCGGACGCCGAAGGGCCGGAAGCCCTACTCGTGCGATGCCTGCTGCGAGACGATCGAGAAGGGTCTGCGTCACGTCTCCTACGTGACGTCCGGCGTCGAGGGTCCAGGGATGGAGACCTGGCGCCTGCACGGCGAGTGCTACCTGTCTGACCGGAGCATGTTCGCCGGCGAGAAGCGCCCGTCGTGGCGGTGGGTCGGGCCGCAGGACGAGGAGGCATCGTGATTCGCTCGCTCAAGGTCGAGTCCGGCTGGCCACTCGAGAAGCTCGCGACCTTCAAGGACGCGAAGGGCCGGAAGCGCAAGTTCACGTTCGGGCCGGGAGCGACGATCGTGTTCGGCCCGAACGGCTGCGGCAAGACGACGCTGCTCAGGATGCTCGGGGCCTACGCTGGCTGCCCGGAGCACGGCGGCTGGTCAGGTCCGGCGCGCTTCACGCGTGGGAAGGGCTACCCCGCGGCCTTCGCCGAGAACATCGGACCGCGTTCCGGCGACGTCAAGGCCGACGTGGACTGGGATGGCACGGCGGCCTTCCTGCACATGGCCGAGGAGTCCGACAAGCCCATGTCTGCGTTCGGCATGCCGCACGACGTCCTCGACGATGTCGAGCAGATGGGCCTGAGGCTTCATGGGGCTTCGTCGGGCCAGAACAGGAAGGTGCGCCTGAGCAAGGTCGTCGACGGACTGGCGCTGAACGTGCCGGACCTGACCAAGCTGAAGGGCGCCGAAGCGAAGGACTTCGTGACCTACGTGAAGGGCCTCGACAGGCAGGGTCCGATCACCGCGATCCTCGACGAGCCAGATCGCGCGCTCGACATCGCCATGCAGGTTCACCTCTGGATGAAGCTCGTGCCTGCCATGGGCAGGAAGATCCAGGTCATCGCCACGAGCCACAACCCGATCGCGCTGTTCGCCCCTGGCGTGACGTTTCTCGACATGTCGGAGGGCTACTCGGCCAGCGCGAAGCAGAGCCTTCTGGACGTCGTGGCCGGAGTCACGGGAGGGCCCAATGCCACTGCCTGACCACGTCCTGACCACCAGCGAGCGCAGCGCCGGCATGAGCGGCCGGCCGTGGCTGAAGTTCTCGGAGCGGCGGTCGTGCGACGACGGCCGCTGGCACATCTTCACCGACGGCTCGTCCAAGGGCGCCTATGCCGCCGTCGTCGTGAACCCCGCCGGCGTCGTGGCGCACGAACTCGTCGAGTGGAAGGAGCCGACGCACACCAGCAACGTCGGCGGCGAGTGGAACGGCCTCCTGCTCGGACTGCGCGCCTCGCCTGAGAGCGGTCGTGTGGCGATCGTGGTCGACCTGCTCTGGGTCCACGCGCAACTCATCGGCGTGCGCCAGACGATCGAGCCGGAGACGCAAGAGCAGCTCGCCGAGGCGCACCGCCTGGTGCACGAACTCAAGCTCGACGTCGTGCTGATCCACCACGACGGGCATCAGAAGGACAACTCCGACTTCACGCGCTGGAACACCAGGGCCGACGCGCTGTGCGCCACGAAGAACAAAGAGATGGTGCCGCCCAAGGCGAAGAAGAAGGTCTCGAAGAAGAGGTGAGCCGTGGTCTGTGACGAGTGCAAGAAGGCCGGGCAGAAGTCGTTCGTCTACCCGGGCGCGTCGAGTGGCTCGCTCCTGTACTGCAAGCCGTTCTACGACCAGGACGGCAAGCTCCACGACCACGACAGCAACACGAGTTCGACGAGCTACTCCTGCTCGAACGGTCACCACTGGACCGTCGCGTCCGGTCCGCGGAAGTGCTGGTGCGGCTGGCCTGAGCAGGCCGACAGGAAGCCGGATACAGTCGCGTCATCGAGCTGAGGTGCACAGATGATCCAGCCGATCGTCCTCGAGATGCGTCCGCAGGACGCCCCGCTCACCTGGGAGCAGTTCGTGGCCGGCGCCCCGCCGTTCTCGATCGCGCTCGACGGCTACGTCGCCGACGGTCCGCGACTCGACGCGGCGGGACCGCACGCCAACTTCAACCATCATGAGAAGGTCTCGAGGCTCGAGACCCGCTCGACGTGCGCCCAGGTCCTCATGGCGATCCGACAGGGCCTGTTCGAGTGCTTCCGCGAGGAGGGGAGCATCCGTGCCGCCGTGTTCGCCAACGACTGCGACGAGGACGTGTGCCTCTCGTGGTTCTTGCTCAAGCACGGCTGGCTCGCCGAGCACGTCATGAACCCGGCCCTCAACAAGCTCGTCCACATGGAGGACCTCCTCGACGCGACCGCCGGCGCGTACCCCTTCCCCGTCGACCTGCCGGCGCTCCGGGAGCTGGCGTGGGTCTTCGAGCCCTACCGTCGCTTCAGGCTCTCGGGCGAGCTCGACAAGAAGGACCGCTCCTCCTACGAGGCGGTCGTCACGGACGTCGAAGGTCGGATCATGCGCCACCTGACACATCAGGGCGGCGAGGTCCAGATCGACACGCGCTACGAGCGGATTGGCGGCGGCAGCGGCTGGGCCATGATCCGCGAGCTAGGCGCGCAGGCCCGCACCGGCATGTTCGCCGACGGCATCAAAGCCTACGTGGCATCCAGGGAGCGCCCTGACGGCCGGCACGCCTACACGATCGGTCGCATGTCGCTGTTCATCGACTTCTTCAGCGTGCCGGAGATCATCTCGGCCTTGAACGAGGCCGAGGGCACGGCCGGGAAGTCGGATCGCTGGGGCGGCGGCGACACGATCGGAGGCAGCCCGCGCGTCGCCGGCAGCGCGCTGGACCCTGGCCAGGTGGCCACGATCGTCAACGATGTGGTGTCGAGGCACGGCCGCTAAGGGCAGTCGGCGCGACCAAGGACGCGGATCGAGTCCATGTCGTAGGCCCGGTACTCGTCCTGGTCAGGCGCGAACGGCGGGCGGTCCCACCCGTGGTAGGTGACGACTCCCGCCGGCGCGTCGTCCGATGGCGAGCTCGGCGCCCACACGGCGTTCTCGATCATGCATTCGAGGACGCCGACGTTCGTCACGTCGAGGCCCTTGAACGCCTCCCAGGTGACGCCGAAGAAGCCTGGGTCGTAGTCGAGTCGGAGCTCCGATCGCGCTCGCAGGTAGGAGCGGTAGAGCCACCACGTCGCGTTGATGCGCCTGTCGCCGTCGAGCGTCCTGAGGCGATCAGCTCCGGGTTGGCCACGCGAGCCGCCCTGGATCTCGTACCACCAGAGCGTCTTCTCGACGAGCCGGGCGCCGTCCTCACGCCGAGCGCGCTCGAGCACATCGTCCGGCCCCATGAGGCCGTCGGCGAGCCGGATCGCGTCCTTGAGCGAACTTGCGATTACGCAGGCGAACGGCAACGACTGCGTGAACGAGATTGCCTTGCCGCTCGAGGAGCCGCCGAGCCCGCCACGACGGTCCAGTCGGAACCCGTCCTTCAGGATCTCGCGCGTCCTAGTCGTGGCGTGCCAGAGCGGGCCGAGATCCCCGCCTTCGATCTGGAAGCGCGCATCGTGCGGAGCGCGGACATCGCGCTCGAGGACTTCGTCCCCCCACCGTTCGGTCACCCGGATCAGCGGGCCGCTGCTGCGGTTCTCGTGAGCCCGCTCGCCCCAGCGGGCGCCGACGAGCTTGGGGGGCGGATTCTTCACGCCCTCGAGTTTAGCGTCTAGCCCTCGTCAGGAGCCAGAGGATCAGGAGGATGAAGAACGCTCCGGCGCTCGCGACGCCGGTGCCGGCCTTCTTGTCGGTCGCGTTGCGCTTGCGCGCGGCGTCCAGCCAGAGCAGGAACGGAAGGAGCAGGCCTCCTGCGACCGCCGCGATCGCCACGACTGGCCAGCGCGCGCTCCCCGCCTCGTAGAGAGCAGCGGCGCCCGCGAGCGCGGCGCAGCCGAACGAGCAGACGGCAACGGCCACGCGACTGCGGCGCTCGTTGTCGTGCTGCACCGGGCTGTCCACTGGCGCGGCGTGCAGCCAGCACAGGCGGTCCTTGTTGGGCTCGCCGCCCAGGAGTTCCGTGGGTCGGCCGCAGAGCGCGGTCGAACCGTCGGTGTTCGTGCGCAAAACCGGGCACGTCATGGTCGGGTGCACGGCGACGTGCTTGCCGTTGCCGTCGAGCACCCTGAACGTGCCCGTCGTCGTGTCGTAGTAGATCGACCCCACTCCGGCGCCGGCGACCGGAGGAATGCTCGAGACCTCCTGTGGCCTGGGCGGCGTCGCTCCACCCGTTCCTCCGGTGCCGCCCTGGATCGTGATCGCGCCGCCCATCCCGTGGCTGCCGCCTCCGTGAACGACAGGCTGTCCGGCGCCGCTGCGCCTCTCCGCGAGACGACGCTCGAGGTCGGCCTGCTTCGCGTCGAGCTCGGCCAGTCGCCGCGTGGTCTCGTCGTTGGTCAGCACGCGGTCGCCGTCGGCGATCTGGTGCTGCGCGCCGATCGCGTAGCTGGCCAACGGAGCGCTGTCGGCACTCATGCCGATCGCGATCCCCGGGCCGGTCTTGTAGTCGATGACGCCGCGGTCGGAGATCGCGTCCGGTCGTCCTGCGAACGACGGCATCTCCTCAGCCGACTTCTCGGCGTCCTTGTCCGGCTTCTTCTTCCACTTCGGCTTCGCCCGGTCGCACTCGTTGGGGCAGTCCCAGAACCAGCGCGCCGTCTCCATGTCCATGCGCCGGATCATGTCCGCGTCGCAGCGCGAGCAGGACGGAGCATCGGGGACCTCGACGACCGGCGCAGACATGATGGCCTCTCTCGCTGGGCACCATACCGTAGGGGTGCGACGTCCGTCGGCTGCGGTAGACTACCGACGTGGGCGCCTGGGGAAACGAGACGTTCTACTCGACGGCCGCGACCTCGAACTGCATCTCGGTCGTTCGTATCCGTCGCGTCACTGGCTGCGTCGACGCGGGCTACTACGGCGGCAACTACCCCGATCCGCTGGTCGTCGAGCCCGACGAGTCTCCGGCCGACATCAGGGCCAGACTCAAGCGCGAGCACAGGATCGCCATGATCGACGTCGGCCGACGCCTGCGCCTGGCCCTCGAGCTCATCCATGCAACTCGCCGGCGGACCGCCTTCGGGCTGGAGCCGCCCCCGCCAGACAGGATCAGGAAGCACGTCGCGCCGTCGCCGAGGGCGCCGCCTGCTGATCGGCCGCTTTGCGCGGCCCGGTCAAAACAGACCTGTATCCTGTCGTCATGAGCGACGAGCGGCTTCGCAGACTCGAGCGCGCCGCGGCTGCGGCTGGACCAGGCACCGACGACACGCTCCGGCTCTACTCCGAACTGCGCAGGGCTGGCGCGGACCACATGGACGCCATCGACCGCCTGTGGCTCGCGTTCGGCGCGGAGGACGCGATCGCGCCGATCGACAAGCTGGCGTTCGCTGCCGAGCTCGCCGGCGAGAAGTTCGAGGACAGCGGCTACGAGATCGACAGGATCCTGTGGCCGGTCGACGCGGTCGTGCTGGCGGAGACGATCGGACTTCAGGCCGAGGACCTCGACGGCGTGGTCCACGACATGGCGGAGGCCGACGCGGCCGACCCGGACGACGAGGACGCCGTCGAAGGAATGCACGAGCTGGCGGCCGCGGCGAACAACGACGGCCTCCCGTCACAGTTCCGCTTCCTGCTCGCGCGCGATGCGAGCCTGCCGAAGGCGATCGGCGACGCCGTCCAGGAGTCCGGCAACCGCGACCTCGACCTGGCGCTCGACCGGCGGATGGGTGACAGCTCCATGACGCTCTACGTGCGCGGCGGGCT
>CAZFMF010000080.1:0-9194 GCA_964519985.1 uncultured Pseudobdellovibrionaceae bacterium | reverse complement strand
GCCCCTTCCCCCACGATTTGCCCAAAGCACTGGCGCCCGAAGGCCACCTCGTCGAGGGAATGGTGCTCAGCGTGGAATTCTACGCCGGTAAGGTCGGCAAGCGCGACGGCGTGAAGCTGGAAGAGCAGATTGTCGTCACGGCGCAGGGGCCAGAGCTCCTCGCCCGCTATCCCTTCGACGAACGGCTCTTAGGAGGCACCCGGTGAAGATGCGGCACGGTGTTTTTTGGCCGCCGTTTCTCATGCTCTTTGCCGCCATCGCCCTAAACTTCTTGAATCCGGCTCTGTTCCTATCTGTGGTGAACGGGGCGAATACCTGGCTGCTGGCGACCTTTTCCTCCGCCTTCGCATGGTGTGGGCTTTTCTGCCTCGTGGTTTGCGTCGCGGTCGCGGTCTCGCCCTTTGGCCGAGAAACCATTGGGGGAAAAACCGCCCCGCCACTGTTCAGCTATCGCAGCTGGGTTTGCGTCTCGATTTGCACCAGCACGGCGGCCGGTATTCTTTTTTGGGGAATGGCCGAGCCCATTACCCACCTCGTCAAACCGCCCGCGTCGCTCGGCATTGCGCCGGGATCGGACGCGGCCGCGCAGTTTGCGATGTCGACGCTCTTTTTGCACTGGACCTTCACGCCGTGCGCGATCTACGCCCTGCCCGCGCTGATGTTCGCCCTGGCCTTCTACAATTTGAAGCAGCCGTTTAGTCTGAGCTCGGTTTTCACTCCCCTCGTCGGCGAACGCCTCCAGCGTCGGCTCAGCACTCCCGTGGATGCGATTGCCCTTTACACACTCGTACTGGGAATGGCGGCGTCCCTGGCAACCGGCGTACTGGCCATTGCCGGCGGCATCTCGTACCTCTTCGGCATTGAGGGCAGCCCCTTGCTTTGGACCGTGATTGGCGCCGCCATCGTCGTTTCCTACATCGCGTCCGCACTATCGGGCGTGGAAAAAGGGATCAAGAACCTCTCGATCGTGAACAGTCTTTTCTTCATCGGCCTAGCCGTCTACGTGTTGGTTTTCGGCGCGCCAATCGAAGCCGCCAAGCTAAGCGGAAAAGGATTCGGGGAGTACGTCAGCCATTTCTTTTCCCGCAGCCTCTTCACTGAGTTGTCCCCTTCGGATCCGTGGCCGAAACAGTGGACGGTTTTTTACTGGGCGGTTTGGTTAGCCTGGGCACCGGTGACGGCCGGTTTTCTGGGGCGAATTGGGCGGGGCTATTCCGTCCGGCAGTTTCTCATGGTGAATCTCGTCATCCCGGCGGTGTTTTCGATGCTTTGGATGGCGATCTTCGGAGGCACGGCGCTTTCGCTCGAGTTGTTCCACGGCGCGGGACTCAGCCAAGTGCTAGCGACCAAAGGCCCCGAAGGGATGACCTACGGCGTCCTCTCCGGATTTCCGCTTTCGCAAATCGTGATTCCCTTTTTCATCATCGTGACCGCGATCTCCTACATCACCGCCGCCGATTCCAATACCCTTTGCATGGCGGCGATGAGTTCCACGGGCGTCTGCGCCGAAGAGCCGGATCCGCCCACCTACCTGAAATTGATCTGGGGCTCGGCCGTCGGGGTGATCTCGCTGGTGATGCTGGTGCACTGCGGAGTGGATGGCATCCGCAACCTCTCCTACTTGGGAGGTTTGCCGGCCTTGTTCTTTGTCTTCGGAACCGGACTAAGCCTACTCGTTCTCGCGTGGGGCCCGTCCGTACGCGCGGCTTTCTCGGTCCGTATTTTTCAAGAGGTGGAGGCATGAACTGGTTTGAAGGCTGGGTAGACACCCAACGCTACCCGTTGCATGAGTTAGACAATCCCGCGCGCAAAGCGTTGGTAGAAAAAGCCCGCTACGAGGTGGACTCCCTCGGCGTTGCCGAGATCAAGAACTTCGTCACGGCCGCCGGATTGCGGCGCATGGTCGACGAGTCGTCATCGCTGGAACCGCACGCCTACCACAACGCGCTGATGGGAAACGCCTACCTGGATGATCCGGATCTTTCGCTACCCGAGGATCATGCCCGGCGCTTGATGGAACGCACGTCCCTCGGCGCCGTGGGCTACGACCAAATTCCCGACGCGCACTTGCTCAGTCAGATTTATCATTGGGAACCGTTGATGCAGTTCATCGGCGAGGTTTTGGGATTGCCGGCGATCTATCGCTACGCCGATCCGATGGGCGCCCTCAATGTCTCGGTGATGAAAGATGGGGACTATCTGCGTTGGCATTTTGATCAGACCGATTTCGTCAGCAGCCTGATGATTCGCAATGCCAACGAGGGCGGGGCGTTCGAGCACGTTCCATTGATCCGGCACCCGGGCAACGAGAATTACGAAAGGGTCCAGGCGGTGCTGAAGGGCTCGCGCGAAGGAGTGCATACGCTGCCCAACGAGCCGGGCAGCCTGGTGCTTTTTCGGGGCCGGTGGTCGTTGCATCGGGTGACTCCCATTCAGGGACCGGTTTCTCGTCTCATTGGCCTCTTCGGCTATGACAGCAAGCCGGGGACGGTCAGCAGCGATTACTTGCGAAAAATTCGTTATGGACGCAGCACCCCGATGCGCTAAGGAGTAAGCGATGGAAGCGAATCGATTGGAATCAGTCACGGCTTGGCTCAAGACACCTAAGCGCCAATATATCGGCGGGGAATGGGTCGAGGGAAAAGGCTCGCTGTTCAGCACCTTTAACCCCGCCAACGGGGCATTGCTGGCCGAGTTCGCGGAGTCAAGTCGTGAGGATGTCGACTTGGCCGCCTCCGCTGCCGCCCAAGCATTTCGCGGCTCCTGGAAAAGACTTCCTCGCGCCGAACGCGCCCGCAAGGTCCGCGCCCTCGGACAGGTGATGCGCGACCACGCGGCGGAACTGGCGACTTTGGAATCGCTGAACAACGGCAAGACCTACCGCGAAGCCCTCATCGACGATCTGCCCGAATCCGCCGATGTCTTCGACTATTACGCGGGTTGGATTGATAAAATCTACGGCGAAACCTGCCCGGTGGAAAAGGGGTTTGTGAACTTTACCCGGCGGGAACCGGTGGGCGTTTGTGCGCTGGTGGTTCCCTGGAATTTTCCCTTGCTCATGGCGGCGTGGAAACTGGCGCCGGCGCTGGCGATGGGCAACACGGTCGTCCTTAAGCCTTCGCCCTTTACAAGTTTGTCGGTGATGCGTTTTGTGGAGTGGGTGCACGAGGCGGGCATTCTGCCACCCGGAGTTTTAAACCTCGTGCTGGGAGGAAGCGAAGCGGGCGAAGCTTTAGCCCAAAGCTCCCGCATCCAAAAAATTGCCTTCACCGGCTCTACGGCCGTGGGCAAAAAAATCGTCGAGGCCGCGGGCCATTCCAACCTCAAGACCGTTTCGTTGGAACTCGGGGGCAAATCGCCCAATATCCTGTTCGACGACATCAAAGACATCGACGCGGTGGTGAGCCGCTCTTTCACGGCAATGTTTTCTCACAAAGGCGAGAAGTGCTCGGAGCCCACCCGCTTTTTGATCCAAGAGGGAATCTACGATCAGGTGGCGGAGCGCCTCGCGCAAAAAGCGGCGGCGGTGATCTGCGGCGATCCATTTGATCCCAAGACGCAGCAAGGCGCACAGTGCCACCAAGCGCACTTCAACAAGATCCTCGATTACATCGAGATTGGAAAAAGCGAAGGCGCGAAGCTCATCGCCGGCGGCGGGCGCGACACGCAGGGGAATAACGCAGACGGCCTCTTTGTGCGGCCGACGGTTTTCGGGGACGTGACTCAAACAATGCGGATCGCCCGCGAAGAGATCTTTGGACCGGTGCTTTGCCTCATGCGTTTTCGCGATGACGCCGAAGCCATCCGCATCGCCAACGACACGGACTACGGACTCGCGGCCGGTCTATACACCGCCGATGCCGCGCGCGCCCACCGCGTGGCCAACGAACTCGAAGCGGGAATCGTTTTCGTAAATCACTACGGCTGCTACGACTTCAGCAGTCCCTTTGGCGGCATCAAGCAAAGTGGTTGGGGAAGCGAAATGGGCATTCACTCGTTGGAGGCCTATACCCGCATGCGATCCATTTGGGTACGCTACGAGTGAAGATCCGAAAGCTCCACGCCGTTCCCATCCAAGGGTTTTATTACGCGGAAGATATTGCTGCCCTTCAGCAGACTCCGACTACAGAATCCGATCGCTGGTCAGCACCGGGCGTGAGTCCGGGCTTTGAGCGCGTGCGCGAGCTCGCCCAAGGGGTTTCGTTGGGCTTGGAACTCGAAGATGGCACTGTGCATTGGGGGGATGCGATTTCGGTTTCCTACTCGGCCAAAGCGGGCCGCGACAAAGTCTTTCGCAGCGATAGCGCGATTGAATGCCTGAAACAAATCCTTGCGCCAAAAGTCGAGGGCGCAAGTGTCGAATCGTTTCGGGAATTGGCCGGGGCGGCCGATTCTCTTCCCCTCCACCGCGCGATCGCCTATGGCTGGACACAGGGCCTGCTGCGCGCCGTCGCGTATGGGCAGCGCACTCCGATGGCCCGCGTCCTTTGTCGGGAGTGGAATCTCCCCGAGGATTTTTCGCCGGTGCCGTTGCACGGATCCTGCGGCAACAATCGTCGCGACGGCGCCGACAAAATGATCGTGAATCGCCTGGCGTCTTTGCCTCACTCCCAGGTCGACACGATTCCGGATCAGTTGGGAATGAGCGGCGAGCACTTGCGCAGCTACGCGCGTTGGCTCGCGAAACGCATTCCCGAGTTAGCGGGCCACGCTTACCATCCGGTGATCCACCTCGATGTGCACGGAGCGATCGGAAAAATCTTTGGGGGCGATACCGACCGTATGGCCGAGTACCTTGCGCAGCTGGAACAGGATTGTGCTCCCTTCCAACTCCGCGTGGAAAGTCCCGTGCTCCTCGCCACGCGCGAAGAACAAATTTCTGCACTGCGGAAATTGCGGGAAACGCTGCGGTCGCAGGGAAGTTCGGTGCGTTTAGTGGCGGACGAGTGGGCCAATACCCTCGACGATATCAAGACTTTTGCTCAAGCCGACTGCATCGATATGATTCATATCAAGATGCCCGACCTAGGCGGCCTGCACCAAAGTCTCGAAGCCGTCTTGGCGTGCCAGGCGCTCGGCGTCGAATCCCTCCTCGGCGGAAGTTGCATCGAAACGGAAGTTTCCTCGCTGGCGTCCATTCACGTTGCTTTGGCCAGCCGCCCCACCGCCTTTCTCACGAAACCGGGAATGGGGATGGACGAAGCGATTGGGCTGGCTAAGAACGAAATGACACGAATGAGAGCTATCGCAGGCGTTTGACTAGCGTGCCGAGTGGTGGGGTTGGTAGCGATTTGATGTAATCGACCAGTTCCTGGATCAGTTTTTTCTGAAACGCCGATACGGACTTGAAAATCTCGGCCGGGGAAACACCCATTCCAAAATCGCAAGCTTCTTCTCGGAGTTTCTTTCCCGCTAGTGAAGCGAGAATACTCTGAGGGTTCATTCCCAAATCGACCGATTGACCTAGCGCGATCCATTCGGCGGGGCCAAGGGGAAAATGCTTTAGCAGCCACTGCATGTCGTAGAGATCCTTTTCGCCGGCTCGACTCACTAGCGTCGCCGATTTCATTCTCAGCAATGTTTCGAGTGTCGCAACGGTCACTCCTTTTTCCACGGACTCGAATTGTCCAACGCGAAAAAGATTTTCATCGAGAACCACATCGATGGTGAAACGCTGCTCCGAATAAAGGCAATTGGCGTGAAAATACTGGGCGGATTGCAAAAGATTGGAGAACACCGCCCCTGACTTTTCCAGAGACTTCACGGCCAGTACCGCGGCTCGAAAAGGAGTCTCACCCGATGAAAAAAGATCGATATCGTCGGATCGCCGGTGCCCGGCATAGTAGCCGGAAAGCGCGGTCCCTCCGACCAGCGCCGTTCCTTCGAGCTTCTGCGCAAAAATCCTCTCGATGCACTTAAGCAATGGTGGGGGAAGCACTTTTCTCGCAAGTGCCGATTGCGGGGCTACTTTGTTTTCCACAATATCTCGGCTTCTCGGCGGCGCGCCGGATGGATCTGCTCACGATATTGCGGAAATTTTTTCCAGATCTGGGCACCCGCAATTTTTTCGGCCTGGTAAATTCCACAAACTTGAACGAGACGCGCCAAAGCAGACGGTTGGCCCCGATGAAGACCAGCGACGAACGTTTCTAGGTTAGGATACAAACGATCCCACAACAGATCCGTCTCCCACTTTCGTCGCTCCTCTTGCTCACTCAAAATCGGCAGAGGTCGCGAAAGGACTTCGGTCGAAGTCCCAAGAAATTCGGCGAGTCGCTGTAATGTGGATGCGCGCAAATCCACGGTCCCCGTTCGAGAGAACCATAGAGAGACCATTTGACGGGTGACACCGGCTCCGCGCGCCAAAGCCGATTGGTGAATTCCCCGAACCTTCGCAAAGGACTTTAAAGTCTCGACATCCACCTAAACAGGATCGGACAATAAACCGGAAATGTCAATTAAAATTGACTTAATATCAATATATACACAATAAAATTAAATACTTAATATTTTTAACACTATCAATCTATCGCTCCATCGAAAGAGATCGCCTCGCTTAAACCGCCTGACTGCGCGGCGAGAGACGATCGTTGTCGTAACTGCTGGGGCTGTAGACATTCCCCGCCGCATCTCGCAACGCCTTTGGTTCCGATTTCGGCAAGTGACGCGATTCACCGAGACCCAAAAGTTTTTTCACCGCGCAGAAATGCATCGCGCCACTTTGAATTCCCGAAATCGCCAGAGTGCCAAAAAGCGATTTGAGTAAGCGGGACTTGGTTCGCAGCGCCACAATCCCCGCCGCAACTCCTAAGCCCATCCGTAAATAACCTTCCGTACGTCCGACATTTTGTTTCATTTGAAACTCCTTTGCCGGACCTTCATGCACGTGACGTACCACCTGGTTTTCGTTTGGTCGCCACGTTAGGGAGCAAGGATAAAATCACCAGACCGAAGATCGCTCCGAGAATCGCCGAAGCTTCTTTTCCGAGGCCCGCCGCGATGCCGACCGCGCAGGTAAACCAGATCCCGGCCGACGTGGTCAGGCCTTCCACGCGCCCTTCGCCATTGTGCTTCACGATCGTTCCCGCCCCAATGAAACCAATTCCCGTGATGACGCCCTGAAGCACTCGACTGATGGCTTCATCATTCCAATGCGCCAAACTCGGAATCGTTGCAAAAAGTGCCGTGCCCATGCAAACCAAAACATGAGTGCGGATCCCAGCATCTTTGCCACGGCGTTCGCGTTCGAATCCTAGCAGACCGCCCAAAAAGCCGGCGATTCCCAGCCGGATACCTATTCGCGCCGCTTCACTGAGCGACAAATCCGCGAACTCCCCTCGCACCACCTCCCATGCCGCATCCATCTCCACCTCTCCTTTAAAAACCCGAAGCAAATTGAGGTCCAGCCGTTGACGTTTCTCAAAATTGGCCGAACACTCCCACCCAGTGAAGACCCCAAAGAAGCCACTGCGTTTTTGCATCCCGGAAGGCACGCCGGTGGGATACCGCGATGTCACCGAAGATCGGTGGCATTGTTATGAGGTCTCCGATGCCGCCGCTACCACCATCTGCGACTTTCTGCACGGAATGGTGATCTCCGAAATCGACCCCGAGGGGCAGGTGGTCGTGGTGATGGACTTTCACAACGCTCCCACCCTCGTGCAGTGCGAGATCTTGCGACTCAGCGGACTGACCTGGAAAGATGTGGAAGCGTGCGGTATTCCCGGCGACGCCGCTAAACGTGAAAGGCCAGCATCCCGCCGGCCATTGCGACCATTAGCAGATCTTCCACCAGCGTAATCGTCGACATCGGCAAATCGAAAAAAGTGCCGAGACAAGCGCATTTGATTTCGCGGCGGTGGATCAGGCTCTCAATCACGCCGATGCTACTCACTCCCATCACAACCAATGTCGCCGCATTCGTGAACACCGGGCAACACCCAATGACATACAAAATGCCGAGGCCCAGCTCCATAAACGGATAGAGATAGCCGTAACCCAACCAACGCTTAGCGACGATGTCATAGCTCGCATAGGCCTTCGCGAATCCTTTCAGATTGAGAAACTTGAAAAACGAAAAGGTCAGGAAGAAGCCGCCCATGAAATGGTTCATCAGCAGGGGCCAGTGGTCGAAACCCATTTTTCCCGCCAGCAGCAGGGTGGTTCCCAGGAGGTAAGCAAAGACTAAAAACAGGGGTAAATAGCGCCGCACGCCCTGTCCTAACCTCCGCGCACGCGACTGGCAATGGATGTCAGTAATGCATCGCGCGGTGTGGTCGTTCACCAAGTGCGATTTAATATCCAAATGAAAAGAACCCTATTCCTCCTACTCGCCGTCCTGACGCTGGAAAGTCGTGCGGAACTCAGTGTGATCTGCATGGCGAACGGAAATCCCGACCCCGAGGAATCGGTCGACGTCCAAATCCTCTATCCCAAGAAAGGCCAGACGCTCTACGAAGTGCAGGTTGCCGGTTGGGATGAGAAAACGAGCAAAGAAGTCATTCTCGCGAGATACCAGGGCGTCGGTAAACTCGACCGGCGCATGCTGGACGGCAAACTGACCCTCCTTTACCCCGGTACTCAAGACGAGGCCGGAAAGATTTGGTTCGTCGAACCGGAGGACCAAGACATCGACCCAAAGTCCGGTGAGGTCATCGGCCGCGAACGCAAAATGCAGACCGGGAACGGTACTCCCTTTGAACTCGAGGACTGTTTCCTCTTCCGCGACCGGCCCTAGCCACGAGCTCAAAAGTTAAGGCTTGCGGATGGGTAGCATTGCCGCCGCCAACCACGCACGTTAGTTTTAGGCTATGTGGGTTGTATTGCTTCTTATTTTGGGCGTGACCGGCTGCGGAAATCAGACCGGAATTCTCTACTACCTCAAAGATCAAAAACCGGTTCTTTACGAGGGCACCCACTCGCTGAAACAGCTACAAGGCCAACGCAAGGTCGATATCCTCTGGGTGATCGACAATAGCGGCAGCATGGACATCCATCAGAAGGGCCTAATCACGAACGCGGATATCTTCATCAACGAGTTCGCGGCCAAAGGCGGACTCGAATGGAAAATGGGCCTGCTGTCTACCGACGTGGCGAACCCGCCCTTCGCTGGCTTTCCGATGAACAAGCCGCTGAACTACCAGTCTCCGAATGCCATTAAAGATTTTCAGGAAGCCATCCGCAGGCTCGGCACC
>CAZFMF010000079.1:0-9359 GCA_964519985.1 uncultured Pseudobdellovibrionaceae bacterium | reverse complement strand
CCAGAGACGGAATCGAACCGCCGACACGAGGATTTTCAATCCTCTGCTCTACCGACTGAGCTATCTGGGCCTGAAATCGGTCGAAGTGGAAACCTAGCTGCGCGTTGGGCCCCGGTCAAGGTGAGAGAGGGTGGGCTTGCAGCCAAGTCTTTAGCTGGGCCAGCGCTTGTGCGCGATGGCTCACGCGGTTTTTTTCCTCGGCAGTCGCTTCGGCAAACGTTTTTCCGAGAACATTGATGGTGACGACCGGGTCGTAACCAAAGCCACCTTTACCGCGCGGTTCCGCGATCACTGCCCCGTCGGCCACACCCTCGAAATAGTGGGCGGTTTGGCCGTCGAAGTAACAAAGCACGCAACGAAAACGGGCGGGCCAAGGACCCGCCGATACCTTGCGACATGCATCAATGAGATAGTTCCACCGCGCGGGCCATTTGAGATCGCCACCATAGCGCGCGGAATAAAGGCCAGGCGCGCCGTTCAAGACATCGACTTCTAGGCCAGAGTCGTCGGCGAGGGTCGGAAGTCGATACCGGTGCGCGTAAGCCTCCGCCTTTTTTCGGGCGTTTTCTCGGTAGGTTTTTCCATCTTCCACGACTTCGAGCGTGTCGCTGGGCAAGCCTTGAATGGTGAAGCGGTCGCCGAGGAGCGCTTTCAACTCTACGATCTTGCCCGCGTTCTGAGTGCCGAGGAGCAGGGTCGGTTTCTCCACGTTCAGCCCGCGAGTGCCGCCCGTTGGGCATCGAAAAGTTTGCGCAGCCCGCCCGCCGCCAGGTCCAAAAGGGCGTTGAGCTGGGCACGATCGAAGGGCGACGCTTCGGCCGTACCTTGCACTTCGACGAACTGGTCTTGCGAGGTCATGACGACGTTCATGTCCACCGCCGCGTCTTTGTCCTCAATGTAGTTAAGATCGAGACACGGCTCTTTACCGACGATTCCGACCGAAACGGCCGCCACCGACGTTTTCAAAACCTTCGAAAGCTCGGGAAACTCTCCGGAGAGTTTTTTCAAGGCGAGCCCCAAGGCCACGTAGGCGCCGGTGATGGCCGCTGTCCGCGTGCCACCATCGGCATCCATCACGTCGCAATCCAACAAGACCGAACGTTCCCCGAGCGGTTTGAAATCAATACAGGTGCGCAATGAGCGCCCAATCAAACGTTGGATTTCCTGGGTGCGACCACCGACCTTAGAGCGTTCGCGGCCAATGCGTTGGCCCGAGCTGCCGGGCAGCATGGAATATTCGGCCGTGAGCCAACCCCGTCCCGAGTTCTTGAGAAAGGGAGGAACGGAGTTTTCCAGGGTCGCGCTGCAGATGACCCGTGTGTTCCCGAATTCGATCAAACAGGAGCCGGGCGGGTGCGCCAGAAAGTGGGGGGTAATCTTGATGGGCCGGAGCTCGTCCGGCCGTCGTCCGTCGTGTCTTGCCATTCCCCTTAGGTAGTGCGTTTCCGCGGGGAACGCAACGAGGGGCTTTTGCTCAAGCGGCGCATGCGTTGGGCGAATTCCAGAACCCCTTCGCTGATGCCGGTGGCAATTCGCTGTTGGTACGTGTTTTTGGCCAGGGTCGCGGCTTCCTCGGCGTTGGTCAGATAGCCGACTTCAATGAGTAGGGCCGGCATTTGCGTCCCCTGCAAGACGGTGAAAGGGGCCTGGCGCACACCTTTCCCGTTCGGCCGCAGGCGCACGGCCAAAGACGAATAGACCGCTTCGGCAAAACGGCTGCTTTCCAAGATGTGCGTATTGTTTTTCACGTCGGATAGGATCGACATCACGCCCTTAGAAAGAGATTGAATGATTCCATCGCCGTTTTCGAGCCGGGCGATACGTGAGGCATCGGCGTCGGAGGCCTCGTTCGACAAAAAGTAGACTTCGAAACCGCGGGCCCGCGGCACCGGCGAGGAGTTGGCGTGGATACTAATGAAGAGGTCCGCGTTCCACTCGTTGGCGGTTTTCACGCGCTCGCGCAGCGCAATGAAGCCATCCGATTCGCGACTGAGGCGCACATCGAGGGGAAAATCGGCCAGCTTCGCCAAACGCTCAAGACGGGCTTTCACCTGGCCGGCAATTTTCAAACAAAGGTCTTTTTCCAGAATCCCAAAATGCCCCGGGGCCCCGAAATCGTGCCCACCGTGCCCTACATCCACCAAAACCCGAAACCCCGACGGGGGTACCGCCGGCTCCACCGCCGGGGTCGGAAGATCCACTGGGCCGTTCGAAGCCACCTTGATCGCCGCCGGTTTGGCGACGCGGGGACGTATGGGCCAGTTCACCGCGGTCGTGCGTTTTTCCTGGACCTCATCGCCCAGCGCCAATCGCAAATCCGCCCCGGGAAGATCGGTCAGGGCAGCCGCCGAGCGGGCCACTAAAAACAGAATGGAAAACGAGAGGAGGCGTCGCGTGTGCTTCATGGTAAAATAAAATTTCTCCTCGAAATCTCTCTTCATTCCCGAGAAATCCCGAATGGTTAAAAAACTCTATTTACTGGCCGTGTTGTTTTGCGTTTCGACGGGGGCGAGCTCCTTTGATTCTAACACAGGCATCCGCGTGCTTCTAGAGAGGTCGGACCGTTCGATCGTGGTGCGCGGCGTCCAGCCTGCGGCGGTGCGCGTCGACGGGCAGGCGAAAACACCACGTTTGAGCCCCGGCGTCCTGATTTTTTCTCCCGCCTTCAACACGCACATTCAAATGGTGCGCATTCCCTACCGGCCGCTGATTGCCCGTTCCGTTGAATTGGTTTGGCCACTGGAAAAACCGGGACTGGAATTCGAACGCCAGATTTACCGCGGTCGCGCGCGCATCGAAAACGCCGGCAACGCGATCTCCCTCGTAAACGTTTTGCCGCTGGAAGCGTACCTGGCGGGAACCGTCGGCGGAGAGATGAATGCCTCGTGGTCATTGGAAGCTCTGAAGGCGCAAGCCGTCGCGGCCCGCAGTTACGCGCTCTACCGCCAGCAGCACCCGCGCGATCGGCAGTTTGATCTCGATCGCACGACGTACGATCAGGTGTACCTCGGAGTCAGGGGCGAGTCCGTGCGCGCGTGGCGCGCGGTACGCGAGACCGAAGGGGTCTTTTTAGCCAAGCATCTAAAACCCGGCCCGATTTTCTATCACTCCCGTTGCGGCGGAAACACCGAGACGGCTGAAGGCGTCTGGGGAAACGCGTCCCGAGCGCGGGCCGGAGCGCCCTGTCCGTATTGCCGGAGAAATGCGTACCGGTGGGCGGTCGAGTGGGATGCCCCGGCCTTTGCCCGCAAGCTGGGCCTGCGCGGAACCCAGTTCGCTTTCCACCCCGAAGTCGGTGCGACGCAACGGGTAACCCAGATTCGGATTCAGGATGATGACGGCCGCCACCGCTTCGCCGGAGAAACGCTGCGCCGCTTGCTCGGATTCGCACGTCTCAAAAGCACTCGCTTCACTTTAAGGCAGGAGGGCTCGCGGATCCGCGCGGAAGGGACCGGCGCGGGACACGGCGTAGGGATGTGCCAGTGGGGCGCGAAAGACCTGGCCGAGCGGGGCCAGACGTTCCAGGGCATCCTTTCCCATTATTATCCCGGTCAAATGCTGAAAAGATTGGATTCTTCGCCCGGCTTTGGAATAGCTTCCGCGGATGCTCTTTCTCCCGGACTTCGACTTTCCTCTACCGGAGGAACAAATCGCCCGGCATCCCGTCTCGCCCCGTGATAGCTCGCGCCTGCTCTGGGTCGATCCGGAAAGCGACTGCCGCCGCCACTTGCAGTTTTCGGAAATCGATACCCTCCTGCGCCCGGGCGACGTGCTCGTCGTCAATCGCACGCGCGTGCTCAAGGCGCGGCTCTTTGGCACCGATGTCAAAGGCCGACGGTTTGAAGTCCTGCTGCTTTCCCCCGCTACCCCCTTGAATGCGTGGAATGCGCTGGTTCGACCGGGCAAACATATTGCGGATGAGGGTTCGCGCCTCACATTCGCTAGCGGGATGTCGGCAGAAATCGGTCGGCACTCTCACGAAGACCGCCAGTTTCTCGTGCAGTTCCCCGCACTGACCCGCGACGAATTTCTCCATTGGCTCGACGCCAACGGCGAGGTACCGCTGCCGCCCTACCTCAAACGCCCGGCCGAGCCGTCCGACCGTGAAAACTACCAAACCGTCTTCGCCCGCGACCCGGGGTCAGTAGCCGCCCCCACCGCCGGCTTGCATTTTACCGACGATTTAATTGCGCGACTCAAACGCAAAGGGGTCGGCTTCGAGTCCATTTTGCTGCAGATCGGTTACGGGACTTTTTCCCCCGTGGAGCCGGAGGCGAGGCAGCTGCACTCCGAGTTTTATGCGATTGCTCCCGACACCGCCGCGCGATTGGACGCTGCCCGCCGCGAAGGCCGCCGGGTGATTGCGGTGGGAACGACCGTGCTGCGAGCGCTGGAATCGGCGGCGGACGGACGACTGGAAGGGGAGACGCGGATCTTCATCCGACCCGGCCACCGGGTCAGTCAGGCCGATGGCCTTATCACCAATTTTCACCTGCCCCAGTCGTCCCTCTTCATTCTGGTCTGCGCTTGGCTCGGAATCGGGAAAGCGCAGGACAGCTACCGGGAAGCGATTGATCGGGGGTACCGATTTTTCAGTTACGGCGACGCCATGGCCATCCTTTAAAGGTGGGCGGGCGCTCTGCAATTCGCGCTTGACGGTCTTTGCGCGACGCACCTAGTATGGTCGCCTCGAGGAGAGAAGTTTGCCTGGACTGCGAGTAAAAGAAAACGAACCGTACGACAGCGCCCTTCGCCGCTTTAAGAAGCAGTGTGAAAAGGCGGGAATCCTTTCTGAAGTTCGCCGACGCGAATATTACGAGAAACCTTCCGTGCGTCGTAAGAAAAAATCCATTGCCGCCCGCAAGCGCGCTCTCAAGCGCCAAGACCGGCGGTAATGCGGAATGGATCTTAAGACCAAACTGCAAAACGACACGAAAGAAGCCATGAAGGCGCAGGACTCCCTGAAAGTGGGGACCTTGCGCATGCTGACTTCGGAAGTGAAAAAGCGCGAAATCGACAAGCGCACCGTGCTCGAAGAGGCGGAAATTCACAAAGTCATCCAGACGATGCTCAAGCAGCGTGCGGATTCGATCGATGCCTTTCAAAAGGCGAATCGGACCGATCTCGTGGAAAAAGAGCAGAAGGAAGTCGAAATTCTCAAAGTTTACCTGCCTCAGCAGCTTTCCAAAGGGGAAGTCGAGGCGCTGGTCGCGGCCGCGATTGCGGAAACGGGAGCCAGCAAACCAGGCGATATCGGCCAGGTGATGAAGGCCGTTTTGGCGAAAGCCGCGGGACGTGCCGATGGAAAACTGGTCAACGAAATCGCCCGAGCCAAACTTTCGGGCTGATCCTAACCACCTCCCCCTACCGGATACTTTTTACCAACAAGACTGCTTAACCGTGGCGCGCTCCCTATTGGGAAAAGGGCTTTTTCACCGCGTGCGCGGAAAAACGCTGGGCGTGGAAATCGTCGAAGTCGAGGCCTACCTAGGCGATGAAGATCCCGCGAGTCACGCCTACCGGCGCCGAACCCCGCGCAATCGGATCATGTTTGAACGCGGCGGCGCTTGCTACGTCTATCTTTCCTATGGGATGAATTTCTGCATGAACGTCGTGACGGGCCCGGAAGACCTAGGCCAGGCGGTGCTCTTGCGGGCCGGAGCTCCCATCGCCGGGATTGAGCGGATGCGCAAGAACCGCGGTTTGCCGGCGGACGCCGACACCCGCCGCATTGCCAGTGGCCCGGGCAAACTCGCCCAAGCTTTGGGCATCGATCTTTCGGACTACGGCCGGCGTTTCAACGAACCCGGGTTGCAAATCGTGGATTTGGGAACCGCCTACACCGATGCGGAAGTGGCCGCCGGCCCCCGAATTGGGATTTCTAAGGGTGTTGAGTTTCACTATCGGTTTGCGGTGCGTGCCTCGGAGCACCTATCGCGAAAGGTTTAGCGTTGTTCTCGGAGCACACATTAACTTCGATCCGCGAGCGAATGAATATCGTCGACCTGGTGGGCGAGTACGTTCAGCTCAAAAAAAGCGGTCAGGCGTACCAGGGACTGTGCCCCTTTCACTCGGAAAAAAGTCCTTCGTTTTACGTGCACCCCTTGAAGCAGGTTTTCCGCTGCTTCGGTTGTCAGAAGGGTGGCAACGTCTTCACGTTCCTAATGAACATCGATGGCCTGTCGTTTCCCGAAGCCGTTCAGAAACTGGCCGATCGCACGGGGGTGAAACTCGAGCCGATGCAACGCGGGGATCGCGTTCCGAGCCCGCTGGAGTCGGCCGGCCGGCAACTCGCCGCCCTCGATTGGGCGAGCCGCTATTTCAATCATCTATTGATGAAGGTGCCCGACTACGCTTTCGCCAAACAGTACATCACGGAACGCGGCATCAATGAGGAAACGATTCAACGCTTCCAAATCGGCGTCGCCCCGCGGGGCTGGAATACCTTGCTGCGGCAACTCCAGCAGCGGAAGTTTTCGCTCGCCGAACTGTCGGCGGCGGGTCTTGTCGTCGAACGCGAAGGTTCGGAATCGGGGGGCTATGATCGCTTTCGCGAACGCTTGATGTTTCCCATTCGCAATCGCGATGGCCAGGTGGTGGGTTTTGGCGCGCGCGCTTTGAAGGAAGGCGACCAGCCGAAGTATCTGAACTCCCCAGAATCGACGATATTTTCGAAACGCAAACTGCTCTACGGAATGTTCGAAGCCCAGCGTGGGATCCGCCAACTCGGGGAAGTGATCCTCGTCGAAGGGTATATGGACGTCGTGGCGCTCCACCAAGCCGGCGTGCCCAACGCGATTGCAACCATGGGCACCGCGCTCACCGAAGAACACTGTCACGAGCTCAAACCCCTCACGCGACGCGCGGTGACGGTCTTTGATCCGGATCGCGCGGGCAAAGAAGCGTGGCACCGCTCCGTTTCCCTTTTCTTAAGTTCCGGTTTTTTTGCCAAGGATCTTTCTCTACCCGAGGGCCTCGATCCCGATGAGTACGTGCAAAAGGAAGGTGCGGAAAAGTTTTTTCAACTTTGCGCGGCGGCACCCCGTCAGGTGACGAAGCTCCTGCGCGAAATCGCCCAACGCGGTCCGCTTTCGGAGAGTGATACCGCCCAGGTTTTGAATGACTTGACGCCGCTGCTGATCGCCAGCCGGCGATTACCCGATCGCGCCGTGCTGTGGAACGACATCGGGATGGTTTTGGGCGTCTCCCTTCCAGTTCTCACTGAAATTGCCGAATCCGCCCACCGCCGAGCGACGCCTCCGGAGAACAAAGACAAACCGACGGCCCGACCGACCGCCCCCCGTCCCAGCGTCAAAGCAGGCCCGGGTCTGAACCGCATCGACTTAGAGTTCTTCACGGCGTGCGTAGAGTCCCCCGAGTTCTTTCTGCAAACGCCCAAAGCGGGCTGGCAGGGGGGCGTGACGGAAACCACTATCCGGGATTGGCTGGAAACCCTTTCGGGCAGCGGTAGTGTTTTGGAATTTCGGGAGAAATTGGGACAGCTAGTGCACTCCGGTGGTCCGCCGGAATTAGTGGCGGCCGCCACGGCCGGCGTCTTTGAAGAACGGCCTTCGCGCCGCACGGCCCATGAGTTTGAAGCCCTGGTGCAGCGCATGGAAAAAGCGCGCCGGGAACACGAAATCAAATCGCTTTCGGCCCAGGTGAAACTCACCGGTCGAATGGGGGACACCGCGGAACAACTTCGTCTTCTCACCCGACTCCGCGAACTGCGCTCCCAGTAAGGCACTACAGCAGACGTCGGTTGACGGAGGCGCCAAGTGGCCCATTATAATAGCTTTGAAGCCTTTTACAGCCTGTGTTATATGCTTGGGTTTGTCCCACTTCCCGCTTGAATTGCGTCTTATTTAATGGGGTGCCAGAGAGATGCCTAAGGTCGTTGATAAGAAGAAAGAACTGCAGAAGCTCATTACCGCCGGTAAAGAAAAGGGCTTCCTGACCTACGAAGAGATTAACGAAGCCCTCCCGGAAGACATCACGGAATCGGAAGAACTCGATGAAGTCATGGCGATGATCGAGGACGCCGACATCGAGGTCGTCGAAAGCGAAAAAGATGTGAAGGCGGCGCCCGCCGCCGGTACGGGCGGTAAGAAGACCGCCGCCGCTCCGGAAGCGAGCGAAAAGGAAGACGAGGACGCGCTCAGCCGCGGCCTTGATCCCGTGCGCCTTTACCTTAAGAAAATGGGCTCGGTGGCTCTGCTCACGCGCGAAGGCGAAATCGAAATCGCCAAACGCATTGAGGAAGGGGAAGCCGAGGTTCTCGATGTGATTTTAAACTCATCGATGGGCGTGAAGGAATTTCTCGCCATCGGTGAGAAGATCGATAAGGGCAAGCTCCGCGCCCGGGACGTCGTGCGCGGCGGTGAGAGCGATTCGGAAAACACCGAAGAAGGTGCGGAGGGCGCGCCGGTAGCGGCGGCTGCCGAGGGCGGAGAAGCCGAAGGGGAAGAGGAAGCCGAAGCGGGCGAACCCGGTGCTCCCGGAGCGAATCAACCGCCCGGCATGAACGAAATGGAATGCCGCGAGCGCATTCTAGAAGGCATGAAGCTGGTGCACAGCTTCGAAAAGGTCCTTCACAACGTCGAACAGAAACTTTTGAAGGTGGGCAATAACGCGAGCGAACGCAAAAAATTGCGTGAAAAACTCGCCGACAACCGTCGCAAAATCGTCCACGTTTTCCAGGAAATCAATTTCAACCGCAAAACGATCAACAAGATCGTCGCGAAGTTCAAACAGCAAGTCGCCCGCATCGAAGACGCCGAACGCGAAAGCAATATGTTGCTCCGCCGCGTGAATGTCGACGGCGTGGGCAAGCTGCGCAAGCACATCAAGGAATCGAAGAAGAACAAAAAGTTCGAAGAGCAAATGAAGCTCAAGTACGGCGTGGATTACGCCGGACTGATGGAAATCGATTACCTGATCGGGGAAGTGAACAAGCGCATTGGCGTCGTCGAAACCGAGACGAACCTGCGCGCCCGCGAACTCAAGGAAATGTACGAAGCGATTTTGGCGGGCGAAGGCAAGTCCGAAGCCGCCAAAGCCGAGCTGGTGGAAGCCAATTTGCGTCTCGTCGTTTCGATCGCGAAGAAGTACACGAACCGCGGCTTGCAGTTCCTGGATCTGATCCAGGAAGGCAATATCGGTTTGATGAAAGCCGTCGATAAGTTCGAGTACCGCCGCGGCTACAAGTTTTCCACGTACGCGACGTGGTGGATCCGTCAGGCTATCACGCGAGCGATTGCGGATCAGGCGCGCACCATCCGTATCCCCGTGCACATGATCGAAACGATCAACAAGCTGATTCGCACCTCGCGTTACCTCGTGCAGGAACTCGGTCGCGA
>CAZFMF010000078.1:0-9417 GCA_964519985.1 uncultured Pseudobdellovibrionaceae bacterium | reverse complement strand
GCACGACGAACGCGAACAGACTTTAAACCAGCTGCTCGTGGAGATGGATGGTTTTGATTCCAAAGAAGGCGTGATTTTGGTGGCGGCCACCAACCGTCCGGACGTTTTGGATCCGGCGCTCTTGCGTCCGGGCCGTTTCGACCGCAGCATCGTCGTCGCGAAACCAGATGTGCGTGGTCGCGAGGCCATTTTGCGCGTGCACGTGCGCAAAGTACCGATGACGCCCGATGTGGATCTCGGCGTGATTGCCCGCGGAACGCCCGGTTTCTCCGGCGCCGACCTGCAGAACCTCGTCAACGAGTCGGCGCTGATCGCCGCACGCCGCAACCGCAGCAACGTGTCGATGCAAGAATTCGAAGCGGCCAAGGACAAGGTGATGATGGGCGCGGAGCGCAAATCCATGGTGATCGGCGAAGAAGAACGCAAAGCCATCGCCTACCATGAAGCGGGACACACGATTGTGGGCAAATTCCTCAAGGGCCTCGATCCGATCCACAAGGTGACGATTATCCCGCGCGGAATGGCCCTGGGATTAACCCAAACGCTGCCGAAGGAAGATCAGCTGACGCTTTCGAAAGAGAAGGCGGAAAACATGATCGCTTTCTTAATGGGCGGCGCCATTGCCGAGCACCTGATCTTCGGCCAGAAGACCACTGGCGCCGGCAATGACATCGAACGCGCCACCGACCTTGCGCGCCGTATGGTTTGCGAGTGGGGAATGAGCGATGCGGTCGGCCCCATGGCGGTCGGCAAAAAGGAAGGCGATGTCTTCCTCGGTCGGGAATTTCACCAGACGGCCGGCGCGGTTTCCCAGAAACTTGCCGAGCTAGTCGACGGGGAAATCCGGTCTTTCATTCTGACTAACTACGAGCGTGGAGTGAAGATTCTCAAAGACAATATGGACATCCTCCACAAGATGTCCGAAGCGCTTATCGAGCGCGAGACGCTCGATATGGTCGAGATCAACATGCTTTGCGACCGAAAGCCGCTACCGCCTTTCGAAAGAAGTGCGGACAATAAGGCCTCCGTCAATGCGCAGAAAGCGGGTAACGGTGGAACTGCACCCGTCGGCGGAACGCCGCAGGTCGCCTAGGCGCATCGTTGTGCGATGCGGGGTTCGACTGCCGTCTGGCCGGCCCTACGGGCTCGCAATGACTAGGGGTTCGCTGGCAATTTCGCCTTCAACCAATCGGCCAGCTGTCCCGCCGCCGGATTGGAATTCTTGATCTGCGTGCCGCACGATCCTTCGTCGATAAGCAAAGTTACCTGACCGTGATTGCCGCTATACTTGGTGCGCGTCAACGGCGCGGCCAGGCACTGAATTTCCGGAGTGATCTGGTAGAGGTAGCCCGTCTTGGCCAATTCTAACTTGGCTTTCAACCCCTGAAACTCCTCTTGGTTCACCCGCGAAACCAGCACTTCCGATTGGCAGGTGCCGGCCTGGCAGACTTGCTTCACGAATGTGTAAGGCGCAATCTCGTTGGTGTCGGGCGTGCCGCTCAAGCGGTAGTTCGTTACCTTGTCCGAATTCAACGAAACAATCTGAACGCGGAGCAATTCCCCCACTTGCGGTTGCGGCACCGGATAAGGGTACGGCAACGGATAGGGCGGATAGTACGGATAGGGTTGCGGCGTGGGGTAACCGGGATACGTCGGAAACGGAATCCAAGTGAATCCGCAGCCATACTGATTGAAATCTTGGTACCAGTCCGTCGTCAGCCACTGGCTATTGCAGCGGTTTTGCTGCGGCGGAATGTACGTTGGCAAATCAAAGAATAGCGCACAAGCTTGGTAGTTCGGAAACGAGCGCTGAAAACTTTGGTAAACCTGTTGCGGGTGAAATCCAAGCAGGTCCCAAATCAAAAAGGCTTTGGCCCGGCGGCGGTCTTTACGCGCCTGGTCCGTGGAGACGAGTCCACGGCCTTGGTTCGGCGTGGCGTCTTCCGCTTCAACGACGCAATCATCGAGATCGCGTGTGCCGGCCTTCAGGCAGCTGGTGGAGTAAAGATTGCCGTCGGCCGCGCGCACAACGCTGACCTTCTTATTGAGCTCCGGCGCTTCGACGCCGCAGGCGGTAAGCAAGAATCCTAAGATGGCGATCGTGATGCGTTTCATAAGCCGCTCCTAAGCTGTTACCGCTTTTTATTGCAAGGCGGTGCCAGCCCGGGCCGTGCGGGAAAGCGTCCAAAAACTGTATACCGCGCGTGAATGGCGTAAAAACCCTCGACAGAAAAGCCCTCTAAGTACCCGAAAATGCGGTAAATCCTTAGGTTTTTGAGGGTTTCTTCCGATAATAGAAGGCGTCGGGGACTTGTAGGAGATACTGCGCCCCGGCATAAACAAGAAGCAGACTTAGCCGACGCGATGACCGAGTACCTCAATAACAATTTGGCCCAGTATCTGAATAATCTGCGGGAAATCGTCCGCTGGCAGGATCTGGTCGATATTCTCTTCGTCACGTACATCGTGTACCGCGTGCTGCTGCTGATTCGCGGCACTCGTGCCGTCCAGATGCTGACCGGCTTCGGCATCATCTTGATCATGTACTACTTGGCCGATCAGCTCCAGTTCCACACGCTGAACACCATCCTGGCCGAGTTTTTTCAAAACTTCATTTTGATCCTGATTATCGTCTTCCAGGACGAAATCCGAAAGGCGCTCACACAAGTAGGGCGCAATCCGTTCTTTTCTAGCACGAACACCATCGAAGAGGTCGCGGTGGTGGAGGAGCTGTGCCAAGCCGCCGCGCAGCTCGCGCGCGAACGCGTTGGCGCGCTGATTGTGTTAGAGCGGGAAACGGGCCTGAAGAATTACATCGAAGCCGGAACGATGCTCGATTCTCGTGTCAGTACGGACTTGATCCTAAGTATTTTTCACCCCACGTCGCCGATTCACGACGGCGCCATGATTGTGCGCAACTCTCGCATCGTCTCCGCGGCTTGCTTGCTCCCCATCTCGAAAGATCCCAGCATCCAACGGGAGCTGGGCACGCGCCATCGCGCGGCCCTGGGACTGACGCACGAAACCGATGCGGTCGTGGTCGTGGTTTCGGAAGAACGGGGCGAGATTTCCATTGTGCACCACGGGGTGATGTTGCGGGACCTCGATATCAATGCGTTACGGCAAAACCTCCTCGAGTTACTGGGCCTGCGTAAATTTGAAGTGCGCCTGGACGAAAAGGCGGATCGCATATGAAGGCCTGGCAGCGCATTCTGACTAGCGAACGGGGTTCGATCCCATTTTGGGAAAGCTTCGCCCTTAAGGTGGTGAGCTTTCTCTTGGCCTTAATTCTCTGGGTGACCATTCTCGGTCTTAAGCGCGAAGAAATGCATAAGCGGGTGAAGCTGGAGCCTCTGCTCGCGCCGGGAACGATGATTACCAATAAAATACCGCCCTATATTGATTTCACGCTTTCCGGCCCTCGGCTCCTACTGAAAAACGTCGACAAAAAACTCAACCCAATTCGGCCGGATTTCCGGCGCAATCGCGAATCAACCATTGGTTTTACGATCAGTGAAGAACTGCTCGGCGAATTGCCGCGGGAAGTGCGCGTGATTGGGTTTTCCCCGTCCAGCGTTCTTATCCGCCTCGAAGAAGTTGTGGAGCGTTACGTTCCCGTAAGCCCAACGCTACGCGGCAAAACCGCCAGCGGCTTTGAGATCGCTTCGGTCGAAACCACGCCCTCTAAAATCGCCGTCACTGGCCCTAAGAGCTTGCTTAACCGGGTAGATAGCGTCGGCACGGAGGCCATTGATATCGATGGCCTAAGTGCGATAAAGGATGCTGAGGTGCAAGCGGAAGTCGATACCAGCCAAGGTTTTCAGCTCTCGCGTGACTCAGTGGTGAAGGTCAAGATCAAGACAAGGAAGGTCGGCCCGTGAGTGAGAGTTCCAAGGAACGGATTTTCGGAACGGACGGAGTGAGAGGAATTGCCAACCAAGCCCCGATGACCAGCGAAATCGCGATGGCCATCGGTCGGGCGACCGCTTACTCGCTCTTCGAAAAACGGAAATCAGCCGGCCATGTGCCGAAAGTAGTCATTGGCAAAGATACCCGACTCTCGGGTTACATGATTGAAAATGCGCTGGCCGCCGGTTTTTGCTCCATGGGCGCTCAGGTTTTTCTCGTCGGGCCATTGCCCACCCCCGGCATCGCGTTCATTACCCGCAGCATGCGCGCGGACGTCGGCGTCGTCGTTTCCGCGAGCCACAATCTTTACCACTACAACGGCATCAAGATTTTCGATCGCTACGGCTACAAGCTGCCGGACAGCAAAGAGAACGAAATTGAACAGCTGATTGGTTCGGACGAACTCGAACGCTTCCGTCCGACCATGGACAGCATTGGTCGCGCCAAACGCATCGACGACGCCATTGGTCGCTACATCGTCTATATCAAGGATACTTTTCCGCAAGAGCTCAACCTCGAAGACATTCGCGTGGTGCTCGATTGCGCCAACGGTGCCGCTTATAAAGTCGGTCCGATCGTTTTTCAGGAGCTCGGCGCGGAGGTCTTCCCCATTCACTGCTCTCCCAATGGCCGCAATATCAACGACCAGTGTGGAGCGGTTTACCCGGGCGCGATGGCCAAGGCCGTGCATGAGCACCGTGCCGAAATCGGGATCGCGTTAGACGGCGATGCCGACCGCGTTATCTTGGCGGATGAAAATGGCGAGATTGTCGATGGCGATCAAGTTCTCGCCATTTGCGCTCTGCAGATGCTCAGCGAAGGCACGCTGAAAAAGAACACCGTGGTGGTTACGCCCATGAGCAATATGGGGGTCATCGCGGCGCTGCGGCGTGCCGGCGGGAACGTCGTCGAAGCCAAAGTCGGCGACCGTTACATCGTCGAGGCCATGCGCAAGCAGGGCTATAACCTCGGTGGCGAGCAATCGGGCCACGTGGTCTTCCTCGATCACAATACCACCGGCGACGGAATGATGGCGGCGCTGAAGGTGCTTTCGATCATGAAGAAGACCGGAAAGAAACTTTCTGAACTCAAACGGCAGATCGATCTTTTCCCGCAGGTCCTAGAAAGCGTCTTCGTGCGAGAAAAAGAAGACTTCAATCAGTTTCCTCGCATCGTTGAAGCGATCTCCAAAGTGCAATCGGCCCTGGGCGATAATGGACGCGTGGTCGTGCGCTATTCGGGCACCGAACCACTAGCCCGGGTCATGGTCGAGGGCGAAGATTCGGGGTTGATTGCCCAGTACGCCCGTGAGATCTGCCACTCCATCCAAGCCCACTTGGGTTAAGCCATGTTACCGCTGCTCACCGCCGCACAGATGAAACGAGCGGATGAGGAAGCCATCCAAACCTTCGAACTTCCCGAACTCCTCTTGATGGAGCATGCCGCCGAAGCGTTGGTGGAATCGCTGTCCCAGCGCTTTGGCTCATTGCTGGCGCGCAGTCGCGGGATCGTCCTGGCCGGAAACGGAAATAATGGGGGCGACGTCCTCGCGGCGACTCGTTTGCTGCACGAGCGGGGCTGCACCAACACCTTTGTGGTTTTGGTCGGTCCAAGCGAAATGACCCCAAGCACCCAGAAGCAGTTAGCGCTGCTCGCGCACCTGGGCGTCGCTTGGGGCCGTGAACTTTCCGCGGAGCTGCTCCAAGCTTGCGACTGGGTTCTGGATGGAATGCTCGGCACCGGATTGAGCCGACCAGTTGAAGGGGAGTTTAGAGATCGCATCGAGCTTCTCAATACGGTCGCCGGACGCAAGTGGATCGTGTCCGCCGATCTGCCCAGTGGGCTTTGCGCGGATACCGGCAACCCTTTGCCGGTGGCCGTAAAGGCGTCGGTAACCGTCTCACTTGGTTTTCACAAACGCGGCCAGGTAACGGGCGATGCCGCCAATCACGTGGGGCGCCTAGTCCTGGCACCGATCCAGATCCCGCGCACCGTCAACTCGCAGGGTTGGGACAGCTTTTTGTACACGGAAGAAGATGCCTCCCGACTGCCGTTGCGTCGCAATTCGAGCCACAAAGGCGACTTCGGTCGCGTTTCCATTCTTGCCGGCCCCCCGAACCGGGAAGGGGCTGCCGCCCTGAGCGCGCTGGGCGCACTCAAAGCGGGCACCGGACTCGTCACCGTGCACGCGAGCCAGAACACTTTGGAAAGCCTGCGCCCACGCCTCGCCGCCGAGATCATGTCCGAGGAGCTAGGCGAGAGTTTTCGCGCGTCGCCTCCGCACGCCGTGACGGTGGGTCCCGGACTCGGCGTGGAAGCGGCGGGGTGGGACGTCTTGAAAATGTGTCTGGCGCGCAAGGACGCATTGGTGATCGATGCCGATGGGCTCACGTTGCTTGCCCGCGATCCCAAAGCCGCAATCGCGCTTCTCGCCGCGCGCTGGGAACGTTCCACCGTTCTTACGCCACACCCGAAGGAAGCGGCCGGACTTCTCGAGACGACGACGGAAGGAGTGCAGGCCAATCGGTACGCCGCGGTCCGCGCGCTTGCCGATCGCTGGAAGTGCGCGATCGTTTTGAAGGGGAGTGGCACGCTTTGCACCGCACCCGGCGCACCGATCGTTGCCGTTCAGGCGGGGGATTCGGGACTGTCTAAAGGCGGGACCGGCGATGTCCTATCGGGCGTCCTGGCATCGTTTCTCGCGCAAGGTTTGGGACCCGCCCATGCCGTTCCCCTCGCCGTCTACGTGCACGGCAAGGCGTCGGAGTTGCTGACCGCTCGCTACGGGCACTCGCGTTCCTCGCTTGCCAGCGAAGTTGCGACCGCGGTGGCCGACGTCCTCTCGGAGTTAGAATGCCACGCGAAAAGGTAAAATCCTTGGCGGAACTTGCCGAGGTGGCGCAGCGCTTTATTGCCGCCCACTCGCAGGGCGGGGCCTTCGGCCTGAGCGGCGCATTGGGAGTAGGGAAGTCGAGCTTCGTCCGCTCGGTTGTGCAGAACCTTTTTGCCGCGCGCGAATTGCCGGCGCCGAGGGTCGTTAGCCCGACTTACGTCTTGCACCAAAATTACCGCGCGGGCTCCACCCAGATCGATCATTTCGATCTCTATCGGCTAGAAAAGCCGGATGTCGCCACCCTCACGGAAATTTCCTATTTTGAAGCGCTGGATCGATCGGGAAATGGAAACTGGCTCTTTGTCGAATGGGCCGAACGCCTTCCCCCTTCGGTGGCGCGCCTACCGACGATCCATTTTACGTTTGAAGGGGAAGACCGGATCTTGAGCTGGTAGCTACTTGGCGAGGGCTTCGACCCAGATTTCGAGGGGAATCGGCCGGCTGTTTTCATTGGCCGTGAGGGCCACGGCCCGGATGTTTCCGTCGGTCCAAACCGTCCAGGTCAAAAGATGTTTGGTGCATTGGGCCCGGTAAAGCCCACGTTGGGCTTCGGTCAGGCGTTCGCATTTGACCGGCTCACTCATTTCGGGAGCACCAAACGCGCTCGTCAACTCACCCAGTTCGGCGCCCCGACTCTCCTTCGAAAACCAGCCGGTCACCCGCGCCAGTTTTCCGTTTCGCAAGGTGAATTCGGTATTTTCGAGCGGGCCCGGTAGGTACGCGCAACGAAACGTGACTCCCGCGTTGGGGTGTTCGTTCTTCAGTCGGCACTTGCTGAAATGCTTGTACCCTTTGATCGCGTCAAAGCCCACCCCCAGCGGCAAGAGCAGGGATAAGCGGGAAGGCGCGGCCGGGGCAGGCACCACGCTCGCCGGGGCCCGCGTGGGTTCTGGCTCCGCCGGCGGATTCCAAAACTGCTGCCCCAACCCAAAAATCAAGCCCAATGAAGCCAAACCGACCCCAGTCCAAACCCAAGTGAGGGATTTGTTCGCCGAGGGCGCCGAAGTTCCGATGCTCGGCGCTTTTTTCGGGACGGTCCTTTTTTGCAAGGCGGGTGGCGCCGAGGCAACGGGCGCCATGACTTCCACTTCCGGCGCCGCTTCCGAGGACGCCTCAACGGCGGCCGATGCGATCACTTCCGGAGAGGGCGGCGGTGGTACCGCCGGACGAAAGAATCGTGCGAGCTCGGGATGCTGATCCGCCCGCATCCATTTGTTGCGGGTTTCGTCGAAAGCGAGATCCGCGCGCCGAAACTTGTTGGCCCGCATGCTCTCGTGCAAAGCCTCAGCGACAATCGAAATCACCTGGCCCTGGTCGTAAATCCAAAACTGATTGTGCTCCGATGGCGTCGTTGGAGCGGTGGTGGGTACCGGTGCGTCGCGCCGGTCAAACTCGGGCACGTCGCCAATCGTGATCCAATTCTCGAGCCCCGGGTACCAGAGGTAGGTTCCCCGCAGAAGTTCTCCCTTGGAAAACTTGGCCCGCAAATCGTCCATCGAAAATGGGCCGTGCCGCTGATCGCCCAGCAAGATGTATAGATTCGATTCCGGAATGGTTAGAGGGCTGTAGCTCATAGGGGATCCGATGAACCTCAGTGACTTATCGGCAAAATCGGGCGTTTGGCTGAGGGGCCAAGGTCGGGTCTAGATGGGCCTTTACCTTGTGTTTGCGAGGCCCCGAAGGGGCCGAAGCAAGTCCCGGCCTAGCGTCACTCTATATAATGTCGCATAAGTAAAATTATGTGTTTTCAAAGCTCAAAAAAAGGGGGGAGCGGTTGCGGCTTGATTGCGATCGCCAAGGTCGGCCCACCTCTGGCCACAGTTTGGCAAAGGAGTGCCACCCCCACCGGCGCCCTGAATCCAACAAGGAGCGAGAGCGAGATGGAGACCCACGAGCAGGTAAATCCATCGTCGGGATTTGGTGAACAAAAGCATGCGTTTCTCTATCGGCACGGGGTCTATCGATCTTAACCGCGGGGGCCACCGGAACCGCCTAACGCGCTAAATCTCCGCTTGATTTTCTTTGATACGCAGCATTACATCGTTGAACACAGCAATGACGGGTTTGGGGATTTAATTAGTTGAAAGAAGAGCCGCGGCACTCCGGATTTCGGAGGCTTTCTGTTTTCATTTTTCTCACGACGTTTTCGACCGCGCTCTGGGCCTCCACCGCAGCCTATTGCCCCCAACGGCTAGCCAAGAAAGTTCATGGCGGCGCCGTGCTCGTGGTCGATGCCATGTCTTCGGGCGCATTGATTGCGCCCGAACTCGTCAAACGTGGCTTCACCCCCATTCATGTCCAAAGCAGTCTTTTCATGGATCCCGCGCTCCTGCACTCGATGCATTTGGAAGACTTTAAGGACGAAAATCGTCTGCTCTTCAATGGGGATCTGACCGCGCTTTTGAAACAGCTCCGGGGCCTGGATATCCAGGCCGTGATCCCGGGCTGTGAAACTGGAGTACTCTTGGCTGACCGCCTAAGCGAGGCGCTCGGTTTGCTCACCAATGGCACGGCGTTAAGTCTCGCCCGTCGTGACAAATACGAAATGATTGAAGCGTGCCGTCGCGCTGGATTGCCGGTCGCCATGCAGTTTCTGGCGCGCGACCGGGGCGCGG
>CAZFMF010000077.1:0-9923 GCA_964519985.1 uncultured Pseudobdellovibrionaceae bacterium | reverse complement strand
CAGCTGAGCTACCCAGCCACGAATATTCAGCGCTCAGAAAACTACTCTGAGCGCGTAAAAAAGAAAAGAAATTCCCCCTCGGGTCGCCTGTGTTAGAAATAGATCACGCCCATGAAGCGATTCATCAGCGCCATCGTGCTCTTCACCGTGCACTTCGTCAGCCGTCTTTGCTTCCGAGTGAAGGTCGATTGGATTGGGAGTTGGTCGGGGGATCCGTGGCAACAGGTGAAGCGTAGTGACTTGCGCGTCATTGCCTTCCTCAATCACACGAGCCTTTTTGAGCCGATCTTCGCCGGCGGCGTGCCGTACCATTTTCTTTGGTTCATGGCCGATCGGTTGCTCGTTCCCGGGGCGGATAAAACTCTAAAGCGACCCTTCGTCGGCACTTTCTACAAGCTTTTGACTCCGGCGATGGTCTCGATTTCCCGCAAACGCGATGACACCTGGGAAAGCTTCATGTCGCTGATTTCCCCCAAGACCGTGGTCATGCTTGCCCCCGAAGGGCGAATGAAGCGGCGCAACGGGCTAGATTCGCGCGGGCAGCCGATGTCGGTGCGCGGGGGAATCGGGGATATTTTGGCCGGGATCGACTCGGGAACCTTTCTCATCTGCTACAGCGGTGGGCTCCACCATGTGCAGTCGCCGGGAGAGCGGTTTCCCCGTCTGTTCAAGACGATCCGCATCAATTACGAATTGGTCGATATCCCCACCTATAAGAAACAACTCGAAGGGCGGTCCGAACCCTTTAAGCTGGCCGTTGCCAAAGATCTTGAAGAACGCATGAGGATCCATTGCCCGCCGGCCTCTTAGCCCGATGGCGGCTCGCCGCCTATCCCACGGCGGTGCTCATCGCGACCCTGGTGATGTTTTGGAGGGGGGTGAGCCGAATGCTCGGTTCCGAACTCTGGGCCGAAGACGGTCAGGTCTTTGTGGCCGAAGCCCTGCGAATCGGGGCCTGGACGGTCTTTGCACCCATGGCGGGCTATTTCCACTGGGTCCAGCGGAGCATCGCGGTTTTCTGGTTGGCGGTGGCCCCGCTATCTTGGTTGGCCGCGTTGATTTGTGTGAGCGCGTTTGCCGTTCTGGTCTGGGTCTTTGCGACCGTCGCCCGCGATGACTACGCCTGGTTGTACCCATCCCAATCTGCCCGGCTTTGGCTCGTCACTCTGCTGTGTTTTTCTCCGGGGCTAGGGGAGGTTGCCGGCAATCTCTGCAATCTCAATTGGGTGATGTTTTTGCGGTTGGCACTCATCGGGCTAAAAGATCCGCGGATACGCCTCACCCACTGGGATCTCGCGTTCGCGCCGGTTTTGCTTTTTTCCACCGCCGGGGTGCCACTCCTCCTGCCGCTCTTTCTTTGGCGTTGGGCGCAAACCCGCGACCGGCGCGACGCCACCCTCGTCCTGTTTGTGGTGTTTTCGTTGGTTTGCGTCACCGGCTTCATCGGCAACGAGCTGGTGCTTCCTCCGTTCTGGGATTCGGTCGCTTTCATTTTGAACTACTGGTTCTTGAATTTATTTGTCCGCCCTTGGTTCGGCGAAATCTGGACGGTTTCGCTGGTTCGGGTGTGGCCCGCTTGGATTCTTATGAGTCTAAAAGGAGTCGCGGGGCTAGTGGCGGCACGGCTGGTCTATCGCCACGCCAAAGAAAAAACATTTCAAGCGTTGGCGTTGTTTGCGTTGCCTACGGGCGCCTGGCTACTGCTCACCTTCCTGGGCCGGACTTCGGGGGAGATTGTGTGGGGCGCGGTCAACGCGATCGATGCCAATACCTGGAGCCACCGCTGGTCCTTTCCCGCCGGTGCGGCTTCGATTCTGTTTTGGATGGGGATTTTGGCCGGTCGTCCCCGGTGGTTTCGCGCTCATCCCGTGCTTTGTTCGGTTTTTCTCATTTCCAACGTCCTCGTGGCCATGGATCATTTTCATTTACGGCCGTACGGAGCGGAACGGCGCTGGAAAACGCAGGTGCCACTTCTAGAACGAGCGATAAAGACGGGGGAGCCAGGGGAGGTTAGGATTCGGATCTACCCTTCGCCCTGGGAAGTTTACTTTAAGAAGGATTCAGACTCATGACGGAGAAACAAATCGGCAGCGCAAGGCGTTTGAAACGCTTTTGCAGTGTGTTGCGCACTTCCTACCGCTACAGCACCGAGGCATTTAAGGCCACTGGCCCCGATGGGCTCATGCCGCCAGATGAGAAGCAGCGAGTGCTTTGCGGGTGGGGCAAAGAGATGATGCGCATTTTAAACGTGCGGGTCTCGGTGACGGGCAGCCCTTCCGTTCAGCCGATGCTGTTTGTGGGCAATCACATTAGCTATCTGGATATCCCGCTATTGATGTCCCAAACGCCGGTCGTGTTCGTCGCAAAAAAAGAGCTGGCCAACTGGCCGATCTTTGGGCGCGCCATTCGTAGCGCGGGCGGGGTCTTCGTCGACCGCGAGTCGGCCCATTCTCGCAAGGGCGTGGCCGAAACCATTGCGCCCGCCATCCAAAAAGGTAGGCAGATTGCGGTTTTTGCATCGGGCACTACGACCTTGGATGAACAAAAACCGTGGCGCTGGGGTGCGTTCGTGATCGCAAAACGCTATGGCATTCCCATTCAGCCCTTTCGCCTGAATTACCGACCCCGTCGGGCCGCGGCTTATATTGATGATGACTTTTTTCCGACCCACCTTTGGAACCTCGTAGGCATTGAGTCGATTGAAGCCGAACTGGAGTTTCACGCTCCGGTGACCCAGATCGCCGATCCGCAAGCCGAAGCAATGAAGTGGTGGGCCTGGGCCCGCGAAAAATTAGCGACTTCGCATTAAGCATCCACTGCAAGCCCTGGATTTCTTTGGCCGAGCTCGTTCCAAAGGGACCGAGGAACTTCCTTGTCCTGACAAAATCTTAATGTTAAACGGCGTACCAACTGCGGGTGAGTACCGGGCCCGTAAAAACCGGCTTTTGAAGGAGTTACGATGGTTAGCCGTTTTGCGGTCTCCTCTTTTCTATCCCTTTGTCTAGCGAGCGCAGCCGTTGCGGCACCCAAACTGACAATCTCCTGCGGTTCCAATGGGCTGGAGCGCCAAATCTGCCAAAGCGGAATTCAAGCTTGGAGCAAAAAGACGGGCGTCCCGGTCGAAGTCTTCTCGACTCCCAACGACAGCAACGATCGATTGGCTTTGTACCAACAGCTGCTGGGAGCAAAGTCCTCGGACATCGACGTTTACCAAATCGACGTCGTATGGCCGGGTATCTTGGCCCGTCACTCCGCGGACCTGTCTCCTTATTTCGATAAAAAAGAACTATCCGCCCATATCCCGGGCGCGCTGAAAAACAACCAAGTCGATGGAAAGCTCGTCGCCATTCCGTGGTTCACCGATGGCGGGGTTCTGTACTATCGCGCGGACCTGCTTAAGAAATACGGGCATTCGGCTCCGAAAACCTGGGAAGACCTGGGTCGCATCGCTAAGGAAATCATCGAGAAAGAAAAAGCGGCGGGCAACTCCGACCTCTCCGGATTTGTCTATCAAGGGCGTGCGTACGAAGGCCTCACCTGCAATGCGTTGGAGTGGGTGGCCAGTTATGGTGGCGGCACCGTAGTAGCAGCGGACGGCAAGGTCTCCGTAAATAACCCGCAGGCGATTAAGGCGGTGGATCTTTTGGCTTCGTGGACGGGCAATATCGTGCCGCGTGGGGTGCTGAGCTACAGCGAAGAAGAAGCGCGCGGGGTTTTCCAGTCGGGCAAAGCCGTTTTCATGCGCAATTGGCCTTACGCTTGGGCGCTTTTGAATTCGAAGGACAGTCCGGTCACCGGCAAGGTCGCGATGGCGACGCTCCCTTCGGGCGAAACCAAGGGGCCGAAGGCGTCGACCCTGGGCGGTTGGTCGCTGGCGGTATCGGCGTACTCGAAATTTCCGAAAGAAGCGGCGGACCTGGTGAAATACCTCACCAGTGCGGCGGAGCAAAAGCGCCGCGCCATCGAAGGCAGCTTCAATCCGACGCGAACGGCACTCTACGACGATGCGGAAATCCTGAAGATGAACCCGCACCTGAAAGAGCTCAAAGCCGTGTTTCTGAGCGCCGTCCCGCGTCCGGCGGGGGTTACGGGTGCCAAGTACAATCGCCTCAGCGCCGATTTCTGGAACGCCGTTCACTCCGCACTCTCCCAGAGCGAAAAGGCCGCCGAGAGCTTTAAGAAGCTCGAGGATCGAGTGGCCACCTATTCCAATAGCGGTAAGTGGTAAGAGCGCGTTAATCGGGAGGAAAAGTGGCGCTAGCAAACACGGCAACGGCGACGCAGCCATTGTCCCATCCGGGTTTTTGGCATCGCCTGTCCGGCTTTTTGCTCTATTCCCGCGTTTTTTGGGCATGGCTCTTTCTCGCCCCCACTTTGGTGACTCTTCTGCTCGTGGCCGGGCGTCCCCTTTTTGGGACGGTTTTTCTCAGTTTCACCGACGCCCAGCTTCTCTCCTTAGATGAAGGGACGACGTGGGTCGGCTTTCGGAACTACCTTGCGGTACTGAACGATCCGACGTGGTGGTTAGCATTGCGCAACACGGTCTTTTTTTCCGTAGTGTCCGTTGCCGCCGAGACACTCTTGGGTTTGGGTATCGCGCTCGTCCTAAACGCCGAGTTTCCCGGGCGTTCGTTCCTGCGCGCCGCAGTCTTAATTCCCTGGGCGATTCCCACCGTGATTTCGGCGAAGATGTGGACGTGGATGTACAACGATATGTATGGGGTCGTGAATGCGGGACTCTTAGCGCTGGGACTCATTCACGAACCGACCGCGTGGTTGTCTACTCCCGGTACGGCCATGGGGGCGATCATCATCGTGGATGTCTGGAAGACCACGCCCTTCATGGCACTTTTGATCTTGGCCGGCCTGCAGCTCATTCCGAAGGACGTTTACGAAGCGGCCAAACTGGATTCGGAGTCACCGTGGCGCATCTTCTTCGCCATTACTTTGCCGCTACTGAAGCCGACGATCCTGGTCGCGGTGATTTTTCGCGCGCTGGATGCCTTGCGCGTCTTTGATCTTTTTTACGTCTTGACCGGCAATAAGACGGAAACCGCCACTATGACGATCTACGCCCGCCAGCGCCTGATGGAGTTTCAAGAGTTTGGCGTGGGTTCGGCGGCCTCGGTCTTGATCTTTTTGTTCATTGGGGCCTTTACGATTGGCTATCTTTGGCTCTCGCGGCCGAAGCGGGGTGTCGCGTGAGGCTGGTCAAGAACATCGGCTTTTACCTTCTCGTTGCGTTGATCGTTTTTTACGCGGCCTTTCCCTTCTACTGGGCAATCGTAACCTCCTTGAAATCGGGCAGTGATCTTTTCAAGGTCGATTGGATCCCGCCGCACCCGACGTTGGCCAACTACGGCTTTGTCTTGGGGGAAGAGAGCTTCGTCCAGAGTATCGTCAATTCGGTGATTGTCGCCGGTACGACTTCTGTCATCGCTCTGCTCATCTCCATCCTGTCTTCCTATTCGCTAGCGCGGGTGCGTTTCCGGGGACGGTCGACGATTTTGCTGACGATCCTAAGCGTTTCCATGTTTCCGCAAATTGCGGTGCTTTCCGGGATGTTTGAGCTCATCCGGTGGATGGGACTCTACAACTCGCTCTCGGGGCTGACCCTTTGTTACATGGTCTTGGTGCTGCCGTTCACCGTTTGGGTGATGCGTGGTTTCATGCAGTCGATCCCCAAAGAGCTCGAAGAAGCGGCGATCTTGGATGGTTGCGGACCGCTGCGCATTGTCTTTCGCGTTTTCTTTCCGTTGATTCGGCCCGCGTTGGCGACGACGGGGTTGCTCGCCTTCATCGCGGCTTGGAATGAATTTCTCTTCGCGCTCACCTTCACGCTCTCCAGCGATAAGCGCACCGTACCGGTCGCGATCGCGATGTTGAGCGGGGGAAGCCAGTTTGAATTGCCCTGGGGCAATATCATGGCGGCGAGCGTGATCGTGACGTTACCACTCGTGGTCTTGGTCTTGATTTTTCAGCGGCATATCGTCTCCGGGCTGACTTCCGGGGCGGTGAAAGGGTAGGCATGGCAAGCGTCGTCCTCAAAGGCGTGACAAAAAAGTTCGGCAAGACGGAAATCATTCCGTCGCTGGATCTGGTGGTGGAGAGCAATGCGCTCACCGTTTTCGTGGGCCCTTCGGGCTGCGGAAAATCCACGATCCTACGCATGATCGCCGGGCTGGAAGAAACCAGTGGCGGGGATATCCGGATCGACGGGCAGCTGGTGAACGAGGTTCCCCCATTTCGTCGTGGCGTCGCGATGGTTTTTCAATCGTACGCGCTCTACCCGCATATGACGGTGTACGAGAACATGCGTTTTGGGCTGCTTTCGTTGAAACTCTCCAAGCCCGAGATTGAAGCTCGGATTCAGCAAGCTTCCGAAAAGCTCGCGTTGACGCCGTATCTCCAACGCAAACCCAAACAGCTTTCGGGCGGTCAGCGGCAACGGGTGGCCATGGGGCGCGCGCTGGTGCGGCAACCCAAAGTGTTCCTCTTCGATGAACCCCTTTCCAATTTGGATGCGTCGTTGCGCACGAAGATGCGCATCGAAATCGCGCGCCTGCGGCAGCAGCTCAGTGCCACCGCGATCTATGTGACGCACGATCAGGTCGAGGCGATGACCCTCGCGGATAAGATTGTCGTGCTGCGGGCCGGACGCATCGAACAAGAGGGCGCGCCACTTGAGGTGTATCACCACCCGGTGAATCGCTTTGTGGCGAGTTTTCTTGGCTCGCCGTCGATGAACTTCGTACCGGCCCATTTGAAATCGACGGGCGGCAAAGGGGCGCAGGTGCAGTTGTTTGGGGGCGACGCCATTGAAGTGCACCCGCTTTCCAATTCGAGCGGCGAGGCGGAAGTGGAGTTTGGCATTCGCCCCGAACACCTCACGATCGGCAAAGAAATGCCGGCCAAGTTGCGCGGAAAAGTTTTCGCCGTGGAAAAACTCGGGGATCAAGTGCTGGTGCACCTGCGCCTAGATCCCGAACGCGACGCGTCGGAAACCACGATCGTGGCCCGATTACCGGGCGACTTCAGCTGTGGGCCAGATGACGCGCTTGAACTTGGTTTTGATCCGCGGGCGGGGCATTTTTTTGGATCTCAGGGATCGGCGATCCCGATGGGAGTCTGATAAATGTCGCATAACTTCACAGGGGAATCGGTCTCCCGTTTTCCGATGCTGCAATCGGTTTTGCGTGAAGAGTATCTTCTGGGGGAGTTGAATTACCTTGAGCGCCTACTCGAACCGGCCCTGAACATTTCCCTGAACCCCCTAGATCGCGTTTGTGCGAGCACTCGACTCGCGGAAGGTTCGGACCCGTCGCACTATGATGCGGTTTGGGTGCGCGATAGTCTTTGGGCCTACCTAGGGCTCAAGGAACGCCGCCCCTACGAAGCCACGCGCGTTTTGCGCGAGATGATTGAATACTTCGCCACGCCCGCTCAACGCGCGCGCCTCGATCGCATCATCCGGGAACCCGCCGTCGCCTTAAGCGCCACGGGTGCCATGGAAGTCCCGCATATCCGATTCGACGGCCGCTCGGAATCGTTCGGCGATGTCCAAACCGGCGGCCACGATCAGATCTGGAATCACAAGCAAAACGATGCCATTGCGCTTTTTGCGTTGTGCGTAGGGGAAGCGCTGCGCGACCACGCGATTCTCGTCGAAGACATTGATGACCGGGCTTGGGAGTTCTTGCTGCGACTGCCAACCTACTGGGAGCAAGTCCAGTTCGATAAAATGGAGGATGCGGGAGCCTGGGAAGAGATTGAGCGTATCAATACCTCCAGCATCGGGCTCGTGACGGCCAGTCTAGAAGTGTGGTGGGAACTCACCCAAAAAGCGCTCTGGCCGGAATTGCTTTTGCGCCAAGCGAGTCGACTCAAGCTCGACGTGGAAAAGGAAACGCTTTTTCATCCGCGCATGAAGGCGCTGATCGATCGAGGCTACGCACGACTTGAAAAGCAATTACCCTTTGAGTCCCCCGATTATCCGCGGGGTAGCATCAAGTACCGCGAAGCAGACGCCGCGCTCCTCAATTTGATCTTTCCCTGCCATCTGCAACGACTGGAGACCGCGCAAAAGCGTCGCGTGCTGGAAGTGGTTCAACGCCTGGAGCGTGAGCGGGGAATATTGCGGTACGAGGGCGATGCGTACCAAAGCGGCAACTATTGGGTCGAACCCACCGCGGGGGGCGAAACCGAACCGCTCACGGACGACCACAGCACGGAAACGGCGTTCGCCGACCGCGCGCGCCGATTCATTCCCGGCACCGAAGCCCAGTGGTTTTTCGATTCGTGGATGTCGCAGTGCTACGGCATTCTGTACGCCCAAACGGGATTGGAAGCGGACTACGATCGCCAGGTGCACCACTTCAATCGGGCGCTCGCGCAAATTACCGCGCCCGGAATGCTCGGCGCCGATGGCCGACCCGTGCCGGAGTTCGCGTTGCCGGAGTCTTACAATACTTTGGTGGAAGGCCAAACGCGGCACCTGGTGCCCAGCCCCATCACTCCACTCAATTGGTCCAAGGCCTGCCTCGCCCTGGCCCTCACCACCCTCAAACAAAGCGTCCGCCTCCGCCAACGCGGCTAAAGGGGCTAAAGGTACCCACTTCCTTTTCAGTCATCTCGCACGAAGGTACCCGCTACCTTTCCAGTCATCTCGCACGAAGGTACCCGCTACCTTTCCAGTCATCTCGCACGAAGGGTACCCTGCCGCCTTTTGGACTAGCAAAAGTCGGCAGCCTTTCCAGTCATGACTACGTGACCCGCATCGCGGCGCGATGCGAGATGGCTTCGGGGCCTTCGGCCCCTCGCAATGACAAGATGACGACCTTTTTGGGCCCGAAAAGTGCCCCTTTTCGTCACCGGCGTCACTTTCTTGTGCGCAGGATAGGTGGCGCCAAGCTTGCAAATCACTCCGCTCGGTAGGAGGCGAGTGCCGTGCGAGACACCATTTTATTTCTGACCGGAACAGCCATCGTGATAGCCATCTTTGCTTGGTATCCACGCAACTCGTCGCGTCTTTCTAATGTAGGAGCGATGAATGAAAGAAATCAACATCCCGTCACCGGAGACCGTCAACGCGATGAAGGAAAGCGTCGTAGCGAAGGTTCAAAAGTGGCACCTGAAAGAGCGGATGGAACTGCTGCAGACTCTTCTGCGCAAGGCCAAACGCTCAATTCAATCTATGCTTCCAAAAAATTGAAGGGCACTTCCAAGTTAGCAAAATCAAAAGTGGTGCACGGCGTACCACTCGAAGCCTTTGTGCAGGGAGGGCGTAATACCCTCCCTGCCGAGGTGTCGCCCGGCGCCCCCGGCGGCGTGCGCGTTTTCTTACAGTGTATGGAACTGCGTCCCGGCAATACCCAGAACCTCAGTGAAAAAGAGTGCAAAGAGTTGGCGAACGCGAATCCGGCTCTGAAACGCCATCCGATCGCCGTCGGTGGGTTTTAGGCGCTATTGCGCCACCACGGGTTCCAGCGCCATTTCGGATCTCTGACCTTTGATCGCATCCCGATAGCCCTCCAAAGTCTGCAAGAGGTGGCGATGCGGATCGCAATACCGACGGATCATTTTTTGCGCAGCAATCGCTCGTAACGTCGCGTCTTCTGGGTTCTCCCAAACTTCAACCAAACAGCGCGCCAAAGCCGCACTATCCCCGGCCGGAAAAACGAGCCCCGTCTTTCCGTTTTCTAAAGTCTCATTCATCGCCGGAACATCCGAAGCGATCACCGGCACGCCCAGATCGCACGCTTCGGCGAGCGTGAGTCCGAATGCTTCGGGTCCCATGTTGGGGGCGACCACGACCGAGGCCGCCGCCATCATTCGCGCCGTTAGAGCGGGCGTGGTGCGTCCGTGAAATTGCACCCGCATCCCGATACCCAACCGCAACGCTTGCGCTTCCAATGCGTCGCGGT
>CAZFMF010000076.1:0-10125 GCA_964519985.1 uncultured Pseudobdellovibrionaceae bacterium | reverse complement strand
ACCGTGTTCAGCCGCGGATCCTTCGCGTACTGCTCGGCCTGCTGGTCGGTCATCGCCTCGGCCGAGCCCGGCGTGTACGCCAACGGCGAGGCCTGTGGCGCCTGCCATGGCGCCGGCTGCTGCGGCGGAAGCTGCCCGAGACCGATGAGCATCAGCGACCCTTGATCTGCCCCGAGGTGATGCGGATCACGCCCTTGCCGGAGGCGATCTTCCTGCGCTGCGAGTCCGTCGGACGGAACGTCGCGACGCGCTTCGTGAAGCGACGCAGCTCAGCCAGCCCACCGGACGTCATGACGACCTCCTCGACATGCCCAGGAGCCCCGAGATCGGCCTCGTACTGGACGCTGCGCCGCGAGTTCCTGGTCACAGGCGGCTGCGGAGCCTGGGTCGGCTGGGGCGTCGCCGGCTGCGCCTGCGGCTGAGACCAGCCGGCCGGCGGGGGACCCCAGTACTGGGGCGGCTGCGGCTTGCGCATCACCTTCTTGACGACGATCGCGGCCACGAGCAACCCGAGGCCACCGGCGACCATGATCGCCTGCATCCTCGGGATCCCGAGGATCGTCGGCTGCTCGGCGCTCGAGCCGCCAGACGCGACAGGCGACGGAGAGAACGTCTCCATGCCGCCAGCGCCACCCGTCGGCATGCCAGCGTCGCCGCCAGGAGAGAACCCGCCGGCCGACGAGGGGATCGGCGCCCCTGTGACAGGATCGATCCCCGGGGGCATGCCAGGCGCGCCCGTCGGCATCATGCCCGGGACTGGGACGCCGACGGGCTGCCCTGGCATCCCGGGCATGAACACGTTCTGGTCCGGCGGCGGGGGAGGCATGGGCGCGCCTTTGCGGCCGGCCATGCCGGTGAAGACCGCTAGCTCGCGCTCGTCCCTGGCCTGCCCCATGTCGTGCCCTGCGATGTCGAACAGCGTGACGAAGGCCACGTTCCCTCCCTACCGGCGAGGCTGCGGCTGCGCGGGACGACCCTGCGGCGGCTGCGGCGGGTGATACGCCCACGGCGGAACAGGCGCCTGAGCGGGCCTGTCCTCCTTGAGAAGCGCCCAGATCGCGACCGCGGCGACCCCGGCCAGTGCGAGAACGGTTGTGCTCGACGACGTCACCTTCGAGACCTGCTCGGTGCGCGCCTGCGTCTCGATCCTCGTGCGCTCGGTCTGCTCCTGCTGAGAGAGTCGCTGCGTCTCGAGCAGGGCCTCCTGCGCGCGCAGCTCGGCCTGCGTCCTGGCCAGCGCGACCTGGAGCTCGGCCTTGGTCTGCGTCTTGATCGCGTACTTCTGCGCGTCGGCCGAGATCGCTGCCGCGCCCACGGCACCGCCAGCGGACACCGCCGCGCCGATGATCGGCGCGACGGCCGTGAGGAAAGCGAACTGCGCCAGGCCCTCGTCGCCGCTGGGCGGCAGACAGTCGAGCTGCCGGAGCGTGGCCAGGCCGTCGCCCGCGCCGGGCGGGATGCACCTGAGGTCGTCGAGTCGAACGAACATGCTCAGTCCTTCAGCAGGACGTAGATGAGGGTGGCGGCGACGATCGACCCGCCGGCCAGGATCACGATCGGCTTCCAGTCCATGGGCGGCGGTGGCGGGATGCGCGCTGCCTCCAACTGCGCCTGAAGCTGCATCTGGAGCTGACGCTCGGCCGACTGCTGGCGGAGCGCCTCGATCTGGAGGTCCGTCTTGGCCCGGGTCTTGGCGACCTTCTCCTCCGCCTTCTGCTGGAGGAGCTGGCCGCCGATCGTCCCGCCCTGGCCGATGATCCCGCCGACGATCCCCGTGATGAGGTTCATCGTGCCAGCGGTCTTCGTGGCCTCGGCCTGCTGACGCTGGATCTCGAGCTGCTGGGCGTTGAAGGAGGCCTGGTCGCGGGCGAGCTGCGCCTGGATCCTCAGGCTCTCGGCGGTCGCCTGCTCGGGCGTCAGCGTGGCCTGAGCGAGGTCCGACAGGTAGACGTAGCCCATGAGCGAGGAGCCTCCGCTGGCTCGACTCTACTCGGCGTTTTGTCCGGGCGAGGTCAGGTCGAGGTCGGCGCCGGCGTAGGCGTAGGCCAGCCGATCTCCGTCTTGATCTCGCCCAGCCGCTGATAGGTCGAGTTGACGAGCGCCGCGAGGCGGGTGTTGCCGGTCTTCTTGTTGTCGGGATGGTACTTCAGGGAGAGCTTCCTCCACTCCTTCGTGACCTCATCCCACGTCGGGTTTGGCTTCAGGAAGGTGAAGCGACGCAGAAGCCACATGCGCTGGTCCTCGAAGGGGAGATCCTCGAGATCGGCGGGCTCCCCCGTCGGGTTGTTGGGGTCGGGCTTCCGCTGCGTGCCCGGCGGCGGTCCGTGCGGCTTGGCAGGCGGCGGGGGCTGTGACGGCTGGGCCGGCTGCCTGCCGCTGGAGCTCGGTCCATGGCGCTGGCCGTTGGCGGCCCCCTTGCCGTTGCGCTCGGCCCGGCGACCGTTCTTGCGGGCCGGCTCGGGCTCTGGCTCTGGCTGCCCTTCGGCAGCGGCCTTCTTGGACTCGGCCCACGTCTTGGCGGTCTGCTCGAACTTCGCGTAGAGGTTCGTGGCGAACTTGCCGGCGACCTTGCCGAGGAACCTGGCGGCGATCTCCTGGGGGCGCTGTCCCTCGAGCGTGGCTTCGGCTGCCGCGCTGTCGATGTCCTGAAGCACCTGCCTGGTCCACGGATGGCCTTCGGCGACTTCCGCCTGAAGCTCCTCCTGAGCCTCCTGCTCCGAGGTACGGAAGATCCCGATCATCTCGTCCGCGTACTCGATGTGGCAGCCGGTTGAGCAGAAGAAACCTGCGTACTGAGACCCCTTCTCGTTCAAGAGACGCTTCTTGGGGACCTTCCCTCCACACCGAGCGCATCGAACCGTCATCCGGCATCTCCCCGGTCTGTACTATGAGGCCGGGTCCATTGTAGAGACAGGTCAGACGTACTCCAGTCTGCGACCGGTCCGTACGTAGCGACGCGCCGAGTGTCTTGAACACCGGCGCTACACTTCATCGGGCTCGCTGTCGCGCTGGGTCGGCCACGTCGCCCTGCCGTGGCCGGAACCCTCTCGTCGCCTGTCTCGTGGCACCGGACTCCGCTCGCGGCGGTCGCCAGGTGGGGTCAGCGCGTCAGCCGGCTCGGAGGTCCTCCGCCGACGCGCTCCACTCCGCCGCTCAAGACGCGGCGGACAGGACCCGCTCGGGCGGCTCGACCCTGCGGCCTGGCTTGCGGCCGGCCTTCTCCGCGGCGTCGTAGACCTCCTCGCGGGACGGGGTGTAGCCGTTGCGGTTCTTGAGCAGGATCTCCTCGGTCTCGACGATCTCGACCGCGGTCTCGAGGAGCTTGCCGCACTTGTGCCCGAGGTCGCCCTCGTGCTTCTTGACGAGGTAGTCGCAGTGGTCGCGGTCCTTCCCCTCGTCCTTGAGCTTCTGCATCATCATGCGCTTCTGGTCCTCGTCCGAGAACCAGGGCATGTCGACCTCGGCGCGCCGGGTCTTCTTGATCGGCCTCATCGCCCCGGGCTTGAGGTGCTCCATGTTGAGGAGCTTCTCGCCGAGGTCGCGGACCACGGCGCGGTAGGCGCGCTCGGCCTCGGGCGACTCGTAGCCGTGCTCCTCGCCCGCGGCGAGGTAGGCCTCGCTCGCCTGCTTCGTGGCATCGAGGAGGGCGGTGTCGAACTGGCGAGCGACCTCCTCGCGCTGCTCGAGGATCAGGGCCGCCGCCTCCTGGCGGGTGACGCGGCGGAGCTGGTACTCCGGGGTCTGGAAGGCGCCGATCGCGGACAGGTAGTCGGCCGTGAGGCGCTCCTCGCCGGTCTCGTCGACGTAGAAGGCCGGCAGGAACATGAGCGCGTCGCGGACGCCGGCGTAGGCGCGCAGCGCGATCATCTTCTTGGCGCGGCCGATGAGCTCCTTCATCCCCGGGTCGAGCTTGAAGGCCGCGCGCAGCCGGTCCATGAACAGGTCGCTGAGGTGCGACCCGGTCTTCTTGCGCTTGGTCTTCTTCCTCTTCGACTTGGCCTTCTTCTCGGCCTTGAGGCGCTCACGCTCGGCCGCGCGCTCCTCGGTGCCCATGTCCCACATCGACTTCTGCGGCTTCTCGGGCTCCTTCTGCGCCTCGGCCTTCGGCGCGACGATGCCCTTGTAGCTCCCGCTCGGGTGCATGACGATGCCGGGCTTCTTCTTCTCGCCGACCTGGTCGGCGTCCTTGAGCTCGGTCGTCTCGTGGTCGCTGACGACGACCGGGCCGGCGACAGGCGTCAGGCGGACCATGAGCATCTCGTCCGGCCAGCGCTTCTGCTCGACGATCCACTCGTGGATGAACTCGTAGAAGATCGAGCGGCAGCACGGGCAGGCGACCTCGCGCTTGCAGCGCAGGTAGTAGTAGCCGCGGTCGCCGTGGTCCGCGCACTTCCTGCGCGTCGCGTAGAGCATGCAGCGCGCGGCCTCGTAGAGCGCCTTGGCCGACGCGCGCTTGTCCTTCTTGAACATCTCGCAGACGTCGTTCAGGAAGGCGCGCTCGGCGTCGCGCCACGGCTGGTCGAGCATGGCGTTGCGGCGCGTGCTCGTCGGCGCGCCCTGCTCGAGCAGGTCGCGCGCGAACGCGTTGAGCAGGCGCTGGATGTCGCGGTGGTGAACGCCCCACTGGCGCAGGATGTCCCAGCGCATGAGCTTCGGCGCGACGGTCTTGCCACGACGCCAGCCCGTGATCGCCTGGATCGTGCCGTGACGGCCGAACTTGGCCGCGCCCATGTAGGGCGTGCCGCGCAGCGTCTCGACGGCGGTCTTGGGGCCGATGAGCGCCAGGCCGAGCTGGTGACCGATGAGCACCTCGACGGCGCCGCGGTGCTTCTTGTCGGGCAGCTTCGCGGTGATCCTGAGCAGCTCGGCCTTCGTGCGCTTGAGGCCCCCGTCGCGCGAGGACTCCCAGAGCTCGTTGCGACGCGCGGCCTCCGCGATGTCGGCGAGCGCGAGCGACTGCGGGCTGCACGGGTAGGCGCCGTCCGGGGCGGGCTCGGGCGGACCTGACGTCGAGCGCAGCGGGATCGGCGGCGGGAACTCCTCGGGACGCGGCGCCTTGAAGCCGATCGTGAGCGGCGGCTTCGGGGGCGGAAGCTGCGGAGCAGGCTCGTGGGCGTGGTCGTGGGAGCAGCCCGCGCCGTGCTCGTGCTCATGTCCGCTCTGTCGCGACTCGGCAGCAGGATCGGGCTGACCAGGCGCGGCGACCTGCTCCTTGTCCTCGTGATCGGTCGGCTGCGGCTCGTCGTCCTCGGGCGTCGGCGGGGTCGGCTCGTCCTCGTGCGCCGTCTCGCTGGAGGCCGCGTCATCGACGATCGACGCGTCGGGCTCCGACTCGGGCTCGGACTCGATCGCGGGCTTCTGGGCGGCCTTGGCTGAGGCCTTCGCCTGCGTGCGCTCCTCGAGCCACGGCTCCATGTCGACGAGGAAGTGGCCGCCGAGCGCCTTCCACTGCGGCTCGTCCAGGATCTGCTGGACGGCCGTCCAGCCGCTGATGCGCTTGCCCTCGCTGACCTTCATCGAGGTCGAGCGCACCATGTTGGGGATCGAGTTGTGGCCGCCCGTGGCCGCGAGCATCGTCGCGTGGACCACGGACTCCGGCATGTGCTCGTCGTGGAGGAGCCAGCCGACGAGCGCGAGGCGCAGCTCCTGACGCTTGGCCGAGCTGTCCGGCCACTTGAACGACTTCTTGTCGCTGAGGAAGAGCGCGATCGCGTCGAGCTTGCCCTTGACCGGGATCTCGAGCCGCTTGCCCGGCTTGCGCTCGATCGTGATCTTGCCGGACCGGTCGCGGCTGGCGTGCCCGCTCTGGAGCGCCTGCTCCTGGACGGCCTTCTCACGCTCGGCGAAGACGCTGAGGAGGAAGGCTCCACCCTTCTGGGTCGGGAGGTTCTTGTGGTCCTGGTTCATGTGTGCCCTCGGGTCAGCGGGTGAGGATGGTTGTGGTGTTCGCGGTCACGACGACGACTCGTACTCGACGAGCGGCCTGAGCCACGGCATCTCGTGGGCGCGGCGCGCGATGGGCTCCTGCGGCAGTGACTCGGGGTCTGCCTTGCGACAGCCAGGCAGGCGCCACACGCCGCCGCGACCGCCTGGGTCCTTCTCGTACGGCGAGAGGTCGAAGTTGACGGTCTCGACTCGGTCCTTGACCTCGGTCTTGGTGTCGAGGATCGCGATCCCGTACTCCTTGGCCTTCTTGCGGATCATGCGCGCGACGGCGCGCAGGCCCTGGACGCTGCGGTAGTGCGGCGGGAGCCTCGGGTGGACGCCGTGGAGGCCGCCCTTCCGGTTCGTGACGCACCACTTCACCTTGCCGAGCTCGTTGTCGCGCCAGAGGCGCGAGACGCCCAGCGCGTAGCGGACGGCGGTCTGGCCGTTCTGGCGCGCGACCTCCAGGCTCTCCTCGCGGCTGAGTCCCTTGGGGATCGAGGCGTCGATGTCGAAGATCGGGAGCTGACCGCCGTACGGGCAGCGCTCGAGGAGCGCGTTGAGCGCGACCTGCTGCTCGCGCGTGGCCTTGCGCTGCATGAACAGCCGCTGGAGGAACATGAGCTCGCCGATCTCGTCGTCCGTGAGGTCGCCGCAGTAGCGCGAGGAGCCGGCCAGGCGGTACCCGGCCATGACGAGCATCGTGGACGGGAAGTCCGGCACGAGGTCCCACTGCACGGCGAGCCACCCGCGCTGCGCGTAGCGGAACCAGCCCTTCGTCGGCCAGCCAGCGCGATCCGGGTCGAGCACGTTCCATGGGCCGTAGTCCCACTCGACGCGCGCGACGTCGTCCTCGGAGATGTCGAAGTCGTAGAGCGTCGCGGTCCACAGCCAGTCGTCGAGGGCTTCTTCCATCAACGACGTCGTGCAGGCGATGGGCTCGACCGGCTTGCCGCCGGACTTTCGCACGGCGTCGTCGTAGCGCTTCTTGTCCTTCTCGACGCAGATCGCCTTGAACCGCTCGAAGAAGCGCCGCAGCCGATCCTGGTACTCGAGGGTCAACGTGCGACGCAGGACATCGACCTGGCGGTCGAACGCCTCGACGTTGGCGCCGCAGTGCTCGAGCGCCACTTGCTCCGGCGTCTTGTCGATGAAGGCCGGGTGCTCCTGGGCGACGATCACGCAACGACTCCGATCTCGGCGACGACCTTGGCGTAGAGGCGGGTGTAGTGCTTCCTGCGTCGACCATCAGTGAGCCCCGGCGCCGCAGGGTGCGACAGGCCGCCACGCGCGAGCGCGGCGACGTCCTTCTTCTCGACCGACGCGACGCAGCTCGCGCAGGCGTTCCAGTCGCCCTCGTAGCGCAGGATCGTGCTGCCAGGCTCGGCGCTCGAGGCGTAGTGGAACGCGCGCAGCCTCCAGGTCTTGGCGACCGGGAGCGTCGAGCAGAAGTCGCAGCCGCGATCTGGTCCGCCGACGATGTGTGGCCGGTGGACCGCGCGGTCGGCGCACAGGTCGCGCGAGTAGTACGCGGCCTGTGCGATGCACAGTTCACGCCGGAACTGGTTCGGCTCCTTCAGCAGGTCGTTCGCGCGCGCTGCGAGACGGAAGCCGTCGGATGCAAGCCGCCTTCCGAACGGCGAGTCAGGGTGCTCGTCCATGGAGAAGAGGTTGACCACGGAGATCAACCCCCACTGCGCGCAAGAGAGATGGCGCTGGCCATCCGGGGTAGTTGCTGTCAAGTCGAAGAGGACGAACGGCTTGGAACAGACTGCGCAGGCGAACCCGGACTTGACGCAGACAGGGCACGGCGTCTCAAGATCCTTCGAGACAGGATCTTGACGGTCATCGACCGTACTGGTAACGTCCGAGGCAGACATCGGCTCACCCTAGTCGTGTTGGGCGAGCAGGTGCCGATCCCGGTCCTGGGAACGTGCGCCGCGGGAGTGGGCCCCCGCGGCGTACGTCATTTCTGGACAGATCGTACCAGGCTCACCCTGAAGAAGCGGCTCTGTTGTCGGCCTCCTGTGAGCGTCCAGTGCGCTGGCACCAGTCGCAGCATCGGCGGTCCGCAGTCTATCACCGCTCTCAAGTCCATGTAAAGGCATCGTTTGTGATGGCTGGAACTCCAGTCGTCTCACAGAGTCGGGTCCTTCTGCTTGAGGCGTTCGATCAAGCGTGATGGCGCGCTGAGCGTGCGGCGGTACGAGTTCTCGTCGCGGCGCACGCCCTCCGTGAGGCCCTGTCGGTCACCGATGAGCGTGAGGGTTCGCGACGCGGGCGCGTCGCCTTGGTGTAGATGAGCTTCCGGTTCAGGCTGCGGTGGTCGCTGTGCACCGCGCCGATGACGTGCTCGGCCTCGGACCCCTGGAAGCGGTGGACCGAGATGGCGTAGGCGAGCTTGAAGCCGTTCGTCTTGTCCTTCGGGACGTTGACGCGCTCTCGCGTGGACCCGCGGGGGACCTCAAGCGTCCATCCAGGGATGCTGCGACCGGTCTCGTCGGCGAACGGGGCATCGCTGACGATCACGCCCTGGTCGCCGTTCATGAGGCCCGTCTTGTAGTCGTTCTTAGTCTGAATCACGCGGTCGCCGACGCGCGGCTTGCCGTCGTCGTCCTCCGGGAGCGGCGATCCGTAGAGCGAAGCGTGGACGACACGCCGGAGCGACGCGTTGAGCGTGTCGATCCCGACCTCGCCCTTGTACTGCGGCGAGAGGACCTGGAGCTCCATCCAGCGCTCCTCGCCCAGCTCTGCGAGCCGCTGCTGGTAGAGCGCGACGATCGCGTTGTGGGCCGAGAGCGCGTTCTTGTGGTTCCCGTCGACAGTCCACGACTGGACGCCAGTGTCCTGGTCGACCGTGGTCGGGCGCATGAAGCCGCGCAGGATGTCGAAGGCGTTCGCGCGGAGCGGTCCGGCGTTGCGGAAGACGTGGCCGAGCCGCGTCACGGAGCACATCTCGCCCTCGATCACGTCCCGGAGGATCGCGCCAGGTCCGACGGACGCGAGCTGGTTGTGGTCGCCCACGAGCACGAGCGCGGCCTTCGGCGGCAGCGCGTCGAGCATCCTGTACATGAGCGGGATGTCGATCATCGACGCCTCGTCGGCGATCACGACGTCGCACACGAGCGGGTTCAGCGCGTTGCGCTCCCACTTCTTGCCCATGTAGCCGAGCATCTTGTGGATCGTCTGCGGCGCCGTGATCGGCTTGAGCAGCGCGCCGGGTCTCGAGATCATCTCGTCGATCCGTTTCGCGGCCTTGCCCGTCGGAGCGCAGAGCATGACGTTCAGGTTGCGCTCCTGACACGCGCGGATGAGGAGCGTGATCGCGTAGGTCTTGCCGGAGCCGGCCGGGCCGGTGACGGCCGTGAAGCGATTCTTCGTGAAGGCCTCGACGACGGACTTCTGCTCGTCGCTCGGCGTACGCGAGTCAGGCGCCAGGCGGGACGACCACTCGGCGTCCAGAGGGTTGTCAATGAACCAGTGGTTCGGCGTCGTCTTGGAGTCGTCCGAGTAGGTCCGGCAGAACCTGAGCTCGTGCTCGATCAGCCAGTCCGGGCAGAACACCTCACCGATGATGGGGACCTCGGCCTTCGAGAGGACCTGCCGCTGGATCATGGCGTCGACGCACTCGGCGATCTTCTTGTGGTCGCCGAAACCGCCGAGCTCGAGCGCCTCGAGCACGCCGGAGCGGAGCTTCTTCTTCGTGACCCAGGTGTGCCCGTCGCGCGTGACTGCGTCGAGGGCCTTCATCACGCCGCATTCGAGTCGCCGGATGTCCGTCTTCGACAACTTGAGCTGCCCCATGGCGATCTCGTCGGCGTCCTTCAGCGTGAAGCCGTCGATCGTGGTCGTGAGTTCGTAGGGGTTCTCCTTGACAACGTCCACGCCGAGGGTGCCCGGGTAGCAGCGCCAGACGATCTCGACGAACTTGGGCTTCACGCCCAGCGAGATCAACTCGGCCTTCGCGAGGTACTCGCTCCGGCGCTCGGTCCACTCCCGTCCGAGGTGATCGAGCGCCTCGGCGGGCAGTCGGGCCTCGTGGCGCAACTCCTCCCGCAGGATCGGGTCCTCGAGCGCCTCCTCCAGGTCGACATCGCGGCGCTCGAGGAACTCGATGATGTAGCGAGAGCGCTGCGGTCCGATCTCGCGGAAGCGGGCGTCGAGCTCGATGATCTTGCGGATCGCCTCGTAGTCCCGCCC
>CAZFMF010000075.1:0-10754 GCA_964519985.1 uncultured Pseudobdellovibrionaceae bacterium | reverse complement strand
GGTGACCAGCGGGCGCACGCCGACCGTGTGCTTTAGCCGCGGCCACGGCGAGGCCGAGCACGACAGCCTCACCGGCAGCGGCCTGTCCGAGCTGTCGACGGCGCTCGGCCGCGAGAACCTGCGCACGCGGGGCGGCAGCGATCTCAGTCTGGGCGCGGTGCCAAGCGACTGCGACGTGCTGTTCATCGCCGGACCCGAGCGTCCCTTTCTCGACTCCTGGGTCCGAGCCCACGGAGATCACGCGCAAGCAGGACTGGGCGATCCGCGTCTTCGACGAGGACGACCAGGGTCGCGGGCTCGGCATCATCGGGTGGCTCAGGAGGCTTGTGGCGTGAGCAACTACGTCACGATGGCCGACCTGATCCCGGCGCTTCAGCCGAGACAGATGTTCTTCGACGCGCCGGGGACCGGCGAGGTCGCGCTCGAGTTCTCGGCGATGTCGGGCCGCAAGGGCATGCCGATGCCGCCCCCGCCGCCTCCGCCGATGGGGCCGGCGGGTCCGATCGACCCGGTCACTGGCCTGCCGATGGCGCCACCGGCGCAGCAGGTCCAGGAGCCGCCGCCCGTGTGGTTCGGGCGCGCCGCGGCCGACGCCTTCGAGGCGATGCCGAACCCGGCCATGCTCGCGCCGGTCAACCCGGCTGCGGTTCCGACGGCCACCACAGCGCCAGCGCTCGGCGATCACCCGTACGTCGAGTACGTGGTCCCGAAGCACGGTCTCAACGAGGCTGCCTTCCCCAGCTCGGCGGCGCTCGACGCAGGGGGCGATCTCGCCGGAGGCGATGACGACATGTCCGATCAGATGGTCTACGAGGGGCTCACCGGGCACGACGCCACCATGCCCGTGCCCGAGAACATGTCCGACACGGTGGACGCGGGCGGCCAGGAGTCGTTCGTCGACGTCGCTTCGCAGCCGTTCTCGCTGGACGACGGCGAGGCCGGGATCGACGAGACGCTCGTCGAGCCAGGGCAGTCGGCGCAGTCGCAGCAGGCCTCCCAGGCCCCTGCGAAGCCGGCCCCGCCGGTCTTCACGCCAGCGGGCCAGTCGAACGGCAACGGGGCATCGACGAACGGCAACGGCGCGTCGTCGAACGGCAACGGCCGCCCCAAGCAGCGCCAGCAGGCGCGCAGCGGCAACGGGGCGTCGAACGGCAACGGGGCGGCGATCATGCCCCGCAACCGCGTCACGGCCTTCACCAACGCCGACCAGTACCGCCAGGGCGCAGGAACCGCGGCGCGCACGCAGGAGATCGGGCCGCCCGACCCGGCGAGCTTCGGCTGGGGCATGGGTCAGACGGCGGCTCCCCGCACCGGCCTCGAGCTCGCGTCCCAGATCGTCACCCAGGCCAGTCAGGTCGGCGCCGCGGCCATCACGCGGACTCCGCCCACCTTCACGCCCGACGCGCAGCAGATGCAGATGCAGCAGCAGGCGCAGGCGTCGAGCTACACGCCGTGGATCGTGGGCGCTGGCGTCCTGGGCCTGATCGGCGTGGGCTACATGATCTGGAGCTCGCGCCAGCAGCAGCCGGCGCCGGTCCAGGTCGTGGCCGCGAACCCGGGCTGGGTCGAGTACCGCCCCGCCAAGCGCAAGACCAAGACGAAGTCGAAGTCCAAGAAGTCGAAGTCGAGGCGCTGATGGCAACGGTGTACAACTGGAACCTCCACGACATCGGCCAGTCGACCTTCCAGTCGATCCAGAACGAGGCTCTGCGCAACGAGCAGGCGAAGGTCATCGGCGAGAACATCAAGGCGCTCGAGGACTCGGCTCGCGGCGCCACCGCCGCGGAGCGTGAGCAACTCCTCGCGGCGGCCTCGAAGCTGCGCGGCGACATGGCCGACCTCGGCGTCGACGCGCCTGCGCCCGCCGCGCTTCCGCTTCCGCCGCCGGCGCCTCCCGCTCCGGCCGGCCTCGTCGATCGCTTCATGGCCCTCTCGACGGGCCAGAAGGCGGCCGTGGGCGTCGGCGCTCTCGGCCTCGGCTGGCTGGGCTGCCGTCTGTGGCGCGGGCGGGAGGGCTGATCGACGTGCGTCGCTACGACCCGATGGCGAGCTCACTGACGCGGCAGGCCTGGGCCTACCAGCAGCACCTCATCGACGAGATGGGGGAGGGCGACTGGGGTGGTCTCGGCCAGGCCCCGGACCTGCTGTCGGCGGCCCAGAAGGCTGTCGACACGGTCCGTCAGGACGCGGCTCGCGCACAGGAGTCGGTCGACAGCGAGACGCTCATGACGTGCGGGAAGGGATTCGCGGCGGCGGCGTTGGCCGGCTACGTGGCCGGTCGTATCGGGGTGGTCCCGACCATCGCAGGAATCGGCCTGACCTACGCTCTGCTGCGCGGACTCGACAACGCGCCAGCTAGGACGTGAGGCAGAGGTGCCGGAAGAGCGCAAGATCGTCGAGGGCTACGAGACGACCACCGACCCCGCCGCGGGTGGTGTCGGGGACGACTCGTGGATCGACGGTCTCAGGAGTGAGCTCAGGCGCGAGATGATCCGCGAGATGGCGCTCGAACGCATCAAGGGCGGAGGCACGAGGTCGTGCGCCCCCAGCGCGCAGTCGAGGGCCGAGAGGTTCGCGGAGACGCTCGCGATCGGCGTCGGCGTGACGCTGGTCAGCGCCTGGGTGTGCTCGAGACTCGGACCGGACAGGAGCTGAAGATGCCTGCGTTCATCCAGATGCTGCCGCCCGATAGGCCGATCTTCATGACCGGCCAGCCGATCATCCGTCTGGTGCCGTCCGGCGGCCCCGGCGGTGAGCTCGGCGACATCATGGAGAAGCTCGCGGTGAGCCTGGCCGGTCGCAAGGGCGCGCCGCCGCCTCCCCCTCCGCCGGAGGCCGCGCCGCCGCCTCCTCCGATGCTGCCGTCGCTGCGTCCGCAGTACCCGCAGACGGCCCAGTCGCAGATCGTGGCCGCCCCGACGGTCGGCAGCTCCTACGTGCAGCCGAGTGCTGTCCCGCCGTGGGGCCAGCCCGCGGCCCCGGCTCCATCGCCGTGGGCACAGCCGGCCTCGAGCTACCCGGCGCAGACCTACCCCGCGTCGGGGTACCCGGCGCAGCAGACGCCGGCCGGCTACCAGCCGTCGGCCTACCAGCAGGCGCAGCCCTACGACCAGGCCGCCGCGCAGCAGGCCGCGGCGTACGCCGCATGGGACGAGATGTACGGCCCGGACGACGCGATGGGCAGCGTGAACGGCGCCTTCATCTCGCCGCGCGACCTCGGTCGGCTCGGTCAGCAGGACATCGACTGGGCTCTCCAGGCCCAGCTCACGGCGGCCGCGGAGGGCGCGACGCCGGATGTCTCCGCGGAGTACTTCAGGCCCAAGGACGTCCCGGGTCTGAGCCCTGCCCAGGAAGGTCCGGCTACCGGACGCCGCGGGGTCTACCCGAAGAAGCTCAGGGACATGGTGGAGTTCGACATGAGCGGCAACAGCGCCTTCGTCAGCATGGGTGATCTCGCGGCGCTCGGCTGCTGCGGCAGGGACAACGAGAGCATGCGTGGTCTCGGCGCCGTCGCCGAGGCCAAGGCCCTCGACGAGAGCTGCGACAAGATCGACGCCAACGTCCAGGCCATCATCGACGCGGTGAACAAGGCCAAGGCCGACTCGTCGCTCTCGAACGACGCGAAGCTCGCGATCGCGCGCCAGGCGCGGCGCGATGTTCGCGCGCTCAAGGGCACGTCGCGCGCCTGTCTGCGTCGCCTCAAGCAGCTCACGCGCGACTTCAAGCGCGAGCTCAAGGCAGCCGGGCTCTCGAAGCTCGAGGCCAAGGTCGACAAGAAGATCCAGGTCGAGCAGACCAAGGATCGTCTGCGGGCGATGACGAGCGAGTACGGGACCTACTAGGCGCATCGGCGGAGCGTTCGTGAGCACCATGTTCATCCAGTCGGCGGACCTTGCGAGCCTCGAGCGTGACACGCTCGAGTACGCGGCGCTGTCTGGCCGCAAGGGCATGCCGATGCCTCCGCCTCCGCCGCCTCCGCCAGGCGTGCAGTACGTCGCGAACCCGGCGGTCCAGCAGACCATCAACGAGGTCCAGCGCCTCCAGGCGATGGTCCAGGCCGGCACCCACGAGGTCTTCGCGAGCAACGGGACCTGCCCAACCGAGCTGGGCTTCCGGCCGATCACGCTGCCGGACGGAAGCGTCGTGTGCATGCGCGAGAAGCCGGCTCCCATCGTCGTGGCGCCTGCGCCATACATCCCGCCGCAGACCGCCCCCATGCCTGCCGCACCCGCGCCGTACTACGGTGGTGGAGGAGGAGGCGGCGGCGGAGGAGGAGGCTGGAGCGGAGACTCTGGCCCGATCGACTACGTGGGCGGCGAGGAAGGCGAAGAGGGCGCGCTTCCGCAGGCTCCGGCTGGCATGCCGAAGAAGGACGACGATGACGAGGATGGCCTCCCGTCGTGGCTGCTCCCGGCAGGCGTCGGTCTCGCTCTCGTCGGCGCTGGCGCCTGGTGGTGGATGAAGAAGAGGAAGGCCGCGCCGACCCAGGCTCCACAGGGCATGCCGGTCCAGGGCGCGCCGCAGGGTCCGCCACCGCAGGGGGTCAACCCATGATGGACGACCAGGTGTGGCTGGAGGCCGTCCGCCGCGTGACGGCCAACCCGAGGAACTCCGGCGTGCCGGAGGCGGAGATCCGTCGACTCATGGGCCGCGTCAGCGGCGGCCAGATCATGGGCGGCGCCAGCCGGCGTGTTGCGGTCAACCCGCAGCTCCAGGTCCTCGGCGACATGCGCAGGAACCCAGGTCGGAGGAACGACCAGTCGGAGGCCAGTCGCCCGATCGAGGGCGCTCTCCAGAAGTTCCACGGCAAGTCGGACGGCGACATCGTCACCGAGTTCGAGGTCGATGACGGCAGCGACGACGAGATCCAGCTCGCCTACCTGGGTCACGTCCCGGCGATCTCCTGGCTTGCAGAGCCGACGGCGAAGAAGAACAAGGGACGCAAGTCCAGGAACGACACGCTCGGAGACCACGAGATCGACGTGGATGGCGAGCTGGTGAAGTTCTTCGGCAACAGGGCGCTGTTCCGCGGAAAGTCCCAGCCGATCCTCGCGCTCAGGATTCCGACCAACGAGGCTGTGATCGTCCAAGGAAGTGTTGATTCTCTCCGAGACCAGTGCGATGCTGACGGGATCTTCGGCTACAGTCCTGTCGTCGAGTACATCGTCGAGGCCCTGCGGGGCAGCTCCAAGGGCGATTCGCACTACGTGCATGAGTTCGAGAAGGACCTCGAGCCCGTGCTTCGCTGGGACGACTCGGTCAACGGTCTGGTGTTCGACAGGAACAGGTCGCTCATCCCAGGCAAGAGGAACTCTGGCAAGCGGGCGATCTACGAGGTCACGGACTGGTTCCACGAGAAGGGCATCAGGGAGCACGGGGACCCGCGATGAGCACGGTCAAGGTCTTCAATCCGGGGCGGCCATCGCGCGCGCCGATCAGCTCGCTGGGCTCGAGCGGTGTGTACCGTCCCACTCTCGCTCAAGGCCATGAGGCGAGCCAACTCGTGAGGAGCCGCCTGGTCGACATGGGGATCGCGCGGCCGACGAAGAGTCGGCGCGTCCTGCTCAACAACGACGACGCCGGCGGAGGTGGCATGGCGACCGCGAACAAGCCGATGAAGCCGATCAAGAAGTTCAAGGCGAAGAAGCTCGGCAAGCCGCGTCCTGTGACGGACGCGTCCGACCTCACGCCGCCTCCGGGTGGCTTCAAGAAGCCGAAGCCAGTCCAGGTCGGCAAGACGAAGTCCTCGAGCCCGAAGAGGGCCTCCGCGAAGCCCTCGAAGAAGGCCTCGAAGGGCAAGGGCCGCGCCGCGGCCAACCCGAAGGGCGCGACCTGCCCGCCGAAGGGCACGACGATCTCGCGCGAGCTCATGAAGGACGTGCTGGACAAGGCCCGCAAGGGTCAGGCTCTCGGCAAGGCCGCCAAGGGCAAGAGCGGCGACGTCAAGAAGATGCTCGGCTTCCTGGAGGGCGCCTCGCCCGCCAAGGGCAAGAAGGCCTCGAAGAAGGGCAAGAAGCCCTCGAAGAAGTCGGGGTCGGCCGTCCAGCGCGTCGCCCGCGCCGGCACTGCCGCGGCGAAGCGCTCGTCGCGTCGCGCGAAGCCGACCCGCGCCAGGAAGGCCTCGAAGCCCGTGAAGGCGTCGAAGCCGAAGAAGACCTCGAAGGCCAAGAAGGCCTCGAAGCCCGCCGCGAAGAAGGCGTCGTCGAAGAAGGGCAAGAAGCCGAAGAAGGCTCGAGCCTCGAAGCGAGCCGGCGCGGCCATCCAGCCCGCGAGGAAGAAGCCCGCCGCGAAGCGCGGGAAGACCTCGAAGAAGGCTCCGGCGAAGAAGCCGGCCGCGAAGAAGCGCGGCGCGAAGGGCCCGAAGAAGGGCCAGACGCTCCTCCTGTCCGCCGCGATCACGCAGGCGCGCGGGGAGCTGATGCGCGAGATCCAGGCGCTCGAGAAGCGCCTGGTCTCGGGCGCGAAGAAGACCAGCAGGTCCAGCTCCAAGGGCAAGACGGCGCTCGTCTCGCTCAAGGGCGGGGCCAAGGGTGGAGCCCGGGCCGCGTCGGCCGGGGCCAAGAAGGCCGCGAACCCCAGGAGGAGCGACTCCGTGGCAGTCAAGACCAAGAAGAGGAAGGGCGCCAAGGGGGCCTCCAAGAAGGCCCCCAAGGCGAAGAACCCGAAGAAGGCCAAGGCCAAGAAGGCCAAGGCCAAGAAGGGCAAGGCCAAGGGCAAGAAGCGGAACCAGGGCGCCGTCGCCGTGACCGACTTCGCGCGCAACAAGCCGCGCAAGGCCAAGGGCAAGGGCAAGAAGAAGGGCAAGCGCAACCCGACCCGCAACGACGTGTGGTCGGCGCTCGGCGTGAGCCAGGGCGACCACAACGGTCTCGTCAAGGCCCTGCGCAAGGGCTTCGGCGACCGTGACCGTCTCGCCAAGCTCCAGAAGGCCGACAAGGCCATGGCGGCGCGCGTCGAGCGCGCGCTGAGCAAGCTCGAGAAGATCACGACCGCCGGCTACAAGCGGCCGGACGTCCCGGTCACGGGCCCGAGCCAGGCCGACATCGACAAGGCGATCCGCGAGGCCCTCGGGCTCGAGGGCGCGGCGCGTCGTTCGGCGCGCAGCGGCACGAAGGCCGCGAAGCGCTCGTCGAAGAAGAAGGCCTCCAAGAAGGCCTCGGCGAAGCGCAACCCGGCCAAGGCGAAGAAGGCCTCGAAGAAGGCCTCGAAGAAGGCGACCAAGGCCAAGGGCAAGAAGAGCTCGAAGAAGAAGGGCTCGAAGAAGACCGCGGCGAAGCGCTCGGCCAAGAAGGGCGCGAAGGCGGCCAAGAAGCCCTCGAAGAAGTCGGGGAAGAAGGGCAAGAAGAAGGGCTCGTCGAAGCTCGGCTCGGCCCTCGTGAAGGCCCAGAAGTCCCTGACGGCCGAGATCCGCTCGCTCAAGGCGGCCGTCGCCAAGAAGCGGAACCCGAGCAAGAACCAGGGCGCCGTGGCGGTCACCGACTTCGCCCGCAACAAGGGCAAGAAGAAGAACCGTCCGTGGCCGGAGATCGCCGCGAACAAGCCGCGCAAGGGCAAGAAGGGCAAGAAGCGGAACCAGGGCGCCGTCGCCGTGACCGACTTCGCCCGGAACCCGAGCCGGAACCAGGGCGGCATCGACGGGGCGGTCGAGGTGGCCTTCGGCCGCCAGCCGATCCAGACCCTCGGTGACGTCGGCCTCGCGCTCCCGGGCTTCGTGCTCGGCGCCGCGGCCCCGGGCTTCGTCGGTGGGTTCATGCCCGCCATGGTCAAGAACCTCCCGGTCGTCGGCCCGGCGGTCGGCCCGCTCCTCGGTGCGGTGCTCGGCGTCGGCGCGGCGGGCGCGATCTCGCACTTCGGCAGCCAGAACGACATGATCTCGGGCCTGCCCGTGCTCGGTCGTGCGGTCGGCCTCGCGAGCCGCGGCGCCTGGTTCGGCGCGGCCCTCGGCCTCGCCCGCGAGCTCGTCATCGCCTACACGGCGCCGACGAGCATGGTCCGCAAGTTCGTGCCGGGCACGAGCGCGTCGGCCATGGCGGACGCGGTCGGCCTCTCGGACGATGACGACGACGCGATGATGGGCCAGGCCGAGGCCGCGGCTTCGGCGCCGCAGGGCCGCAAGGGCCGTCGCGGCGGCAACGGTGGCTCCAACATCGTCGGCGCCGCCACCCCGGGCAACGGCTTCGGGATCCCGATGCCGCAGGGGACGGACTTCAACGACGAGATCAGCGTCGACGAGGGCGCCCCGCCGATCGGCGGCGCCATGACCCCGGACGAGATGGCGGACTTCGCGGCCCCCGCGATGGACGACTTCGCGGCCCCGGCCATGGGTGACTTCGCCGCCCCCGCGATGAACGACTTCGCGGCGCCCGCCATGGGCGACGCGGACGACGACGACTCGACGGGCCAGGCCCAGGGCGTCATGGACGACGACGACGCGATCGCCGACTTCGCGGCGCCCGCGATGGCCGACTTCGCCGCCCCGGCGTACTAGGCCGAGCTGATTCGCTGCCCGGCGGGTCCTGACGGGCCCGCCGGGCGAGCGAAAAGCTGAACCAACACAACATCGCGGGGGCCTTGTTGGCTCCTGTGAGAGTCCAGTCAGACACCAGTCGGAACCCAGACAGACCACCAGTGGACCAGGCTGACCGCCCTTGAGGTGGACTGTCCTGGCCCGAGACCAGTGGGCCGCAAGGTCCGCTCCTGAAAGGGCCCGCACACGGGCCGAAGGAAAGCTGAGCATGTCCGCACCAGTTCTCACCGTCCCCGCTGGCGGGCCGATCGCGGCCCGTCCCCGTCGTGAGGGCCTCTACGACACCGAGGCGTTCGTGGCGGCCGGCACCCTGACCACCCTGCCGTTCTTCCAGAACACGCGCAGCTTCGCCGACGCCGCGGCGGGCACCAAGCAGCAGGGCCTCGACACGAACCTCGTCGGCAACGGCGGCTCGATCCCGCGTGGTCACTACCTGCGCGTGTTCGGCGCCAACCTGTACCAGACGCGGCGCGCGGCCGTCGTCAACACGGCGGCGGGCTACGACAACAAGCGCGCGCTCGCCGAGTCGTCGTACTGGCGCCTGCTGCTCGGCAGCACGCCGTACCTCGACACGCCGACGCAGCAGGTCCCGGCCGGCACCGGCCTGTCGGGCCCGCTGTCGACGACCGAGGCCGGCACGTTCGGCGACGTCCAGATGGGCTGGCCCATCTGCACCTGCTACCGCGACCTGACGGTCCCGGGCAAGATCCGCAAGCAGACGCCCCAGGGCGTGCGCGAGGTCCGCGTCCCGCGCATCCCGATCGAGTTCGCCGAGACCGAGTCGTTCGCGGTCAACGTGATCTTCCCGGTCCGTCCGACGATCACGGGCACGATCTACATGACGTGCTACCTGGTCGCGATCTACCTCAAGCCCCTCGCCGGCTAGTCCCGGCGGCCCGCGCCCGCGTCCAGCTCTCGGGCTGGCGCGGGACGCGGTCGACGACAGCACGCAGTTGTCCGGCTTCGGCGTAGGAGTCGGACAGGAAGCACACAGAACAAGGCGACCAAGGGCGGGAAAACCCGCCAGGTCAAAGCAAGGAGCCAAGGAACCATGTCCGCACCAGTTCTCACCGTCCCCCAGGGCGGCCCGATCGCGGCCCGTCCTCGTCGTGAGGGCCTCTACGACACGGAGGCCTTCGTCGGCGCTGGCACCGTCAGCACCTTCCCGTTCTTCCAGAACACCCGCAGCTTCGCCGAGACGTCCGCCGGCACGAAGCAGCAGGGCCTCGACACGAACCTCGTCGGCAACGGCGGCTCGATCCCGCGTGGTCACTACCTGCGCGTCTTCGGCGCCCAGGGCTACCTGACCCGTCGCGGGACCGCGGCCCTGACCGGCGCGGCCATCGAGGAGAAGCGCATCCTCTGGGACACGGCGTACTGGCGCCTGCTGCTCGGCAGCACGCCGTACCTCGACACGCCGTTCCACCGCATGCCGTCGGGCACCGGCCTGACCGGCACGCTGACGACGACGCAGGCCGCCACGACGGCCGGCGACGTCCAGATGGGCTGGCCCATCTGCACCTGCTACTTCGACCTGACGGTCCCGGGCAAGATCCGCAAGCAGACGCCGAAGGGCGTCCGCGAGGTCCGCGTCCCGCGCATCCCGATCGAGTTCGCGGAGACCGAGTCGTTCGCGGTCAACGTGACCTACCCGACCCGCCCGACGACGATCACGGGCACGATCTACATCCAGGTCTACCTGGTGTCGATCTACCTCAAGCCGCTCGCCGGCTAGTCCAGTCGCCGACCTCGAGTCGGCATGGAACGAGGCGCCCGCCGTATCGCTGCGGCGGGCGTCTCTCAACTCAACCCGGACGCGCCGTCGCTGCGGCGCGTCCGGGTCAGCGAACAGGAGAAGCGCAGCCAGTCCCTCACTCGATCAACGCCCTCTCGAGCTTGCTGGCCGAGCGGGAACGCCTCGCAGATCGCGAGGAACGGAGCGACAACATGGGCGACTTCAACGTCAAGGCCTGGGCCGCGGGCATCGATCGCCGCGTCGGCAAGATGGAGCAGTTCCTCCAGGTCTTCTCGCAGTACCAGGCCGACCTCTCGCGGGCCCCGGGCATGTCCGGCGCCGATCCGCAGCAGCTCGAGGTCATGGCCCGCGGGTTCCAGGTTCTCGAGCAGGAGCTGACCAACATCAAGGCGCGGCACTCCGAGATCATGGGAGAGCACCGCGACCTGAAGACGATCATCAGCGGGCTCGAGGGGCAGAGCCAGCACCTCG
>CAZFMF010000074.1:0-11164 GCA_964519985.1 uncultured Pseudobdellovibrionaceae bacterium | reverse complement strand
ATCCAGTCCCTAGTTTGACATTGGGTCCTTGGTATGGTGCGTAATCCCTTTGGTTTCGGGTCGATTCACGCGTAGCTCATCGTGGCCCGCACCTTGCAGCTGGTTGGTCTATTACCCTAGGTGACGTGTGCGCGACGGAACGAAAGGCCCATTTCGGGAGCTGTTCGATCATTTGAAAAAGCGCGTGGGCCTGCGCAAACAGCGCAGTGCGTCATCGACCGGATCGAAGTGGGAAGGGTGGCGGCTTTCGCTTCGCAAGAAGTTCCCCGAAAACTTCCGGCGCTTCCAACTCGATATCCGAAAAGTCGATCCGAGCAGCTTCTCCCGCTACATGACGTGGGCGAAGCGGGCCCTCTTCGTTTTGGGAATTTTCTTCCTGAGCGGCGTGGCGGCGCGGATTATCGGCTCATTCATCAAGCCGGCGGTCCTACCGCCGTCGAACCGAGTGACCGGCCCCGTCGGGCGGCCCGCCCCGACCGAGGATTACGATGAGATTTTGCGTCGCAATATGTTCAACGTGCAGGGAAACATCCCGGATGCGTTCGAACAGGGTCAGCTCGACTGCTTCTCGCAAGCGCGCCAGTCGACGCAACCCATGCAGCTATTGGGAACCATCGTCATGAGCGACGAGAAGTTCTCCACCGCGCTGATGCAAGAAGACGGCAACCCGAAGAAAGAAGCCGTCCGCAAGGGCGATGCGTTTTTCAATAATAAGTATATGGCGATGAAGATCGAACGGTTTCGGATCTGTTTTCAGAACCAGACCACGCAGGACTTCGAGTACATCGAAGTTCCCGGATCGGGCCTCGATCAGATGGGCGGCCCGTCCCTGCAGAGCGGCGTTCCGACCGAGGGAATTACTCCGCTGGCGGAAAATCAATTCCAGGTGAACCAAGCCTTCCTGGAAAAGAATCTTTTGAACCTGAACGAGATTCTGCAAACCGCTCGCGCGGTGCCCTACGTCGATCCCAACTCCGGCAAGTTCAAGGGCTTTCTAATCCAGTCGATCGACCCGAGTTCTCCGTTCAAAAAGCTCGGGGTCAATCAGGGCGACATCCTAACCAATGTGAACAACATTGTTTTGGATAACCCGGGCCGCGGGCTGGAAGCGTTTCAGAATTTGCGCAATTCACCCAAGATTACGCTCCAAGTGCTGCGTGGCGGGCAACCGCACACGATGAGCTACGATATCAAACCTTAAGAGGCGGCTATGATGCGAAAGACAGCCCTCGTTCTTCTAATGACCTCACAGTTTGCGATTGGGGAGGCCCCGAATCCGTTCGGCACCGGCGATGCCCCGCCGCCGAAGACCGAATTCTTTTCCGAGGAACAGCTGCAACGCGAAAACAATCAGCCGACGCAGGTGCCGGGTGGGATCCAACAGAACGGATTGGATGCAAATCTTCCGTCGGGGAACGCTGCCCCCTCCGCTCCTTTCCCGTCGCGACGGGCCCGCAGTTCCGCACCGCCCCTGACTTCACCGGTCGCCGCGGACACTAAAATCGCGGAAGCAAAAACCCCGAGTGCCCGCAGCGGAAAAGCGAAAAGTGCCCGCTTGGCGGAATACCTCGAATTGGATTCCTCGGTGAAAGGTCTCGAAGTGAAGAACTTCGACCTCCCGGACAAGGAAATCCGCGACGTCGTCACCCTGATCAGCAAATGGACGGGGAAGAATTTCATCTTGGACTCGAAGGTCCGCGGCAAGATCACGATCCTGGGACCCAGCCAAGTCACGCTCGAGGAAGCCTACCAAGCGTTTCTCTCGGCCCTGGAAGCCAATGGTTTGACGACGGTAAAAAGTGGAAAGTTCATCCGCGTCATCGAGTCGGCGGAAGCCCGTCGCGCGCCGGTGGAAACCTACTCCGGCGAGTACGCCCCGGACACCGACCAATTCATCACCCGTATTTTCCAGCTGAAATACATCAATGCGGATGAAGTACAGCGGGAGTTTCGCGATCTGACGACCCGGCAAGGAAAGCTCTTTGCCTACGAGCCCACGAACTCCATCATCATCACGGACACCGGCTCGAATATTAAGCGCATCCAGGAGATCGTAAACACCCTGGACGTGAAGGGTTTCGAAACCACCCTCCATGTCTTGCGCATCAAACACAACTCCGCCAAGACCATCGCCGAAATGTTGGATGAGATTTACGGCGAGGGTAAAAGCGGTGGTTCGGGCGGTGCGAACCGGGCGCGCAGCTTTCGACGGAGTGCGCTCGAGCGCACCCGCGGCGGCGGCATCATTTCCAAAATTATTCCGGATGAGCAGACCAATAGCTTGCTCGTCCTAGCCAATCGCGCCGGTTTCGACCAGTTGATCCAGCTGGTGCGCCGCTTGGATGTTCGGGTGGCGGACACCGGTCGCATCCATGTTTACTATTGCGAACACGCCAAAGCGGAAGACCTGGCGGCTACCCTGGCTTCTCTGGCCGGCGGTGGATCGGCGGCCGGAATGGGCAAGCCCACGAATCGCCGGACCTCGGTGAGCGGCGGCGGCTCGGCGACGAACGTCGGCGGCGCTCCCGGAGGCAATGCGGCGCCGGCCCGGACGGGTCCGGTTACCGCGGAACTGGAAGGGGGCGTAAAGATCACGTCCGACGCCGCCACCAACTCGCTGGTGATCACCGCCAACTCCGGCGACTACCAGACGTTGAAACGGGTCATCAAGAAGCTTGATATCCCACGCCTGCAAGTCTTCGTCGAAACCGCGATTCTCGAAGTGAATATCGATAAAGACACGCAGTATGGTGTGAACCTCGGCGCCAGCGTTCCGGGGAAACCGTTTGCCGGTGGCTTTATCGGCGATCCGACGACGCTCACCAATATGCTGACGGGAGGGTTGCCGTCTCCGGGGGTTACGATCCCGTTCGTGGCCGCTCCGCCGATCACCAACACCTTAAACGTGGGCGGCACTCAGCAAACGGTGACAACCTACTCCTTCATGGGTCTCCTGCGCTTGCTGACGTTGCGCACGGATTCCTCCGTCCTTTCTACCCCGCAGATTATCGCGATGGATAACGAAAAGGCCGAGTTTAAAGTGCAGGATGAAACGCCGGTGCAGTCGACTTTCACTTCGTCATTGGGCGCGACCCCCGGAGCACTCGGGGTGGCCGGCCAGGGTTCGATCGAGAATAAAAAAACCGGGATCGAAATCAATCTAACCCCGCATGTGAATGCGGCCAGCAAGAGTATCCGTCTGGAGATCGAGCAGAAGATCGACAGCATCCGCAACACCGGGGTTCCGACCGCTCTGCAGGGCGTCCAGATTGCGACCACTTCGCGCGTCACCAATACCACCGTGGTAGTGAAGGATCAGGACTTCATCATGCTGGGTGGTTTGATGTCGGACAAGGTCGACGAAGACGTAAAGAAGGTGCCGTTGCTGGGTGATATTCCGATCTTGGGTTGGCTCTTCAAAGCCAAAAACTACAAGACGGTGAAAACCAACTTGGTGATCTTGCTCCGCCCGCGGATCATCGGCACCAGCATTTCGGCCGCGAACCTCATCGAAGATCGTTTGAATAAGCACGATGAATTCGTGAACGACCATATGGGCGGAAGCGAGCCGCATCAGAAACGGCTGGGCGGGATCAAAGACGATATCCGTCGGCAAAAAGGCGGCGACGTCAACGATCCTTTCGAAAGCTACCGCAATAACGCCAAGGACGATGACGACGAAGAAGACGCGAAAGCGGCGGAAGGCAAAATCAAATCGGACCCGAAAAAGGGCAGCCCCTCGAAGCAGGTGAAGCAAACCGAAGAAGGCGCCGCCCCTCGCTCGGAAAGCGCCGAATTCGCTCCACCCCCTTTGGATGAACCCAGTGCGGCGTTACCCCCGCCCGGCGAAGGCGCCCCCGTGGCTCCACCGCCGTTACCGATGGATGGGGGTGAGTGATGGGCAAGAACGCGACCGAGATTATCCATCGGGTTTTGCGGCAAGAAAACAAGATTGGCCAGATCTTGCTTTCCCAAACCTCGCTCACCGAGGTGCAGCTGCGCGAAGCGCTCGCCATACAGAAAGAAAAAGGCGGCCGGCTGGGCGAAATCCTGATTCAGAAAAAATTCCTTCAACCCAGTGAAATCCTGCTCGCGCTCGGTCTACAACTCGGTATTCCCCACCTCAAGGAAATCGATATCAAGCATATCGATCCGGAATGGGTGAAAAACATCCCGATCGGGTATGCACGCCAATTTGAAGTCTTACCGGTGGCGATGGATGAACTCGCCGTCACCGCCGCGGTTTCCGATCCTTTCAATTTGCAATGCCTGGACGATCTGCGGGTCATCTTCCAAAAGGAAGTGCGGCCCGTGCTTTGCGAAAGCCGGGTGATCCTCGATTCCATCAACCGAGTCTACGAGCGAGTGAAACAGAATCTGATCTCGGAAATTGAAGAGGACCAGGAAGAGTATGAATACGACCTGCGCGAACCGGTCGACTTGCTCGATTCTTCCGATAGCGACGCGCCGATCATCAAGTTCGTGAATAACGTCATTTTCCGCGCGATTAAGGACAAGTGTTCGGACATCCATATTGAGCCGTACGAAAAAGATCTCGCCGTCCGCTTTCGCATCGACGGCGTGCTCTACGATATCGTGCGCACGCCCAAAAAGCTGCACGCCGGAATATCCTCCCGTATCAAGCTGATGGGCGAGCTCGATATTGCGGAAAAGCGCCTACCGCAGGACGGCCGCATTAAGATCAAAATTGCCGGTAAAGACGTCGATATCCGTCTCTCGGTCATCCCGACGGCCCACGGCGAGCGCCTGGTTTTGCGTATTTTGGATAAGAGCAGCGTGCGCCTGGACCTTACGGACTTGGGCTTTGACGAACGGGCGATCGCGCTCGTCAACCAGATCATCCATAAGAAACACGGCATTTTCCTCGTGACCGGTCCCACCGGGAGTGGGAAGACCACGACGCTTTACGCGGGGTTGAGCCGCATCAATTCGACCGAACGCAATATCATCACCGTCGAAGATCCCATCGAATACGATTTGAAGGGCGTGGGCCAGATTCAGGTGAATCCCAAGATCGGCCTGACCTTCGCCTCCGGACTGCGCGCGATCTTGCGTCAGGATCCCGACGTCGTCATGGTCGGGGAAATCCGCGACAAGGAAACCGCGGAAATCGCGATTCAGGCCTCGCTGACGGGTCACTTAGTCTTGGCCTCCGTCCACACGAACGATGCGCCCGGTGCCATTACCCGTTTGATCGACATGGGTATCGAGCCATTCCTCGTTTCGTCGTCGCTGCTGGCCGTACTCGCCCAGCGTCTGATCCGAAAGGTTTGCCGCAACTGTGTGGAAATGTATGAGCCGCAACCGATCGAGCTCGAGAACCTCGGGCTCAATCCGGCGGCGTTCCACGGGAAACAGATCGCCAAAACCAAGGGCTGCGCGGAATGCCAGGGCACGGGCTACCGCGGCCGAATGGTGGTGCACGAATTGATGATGATGGACGACGATATCCGTGGGCTAATCATGGAGCGCACTGACTCCAGCGTGATCAAACGCGCGGCGGAGTCGAAGGGAATGGTGAGCTTACGCACCAACGGTATCAACCGCGTTCTGGACGGCTCGACCACCGCCATCGAATTGGTCTCGGTCACCCAGGAATAAGGAAACGCATGCCGCTCTTCGAGTACAAAGGAGTCGGACCGGGAGGCAAGGCCGCCAAAGGCGCGATCGAAGCCGACTCCGCGAAGACCGCGCGCGCCAAGCTAAAAGGCCGCGGCATTTTCACGACCGATATCAAAGAGAAGTCGGCGGCAAAGCAGAAGGAAAACCGTATCCCGCTCTCCGGCGGAGGCGGCGGCGTGAAGATGGGCAATCTCACGCTCATGATCCGCCAGATGGCGACTCTGGTAAAAGCCCGTATCCCACTCGACGAGGCCCTGGGCGCGTTGGTCGAACAGACCGATGACAACAAACTCAAGAGCGTGATGGCGCAGATCCGCACCAGTGTGAACGAAGGGAAGTCGCTGGCCGAATCGTGTCGGCAGTTCCCCAAAGTCTTTACTCCGATTTTCGTTTCCATGATCCAGGTTGGGGAGGCGAGCGGTAACTTAGACCTGGTTTTGAACCGCCTCGCCAACTTTGCTGAAGCCCAGCTCGCATTGCGCAATAAGGTTGTGGGCGCGATGGTCTATCCCGCCTTCATGATGGTGGCGGGGATGGGCATCACTATTTTCCTCTTTGCGTTTGCCGTGCCCAAAATCACCGAGGTTTTTGCCGGATCGAAGATTGCCCTGCCCATGCTGACGCTCATCATGATCAAAATCAGCGATGTGGTATCCAAGCATTGGCTGACCCTCATCTTGGTCATGGTCGGCTCCTACTCCCTTTTCATGTGGTACATCAATACCAAGACCGGGCGCGACTGGTGGGATGCGGTTTCCCTGCGCCTGCCCCTCTACGGAAAGATGCGACGCATGGTGGCGGTGTCACGTTTTGCCCGTACGCTCAGTACTATGATTGGGAGCGGAGTGCAGCTCCTGGACGCCATCGACATCGTGAAGGACGTGGTCGACAACGCGGTGATTCGCCGGGCGTTGATTCAGTCCCGCGAAAGCATCCGGGAAGGGCAGACGATTGCGGCGCCCTTACGGGCGAGCGGGCAGTTTCCGCCGATCTTGACCCATATGATCGCGGTCGGAGAAAAGACGGGTGAATTGGAAGATATGTTGAACGTCGTTTCGGACGCCTACGATGTCCAGGTGGATACGGCTATCAATTCGATGACAAGGCTGTTGGAGCCCCTTATGATTCTGGTCATGGGAGGTATCATCGCCCTCGTCGCACTCTCGATTTTCATGCCGATGATGGAGCTGAACAATCTGGGCTCGATGCCCGGATAAAAAAACTATGAGCAACTCTAAACGTAATTCGAATCGTAAACGAAACCAGGCGGGCTTCACCCTAATTGAAATCATGATCGTGCTCGCCATCGTAGGGATGCTTTTCAGCTTCGTCGGCGTCAACGTGATTAAGAAGTTCCGAGAATCGAAGTTGCAGGGGGCGAAGATCCAAATGGCCTCATACGAGCAAGCGCTCCAGGCCTATTACCTCGCCCACAGCTCCTACCCGCATACCTCCCAGGGGCTGCAAGCGCTGATCTCGGCGCCGACGGTGGGTCGCGTTCCCAAGAACTATCCCGAAGGTGGGTACTTCAATAAGAAACAACTGGTGAACGACCCGTTCGGCAACCCGTATCGCTATGAGTGCGAGGACTACCAAAACTACACGATCTCCTCGGACGGACCGGACGGAACGCCCGGCAACGAAGACGATATCGTCCAAGAGTAAGGGCTTCACCCTACTGGAAATCCTGCTGGTCATGGCGATTATCGCCATGGTCATGGCTTTGGGGCTTCCGGCCATCCAGCGCGTCACGTACCAACGGATCAACTCCACGACCCGAAAGTTCGTCGGCTTGGTCCGTACCGTGCGCAACGATGCGGTCTTGTTGAACACCATTTATCGCCTGGTGATCGACATGGAGAAAAAAGCCTACTGGATCGAGAGTCAGCGCGAGGCCAAGCGGATCAACGAAGGCGCCGAAGCGCCCCGTAAGAAAAAGGGCAAAAAGGAAGATCCACCGCCCTCCAACTTTGTGATGGCGCCGAAGTATTCCAAAGAGCCCATCCCATTCCCCGATGGCGTGAGCTTCGATGGGGTCTTTAAGGAGCGGGAGGGGCTAATTAAGGAGGGGACGGCCTACGTCCATTTCTTTCCGAGTGGATTCAATGAACCGGCGATTTTGTATTTGAAGCGCGAGGGGTCCGACAAAGTGAGCTACTCCCTCGTCATCCGACCGACTTCCGGGAAGGTGGACATCTTCCAAGAGGCGGTTTCGAATTTCGAGACAGCACCAAAATGAGACGCGGATTCACATTCATTGAAGTGCTGGTGGCGATGCTGATTTTCACGCTCGCGGCGCTGGCGGCGATCAATATCGTCAGCGGATCCGTGCGCGCGACGAAGGAATCGAAGGAAATCGCCCAAGCCACCTGGCTATTGCAAAACCTCATGGCGCAAGCCGAAAGCAAACTGGAAGCCCAAGGAATCGATCGCGCCTGCAAAGAAAAGGAAGAGGGCAAATTCGAACCCCCTTACGAACATTTTAAGTGGAAAACGGAATGTTACCAGATTGATTTCAAACTCTCCGAAACGGCCGCGCAGATGCAGCAACAGCTGGCGCAAGGGGAAGAGGCGGATGCCAATTCCACCAAAGAAAACCCCATGCTGAAAATGATCCTCGGGGTTGCCAGCGAATACCTCACCCGTTCGACCCGGGAAGTCCACGCCGAGGTGAGCTGGTTTCAAGGGAAAACCCCGCGCCAGATTTCGGTGACTTCCCAATTCGTCCGCTACGACCAGCAACCGGCCATGCCCGCGTTAGGCGGCGCCGCGCCCGCCCCCGGGACGGGAACCGGCACCGGAACTGGAACGGGGGTTCCCCCCATATGAATCGCAAAGGGTTCACACTCCTGGAATTGCTGCTTTCGCTGGCGATCTTCACTTTGATTGGGCTGGCGACGGTGAGGCAAATCCAACAGATCCAAGTCACGAAGAACTCGGCCTTCGAAGACCTCGATTTGTACAACGATGTGCGCGCCGCGCTTTCGCTGATGCGCAACGATCTCAGTCAGGCCTTCCACATTCCGCTCGATGATCTCGGCAAAGGCGTCAAGGAAGCGGTGCTGCGCAACGAAAGCGTTCCCCATACGGCCTTCGACGGCCGCGCCAAGGAACTCGTTTTTACCTCATTGAGCCACCGAAACTTCTACGCCAATCGTAAAGAATCGGAGCAGACGGAGATTTCCTATTTTCTTTACAACTCGGACCGCAATTCACTGCCCAGTCTAATGAAGCGCGAAAGCGAATTTGTGGACGAGGACCTCTTTCAAGGGGGCTCGCTCTACCGTCTGATCGATAATGTGCAGGAATTGGAGTTTTCTTACTGGGACGACCGACAAGATCGTTGGATCACCGACTGGACTTCCGACGGAGGCGCTTACCTCGATCGGTTTCCGTACCAGGTGAAAATCAAGCTCACGGTCGCGGGCAAAGCCAATCAGCCTTTCACCGTGGAGTCGATTTTTAAGGTCGCCTTCCCGAATAACACCCCCAATTTGGTGCAGTTTTGAAGCGGGACCGAGAAAAAGGCGCCGCGCTATTGACGGTGTTGGTCGCGCTGATGATCATCACCATTTTGCTCTTCGAGTTTCAATATTCGGCCATGGTCGAGCGCAAGCTCGCCTACAACGACTTGAACCAAACTCAGGCCTACTACCTCGCCAAGTCAGGGGCTCGTATCGGCCTGCTCCGGGTGGCGCTCTACGCCCGATTGAAGAACAATCCCCAGATCAAATCGCTGGTGAAGGATCCCTCTTTACTCAATCCGTACCTGGATCAGATCTGGCAAATGCCGATCCCTCCGTTTCCGCCCGATGCCGCCTCGATGAAGGAGATGTTCAAGGCGGATCGGGACGCCGCGCAGAAGGCTCTCGAGCAAACGAAGATCGAAGAAGGAAACTATTCGGTCACGATCCGCAGTGAGTCGTCCAAAATCAATTTGAATAGTCTGGCCGTGCCGGCGAACAAACTCTCCGAACGGCCTAACTTCACCGTGCCCCCGGATAGACCGGATCTCTACTCTGGTCTGATGCTCGTCAATTTGATGGAGGGATTCCTGCGCGACTCGGATGACGCCTACGCCGAATTTCCCAATCTACGCCCCGAAGAGCAGGTGATGGACATCATGGATTGGGTCAGTCCCGGCGACAACCGCCTCATGGGCGGCAACAAGGACCAATACTATGAAACCCAGACGCCCCCCTATAAGGCGAAACGCGGACGGCTCTTCACCCTCGAAGAGTTGCGCCTAGTGAAAGGGATAGACGAAACGCTCTTCGAGAAACTTCGGCCCCACGTCACGGTCTATTCTTACGACAGCAAGATCAATCTCAATAGCGCGGACGAAAAAATGTACCGGGCGATTTACCGCGACTTTACCGACGATGATCTGAAAAAAATCATGGAGCAACGTACCCAACTCGGAAGCTGGGGCACCGAAAAACAGTTTGTGGACTATGTCGTTCAAACCTTAGGTCGCAATGGTTTTGCCACCCTCTATCCTACCCCGGCGGACTACCCCTTTACGGTAGGCACGGAGAGCTTCCTCATCGAGTCGTTGGGGGTGATCCAGAAGAGCGCGAGCAGCGTCCAGCGGACCATCACCGTGGCGGCGGCCTTCACCAGCGGTCGCGGCGGGCAGATCCTGCAGGGCGTGACGGATCCGGCCACCTGCACGAAGGTAGCGGGTCAATATTGGAATAAGGCGCTTTCCCACTGTTTCACCGCTCCCCGAAACCAGCAGGAATGCGTTAATCTAGCCGCCGGAACTTGGATGCAGCAAGGCGGGAAAGATGTCTGTAAAATTAACCAGAACCCCGGCGATCCTCCCATCTACGCCGATCCCACGGCGGGGGCGGGCGGAAAAGGCACCAAAGCCAATAGCCTGAAGGTTCTGTACTGGCACGAAACTTAGGTAAACCATGCGAATTCTCGGCATTGAATTTGGGTCCTGGAGTGTGAAGGCCGTGGAAATGGAGTCCCGTTTCCGCCGGGTCGACATTCTGGATTTCCACGAAGTGCGCCTGCCCCTGGAAATCATTGATCCTCTCCCGGTTTACCGTGACGCAGTGAGCAACCTAATGGCGCGTCTACCGACGGCGCCGGAGAAGATCGCCACCAGCGTGCCGCCCGCGCAAACCGCCCTACGCTTTCTGCAATTGCCGCTGAAGCAGCGCAAACAAGTCGAGAAAATGTACCGCTTCGAGTTGGAAGACGCCGTTCCGCTCAAGATTGAAGACGCGCTCCTAGAGCACCAAGTTTACCGACGCGGTGAAGGTAGCCTCGTTTTCGTCGCCATGGCGCCCAAGCACCTGGTCCAAACGCACCTGGATTGGCTCAAGGCCGTCGGGGTGGATCCCGACTGGCTCACTTTCGATGGCATGGGCCTTTTGAATCTGTATTTTGCCCAAACACCGACGAAAGGCCCGGAGGCGCCGGCCGACCCCGTGCTTTTACTCGACATCGGCCACTCGAAAACCAATTTGGCGATCTTGCACGAAGGCCGGTTGGAACATTTTCGCAG
>CAZFMF010000073.1:0-11357 GCA_964519985.1 uncultured Pseudobdellovibrionaceae bacterium | reverse complement strand
CGTTAACTTTTAAAACACGCTCCGCCGGAGTGAAACGGCGGAGCTTGCCAACGCGCCTAATGCATCAGCGATCTTGGAAACCGCGCATCCTTAGCAACGATCTTCGCCGAGATATAGCCCGGCGCGCCCATTACCCCGCCTCCGGGATGGCATCCCGAACCGCACATATAGAGATTGCGGATGGGGGTGCGGAAGCTTGCGTACTTCGGCAAGGGACGCATGAAGAACATTTGATCGAGGGTCATTTCACCGTGGAAGATATTTCCGCGGGTCAGGCCGTACTCGCGCTCGAGATCGACGGGGCTAAGCACATGGAAGGCATCCACTTTCTCGCGGAAGCCGGGCGCGTAATCGCCAATGATCTTAAAGACCCGCTCGGCGAACTCGGCATTCGTCTGCGCGTTCCACTCTCGGCCGTCGGCGCGATCGTAAGGCGCGTACTGCACAAACATCGACATCAGGTGCTTGCCTTCGGGCGCCAGCGTCGGATCGACCGACGACGGAATGCACATTTCGATGACGGGATTCTCAGACGGACGCCCGTTTTTCGCATCGTCAAACGCGCGCTCCATGTACGCCATGTCCGGCGCGATATGGATCGTGCCGCGGTGCTGGGGTCCCAGCTTATCGCCCGGCAACGCGGTGAAGTTGGGCAATCCGCTCAGCGCCACGTTGATTTTGATCACGCCACTGCGCATGCGAATATTGCGAATGCCGTCCGTGAACTCAGTCGGCAGGTGCTTCTCGAGACCCATGCCCATAAAGGTGCGAATCGGGTCAGCATTGGAGATCACCTGCTTGGCGGCAAATTCTCTTCCGTCCACCAAGACCACACCCGTAGCGCGGCCGTTCTTCACGACCACGTGGTCTACCGCCGCGCTGGTCAACACTTTTCCGCCCGCGTTCTGTAGCGACTGCGAGAGGGCTTGCGTGATCGTCCCCATTCCGCCGCGGACATAACCCCACACGCCTTGCGCCCCTTCGGTTTCGCCCATCACATGGTGAAACAAGACGTAGGCCGTACCGGGAGAATAAGGTCCCGCCCATGCGCCGATGACTCCATCGGTGGCCATGCGGGCCTTGAGCTGCTCGGATTCAAACCAATTGCCGAGATAGTCGGCGACCGACATCGAGAAAACGCGGAGCTGCTCGTAAATGCCGCGACCGAGCCCACGCACTTTGAGCAAAAGCTTCAGCGACCGCATCATCTCCGCGGGGGACAGGCTGGTCGGATCCGGCGGAACGGTCAAAAGCAACGGGGTCACGAAACTGGCGAGCTCCGTGATCTTCTTTTCAAACTCGGGATAGACCGCGGCATCTTTGGTGGAGAACTTTGCGATTTCGTCGCAGGTCTTTTTCAGGTCCTTCCAGAACATCAAATAGCGGCCGTCGAGTTGGGGCGAGAAGGAGCTTGGGTCGCGCTCCAAGATTTCGTAGCCGTATTTCTTTAATTCCAGATCGCGAATGATCTCCGGCCGCAGGAGGCTGCAAACGTAGCTGGTGGTGGAAACTTTGTAGCCCGGGAAAACTTCCTCGGTCACGCAAGCGCCACCGACCATCGACCGGCGCTCCAGCACGAGCGTTGAGTGTCCGGCGCGTTGCAGGTAGTTTGCCGCAACCAATCCGTTATGGCCGCCGCCGATGACAATAGAATCAAAAGCCTTCATGGATCCCCCCAGGCTGTTATCTGCCAGTCCTAACTTGAGGGAATATGCCGCGGCAAGACGAGACTTTAAAAGACTAGTGCTTCTTCTTTAAATGACGCATCAAGCCAAGGTCCTGGCGCCCGCGGGCGTAGTTCAACGCGGCTTCGAGCTCTTCGGGGTCTTCAAAATACTCCGAAGGGATTTCCATCAGCGTCTCGGAGGCCGCCATATGGTGCCCGAGGTCGCGTTCCAACGTGAAGCGGTAGAAGTGCAGCCAACTCGGTCGGTCGGAGGGCCCGTGCGCCTTCAAAATGGAAAGCGCGGCGTCTTTGTTTCCCACGGCGTTGTGGCAAAGACTTAAGTGATACGCAATGGTCGTATCCCCGGGGTTGGCGGCAAAAGCCGCCAGAGCAAAACGCAACGCCGCTTCGTGCATCCCGTTTTGGTGGCAGAAGGTCGACTTGTAGTAATCGAGTTTCAGCTCCCAACCCGGAACTTCGCGCAGCGGTTCAAAATAAGCTTCCGCCGTCGCTTCATCGCCGGCCAATAAATAAGAATCCCCGATCGCGTACCAAGTCGAGGGCAAGGGGCGCTTCGTGGTCAAGCGGTCGGCGAGCCGTGCGTGTTCGGCGCGCCGGCCCAGCCGGGCGTAGACAAAGAGCAGATTCAAAAGGGCGGGGCGCAAGTCGGGATCGATCTTCAAGGCCGTTTCATAGCAGTCGGCCGCGTCTTCGAGTTGGCCGGCGACATAGCAAAGATTGCCTTCGACCACGTGGAGGTACTCGCGCGAAAATGTTTCTTGGCTGCGTTTCCAAAGCTTTTCCCAGCTCAAGCGACTGTCGAAAATCTTGCTCGTGCCGCCCACCAGCGACTCGAGATTTTTTTGGAAGAAGGGATCGAATTCTCCGTCAAACGCTTCCCACATCCGCAAGAACGTCGCCACCAACGTTTCGCGGTACGTGAATGCCTCGCGGGCGAGTTCATTCACCATCTCGAATTCGGAAAAGAACTGGCTATCGATTTCTAAAAAGCCACCCCGGTCGGGTTGGGAGAAGCAGAGGTGGTACAGGAAACGTAGCGTGGTTTCATGGGTCAGCTTTTCCGAAGCCCAGGCCCGTTGGAACCAGAAAATCTCGGTGAACCAATAAAGGCCATTCACGAGATCTTCATCTTCGAGTTCGACTTGTTCATTCAATAGGTGCCGGCCGATTTCACGGGCTTCGAAAAGAGCGCCCTGCTTAATCAAATTCAAGACGAGAAAAGGAACGCCGGCATCGCGCTGAATGGAATCGGTCAACCGCGTAATACGCAGCTGGGCGGTGACTTCGCTAAAGGGCACCCCGAAAACCGCGTAGTAGAGCTGCATCGCAACTGGGCGTAGTTCAGGAATGCTTCCGCGGCAGGAATCAAAGAGCTTCCAATAGAGCTGGGCCACGCCGGTGGCGCCTTCGGTGATGTCCTGAGTTCCGAACGAAAACTGCGCGCTGTCCGTGTCCGCGATATCCAGTTCGCGCGCCGCGCGTTGGACAAACCCTTGGCGAATGCGCTGCTTGCCTTCCGCCGTGCGACCGAATGCAAGTAACCGAAGCTGCATCAAATCCCGCAGACGCTCCAGCGCTTTGGCTTCGTACTCGGTGAGGTCACCTTGGATTTGGAGGGAAGAAAATTTTTCATTGAGGAGGCTTTCGGCGGCTTCGTCGGAGCGGGAAAAGAGCGCCAGTAAAGAAGTGAGGCGCGACAGGCGTCCGCCCGGAATGAGACGCAATCCCGGGGGCATACCCAGAACCGCTTGGAACAAAGCCCGGGACGAGTTACCCAAGGCTGAAATCAAAAAACCCATTGCCCACCACCAACCGCACGTACCGCTCCCCGGCCGCCTGGGAAGTAGAGCAAGCGCAGTGCCAGCCCGCGAGGGATTGCGAAAGGGGCGGCGCCCCAAAATGGCAGCGGGTGTCGTGATTTTTAGGCAGGGAGATTGTCGTGGGTTTCCCGCACGACTGAGGCATGAAAACGGGAAGCGGCCGGTATTCCGTCAGAAAACGGGCATTTCACATTTTTCCGACGGTGCCCGTTTTGCGCTCCAACGCTGTCGGCAAGTCAGTCATTCGGATGGGCCGAGGCCCTGACGCCGGGTCTGGTAAGATAGAGATCGGATGAGAATTAAGTCTACTTATCTTTTTGCCTTCGCCGTTTTCTGTTCTTATTTTGGCGGCCATGCAACAGCATTTGCCAGTGGATTCCGCTGCTTTCCGCGTTTGGCTTCATATGATTTGGATCGAGACGGGTATCTGTCGACTGACGAGCTTGACCGCTTGCCCCTAGGCGATTTGCGGATTGTTTTTTTTGCCCACGAAGAGAGTGTTTCCGCGGAAGAGTTCGATCGGGTGTTTGAGTCGTTACCCATTAACAAACAGGCTTCAGTCCTAACTCGATGGCCCCAGGCGCAACCGCAAATGCTTTTACGACTCGCCAAGCGAAATCCCGATCAAGCCGTTGAACTTCTCTTGCGGACAAAAGAACCGATGCACGCCCGCGATTACCGAGGGAGCCTGGAGGGTGAGCGCGCGACCCTGTTCCTGAGAAACCTTCCGGTCGAATTGAAAAATGATCTGCTAGCCCGCCTTGAAAGGCGCGAGCCCAAATACACTCAAAATATTCGACATCGCCTGCAAGATCGAGTCGATCTAGTCGCATCCAGCTCCTCCTCTTCGCTCAACCCGAGTGGAAAGAATGAACCGTTGGGCATCCGTCCAAATCACAACATGCCAGTCGTTTTCCAGAAGGAATATATCTTCACCGATGCGGGCCAACACCCCGAGGTCCAAACCCACTCTATGAATACCTGCGTTGCTTTTTCCCTCTACGATCCCCAGACAAAACTAGGAATGTTGGCCCATGTGGATCATGGTCCCGATGGGCCGGAGTTCGACCGGATCCTTCAGCGGTTTATCGCCCGCGGAGTACCGGCCCGACGCTTGGTTGCCGGCCTATACGGTACCGATAGATCGTGGGCCGCCACCCAACAAGGGCCGGAGGTGATTTCATCGTTAAAGCACTGGCTTTCCGAATGGGATATTCCACTAAAATACGACAAAACTTTTGTGCGCAATCCGCACGAACAAAACGTTATTTTTGACTTGCGTGACGGGACGGCGCATCATTTCCAGACCGTCGTGGACTTCGACCCCGAGAGCTCACGCAGAAAGCACAATAATCTCGAGCAAAATATTAGTGGGAAGCAATTCGCGATTCATGAGTCGAGCTTACCGACTTTGGCCTGCGAAACGGCAACCGCTAGCCTAGCCAAAGGTGATTCGTTTGCGGAGTTTCGAGGGAGGAAGTAGAGACTATGGCGCGGTCACCGACGCGCGGTAATTCTTCCCACTCTTGGTCTTACCTTCGATCAAGGTCGGCGTCCCTTCAAAGCCTTTGCTCACGGTGGCCAGGCGAGTGTCGATGGCCGAACCACTGCCGGTACTGCCGGGCACCACCGCATTGGCGAATAGCCCCCACTCTTCCTTAACGTGACTGCCCGCCACGGGGCGACGCGCCACGACGGGCAGGAGCTCTTCGCTGCCGTCGCTGTACTTCACGGAAACGGCTTCGACGAAACCGGTGTGGGTGAGGTTAGAATCCTTCTTCAAAGTTCCAATGCAAACGCGCGAGATGCCCGTCGCCCCGGCGTTGCTATCCGGCCCGCAGAACGTCGGCAGGAGCGCAAAGACCGGGAGATCGGGCGGAATGATATTGCCCTCTTCCACGCGGTAGTCCGTGTCGCAATTGGCGGACGCTCCGGTGGTGGTCGAGCGTACAAAGCCGATCGCTGTAAAGTCCCCTTTGTTCTTCGGGTTGATCATGCGCCGTCCGACCGGTGTCGCGACTTCGCCGCCATCGATGCTAGCGTAGTTGGCACCGCCGGTAGCGTTGATTTCCAGTGTAACGGTTTCACCCACCTTCACTTTCTTGGGCACCGCCGTGAGCGTACACGCGACCGTGCCGCCCGGATCTTTTGGCGTGACGGTATAGGACGCCGAACACGTCGCCTGCTTACCGCCGGCGCCGATGACGGTCGCAAACGCCGTGCCGGATGCGGCCGGGGTCAAGAGCCGTTGCCCATTCGGCACGCTGACCGATTGGCCTTCGATGGTCGCCGAAACCGCATTCTGCGCACTCAACATCAATGTCAAACTTCCGCCCTGCTGGATCGAAGCGGGTACGGCCGAAAGCGAACAGCTGGGCTCCGTCGGAAGGGGCCCGGTGCCACACTCTTTGGTCACCCCGCAAATATCGACTTGATTCGTTTGGGCAAATTTTTTGATGAAGTCTTGGTGTTCGATACCGTCGGTGCGCGCATTGTAGTTTGGACCGATGATGGTCCCCGAAGGCGTGATTCCTACGGCGGAGTTCACTCCCATCACTTTGATTTTTCCACCGTCTTGCACGAGGGCGGGTCCACCGGAATCCCCCGGGCAAAGCAGCGCCCCACCCGAAGTCGTGGACGCAAAGCGCATTGCGGTCACCGCGGTGACTTCGGATCGACCCGAACGCAGCTTGCCGTCACTGCCTCCCCCGGCGGTGGTCGTGCAGCCGTATCCCATCAGCGCCACCGGTTGACGGGCGGCCGGAACCCCGCCGATGGGGATCGGGGTCACGCCCACGATTTCCTCGGTCGTGACTCCGAGATTGATATCGTGATCCGCCTTCGCGTAAAGCGGGCTCTGGGTCATTTTCGCGCTGTAGGATTTCCCGTTCACACTGAAAGTGGCGATGGCACCGGTGACCGCACAGTGGGCGGCCGTCAAGATGACTCGTGGCCCGACTACGGTGGCGGTGCAACCGTCGTTGCCCGAAGCAATTTTCACGACGGGTTTCCAGTCGCTGGGATTCACTTCTTCGCCGTTGATGAGTGTCGGGTGGATGCGCGTGGCCCCCATCGACGCAAGCGTGATCAAGACCCACAATAGACGACTGCCCACTTTGTCCCCCTGAGTTTTTGGATTGGCGTGCGGTTGCGGAAGCTAGTGGTGAGAAATTCCTAAACTTATTTTAACACGGAGATGGGATTGGCCGCAGAGGGGAAAACGCGCGCCATAGCAGCTGATAACGGACTTGACGCGGTCACCCATTTTCCGATGCCGTCGACAAAACGCTCCCACAGACGTTCCTCGATCGCGCGGGCCTGGGCTTTGACTTCCGACGGAAACGCCGAGTCGCCAAACTGGGTGCTGTGGCGTTTTTCCTGCGCCAAGATGCGGGTGAGCGTGCGCTTGACCGACGCATTTCGCGTCGCTTCCAAATAGGCCGGGTACATCTCCAACACGCGTTGTTCCACAATCCAGCTCACGACTGGATAGTGATAGCCTTCGGGCTGCAGTGCGCTGACGGAATGATCCAGGTTTTGGAAATAATCCCAGCCGATAGCACTTAGTGCCCGCACCGATTCCGGGCGCGGTTCGACTGCGAGCCGCTCCGCCACCGCTTTGAGCAAAAAGGCGTGCGACGCTTCTTCCATCACGTGCTGCATCACATCAAAGCCCACTCGATCGAAGGGGACGGTTTTGACGATTTTCCGACAGCCGGCGTATTCGAGACCCGAAAGCATTTCGAGCCATTCCCGTTCGAGCTGGGGAACCTTGGTAATCGCGCGCATCCACTTGGCGAATTCAGTCAAAGACGTCTCCCTGCATCTCCGAATACAACACATCGAAACAGTGCCGCAAGTCCTCTTCCCCACTGCAATACGGCGGAATGACGTAGAGCATCGATCCCATCGGACGCACCCAAACACCGCGCTCCCAGGCCCGGGTAGCGATGGCCCACCCGGGTGCGGAAGCCGGCACGAAGGGCGCACGCATCGATGGATCGCGCACCAACTCCATCGCCCAGATCATCGCCCGGTGACGGATATCCCCGACGTGCGGCAACGCGCGAAAGCGGGCGGTCTGTTCGCCCAGGAAGGCGGCGGTCTTCCGATTGCGCTCCATCACATTCTCGCGATCGAAAATCGCCAGACTCTCCAGCGCCACCGCACACGCCAATGCGTTGGCGGTAAACGTATGGCCGTGAAAAAACTTTTTGGATTCGCCACCCACAAAAGCTTCGAAAATCTCCCGACTGGCCAACGTCGCACCCAGTGCCAGCATGCCGGAAGTCAGGCCCTTCGAAAGGCAGAGCAAGTCCGGGCGGGCATCCAGCTGCTCCATCGCAAAGAAAGTCCCGGTGCGACCAAAGCCGGTGAAAACTTCATCGAAGATCACGAGAATCCCTTTTTCGCGACACGCTTTCATCAAGCGCTCTAGGTATTCCTTGGGATAGACGATGAAACCGCCGGCGCCCATCACGAGCGGCTCGACGATAAACGCCGCAATCTGATCGCCATCGCGTTCGATGCGATCCAGCGCTCGCTCTGTGCAAGCCACCCCACAATCCGGGTATCGCAATCCCAGCGGGCAGCGGTAGCAATAGGGCGCGGTGCTTTTCCACACCGGCATGACGGGACTAAAGGCCTGGTGAAACTCGTCGATATGCCCCACCGAAACCGCGCCGAGCGTATCGCCGTGATACCCGTACTCGACGGAAAGAAAGTGGGTCCGCTGCGTTTCGCCCTTTTGGAACCAATACTGCCGCGCCATTTTCATCGCCGCTTCCACCGCGGTCGAGCCGTCGTCGGAATAGAAAACTTTGGCGAAGGGAGCGCCCGCTTTGGCGAGCAGTTTCTGCGACAGTTCCATCGCCACGGGATGGACGTGGGGAGAGAAGAGGATTTGATCTAACTGACTCGCTTGGCGCGTCAGCGCGGCCACGAGATCCGGATGGCAGTGGCCGTGAAGATTGCACCACCAGCTACTGGTGGCATCGTAGTAGCGCTTCCCCGCGGCATCATAAACATACGCGCCTTGGGCTTTGACGAGGTTGGCGCGTGGGCCTTGGTGCGGTACCGGGGTGTAAGGATGCCAGACGGGGGACGCTTCCAATGAAGGCAGTTCGTCCCGCATAAAAACGTTTAGGCCGGCATCGGCGGCACGCCAAAGAGCTCACGCAAACGCGGATGACAACTCACTTGCGCCACCACCGTCCGGGAGTCTTCGTACGGCGGAAACTCGGCGACGATTTCGACTTTGCCGAATTTATTGATGCTGTCGGCGTTACCGTAGGTACCCTTGGCTTTCGTTAACACCACGCCCAAGATCGGAATCCCTTCCCGACGGGCGGCTTCGACCGTAAGCACGGTGTGATTGATCGCGCCGATGCGATCTTCGGCGATGATCAAAATAGGCAAACCCAGTTTCTTGATCAAAACCCGCTGCGTTTCATTGTCGCTCAAGGGGACTTCAATGCCGCCGGCGCCTTCGACGATCGTAAAGCGCTCTTTGTCCGGGCGATCGTGAAACGTCTTGGCCACTAGATCTAAATCGATTTCCTTGCCCCATTTCTTGGCGGCGTGCCGGGGCGCCAAGGGATCCGGAAAACGGTAGACCGGCTCCATAAAACATTCCGGGCCGTACTCCACCATCGCCCGCACGTCGTTGGTATCGTCGTTCATGATGGTGCCGGTCTGAATCGGCTTCCAATAGCGGACTTTGCGATGCCCGTGCATCAGCTTCAGCAGTCCCGCCGAGATGATTGTCTTTCCGACGTTGGTGTCGGAGCCCGTTACGAAAATGTTTTCCATTGATTCACCACTTCCCGAGCCATCTTTTCGGTTTGTTCCCCGGTCGCCGCCAGACTTAAAGAAATCCGAATTCTTTCAAGCCCCTGGGGAACCGTTGGGTAGCGGATTGCGCGCATATCCCAGCCAGAATCTCGCATAGATTCCGCGAATCTTAAAGCCCTATCGTTTCCCGGAACCAGCAGCGGAAGGATGGGAGAACTCGGCCCCCAATCGCCGAAAGACGGGCCGACCGGTAGGCCCTCCGCGACCAAAAACCGCCGCACTTCCTGAGCGCGGCGCCACAGCTCCTTGCGCCGAGCTTCTCCTTCCGCCAGCATCAAATCGATGCTCGCGGAAATCAGCGCCGGCACTACCGGGGGAAGCGCGGTGGTGTAAATGAAGGTGCGCGCACTATTGATCAACCACTCTCTCAGCACCTTGGAACCCAGGACCGCGCCGCCCGAAACACCGAAGGCTTTGCCGAAGGTCACCACCATCGCCATGCGCCGCCAATCGCGCCACGGCTCCGAGATTCCCCGACCCGTGTGCCCGAAGACCCCCACCGCATGGGCTTCGTCCAGCACCAGAAAACCCTCGCTACGTTTCCACGCTTCGCGCAGGCCCACTTCATCCACAAAATCCCCATCCATGCTGTAGAGACTCTCGGCCACCAGCAGGTATTTTTTTGCCGGCACGGGCTCCCATTCGTTCCAGCTTTGGTGGGGTAACACGTCACGCTCGAGGCGCGACAAGCGCATCCCATCAATAAGCGACGCATGGTTGTTCGCGTCCGAAGCCACCGCCTCCGCCATGGGCCCCAACGCTTGCAGCAATCCGAGATTGGCCTGGTAGCCGGTAGAAAACAGCAATGCCGCGGGCGCATGAAAAAACTTGGCGATCTTTTCTTCTACCGCTTCGATCTCATGGCTGTGTCCGCCAAGCAGACGCGATCCTCGACTGCCCGCCCCATTCTCCATGGCCCGACGCCCGGCTTCGCGCAAGGCGGGGTGACTGGAGAACCCTAGGTAATCATTGTGCGAAAAAGAAACGCCGCCGTCGGTACGCAACTCGCGCCCGCGCCCAAGAGCTTTCAACTCCCGAATTCGCTTTTCAATTTCGTCCTGCCACAGCATCGAACCGGCGAGCATGCCCAAAGGGAACTTTAAAGTCCAACCCCAAGATGTTAGGCGTACCCACATGAAAATCCTTTGGTGTCTGTCGATTCTGCTCTCGGGGTGCGCACTGAGTCCTCCCATCACGCGCCAACAATGCGCGAAAATCGATTGGGAAGCATTTGGCTACGAACACGGGGTCGACGGGGACAAACTCAGCTCTTTCAATATCCCAGCGCAAAAATGCCGAGAATTTGGATTCACCGTCGACAGTGCCCTATTTCGTAAGGGATGGATGGCTGGCAATCGCGAGTATTGCGGCACCGAAAACGCGATCTATTTGGGGCAAAACGGTTGGGCCGCCGACGTGCGCCGCTGCCCCCCGCAAATGCGAATGGCTTTTGACCGCGCCTACACCGCCGGCCGAAAGCAAAGAGAGTTGGAAAATCGTGTGCGGGAGTTGGAGAAGAAAAAGTAAACCGCCGCCCCGCTCGCCCGGGCTAAGTCTGCCCGGGCGGCGGGTCGAGTGCGCACGAGGTTTTTGAACGAGGCGAGTCGTCCTCGCCGAGTTTTAGCTCGAGGCGCCAAGAGCGCGGGAACGTTTTCGGGGTGGGGGCCCTTTCCCCTTTCGGGGTTGATAGGGGATCAGGCCCAAAGCTTCCAAAGTATTCTGCACCACATATTGCCGCGCGATTTCAAAGGCTCGGCCCCATTCCACAATGCGGGTGAAGGGCAAAAGATCCCAAAACTTTTCTTCGGAAGGCTTTCCCTTCCTTCCTCCACCGACTTTCATCGCAATTTGGCCCGAAAGTACCCGCACAAATCGCCGGAAACCCACAATCGTCTTGGCCTGAAGTAAAAAGTGCAGGTGATTCCCACTATTGGAAAACTCGTAGATCCGAATTCCATTCGCTCGCGCCAAGGTTTGCACCAAATGCTGAATGAAAC
>CAZFMF010000072.1:0-11381 GCA_964519985.1 uncultured Pseudobdellovibrionaceae bacterium | reverse complement strand
TCGATTGGGACCCGGTTTTGGAGTCGGCGCGGCCATCTTCCGAATATCTTCGAGCGTTGGAATTCCGTCCAAGCAGGTCGCTTGAATCTCTCGCGCCTTTTTCAGTTTCTCATCTGCGAACTTGAACTCCACTTGCCGTTCGAGCAGCTGCTCCAGGGAGATAACCGACTTGTGGTGAAGCCGGCGGACCGACTCGAGTTTAAACTCCGCTAGTGCATACTCCGCGGTGTAGAGATCAACCTCGCTTTTGAAGACAGCACACTGTGACTTCCATTGCACAACGTAGTCGCCATGGAGGGCTTCGATTTCGGCTTGGGGGGCGATATCGGTCTTCGCCATTTCCGCGTTGCGCTTGGAATGGGAAACATTTCCCTCGAGGGCCGCAATGCGATCGCGCCAAACCCGGGTGCGGGCGATCGAAACGTCCCGCGTGCGAATGGCCCGACGCAAAGCTTCTTCGGAGACGCCACCCGAAGCGCGCAGCTTCGCGTACATTTCGTAAAGCTTCTGATCCTTTTGTTCGGTTTCGATCGCGATGAGGTACTCCGCGCGAGCATCTAGCAATCGGAAACCGGCTTCTCGGCCCGCTTCAAAATACGAAAGGAACTTTGGAGCATCGCCCCCATAAGCGACAACCGACACAAACCAAAGCACGCACAGTCCTGTTTTTCTGAATCCCGTTCCCATGCGCAGATTATAAACGCGGCCGACCTCAGCCGTAAGGCACGGCGCCCCGAGCGCCGGACCCCGCGTTAACCGATTCGTTCGATCTGGAATACGATTGCACTTCCACCGGAGGACAAAATGCGATCTCTCATCTTAGGCGCGATCTTCTTGAGCAGTTTTTCTTACGCGAAACCCACGGGCATTTGGTGCCCGGTCGACCATCCCGCGAACGACCATCTATATCTGGAAGTGACGTTTCCCACTCAACCGGCCGATCCGTACAAAGTGGACGTGGTGGATACCACCAAGTTCCCAAACTTTGAGACGGTGATCACGTTTGATGGCCACGGAAAGATGAGCCGCCGGGGCGTTATCGAGGGGGACCTGGAACTACGCGACGTTGGTGGCCCGACCGTACAGGGACGCGTGGAAATTGCCGAACCAGAAGACGATTCGTCCAATCCAGCTTGGGGAGCCATTACAATCGGCGCCGACAGCTACCCGGTTAGGTATTGCAACTTCTCCCCCTCTTGATGCGTTTGCCTGTAAAGGTAGCGGGTACCTGCGTGCGAAGGTAGCGGGTACCTGCGTGCGTGATGACCGGAAAGGAAGTGGGTACCTTTAGGAAGACGGGTTTTCGGAATATTTTTCTGGGATGCTGGCGCGGATGTACTTTTCGACTTCGGTCGCCGTTTCTTCCAGGGCTTTACCGGTGACATCGAAGACGGGCCAGCGGCGATTCTTTTTGAAGAGAGAGTTGCAGTACTCAATTTCTGAATGCACATGCTCGGGGCTCGCATAGGCCCCCTTCGGGTCATCGCCCATGCGGATCAATCGTTCGCGGCGAATCTGCATCAGCGCACCCGGATCAATCGAAAGACCGATGATCTTGCGTTGATCGGTGCGGAAGAGTTTGTCCGGCAACGGGATATCCTTCACCACCGGCACATTGGCCACACGCCACCCGCGATAGGAGAGATAGACGCTGAGCGGCGTCTTGCTCGTACGGGAGAGCCCCACCAAAATGATGTCGGCATTCTCCAGATTATCGGCGTAGCGCCCGTCATCGTGCTTCACCGTGAACTCGATCGCTTCAATGCGTTTGAAATAGTAGTCGTTCACTTGATGGAAAAGCCCGGGTTTGGATTCCGGATCCTTTTTGAGATGCTTGGAGAAATGCCCCATCAAGGGACCGAGCACATCGACGGTCATGACTTGGGCTTCTTCGGCCTTTTGCAGCAGAGTCGTACGCAAGGGATCGGAGACGAGGGTGAAGACAATCACCGAATTACTCTTGGCCGCTTCCGCTACGATGGGAAGGACCTGGCTTTCGGTGCGGATGTTCTTCTCGCGCACGATCTTCACGCCGTCGCGGGCGTATTGGACCAGCGCCGCCTTGACGAGCTGTTCGGCGGTTTCGCCGGTGCCGTCCGAGACGACGAAAACATTTAGCGTCGCTTCACCCACGCATCACCTCGCGCTTTCCGGAGCCGCCGAGAGTAGCCTTTGTTTGGCCTGCAACTCCAGCCAATTGGCGGTGGAGCGCATCACCCGAATGCGAAAGTGCGCTCCATCTTCCAGATACTCCTTTTGCAAGACTTTCGAGTACTCGTGAATCTGCGATTGCAGCCAAGTGTCCTGGTAGGGCACGACGAGTTCCATCTCCACCATGTCCTGCTCAAAGAAATCGTAAATGGCATTGCGGCAGCGCAACATATCATCCGGCCGAAAGGCAGAAACCACCACACTGCCGATATAGCTCCGCTCCAGGATCTTCGGCATGAAGACCTCTTTCACGAGGTCGGCCTTATTGAACACCAGAAGACTGGGCTTTTCCCCGGCGCCAATTTCCTTAAGCACTTCGCTCGTGACGTCAATCTGATTGCGGTACGTGTTGGCGGAAAGATCCACGACATGGAGGAGCAGATCCGCTTCCAGGACTTCTTGGAGGGTGGAACGAAACGACGCCACGAGACTATGCGGCAGCTTTTCGATAAATCCGACCGTATCCGAAAGCAAAATCGGGGGACGCGTTTTCGGGTCGATGATGCGGACCGTGGAATCGAGCGTCGCGAACAATCGGTCATCGACATAAACCTCGCTCGAGGTCAGCCGATTCATCAGGGTGGATTTGCCGGCATTGGTGTAACCCACGATGGCCACGCGCAAGAACTTATCGCCACGGTGCGCGCGCTGGGTGGACCGATCGCGACTGAAGTGTTCGAGTTCCGTTTTCAGTTTCGCGATGCGCGCTCGGATCATACGGCGATCCAACTCGATTTGCTTTTCCCCCACGCCCTTTAATCCGATACCGCCCTTTTGGCGTTCCAAGTGGGTCCAACGTCGGGTGAGATGAGTCGCCAGGTACTCGAGGCTCGCGAGTTCGACTTGATTCTTTGCTTCTTTGGTACGCGCGTGCTGGGAGAAAATATCGAGAATGATGCCGGTGCGATCGACCACCCGGCACCCCACCTCTTTTTCGAGATTGCGCTGCTGACCGCCGCTCAACTCCCCATCGAAAGCCACCAGGGAGATATCCAGAGATCTCACTTTGAGCGCGATTTCGCTCGCCTTGCCCTTGCCGATATACATCGCCGGATCGGGTTTTTGGCGCTTTTGGATCAACCGCTCGACGACGATACCGCCCAGCGTAGAAATGAGACGTTCCAACTCTTCAATCGAGCGCTCGACCCCGCGCTCGGTATCCTTGGCGGTTTGGACGCCGATCGCCAGCACGCGCTCTTGTTCGGAGGTCGGGGAAGTTCCGAGGTGCTTTCTCAAGCGCGACCCACCGGACCATCCGAACCTAAGACCACGGTTTCCAAACCCGAATCCGACTGCCGGCGCACTTCTTTTTCCAGCGCGGCGACTTCATCGGCGCCCTCGCAAAGGATCAAGACGCGCTTAATCCCCATGCCCCGGCAGTTTTCGGAAAAACCCTTCCAGTCCAAATCTCCCGGCGGCTCCAACGCCACCATCGGCGAGCCAATCCGCTTCTGCGTGGGGAGAAATGTGGTGTGTTTCGACCGTTTGCCTTCGAGTAAGAAGCGCGACAATCGTCCCTGCAAGCGCCAATCGACCCACTGGAGAACAGGGCTCACTAAGGGCGTAGGAGTTTTGCGCGGGGCAAACTGCACCCAGACGCAGTCAAAGTTTTCCTCGGTGACCCGTTCGGGACTTCCGGCATAGCTGACTTTTTCAATCGTCACGTGAAAAAGTGTAGCCCAACATAGTGGGCTTTGCGAGTGCGGTCACCGCGAGGGCGGAGCCCGCGGCGGCCCTCGCATCGCGGAGCGATGCGAGGTTGCTTCGGCCCCTACGGGCCTCGCAACGACATTTGCCTTACTTGGCTTTGTTCGGGCGGTTGAGGGCGGTTTTGACCCGGTCGAGGATTCCGTTTACGAAGGCGGGACTGTTTTCCGAGCCAAACTGCTTGGCTAATTCGACCATTTCATTGATGGAGACTTCGGGCGGGATATCGTCACAAAACTCGAGCTCGTACACCCCGAGCCGGAGAATATTGCGATCCACGGCCGGCATCCGATCCTTGCGCCAGTGTTCGGAATACTTAGCGATGCCGGCATCCAGTGCGGTCAACTGTTCCGCCACCCCCATTACGAGGCGCTGGGTGTACTCATCAATCGGGCCGCCTTCGGGATTGAAGTGGTGCTCAAAGTGGTGGAGTCCCGCCGCCGGCGTCAGCGTGTTATTCATGTCCAGCTGATAGAGCACCTGGAGGGCGTCTTCACGCGCTTTGCGTCGGGTACCTCTCATGATTTCGCCGGGCCGTACTGGGGAAACTTTCGGCACACTTCGCGCACTTCACCGCGCACCTTTGCGAACGTCGTCTCCGAAGGGTCCGCGATCACGCTCGCAATGGCTTTCGCGAGCCAGCGCATCTCGGCTTCGCCCAAACCGCGCGTCGTCACCGTCGGCGTGCCCAGCCGAATCCCACTGGTCACGGTGGCTTTTTCCGTTTCAAACGGCACGGTGTTCTTATTCACCGTGAGGCCCACTTGATCCAGCCACTCTTCGGCCTGTTTGCCGGTCACCTTCTTCGAACGCAAATCGATCAGACAAAGGTGATTGTCCGTGCCGCCCGAGACCAAATGGAAACCCTCGGCCTGCAAGCTATCGGCGAGTACCTGGCAATTCTTTACGACCTGCTGCTGGTACCGCTTAAACTCGGGCGAGGCCGCTTCTTTCAATGCCACGGCCTTCGCGGCGATCACGTGCATCAGGGGCCCACCCTGAATGCCGGGGAAGATCTTACTATTCACCGCTTTTTGGAATGGCTCGCGACAAAGGATCAACCCACCGCGGGGCCCGCGTAGCGTCTTGTGCGTAGTGCAGGTGACAAAATCGGAATGCGGGACCGGCGACGGATGCACTCCTGCCGCCACCAGTCCGGCGATATGGGCCATATCGACGAAAAGCAAGGCGCCGGCTTCTTTGGCAATGGCCGCAAACGCTTCGAAATCCAAGGTGCGAGGGTACGCACTCGCTCCCGCCACGATCATTTTGGGGCGCAGACTCATCGCCCGATCGCGGACTTGATCGTAGTCGATGCGCTGATCGCTTTCGCGCACACCGTAAAAATGACTCTGAAAAAGAATGCCGGAGAAATTGAACGGCGAACCGTGAGTCAAATGCCCACCGTGGGAAAGATCCATCCCCAGAATCGTATCACCGGCCTTTAGGCTCGAGAGATAGACCGCCATATTGGCCTGCGATCCGGAGTGCGGTTGGACGTTGGCGTGTTGCGCCCCGAAGAGCAGCTTCGCCCGCGAGATGGCGAGCGCCTCGACATCGTCCACAAACTGGCAACCGCCGTAGTAACGCTTTCCGGGATACCCTTCCGCATATTTATTGGTGAGCAAACTGCCCTGGGCTTCCATCACCGCGATCGAGGCGACGTTCTCACTGGGAATCAGTTCCAGACTGTTTTCCTGTCGGTCCGCTTCTTTTCCGATCGCGGCATAGATTTCCGGATCGGTTTTGGATAAGGGGGAAAGAATCATGCGTCCTCCATCTGGTGGATCAAGTCCAGCCGCTTTGCATGACGACCTTCTTCAAAGGAGGTCTTCAAAAACGTTCGAATTGCGTCGATGGCCACTTCCCGTCCAACGAGGCGGGAGCCGACGCAGACAATATTTGCGCCATTGTGCTGGCGCGAAAGCCGTGCCGATGTGACATCCCATACCAGAGCCGCGCGCGCTCCGCGGACTTTATTTGCGGCAATCGACATCCCGATGCCGGAACCGCAGATCAAAACGCCGATGCCGTCGTTCTGGACGGTTTTTTCCGCGACCTTGCCCGCAAAAATGGGGTAGTCGGCGGATTCCGATGTATGCGTGCCACAATCTTCTAGCTGAATGCCGGGAAAATCGGCGGTGAGCCGCTCAATCACCCAGTTCTTGAGTTCGAGACCGGCGTGATCGCTGCCGATGTACAAGCGCTTGGAAATTTCCACCGAGTTCCCCTAAGCCGGACGACGGAAGACCAGGCTTGCGTTCGTCCCCCCGAAACCAAACGAGTTGGAAAGCGCCGCCGTCACGGGACGCGGTTGCGGCTCGTGCGGGACGTAATTCAAATCACATTCGGGACTCGGGTTGTCCAAGTTGATCGTGGGAGGCACGACTTGGTGGACGATAGCCTGCACACAGTATGCGGCCTCGACCGCACCCGCGGCACCCAAGAGATGACCGGTCATCGACTTCGTCGAGCTCACCGCCAGCTTTTTCGCGTGGTCTTTGAAGACCGTCTTGATCGCGGTGGTTTCAAGGCCATCTCCAATCGGCGTGGAGGTGCCGTGGGCATTGACGTAATCGATTTGCTCGGCGTTGAGCTTGGCGTCCTTCAAAGCCAGATTCATACAACGAGCCGCGCCTTCCCCTTCGGGGGCGGGCTGGGTGAGATGGTACGCATCGGCATTGAGTCCGTAGCCCACCACTTCGGCCAGAATCTTGGCACCGCGTTTCTTGGCATATTCCCACTCTTCGAGAACCAAAATCGCGGAACCTTCGCCCATCACAAACCCATCGCGATCCTTGTCGAAAGGTCGCGAGGATTTCGTCGGGGCGTCATTGCGCTGCGAGAGAGCACGCATCGAACAAAAACCACCAATCCCCAGCTCGCAAATCGTCGCTTCCGCGCCACCCGAAACCATGACATCCACGTCGCCGCGCTGGATCAAACGAAACGACTCGCCCAAGGCGTGTGCGCTCGACGAACAAGCAGTGGTGACACAGGTGTTGGGGCCCTTCAGGCCGTACTTCATGGAAATCTGCCCAGCCGCAAGATTACTGATCACCGCCGGGATGAAGAAAGGACTGATCCGGCGGGGTCCCCGCTCGAGAAATTCCTTGTGCTCGGATTGGATAATGAGCAAGCCGCCCAAGCCCACGCCGACACTCGAACCCGCGCGTTCCGATTCCACTTTCGAGAAATCGAGCCCCGATGAAGCCACAGCTTCGGCAGCAGCGATCATTGCGAACTGGATGAAACGATCCATCCGCTTCAGCTCTTTCACCGGAAAATGCGCTTCGGGTTTGTAATCCGAGATCTCTCCGGCGATGCGACTCGTAAACTGACTCGCATCAAAGAGCGTGATGGGGCGGATACCAGAACGTCCCTTCATCAGGGACTCCCAGTTTTCGGGAGCCGTTTTTCCAATCGGGGTAAACGCCCCTAGGCCTGTGACCGCGACGCGCTTCATACGCCGAGTTTTTAGTTAACTTTGGTTTTGATGTAGGAGACGACGTCGTTCACCGTCTTGATTTTTTCGGCGTCTTCATCCGGGATTTCGAGATCGAACTCTTCTTCCATCGTCATGACGAGCTCAACGATATCCAAAGAATCGGCACCGAGGTCGTCGATGAAAGACGCTTCGGGGGTAACGGTTTCATTGTCGACCCCAAGCTGTTCGACGATGATATTCTTCACTTTTTCTTCTACGGTCATCAGAATATTGCCTCCGGCTGCAAAAGTATCGGTGGAATCTAGCAGGCAACCCATGGGAGAGCAATAGCCAGACTATGGAATCGTTTCGGCAACTTGAAGAGCGAATCACGGCGTGTCGGAAGTGTCCCCGCCTGCTCGGCCATTGCCGCGAAATCGCCCGGGTCCGCAAGCGAGAATTCAAGGAATGGGAGTATTGGGGCAAACCCGTACCCGGTTTTGGGGATCCCAAAGCGCGTCTTTGGATTGTGGGGCTCGCCCCCGCCGCCCATGGGGCCAACCGAACCGGGCGAATGTTTACCGGTGATAGTAGTGGAAACTGGCTTTACCGTGCATTGCACGAGGCAGGGTTCGCCAATCAACCGGGGTCCGTAGATCGAAACGATGGATTGCGTCTGTGCGGCGCCTACGTTTCTTCCGCCGGACGCTGCGCACCGCCCGACAATAAGCCAGAACAGAACGAACTGCGAAACTGCGAACCGTTCTTGGATGCGGAGTGGGCGCTCTTAAAGGACAGAAGACTGATTCTCGCGCTCGGCAATATTGGGTTCCAAGCGGTGCTGCGAATGTTGGAACGGCATGGCGTTGCGACGCCGCGACCGAAACCCAAGTTCGCGCACGGGGCGGAGTTTACAGTCGGCGGCCACCGCATTCTTTGTTCTTTTCATCCCAGCCGACAAAATACTAACACGCGGAAACTGACCGAACCGATGTGGTCGGGAATATTTGCCCGGGCGCGTACGCTGGCGGAGCCGTAGTATCGCGGGTTTTCTCTGTCTCTGTCTCCGTCTTCGCTAGCGCTTCGCCGCTCCCGTCAGCGTACGGGACATCCGGAACTCATGACCGGCGAGCTTAACGATAAAACTTTCAAGGTAATGATCTACCTTAAACATAGCGGAACCCAGTCCATCCCCATTGCGTTTTCTGCGCGTCTGATACTCGTAGCCCGAATAGACTTCCAAACGCCGATGCACCTCGACTTCAACCACGTCCTGACCCACCATGGATTGCGCAATTTGGTCGAACGCGGGGCCGCATCCGGCACTAAAGGCACGACGACGAGGGCGCCCCTTTAGATAGGGATCCGCCGGGTCCAGGAGATAGCTAACGAAAGGCTCACTCTCACCCAGGCCGGTCGCGATCGCCGACCCTTTGAGCTCCATTCGATCGAAAGTCACAAACCCACCGTCGTAGCCTGGCTCGCAAGTGAGAACATTTGCGAGGGCCCCACCATCGGTAAATGTCGCTTTAAAAGTCTCGTCGACCAGAACGTTGGTTGCGGCGATTGCTCCGTGAGCCAAAAACAGTAAACCCAACAACGGTTTCATAGCTTCCCCCCTCTTTATGAAACCAAGGTAACCGGGGCCGAATGCGCGGGGAAATAAGAGTCCAGTATGAATGGAATAAGGGAAATGAATCGTGGGTGGGCTAGAAAATCATACCGCGGGTAAAAGCGATTTGATCGCTGCCTTTGGGACGGATGGCTTCGAGGTACCACTGATTTTCGACCTTGAGCAGCTCGACTTCGCGTTCGCTGATCTCATCGGTCGTGTCCTGGCCGTTGGGGTTTTCCACATTCACTTGGTAGTGAACGCGGGCCAGGTTGCCATCGGTCTCACTATCGATGATGAGCAGGCTTTTCACCTTCAGAGGCTGGTTCACGTAGGACATCATAAACGCGTCATCCGATAGCGCATCAAAAGCTTTGCGCAGACGCCCCTGACAAAGGCTCGCCAGCCTTTCCCGATCTTGGGGAGTTTTAATGTCGGCACTCATTTGTACGAACGCTTTGACCACCGCCTCGGGACCCGTCGGTCCGGTCACGCGCGTGGGCGTGCAGGAGACCAAGACCAGGGAAAGAAGTGCCAGCAACGCTTTCATGAATTGATTCAATTATAGCGGCTTTTTCGCTAGAGTGCGACCGATGAACGGGATCATTGTCGGCGGTGGAATCATCGGAAGTGCCGTTGCGTACGAGCTCGCGCGGCGAGGCGTCACCGATTTGCATGTCCTGGATCCCGACCTCGACGGCGAATGGAGTAGCACCGAACGCAACGCCGGCGGCGTGCGCCACCTTTGGATGAACCGCGTCAATATGGACTTGGCCCGGTGTTCCATCACGCTTTTTAACCACATCGCGACCGAAATCGGATTTCAGAAAAAGGGCTACCTTTGGCTCTTCTCGAATGAGAACAAGGGCGATGGTGAGGCGACCCTTTCCCGCGCCCTCAAGAATGGCTTGGACTATCAACAATTGAATCTGCCCGAACTCCGAGAACGTTATCCCTTCCTCGACAAGACCGACGATCTGGCTTTCGGACTTTTTGGCGCGCGCGATGGATTGATCAACTCGAATGGACTGAAGCAATACTATCGGGAACAGGCGAAAGCCAAGGGAGTGAAATTCCACGATCGCACCTGGGTGCAATCGGTGAAAGAAAGCGCGCAAGGTGCGGAGGTGATCGCGACCGTTTTGCCGTCGCGCGATCCCGCGGTCGCGCTACTCAAAGATCCGGACATTGGCCCCGTCGGTGAAGCGCGAGCTTGGAAGGCCGACTTCGTGGTGCTCTGTGCGGGCGCCTGGATGGCGAAACTGCTGGCGGGTCTCATCGAACAGCCGATGGTGCAGCCGATTCGACGGCAGATTAGCTTTTTCAAAGCGGAAGACTTGGATCTCGCGGACTACGGAATGGTGGTCGACACCAGCCGCGTATACTTCCACGCCGAAGGCGGAAACATCCTCGCCGGCTTTGTGCTCAAGGATGAAAAACCGGCTTACCGCTTTGACTACGATTCCGATTTTTTCGAAACCCATATTTGGCCGGCCCTTTACGAACGTTCCTCAAAGTTTGAAAAACTGCGGGAAGTCAGTGGTTGGGGCGGACTGTATAGCTACACGCCCGACACCAGTGGCATCCTCGGCCGGCTTCCGGGGCATCGGAAGGTGATTGAAGCCCATAGCTTCACTGGCCGCGGAGTGATGCAGAGCTACGGCGCGGCCGTGGCGGTCACCGACCTGATTCTCGAAGGAAAATTCATTCATATCGACGCCCAGGGCCTGACCCGCGAGCGTTTCAACGCCCCTAAACAAACCTGGCTCTTCGAAGGCCTACATATTTAGTCCTTTCCGGCACTTAAAGCCCTTTCCCAAATCTCCTAATGCCCCGCGTTATTCTCGCCGATAACGTCTTTGGAGGACGTATGGAAAAGAAAACCCAGGCGAAAAAGACGACCGCGAAGAAGGCCCCGCGTAAAGCGAAAGTGGCCGCTGCCGCGGGCTCCGAAGCCAAAGCGACTCGCAAAGCCAAGCCAAAAAGTCGCATGGGTGGAAAGTCCTGCCAGGTCGGTGGTTGCAAACGCAGCTACAAGGCCAAGGGCTACTGCAAAGCCCACTACCGCCAGTGGCGCCACGGCAAATTTGCCAAGGCCCGCTACAAACACTGCCACGACTACGGCTGCAACAAACCCATGGCGACCAACCGCCACGGTTTCTGCGAACAGCACTTCCAGGACTTCTACGTGAAGGGAATGGAACAACACCACGCGCCGGTAGCCGCACCGAAAGCGGCTCCGGCCGCGAAAACAGAAAAAGCGGAAGAGTCAGCGGCGTAACTGTTAGCGCGAATTAGCGGAACAGTCGGTAGCCGCCCCGCGCGCCCGGCCGAAGTCTGGCCGGGTCGGCGGGTCGAGTACGCACGAATTATTTGAACGAGGCGAGTTGTCCTCGCCGATTTTCAGCTCGAGGCGCCAAGAGC
>CAZFMF010000071.1:0-11527 GCA_964519985.1 uncultured Pseudobdellovibrionaceae bacterium | reverse complement strand
GGCCAGCCGGGATCCCCGCTGGCCGGCAGTAGACGCCGACGCCGGGGTGGATGAACCCGCCGATGCCCGGGAGCGGCGGTGGGCTGCGCAGGCACACGAGCGGCTCGGCGCGCACCGAGCACGGCGCCGGCAGGCCGGCCAGGGCCAGCTTCACGCGCAGGATCGGGTCGAGGAAGAAGCGCCACTCGCCGTCGACTGGCATGTACGACCCGCCGTGGGCGCGCACGGTGTCGAGGAGGAGCTCCTTGAGCGTCGGACCGGTGACCAGCATGTGGATCGGGACGTTGCTCACATCGTTCATGTTGTCGGCCCCTCCGGGCGTGACGTCGGGCCCTGCGTAGTCGTACCAGCCACCACGCGTGCCGGTCCAGTTGTGCGCCATGGCCGTCGAGTCGTCGTCGGGCCGACCTTCGACGTCGCCGAGATCGCCGGGCCGGCACTTGCGGCCGCCGCACTTGGCCCAGCCGGCGTTCGCGCCGCAGTGCGGACATGGCGTTCCGGTCTGAGGACGCTGCTTCCCGCAGTTCCCGCACGGAGCACACCACTTGCTCCAGTCGATGTCGGACAACGCGACCGGGATGCCGGTGCGCCACACGAAGACCGGCACGCCGTTGACGGCCGGCGGGATCCGACGGGCGACCTCGTCCCACCGCGGGTCCTCGTGGACCATGATCTCGATCGCATCGCGCTCATCAGCGAAGTCCTCGAGCTTGCCCTTGCGCCCAGAGGCGATCCACCGCTGGATGCCGACGGTCGTGATCCCGCTGCCGATGTACCACGGCTGCGTGCCACCGCCCGAGACACCGAAGTGACGCTCAAGGCTCTGACGCGCCTCCTCGACGTGGGCTGGCACGTCGCCCATGCTCTCGGTCTCGAGCATCTCGCGATTCGCCTGACCCTGGAACCGCACCTCGCTGGCGCGCCTGAGCCAACTCGACGGATAGAGGCCGTAGCCCGGAAGCCAGATCACCTGGCCCTCCTCAGCCGCCCGCTGCTGCCGCGCCTCGCGAGCTTCTCGAGGTCCGAGACGCACTCCCTCAAGGCCGCGACCTTCTTGGCGCCGGCTCCGTGCTCAACAGCGCGCGCAAGCTCCGTGCGCAGCGCCTGGAGACGACGCCACACGAAGTCAGCGCCGATGCGTCCGCTGTCCAGGTCGCGCGCGTAAGCCTCGGCCTCTGAGGTCATGCCGGCAGTATGCCAGCCGATTCGTCAGGGCGAGCCCGATCGACCCTACGCGTTACCGGTCGTGAAGGCGTTGAACACCATGCCGGGCTGGGCCTGAACGCCTGGCGATCCGCGCACCAGGGTGCCGCCGCCGGCGCCGCCGCGCACCGAGTAGCTCACCGTCAGGCCGTCGCGGACCTCGCCGTGCACGAGCCTCGAGACGTCGTCGTAGGTGATCTTGCCGCTCGGAATGTCCTTCTCCACGCCGTTCACGATCGCGCGCATGATCGACCTCTCTCGTCTCTCGAGCCTACTCGTCAGGAACCGGAGCGCGCTCGCGCGTACCGGTCAGCAGACGCCCTGCGGCAGTCGCGGCAGGTGGCGTCGCCGATGTGATCGACGGGATCCTCGCAGTGGACGCAGAGCCCAGCAGCCTTACGCCGATCGTAGCGAGACTTCGCCATGTCGACGCACCGCTGACAGACCTTGCGACCCTGGATCGGAGCCCGCTCCCCACAGTCACGACAGAGGCCGCCCGCCTCGAGCCTGGCCCTGCGCTCGGCGACTCCGGCGCGACACTCGTCGCAGTCGATCTGCGGCCCATCCCACCTCTCTCCGCACGACCTGCACACGCCGCTCTGAACGACGGCGGCGCGCTTCTCTGAACTCCGCTTGGCCTGGAGGTCCAGGTGCTTCTGGCACAAGACGAACCCGGACGCGGCGGGTTGCCCGCACTTCACGCAGAGACCCTTGTTCCTCCGACCCTCCTGGCGCCGGACCTCCGCAGCTTCTTGCTTGCGACGGCACTCGACGCACGTCGAGCGGCCTGGCTCGAGCGGCTGCTTGCAGCGGCAGAGACCGCGAGCCTTGAGGTCACGGTAGCGCCTCGCGTGGTAGTCGGACTCCTGCTTGCCGCAGCGGGCGCAGACCTTCCTGCCCTCGACCGGCGGCTCCTGACCGCAGTGAGAGCAGAGACCCTGCCGCGCCCATGTCTTGGACTGTGCCCTGGACTCCGAGAGGCAGCTCCGGCATGTCGACGTCCCGCTGTCGCCGAGAGGCCCCCTGCACTTCGGGCACACGCCGCGCGCGATCTGCCTCTCGCGCCGGTCGCGCCACTCGACGGCGCACTCGGTGCAGTGGACTCGACCTGGCCGTGGCGGCACCTTCCTGCACCCGACGCAGAGTCCGAGGTCCTTGAGCAGCGCGTAGTGCCTCGCGCCGCTGCCGGACTCCGGCGCCTCGCCGATCAGGTTCTCGACCGCCTCCTGCGCAGCGATGAGTAGTTCGGAGGGGCGCTCGAAGCGCATGGCCCACAGGTTCGTCCTGTCTCCTGGCCGCACGTCGAAGTCGGGACCTTCCTGGGTCTCGACGAACGGCGCGCGTCCAGCCTGGTAGCCGAGCTCGCCGGCCGTCTCCGCCATGCGCTTGATGACGCGCTCGGCCTGCCTGACGGACTCGAGCTTCCTGATCCTCTCGCGCACGGTATCGAGCGTGACCACCTCGCCCTCGAGCGTCAGCTTCACGGCGTCGATGAGGTCGATCAGCCCGGCGAGCTTCGCGCGCTCGGCCGACGCCGGGTTGCTGAAGATCGGGCTCCTGAACGGCATGACAGCAGCATCCCCCTCGTTTCGTCAGGGAGCCAGCATGCGCCCTCTCCGCCAACGTCCGGTCTGACTCACGATCCCGGATAGTTCAGCGGCAGAACGCCCGGCTTTGCCCCGGGATGACGGGGGTTCGAGTCCCTCTCCGGGGATCCAGATGACGTGCTACCGCGATGACGTCAAGCTCAAGCGCAAGAAGCGCTGAGGTCAGAGCCGGTCACCGCGCAGATGCGCCGCGGCGCGGGCTGCGGCGTTGTCCCAGTCGAGCACCATGTCGACCATGGCCTTCACGTACTCCTTCCTGTTGAAGTGGAAGTCCGTGAAGTAGGCGTGCTCCCACAGGTCGAGCACGAGGAGCGGCGTCTCCCGATCGTCCTGAACGTAGGTGTTCGCGTCCTTGCTGAGCCGGATCTCGAGCTTCCGGCCGTTGAGCGCCAGCCACGCCCAACCGCTGCCGAAGCTGTCGGTGGCCAGATCGGCGAAGTCGCTCTTGAGCTCGCCGAAGCTCGAGATCCCGGCGCTGCGCGCGAGGTCGGAGAAGTCGCTGTCGCGCCAGGCATCCGGGTCGTCGAGCAGCAGCGGCCCGGAGTCGAACGGCCGCATGCTCAGCCACATGAACGCATGGTTCCAGGCCTGCGCCGCCTGACTGAACAGGTCGTTCGGGCCCGGGGTGTCGGTGTGCCTGGCGGCCCAGCTCACCACGTCCTGAAGGAGCCTGGTCTGCGACGGCTCGCGCAGCCCGTTCTCGATCGCCTCCGCCACGAGACGCCGCGTGCTCTCGCAGTAGCGCTTGTGTTGGGCGTAGTGCATCTCGACGGCCTTGGCCGACAGGATCGGGTGGAAGTCACCCGTTCTGAACGTCAGCTTCGGCGCCTCGAGCCCGAGCTCGCTCATCAGGTAGGGCTTCACGCGCACATCAGCTTTCCGAGCCTGTCCAAGAGCTTCCTTCGCAGACCCGTCTCGATCTTCTTGTTCGGATGCGGCGACGAAGAGGCCAGCTCGAGCTCCTTGCGGCACTCGACCTCGTTGAAGTGTTCGATCGCCCACCCGTCATGGATCTCGAGCGCCCGCTCGTTCATGGCCGCGCCCTGATCGCACAAGCCGCCGAAGAGTGGGCCGCGGGCGAACGCGTCCTTGCACTTCTTGCAGCCGTCGAAGTGCTCGTTGAACGCCGCGTCGGCGGCGTCCGCGAGCGCCTTCGTCGCCGCGTCCATGGGCGGGGCCGGCACGTCAGCGCCCGAAGGCCGCGCGGCACGGCTTGCAGGTCACCTCGTCCATGGTCTGCGTGCGCTTCGGCGCCTCGCGGGTCCACAGGCCGCACTCGACGGTGCCCAGCGATGACATGCCGCGGTCCAGGTGCATGGCCTCGGCGGCCGGGATCTCGGACTCGACGGCGGCGACGGTCTGATCGTCGCCTCCCTGGGACGGCGTCTCGTCGTCGCCGGCCTGCCCACCGAAGCTCGTCGACGGCGCCAGCGGCGCGAGATCGTGCAGCTTCCACATGCAGGCCGAGAGCGCCTCGAGCGCGAGGAACATGGGGTGGTTCCCCTTCCTGGCGATCGCCGCGACCTCGTCCTGCGCCCTGAGGACGTCGTTGGTGGTCCAGTCGTTCTTGTTGTAGTACTGCCCGTCGGCGACGGGGATCTCGCCCTCCTCGACCAGGAGGTCGATCTGGGCGTGCACGGCGAAGAACGCCTCGCCGACGGCCTCCCCGCCGAGTCGTTCCACGAGCGAGGCGACGACGTCCGCGCCGTAGATGTCCTCGTACCTGCGGGTGAAGTAGGCTTCCTGCACGACGGCCTCCTGTGCGCGGAGATCCTACACGGGGACACCGACCGAAGGACAGAACCGGGCCCTGATCGCCCTGACAGCCTCCAGCAGCGAGCAGCGCACAGCATTCGGCGGCAGCGCGAGGCCAGCGTTCCACGGCCTGGCGACGAGGCAGCCGAGGCCGTTCGGATGCTCGGCGCACCAACGCTCGATGTTCCCGTGCGAGTCGTCGACCAGCGAGTCCGCGCGCACGAGGTGCTTCTTGTTCGTGAGCGTCACGTCCGCGGCGAGCGCTGGGAAGATCCTGACCAGCCAGCCGATCTTGTCGGCCGCCGAGTGGGCATCCACGACCTCGCGTCCGTCGACCTCGCGGAATGGAGGCATTGAGCAGACCTCGACGTCGGCGAAGGTCAGCAGCTCCGCGACGGCGCCGTGGGCGTCGAGGTGAGGCTCGAGCGCGGCGAAGAACCCTGGCTCGCGGAAGATCGCGTAGAGCAGCCTGGCGACCTCGGGCGGGAACTGATCCTCGATCCGATAGTGCCGCCAGTCCTCGATCGGTCCGAGGGGGCCGTACCTGTGCGAGTAGCGCGCGTTGAAGACGAGGAGCAAGAGCTCCATGAAGCGCGCGAGCACGCCATCCATGTCGAGCGCGACCAGGGGCCTCTTCATGCCGACGATCTTACGACCCGATCCGACATGGACGGGCTCAGAACGACAGGTTCGGGATCTTGCGCTCCGAGAGCAGTTCGCGGACGGCGTGCGCCTGCATGGCGCCGTACAGGGCGCCGTTGCCGGACTCGTTGTGCTCCGCGAGCATGGTCGCGTTCGCCGGGATCCCGAGCTCGCGAGATTCACGGACGATGTCGTGGACGATCGGCTTCGTCTGGTCCTGGACGTCGACCCAAGCCTTCTGGCCGAGCTTGACCGACGCCTTCGTGAGCAGGTCCGCGTAGTGGCGCAGGAAGTCCTTGTCGGTCTCACCTGACGTGTGAAGGAGCACGATATCGCGCCCGCGGAAGCCGGGGTAGTTGTCCGGGAACGAGTGGACGTCGATCAGCAACCGCGGCTTGTCCTCCTTGATCCGTCGCCTGATCTCGCGACGGAAGTCGGTGCCGCGCGACCACGGGCGGTTCATGTCGACGAAGGTGTAGCGGCAGCACACCGACATGATGATGTCCGCGTCGATGCCGAGCGCACGCGACTGTTCGAGCGCCGCGAGGCCAACCTCTGGCGCGATCGCGTCGTTGCCGGGAGCGCCGTGCGGAACGGTGTAGAGCACGTCGCGCGGCCTGGTCATGTCGCGGAAGCGGTCGTCCGACTCCGGCAGCGCGCGACCGAGTCGCTGCACCTCCGCCAGGGCCGTGTCGTATTCCTGTCGCGGGACGAGCATCGGCCTACTCCTCGTCCTCGGACTCTTCCTTGTCCTTCGCGAGGTACTTCCAGCCCAGCCAGCCGAGTCCGACGATGGCGCTGGCGCCGAGCGACAGGCCGGCCGTCCACTTGATCCGCCGACCCCAGGTGTCGGTCCATGGCTCGCCCGGCTGAACGCGGTAGGCGTCCGAGATCACGTCGCCGATCGCCGGGCCGACCATGCCGAGCGTGCCGACGACGTCGGCGTCGAAGCCAACGTGACGCGCAACGACGCCGTTGACCACGCGGCCGCCGATCTTCTTCACGGCCATGCCGGCCAGGTCCCAGGCGCCCATGTCTGGCTGCTGATCGTTCATGAGGCGGCCCTCCTGAGGCGCTCCGCTGTGGCGAAGTGCGGAGAGACCTTGCGGGCGACATCGACCGTGTAGCCCTCCTGCTCCGCCCTGTCGACCATGACCTTGATCTGCCTGTCGATCGCCTCTTCGCTCATCCTGCCGAGCCTCGAGCCGCCGGCCGCGGCGCCGAAGGACTGCCAGCTCTGGAATGGATCGACCGGCGCCCACTGGAAGGTGACCGCGGGAGCGTCGGGCTCGCGCCAGACGTAGAGGATCAGCCGCGTGCGGTCCATGTCCTTCGCGAGCGTGTCGAGGGCCTGCATGGCCGCCCGGTCCCACGACTCTGGCATGAGACGGAAGCTGGCCCCAGGGATCCTCTCGAGAAACTCACGGTCGACCGACATGGCGTCGAAGCACCAGCCACCGTCCTTGAAGACGGCATCCCACGCGTCCTGCGGAAGATCGTCGCGGATCGCCGAGACCGCCGTCGTCGGCCAGCCGGTTCGAGGCTCAGGTCCGCGCCCCCACACCCACCAGCTTCCGCGCTTCTCCGGCTCCAGACGGAACCAGCCCGCGTTCTCGAGGGCGGCCCATGCCAACTCGACGGCGGCGACATGACCGAGCTGAAGCTGTGCGTTGTAGACCACGCGGACGGTCTCGATCGCGCGCCTGCCTGCGCGCTGCGAAGCGCGCATGAACGCCGGAACGACCGACAGGTCTCCTGCCGCGACAAGCCGCTCGAGATCGCGCAGTTCTGCGTCCACGAGGGCTATCCTACATGTGCCCTTTGATCGCGACCGCCCGTCCGATAGGATCGTCATGGCCACTCGGGGAGTTCCCGTGCCGGCCAGACCACCCTACCGACGCCCGGGCCATGAGGTCCGGGCGTCGGTCTTGTTGGACTCCAGTGCGCGCTTGACTCCTCACTCTCGCGCAGGGATCATCTCCCGCCGTGCCCGTCGGATGACACCGAGCGGCGACGAGACACACAAAGGAGAACGACGATGGCGAAGAAGGGTGGCGGCATCAACAAGCCGGTCACGGTCAGCGAGGAGCTCTTCAAGATCACGAAGAAGGCCAAGCTGTCCCGTGGCCAGATCACGAAGGCGATCTGGGACCACATCAAGAAGTACGGGCTCCAGGACTGCGACAACCGGCGCATCATCAACTGCGACGAGTGCCTGTACGCCGTCTTCCGCAAGAAGAAGGTGAACATGCTCGAGATGCCCGGCCTGCTCAAGAACCACATCTTCACCGAGTAGATCGGCGGGGTCTACCGCATCGACTGGAGTCAACAGCCGCCGCAAGGCGGCTGTTGATGTTTATCGAGACATCGCGCATCGTCTAGCGCATGCCAGTCGCCACGGATCTCACCGGATGTCGGATCGGACATCTGGAGGTAGTCAAGAGACTCCCTGGCCATCGCCGCAAGCCGTGCGGCAAGCCGCAGACGTTCTATCGCTGCGCCTGTTCGTGCGGAAATGAGAAGACCATCGACGCTACGTCGTTGAGCTCGGGCCGGACAAAATCATGTGGCTGTCGCATGAACGAACGCGTCCCGCAGCCAAAGCGGCTTCCGAGTGGAGAGAGCAACGCGAACGTCGTCATTCGCGGCTACCGCATGGGCGCCAAACGGAGAGGCGTCGAGTTTGACCTCTCCAACGAGTCCGCGATACAGCTCTTCACGTCGAACTGCTTCTACTGCGGATCTGCGCCGTCATCGGTTCAACACAAGGCCCGCTCCAACGGACCGTTCACGTACAACGGCATGGACAGGATCGACTCGTCCGTCGGGTACGTCGAAGGCAACGTCGTTCCGTGCTGTGGAACATGCAACTGGATGAAGGGGAGCATGACGCTCGGCGAGTTCGTGCTTCAGACGAGGCGGATCGCCGAACGGTTTGCCGCCGGGTGGGGCGCCATGCCGCAGCGCATTCGAGAGATGGCCCACGAGAACATCAAGGCCATGAACAACGTCGCCGTCGCTCAACCGCGCGCCAGGGCGAAGTTCGTCAGCTCTGCGAAGAAGGCTTGACAGGCAGCAGAGCGAGGCCGTGCTGACTCTGTGGCGCCTCCTGTGACGCCTCATTGGCCATCTCCCTAGCGTGACGCGCGGCCACCCGGACGGTGCGCATGGGATCGGGCCGGAACCTCTGCTCGACGCCGCCGATGAGGATCGCCTTCGGCTGCCACCCCCAGCGCATGCGAGCCTGCTCGATCGCGTACTGGGCCGGCACCGACTCAAGGCAGAAGTCGCACCCGTCCCAGACCAGGCGCCCCTCGATGAACAAGGACGCCTGGCGCTCCCTGTCGTGCGACGTCTTGCACGACACGCACACGAGACAGCCCGTCCCGGTCTCCGACGCGGGCTCACCGGAGACCGGATCTCGGATGACGGTCTCGGCCGCGTCGAACTGCGCTGAGCGCAGCTCCATGAACTCGGTCATGGCGCGCCTCGTCGCCTCGTCGCAGTCGCACAGCCCGTCGCGGTGGATCGGGTCGGGGTCGCCCGGAAGGTAGTGCGTGTCGCAGTTGGGACAGAACACCTTCTTGGCCTCGAGCGCAGCGAGCTCGCGCCCACGACGCTCGTCGCGCTTGGCCGCGCTCGCGGCCCTGCGCTCTTCACGACGACGCCTCTTGTCCTGCTTGTCCCGCTGCTTCTGGCTCATGGTCCTCGCTCTTGCTCCGCTCAGTACTTGAACATGGTCACGGAGCCGGCCTCACCAAGCACGTTCGCGATCTCCTGGCGGATCAGCGGCATGCCGTTGATGTCCCTGACCCAGCGTCGCTCGAGCGCGACCTTCCCGGACTGGATCGAGGTCGTCTTGTAGAAGGCCGGGTGCTTTCCGGGGTTCCCGTCCAGGATCTCACGGACCTTGTCGATCTGCGACTTCAGGATGCGCTCCTGGAAGAAGACGATCCGCACGCCGCCAGACCCCATGAGCTCGGAGTCGGTGTTGGCCTGCTCGAGCGGGACGACGCGCTTCACGCGCAGCGACGGCGGGTCGCGCTCGCGGTCGAGCTTTCCCACGAAGAACAAGACGCGCCCGGCCTGGATCTTCGACTGGTTCTCCTGCCATGACTGGCCGAAGAACACGGCGTCGATCGTGCCGGCGATGTCCTCGATGAGCGCGAACGCCATCTCCTTGCCGGCGCGATCGGTCGTACGGCGCAGCGAACGAACGACGCCGCCCATGACGACCTGTTCGCCGTGCTGCTCGCAGCCAGACCTCACCGAGAGCGCGCTCACATACTCGCGTAGCGCGTCGGCGTAGTCGTCGAGCGGGTGGCCGCTCAGGTAGAGGCCGAGCGCCTCCTTCTCGGCCGCCAGGACCTTCTGGAGCTTCCACTCCGGGATCTGCGGCAGCAGTTCGCCGACGAGACGCTCCTCGTCATCGTCGTCGAACGAGTCCGCGAACAGGCTCCCTTGCCCGTTCTTCCTGTCCTTCTGCACGGCCTTGCCGAGCCTGACGGCCGTCGCGATCGAGGTCTCGACGACCTTCTTCGAACTCCTCCTGCTCGCGATCGTTCGCTCCACCTCTTCCAGGAGCTGCGAGCGCTTCACGCCGGTCGACAGGAAGGCGCCGGCCTTGGCCAGCGTCTCGGTGACACTGCCGGTCACGACCTTGGGGTCGACCTCCTCGCAGAAGTGCAGGAACGAGCGGAAGCGTCCGACGCGCCGACGCGCGGCGACGATGCCAAGCACAGCCTCGAGCCCGACGCCCTTCAGGGCCTCGAGTCCGTAGACGATCGACTTCGTGCCGTCCGGGTTGACGCGCACCTTGAACTTCGGGACGCCGGCGTTGACGTCCGGCGGCTCGACGACGACGCCCCAGCGCCTGACCTCGTCGACGTAGCGGGCGAGGTCGTCGGTCGAGCCCGAGAACGACGTCATGAGCGCGGCCATGAACTCGATCGGGTAGTTCGCCTTGAGCCAGGCTGTACGCCAGCCGATGAGGCCGTAGGCCGCGCTGTGTGACTTGTTGAAGGAGTACTCGGAGAAGTAGACGATCTTGTCCCACAGCGCGGTCGCCTGCGCCTCGGACATGCCAGCGAGCTTCACGCAGCCGTTGATGAAGTTCGGGCCGATCTTGGCCATCTGGTCGGCCTTCTTCTTCGCCGTCGCCTTGCGAAGCTCGTCGGCCTGCGGGAGCGTGAAGCCCGCCAGCGCCACCGAGAGCTGCATGAGCTGCTCCTGGTAGCAGAAGACCCCGTAGGTGTCCTTCGTGATCGGCTCGAGCTTCGGGTGCTCGTACGTGAGCTCCTCGTGTCCGTTCTTGCGGTTCACGTAGGTCTGGTCCATGCCCGAGCCGAGCGGCCCGGGACGGAACAGCGCGACGAGCGCGATGAGGTCGTCGAAGCGGTCGGGCTTCATCTGCCTGAGCAGCTTCTTCATGCCCGCCGACTCGACCTGGAAGACCCCGTTCGTGTCCGCGGCGCACAGGACCTGGAGCGCCTTGTCGCAGCAGCGACAGACGGCGAACTGGACGTCGTGGATCCAGCAGCGGTGCTGCCCTGCGGTCTCGGCCATGTTCTGCGAGTCACGAAGCGGGATCAGGTCCTCGTCGATGCGCTTGCCCGTCGTCTCGTGGATCAGGTCGAGCGTGTCGTAGACCTGGGTGATCGTGCGCAGACCGAGAAAGTCCATCTTGACCAGGCCGACGTCCTCGACCTGGTTCATGCTGAAGGCGGTGCAGACGCCGGCGTCGTCTCCCTTGCCGACCTTCATGAGCGGAATGCGCTCGATCAGGTCCGTGTCGCCGATCACGATGCCAGCGGCGTGCCGCCCGGCGTTGCGGAAGAGGCCCTCGTAGCCGCACGCGAGGTCGAAGAGGCGTCGGACCTTCGGGTCGGACTGGTAGATCGCGGCCAGCTCCGGGATCGTCTGGACGGCCTCCCTGAGCTCCGGCGCCTTCGGCCCCTCAGGGATCAGCTTCGTGAGCCGATGCGCATCCTGCTGCGCGATCTCGAGCACGCGCGCGACGTCCTTGACGGCGCTCTTGGCCTTCGACTCGCCGAAGGTGACGATCTGCGCGACGGACTTCTCGCCGTACTTGCGCTTGACGTACTCGATCACGCGCCCGCGACCGCGCTCGTCGAAGTCGAGGTCGATGTCCGGCAGCGACACGCGGTCCGGGTTCAGGAAGCGCTCGAACAGGAGTCCGTAGCGCAGCGGGTCGATGTTCGTGATCCACAGGCAGTAGGACACCAGGCTGCCAGCGGCCGAGCCGCGCCCTGGCCCGCAGTGCACGCCGTTGTTCCTGGCCCAGGCCATGAGGTCGTGGA
>CAZFMF010000070.1:0-12577 GCA_964519985.1 uncultured Pseudobdellovibrionaceae bacterium | reverse complement strand
GTAGCGAAGCAATCTCCACGATAAAAGGTGCCCATCGACTTTTCGGCCGGAAAAGTGCCAGGTGCGCACCCGCTACCTTTTCGGCCGAAAAGTCGATGGGCACCTTTCAGGAAGCATGGAGCGACTACGTCGCTGGAGGTTGAGGTTAAGTTTGAGGTTAATCTTGATAGTTGCGGGCACGGCCCACCCACTATGGGTGAGTCGTGCCCGCTCGGAGGGCGTTGTCGAGGAACGCGTTAAGTTCTTGGGTTGGCGGCGGGGTCGGGGAGGCGGCCGATTTTGACGTCGAGGTTCCGGGTTTTGCGGTCTCCATAGTTCACCACTTGAATGGCAATCTTCGCGCCCGGTTTCAATTCCGAGACGAGTCGTTGGACTTGTTCCACCTTCGCGACCTTCTTTCCGTTGATTTCCACAATGGCATCTCCGGCGCGAAAGCCCGCGGCCTCGGCGGGGCTATTGGGTTGCACCGCGTGAACCACCACCGCCGTGTCAACGCCAAGCTCCCTCTTCATTTCTTTGTCCGCCAGCTGGATCTGAACCCCTAGCCAACCCCGTACCACATGGCCGTTGGCGATCAGTGTCGCCGCGACTTCCTTGGCCGTGCTCGATGGGATCGCAAAACCTATCCCCATGTAACCGCCGGTTTGGCTGAAGATTGCGGTGTTCACGCCCATAACCCGTCCGTCGGCGGTGCAAAGCGGACCGCCCGAGTTGCCCGGATTGATCGCGGCATCGGTTTGCAACATGTCGGTGCCGAACTCGGCACCCATCACCGCCGCGGAGTTGCGGCCTTTGGCGCTGACGATTCCCGCCGTCACGGAGTGGGTGAGATTGAAAGGGCTACCGATCGCGATGGCGTGATCTCCCACTTCCACGCTTTCAAAATCCGCCCATTCGATCGGTACCAACGTACGGGTGGTGTCGATCTTAAGGACCGCGAGATCACTGCGCGGATCCAAACCGACCACCTTCGCCTTCACCGGCTCCGACTCGTCGTCGGGCAGCAGAACGGTAATATCGGTGGCACCATTCACGACATGGTTGTTCGTTAAAATGTGCCCCTGGCGATCAATGACAAAACCGGAACCGGATCCTTGTCGAGGCTGCGCTCCCCGACGGGGCATATCAAACTGAAAGCCGAAGCGTTCGAGCATCCGTTCCATCGAATCGTCGGAAAATCCGCGTCCCCCCGGCAGACCCCTTGGGGCCTTCGCTTCGGCCGTTACCTGAATGGTCACGACCGAAGGGGCCACGCGCTGGGCCACCGCGCGAAAGTTTTCCGCGCTTTTTTGCAGCGCTTCGGGCTGCGGTACTGGAAGCGGAGTCGGCGCGGGCACCGACGCCGCGTACGCCACGGGACTGATCGTCGGTGGGGCAATCCATCGACTGCCGATCCCAATTCCAATGACATTCGACACCAAGGCCGTCGTGGCAATCAGAGCCACGGAAGGGTTTTTTTTCAGATCCATTTCTTCTCCTCGCTTGAAAACGCTCTTGCGGGAGAGACGCGCTTGCTTGCTGAATCGTGACGAGGGCTGCATCACCCCGCGTCAAAACTATTGCGCAATCCCACAACTTTCTTCCGGGAAAACGCGAGGTCATCTTTGTGGAAGTGCGCAAGTGAAGTTGGTTCGTTAAATGCAAAGAGCGGGAACCATTATGAGGAGAATATTCATGAAACCATTATCTGGAATTTTGTTGTTGGCCCTGGCGCTCGGAGGTTGTGGAAAAGAAAATCCTCCGCCGGCCGCGCCGAATGCGGCGACTCCGGCCCCGGCGGTCACGCCCGCACCCGCGCCTAATCCCACTGCGAACGCGACTCCCGCAGCTCCGCCGTTGGCTCAAGAAACGAGTCCGGCTTGGGTAGCGGCGGGTGAAGGGAACGAGCGTTTCGTCGCTCGTCTGGCTCATCTGGAAGCCGCGCTGCCCGCGGGTCTGCAAGAGGGTGAGAACTGTGTGCAGGTCATTCGGCCGCTTCCCCTTCAGGGTGATGTTGTCGGCATGGTGGAATTTCTGCCGCAGGCCTGTGCCGATGCGCCGATCGTAGCGGGGACTAAGAATCCCGCCTTCAGTCTGAAAATGAAAAAGCACGAAGGTGTGCAGGACGCTTCTCCGCTCGCGGGCCTATATGACCTCTTCTACGCCCACCCAACACTCGGTGAAGTTCGCGTGGGCGCAATTCAGTTCGATGGCGATCGCGCCGTCGTGACGGAACTCTGCGCGGGCGCTCCTGAGAGTGCTCTGTGCGAAATCCAGTTGGGCGAAGGCAAATACCAGAAGCTGGTCGTTCATGAAGCGGTTGTCGTCCGCGTCGCCAAGGAACAAGCCGAAGCGGCCCTCTCGGAAAGTGATCGCGCAAAGAGGACGATCGAAGAAGCGCGGGGACAGATCGAAGCGTCGGCGAAACAGATGACCGCCGCTTCCGATTTTATTGCGGCCGCGGATAAGAAATCGCAGGAAGAGATCGCGGCGGCGAAAGCGGAAGTCGTCAAAGCGCAAGAAGCGCTAACGGCCGAACAAAAGAAGGTCGAAGCCCAGGCGCAGGAGCTGGCCGCATTGCAAGGACAGGTGGCCACGCTAACCGCGGAAAGCGCAAAGAACGCGGCGCAGCTTGAACAAGCGCGTCAAGCGTTGGCCCAGGCTAGCGAACAGCTCAAAGCGGCACAGGAGCAAGTCGCCAAGGTGCAAGTCGAGATCGATCAGGCGAAAGTGCAGGTCGAAGCCGCCAAGGCGGAAGAAGTTCCGCCCAAGTCCTGACGCGCCTCGCAACTAAGTCGTGAGAAAAAGCCGGGGAGGATCTCTTTAAAGAAGAGTTTCCTCCCCGGCGTTTTTACGCGTAAAATACTGGGCATGGGGGAACAAATGACTCTTTCTCGCACTTTCTTCGCCACCTTTTTCTTGCTCACGACCTTCTCCGCTCCTTGTGTCGCAGATCGCACGGGTCGCACGACCGAGTCCGGTCGCGCAAAAGTCGACGCGGCAAAAGCCGACGCTGCCAGGCAGCAACAGGGTGCCGCGGCGAGGCAGCAGGTCGATGAGTCGGCTCGTCGCCAAGACGCTAACAAATTAGGTGGCGCGTCCCCCGCTCCGAAGCTGGGAGCTGGCGCCGCCGGAAATATCCCGTCGAAAACGGATCCCCGAAACAAGGCGGTCGATCACCGTCCCGGTAAGGAAGGTGGGGCTGCGGCAAAAGTGACCAATAAGAAAGGGAAGGGCGACGGTTCGCGATTTGCTGCCGACGTCCTTGGTGACGAAAAGCTTCCCGAGATGGTCAAGAAATTGGTCATTAAGGGACCGGACGGAAAGCCCGCTCTTGCCCCGGAAACGGAAAAACGTGGCAAAGCCATCGACGACATGAAGATGGAGGACAGTTACCAAAACCTTCGAGGCGCCTTCAATACGGCCACCGTCGGGCATAAGACCACGCTCGAAGGTATTAAGAAAAAGCTAGCGGACGCCGGGTCGAAATTGTCCGCGAAAGAACTAGAGACACTTGAAACCGCGATTCTTGTGTTCCTAAAACGCGCGAAACTGGAAGGGGCAGCCGAAGGCGATACGTTAGCTCAGCTGAACGATCTGATGAAGGACTTTGGCGACGAGCTCGCGGATCCGAAGCAGAAAGATCTGGCGCTGAAATACATCATGGGAACCCTCGCTTACTACGGCAATACGTTTGACGGACAGGTTCAGCTTTCGGCCGCTAAAAAGGCTTGGCACGATATCACCGAGGGCAAAAGTTTTGAGAGTTTGACACCAAAACAGTTAGAGTCCTTGGAGGGTACGGGTCTACTGATGGAAGCCCGAGCCAATTCCTTAGCCGATCGGCTTCAGGGCAAGGCGGCCAGTGACGTCAACTGGAAAGAAATGTTCGAGCTGAACGAAGCGGACGCGGCTCAGTGGATGGCCGTTCGTTTACGCGACAATGGTGTTCCACTGGATCAAATCCCCGATACGGTGCGCCAGCTGACCTGCAACTGTTCGGGAAACAAGGCTGCTGTCTGCAATAAATAAATGAGGCGAGGGTTTTTCCTGCTCGGTCTGATTTTGGGGGCGTGCAGTTCGGCGCCCCCCCGGGCGAGTTTGGATTCCCCTTTCCACTTAGTTTTCTCCACTCACCGCTACTTGGAATTGGAACCGTGCGGTTGCACCCTGGCCCAGCTCGGAGGTGTGGACCGCGAAGCCAATGCGTTGCGATCGTATCGCGATCGCGCCGACGGCCCCCTACTGACCCTTTCCGCGGGTTCCTCCTTCGTCCCGTATGAAGATCCTAAAGGGGGCACGCCTCGATTTCTCCGTCTAAAGCGCGACACCCTACTCGAAGCGATGAACTCACTCGGCGTGCAAGCGCTGGCGCCTTCGGGTGAGGATGCCAGTCTTGGCGCGGAAGAACTCCAGCGCCTGGCCGCGGCCGCGAAATTTCCTTTCGTGAGTGCCAACCTCGTCGACAAAACGCACAAACCACTTTTTGCGACCCACCACTGGTTCACCGAAAAAGGGAAAAACATTTTGGTAATCGGCTTGGCCTCGCCGGCTTCCGCACGCTTTCCGCTCGCTTCCAATGTCCGCTGGTTGCCGCCGCGGGTGGCATTACAGGAAGTTTTCAGTAAGCTCGATCGCAGACCCGATCGCGTGATCGCTCTTGCGCCGTTAGCGAACCTGGAAATCCAGCGCCTCGCGGCGGAGTTTCCCCAGATCCACTACTTCTTAGGAGGGCCGCCGGTGGATGCGGCTTCGGAGTTCGCGGGCCACCCGACGCCATCCTCAATGCGGACGACGGCCGTTGCTCGGGGGCGTGGCATGAGCTGGGTTCGTAGCGAGTTGGAAAAGCCCATGACTAAATTCTTCGGCCCGGCTTTGAAAGAAGGGCAAGAGGCCTACGAAGCTGTTCTGAAGGAACGGGTGGCGCTGCTGGAAGCGAAGAAAGGTTCCGACTACGAAGCCGCTAAAAAGGAACTGGAGACTTTTCGCGAGTTTCCGTCGGAGCCCAGTCCGAATTGGGTCACGTACGAGGCCGGAGATATTCGGTTTGGCCCCCAATTCGCGGAGCCCGCAAATGCCTTAACCGACATCGTGAAAGCCTTCCGAACCAATACCCGTCGACTGGCAGTCGACGGCGACTAGAACTTCGACGGAAAAACCTACCTAAGGCATTGAAAATACGCAGCAAAACAGCATCTTAGAACGACGCGTCTCGGCGTAAGCTTTGCACTCCAAATACCCGATAAGTCTTAGGGTTTCGGGGGTTTTGGTGCATTCGCGCAGAATACAAGGGGGGCTGCTTTTTCTGTTTGGAATCGCGGCGTCCGTCTACGCAAAACCCCCGGTTAAATTAGGTCCGAGTCACAATCCCGGTCCCCGCTTCGTTGTTCCCAATGCACCGAGTCCTTTCTGCCAGCATACCGCCCAGGAGGTTTTTGAAAAGTCCGCGAAGGAATGCGGCGGCGACGGAGCGGGAATTCTTTTTCAGAGTTCCGGTTTGCCCTCCACGGCCAAACCCGACGAGAGCTGGAAACCTCGCTCCTTACTCGACTCCATCGGTGCGACGCACCCGCTGCAGACGTTGGAAAAAAGCAAGCCGGCTGCGCCCGAACTCCGCATCGACTACCCCGCGCTATTGCGGCTCTACCGGGTGGGCCTCGAGTGTCCGGAAGAAAGTCGCTTCGGCACTTCGTTCGCGGTGATGCTGATACCCAAAAATGCCGACCCGCGAGTGCTTCAGTTGCGTGCCTACTTTACCGCTCTAAAGAAAGCGACGGATAGCTCATTGCGCGCGGCATTGGCTGAAGAGCTGGATAATTTTCGTTCGGAAATTTTGGCCAAGAATCCCGCGTGCCATCCGCTGCCCCCCGCGGGGGCGGAGTCGCGCCAGCTGACCGCGCGGATCGAGTCCTTTCACCGAAAACTGCAAGGCAAGACCCTCAAGCAACACGCCGACCTTTACCAGTACGCGGACCCCGAAGAAAAGGCGTTGCTCGATCTGCTTTTCCAGCCCACGGGCGGCGTCTCGATCGAATTTCTGCTGGGACCTGAGCGCGCCAACTACTATCGCGGAATTCTCGTCAATGGTCCGATCGCGGCGCGAACGCAAGATGGCGCGACGCTGGATCCTAAGAGCCCACACTACCTGTTGGCCAGCAAGTATCTCGGTCGTGGGGTTCCCGAAGCGGTTCCGGCACTCCTCAAGCAGTTAGCGGATTGGCCGGTGAACGTGCCCGATGCCCAGGCCAAGCTTACGGCGGCTTTCGGAGGGGCGGCGCGAGATGCGGGCGCCGAGCGAGGGTACCTCCAGGAAGTCTTGGCCAAAATCGAGCGCGGCATGAATGCCCGTTCGGTGCGGGATAAGATCGTCACGGAAAAGATCCGCACCTACCTTCATGCCTACTTGGCTAGCTTAGATGGCCGCACCGTGAAAAACATGGCGCGGTTTCTGCCCGATCAAACTGCCGCCCTTTTGAGCGAAGGCGGCAAAAATCAAATCGAGCACGTGGATCCAAAATCCCTGCGGGCCGGTGCCTCGCGGAGTTTCGGTTTACCAACCAAAGAAAATGAACTCCAAGCGCTTTACGGGGTGCGCAACGTTCCCGATGAACAGCAGCGTTTAGAGATGGCAACGCTAGACCTCACTCACGATGAGTTTCGCAACATCGAACGTCGGATGGAAGTGTTTTCTCGCTCGGCGCAGCGCCATCTGCGGGAAGTGCACGAAGGCCGGACGGGTGATTATTTTTATGGTCGTGAGTTGGCGGAAGAACGCAAGAAAATGGAGCCGGGAGTTTTTAAGTCGGGGCCCTTGGATAAAATTACCGAAGCCATGGGACGTCGGGGATTGGGATTAAGTCCGGAAGAGCGTCTCCGCTTTCACAAAGCACTGCGACCGTTTTCACAGGAATTGCTTGCGCAGATGATCCAGTTCGCAACGGATCGGAAAATGCGCGGGGCCAAAGGGCGATTGCAATACTCGCCGTCCTTTGAAGACCTGGTCAAAATCATTTTTTCCCCGGAAGGGAAGAATGACCTCATCCAAGCGTACGCCGCGATGGCCCGGGATCCGGGAATCGAGGATAAGATAATGCGCGCCCCCATCCTCCATCGTCTAAAATTTCCGCCGGGGATCGACCTACGACCCGGGGCTCGCCTTGACGCCGCCCAGTCGGCCGATCTCGCGCATCAGGCCGAGGACCTGCTGGTGACGGGAGAGCTCAATCGCGAAGACAAGGATGCCCTCGCGCTCTTTGCCCGCATTTTGCGGGAACGAAACCACGAACCCGAAACGCTGTATCGCGATTTGCAGCCGAGCGAAGTGGCCCAGCATTTTAGTTCGCCCAAATATGCGGAGACTATCGCCTCCCGCCGATGGACCCGACAGGCGGCCCAGAAAATGGGCGAAGCGGGCAAGACCGCGATGGCCGCCGCCGACGACGTGGCCAAGACTTTGACCCAAACCGGATTTGGCTTTCCGCTCCTCGCGCAATCGGCGCTGGATCAGTTTTTGATGAAGACCGGGGATACGGGCGTTTCGATCCTCAAGCAGTTGCGCGCGGGCATGAAACCGGAAGCCTTTGCGAAGCTGATGGGGGGACTCGATCCCCCCAACGTGGAAAACGATATTTTTGGGGCGCTGCACCAGCATCTGCCTTACTCCCACTACCTGATGGCCGATGGCGGGTTTCAGTTGGAGCAATTGCAAGAAAAAGCCCATCAGGAATTGCTGAAGGACGGCAAACTCAGCGATGAGTCAAAGAGCTTCTTGTCCACGCTGGTGGTGCGACACCCCGAATGCCTGGACGCGGGTGATGATGAGCAAATACGCGACTGCCTCGAACGCACGCTCTACCTAGCGGCGGGGGAGTTGATGATCGCTCGCGGCCAACTGGGCCGAGTGGACGCGCTGTTGGCCAAAGTCATTCCGGACGCAAACGAGCGAGCCGCGCACATCAAGGAAATCGGTTTGCGCGCGAAACGTCGTAGCGAAAATCGCGCGCTCGGAGACGGCCTGGGTGTCTCGCTGGAACAAACGTTGGCGCTCGGACGAGGAGCGATGGATCAACAGACCGAAGCGGAAAGAGCCCGGCAAAAATTGGCGAGCGATTGGGCCCAGCAAGAACGCGAAGCCCTGCAGGGGTCGGTGGAGGGCAAAACGCTTCGGGAGGCCGAACTAGCCGAAGTCGAAAGGGAATACCAAAAGCTAGCCGGACAAGCTGACCTGCTCGAAAAGACCCGACGACGGCAATTCCTCCACCTAACCGATGCCGAATACAAGCGAATGATGGAGCTGAAACGCGAAGCCATCTCGATGCAGCGCCCCGGGGGAGGGGAAGCGTTGAAGGCGAGTCTCGAATCGCATCGCGAGAAAATCCGGCACTTTGAGGAGCAGGCCGCGTTGTCGAAAGACGAATGGAAGGAGTTGGTGGGTATTCGGGAGCAAATCGAGGCCCTGACCAAGAACCGCCCCAAGCCGCGGTATGGGAGGGATAACCCGGCTCCGATCAATCGGGAAGCATCGGTGGATATGGAGAAACTGAGGCCACTCAAAGAGCGGGAGCAAGCCCTGCTGAGAAAACGCAAGCTACCGGCGGGACTGACCGAAGAGGCCGAGATCAAAATGTTGCAAGATCTCGATCAGAAGATGGCGATGAATCGGCACAAGCGCAAAGAAAAGACCAATGCCAATCGTGACGGGGCCCTGACGACTTTGGCTAAGATCCAAAACCGCCTCGACCCCTTACGCCAGCCCAATGAAGAATTTGTGTCTTCCACCAAGCGGATCACGGTTTTGCTCAGCCAACTGGCTACCCTCAACGACAAAGATTCCGAGGAAAAGTCCGAGCTGCGCAAACGGTTTCATGGCGAAGATCTACAGCGCCTCGAAGATCTCTGGGCGGAGTACGAAGCGATGACCGAAGCTTTCGGAGAAACCGGGGAGCTGGTCGATAAAGACGGTAATCCCATCGATGAAGCCAAGCTTCAGGATTTCAACAATCGGATGGTCTCCGCTTTCTTCGATCACGGAAACCAAATGTACGGCGATCCCATGGTGGCCGCCACGGCGACGAAACTCAAACCCTTCCTGAAAGACCTTGAAGGGGTAGCGGCCGATAAAATTCTCGATTTGCCCCAACGCGTCCAGAACCTGATTGCGCTCTGCAAGAAAGAGCCCTGCGGGGTGACGGATGCGGAGCTGGATCATCTGAAATACGTCTATTCGCTTCACCAAGCGGCTCCCGCGGGGGGGGCGGATCGTCTCGATCGGCCGTCCCAACACGAACGGGCAGAAGACGAGAGCCGAGTCAAAACCGAAGCCTTTGTGGAAATGCAGACGTTGCGGAAGCAGCTGCTGTCCAGCGCTCGTTCGTACGACCATGACAATAACACCTACCTCACGGAGGAAGCGTTCGAGAATTTGATCAAGAACAAAGCGCGCGGCGCTGATGTTGAAACGAAAGAAAAGCTATTCAAACAGCAAATCGCTTTAAACCGGGACCTGCTCCGGGGAAAGGCGCTGGCCGATGTGATCGCGCGTTCAACTCGCCATAACCCTTTGCCCGCCGATGCTTCACCCGAAACGTTGAACCAATGGCTCGCCGAGGCCGGTTTCGATGCGATGGTGAAAAATTGGCGCTTTGGCGTGACGTCGGGGGGAAAGGACTATAAGGCGTCGCCCAAAGAGCTCGATGCCTTGTTCGTCAAGATGCTGCGCGAAGCCCACAGCGAAGCGGAGACCCGATCGAAACGCAAAGCGGAGATTGAAAAGACCCTGGCGGAAATTGTGCCGCCCACCGGAAAGCGCTTGGCGGGTTCCGGACTGTGGGACTGGGACCAAGCGAAGCTCCATCGGGTAGCTAGCGGCGACAGCGAGCCAAAGGGCGACCAAATAATGAGCCAGGCCAAGTTTCGTGAGCTACTGAACGAGTACGCCGAATTGAGTGCCGCCGAAGAACATGCGCTAGATCGGTCGTACCAGGTGAATGGGCGCGGCGAAGATGAGCTCCACGACCATATTGATCAGGCGCTAGCCCGCAACCAATACCGCCGATCTTCCACGGCCGTAAACCTATACTCGGTGGTCACCCCGATGCATAGGGCCGGACAGAAGCCGAAGTATGAATTTAGAGATTTCGAAAAGTTGAAGCCGGAATTTGAAGAGCGCACAAAGAAGCTTTGGGAGCGGCTTGCCAACAATGGTGAGTTGATGCGCGCGATTGCTAAGAAAGGGGATTTTGTAGAAAACTTCGATGAAGTGATGCTGAATATGAACCAAATCCCGGGTCACCTCCAAGAGATCTATGAGGAAGAGGGGGCCTTAACCCTGGCCCAGAAAATGGCGACGGAAGCATCGCCGTGGCATCGCACAGGCTATGGGAAGCCTCAGTATGAAATGAAAAATGAGCGAAAGGTGGAAGAATTGTCCCGCGAATTGATCTCCGGAATCTCGGAGCTCAATGCCCTGGGCGATGCCGTGATTAAGGTGAACGGTCTAAAGACGCGCGCCGCCGATGAAGCCCAAAGGTTACGCGCCGCCTACCAAGATCTGCTGGTGGCCGATCGCAGCAGCAACGATCGGCGGATGGGCAACCAGAACATGATCGAAGAAGGGGCGATTGCCGCCACGTCGATTTTTATCGCGCCGTACGCCCTCGCTGGAATCACCGCGGAGGCATACGCGGCGGCGCGTTGGGCAAAACTTGTGAGAAATGGAAGTCGGATTGAGCGCGCCGTGAGTCATGCCTCGCTAGCTTTGGCGGCGATCAAAAAAGGCGAAGAGGCCGGGGAAGGGTATTGGCACCTGGCGAAGGCCTACAACTTCGGTCGCAATAGCATCGGCATGGCGAAGAACATGACGATCGGTGCGCTTACCCAGGCGGGAATGGAAGTCGGACTGAAACAATACTTCAACGTCGAAGCCGCACGTCGGGCGGACACCGTGGACAAGCTGGGAAAAGACTGCAAACCCGGTTCCAATGGCATTCCCGATTGGCGTGACGCCCTTCAATGCGGGATGAGCTACCGGGATCTGCCAAAGGACGCGGATAGCGATGGCAATGGCATCCCGGACTACTATGACTACGCTGAATTTGGCGCTTCAGCCGAACGTTACACCATGGGTTCGATGAAGATGCAGTACGACGGTTTGAAGTCGAGCGCCGCCATGGGCATGATGATGCCGCTCGCGTCTGCCTTTGCCGGGAAGTTTTTTCTCCGACCGCTCGCCAATCTCATTCGAGGGGAGCAGGCGCTGGCCGGCACCGTGGCGTCGCGCGTGCGTGCGGCGGTCCCCATGTACTTGCAGACTTTCGACGGGCAGGTAGGGACCACCGGGGTGAAGTTGCTGCAGGGTGAATCACTGCTCGGGGCGCTTTGGGGCAGTGCTTTCATGACGCCCATCGACGACTGGGCGGTGATCGCGGCGCTCAAACACAATCCCAAACTAAGCCCAGGCGCCATCACCGCCATCAAGCGCGTCTTCAACCATGGTGTCGACGGCTTGCAAGGCGCCGTCGACGTTTGGACGAAGGGAAAATACACTACCGGCAATGGCGTCGAGACCGATGACACGTTAACCGCGATCCTTTGGGGGATGAGCGGCTCCGCGTACTTGAGCGATAAGGCGTCAAGGGGCGGTCAAGCCCAGATGGATATGGTGCCCCGCCTGGTCGTGGAGGATTTACGCCGGGAAAGCCGCGCCGGCGGAACAAACTTGCGTTCCGAACTGCTCGACTACGAACTCGAGGTGGGTCGCGATCCTTCCGGTAAACCCGTGACCCGACGCGTACGCGATATCGTTACCAACGGCGCGAATTTGGAAGACTTCAATTCGCCGAAGGATTACCAAGCTTTTATCACTATCTTCTCCGAAAAACTGAAACAAGAAGGCATACCCGAACACCAAATCGCCAAGGCTTACACCAAGGCGATCAATAAAACTTCGAAACTAGAACTCGGGTTTGGGGAAGTCTCCGACTTGATCGGAAAGATGGTGCGTGAAGAAAAACTACGTCGGGTAGTGGATGGCGAAGCTCCCGCAAACACGATCTTAGATGCCGCCAATGACGTGGGTTACGCTTATAAGGCGCACCACTATCTGAGTGGGTCGGATGCCTTATCGACGAAAAAGACGGTTCAGAAGCTAGTGAGCGCCACGGCCAAAGATTTTGGCTTAGATCCGGCCGATTTCGCGGCCTATATCAAAAAACGCCACGACGCCGATCCCGATGTCACTTCGGCGTTGACTCTGCGCTCGATGGCGCAAGACATGATCAAGGCCAAGAGAAAAGGATCGCTTGGCTTGGCCGTTCGCTAAACCCGTCATTGCGAACCCCGCATGTTATTGCGAACCTTGCATGTCATTGCGAACGAAGTGAAGCAATCTCCATCTAGATCGGAATAGTCTTCGCCGCCCCGCTCGCCCGGGCTAAGTCTGCCCGGTCGGCGGGTCGAGTGCGCACGAGTTATTTGAACGAGGCGAGTGATCCGCGCCGTCATCTCGTTTTCAAGCGCCAAGGACATCCAAAGAGAGAGACTTTAAGATTTTGGAATTCGCATGCTCCCCTAAAATCGTTTTTATCGACGATAAAACCAT
>CAZFMF010000069.1:0-13133 GCA_964519985.1 uncultured Pseudobdellovibrionaceae bacterium | reverse complement strand
GTCGGTCGTACTCCGGCCTCGTCATGAGGTTCTCTGGCGTACCCGCCGGGGCCTGCTGACCGAGATCGCTCAGGTAGACGTATGCCACGAGACCTCCTGGAGATGACGAGGTCATGATCCGCGGCGTTTCGTCAGGGCGCTAGATCAGTCCTCGACCGCTTCGTCGTCCTGCTCGTCAGAGACGGCGCCCGCGGCGGTGCTCTCGAGGATCGCGAGCGTCTGGTCGCGCCACTTGAGCGCCCAGTGGAGGCAGTTGTTGCACTTCCCCTTGTGCTGGACGTCGCAGAGCTTGCCGTCGTAGCGTCCGCCGAAGCTCCAGGCCAACGAGTCGGCGGACGCGAGCTGCGTGGCCACGACCGGGTTCCTGAACGCGGTCTTCTTGAGACCGAAGCCGTGCAGGCGGATGCCGAGCCCAGAGAGGGTCGAGATCACCTCCTCGGCGTCGTCGAGCTTCGAGCGACGGCAGACGGACCCGAGTCCCACGAGGCGCTCGTCGGCCAGGTTCACGCCGGCGCGGTAGTAGGCGTTGGCGTGCGCGATGTAGTCCTGCGGCATCCAGCCCTGGAGCACAGGGATCCACGCGACCTCCGGCGCGAGCTCCCGTAGCGTCAGCAGGTTGTCGATCGTGCGCTGCTGATGCACGCACACGCGCTGTCGCAGGATCTGGAACTTCCTCTTGTCCTCGATCCACTCCTGCGCCTTCTTGATGAGGTATCGCTGATAGGCGGCGTCCTTCTCGTCCTTGCGACGGTGCCGAACACCGTCGGCGTAGCCGTCCGCAAGGATCGCCCGCAGGAGCATGTGGGGCTCGCACATCCAGTCCTGAGGCGAAGCCCAGTCCAGGTTTCCGATCTCGCGCTGCCAGAGCCTGACCTCGCGGGCGTAGTCGTCCGGTTCGACGGTCCAGCGACCGTGAGTCCCGATCTCCGTGAACCCGCCGGAGTCGAGGGCCCACGGGCCGAGCGCGCGATGGAACTTGAAGGTGCGCGCCCTGAGTGAGGAGCGGCTCACGAAGAACGGCACGTCCGTCCTCGAGAGCCACTGCGGCTTGGCCGTGCCGACGTAGAAGCGCATCAGTCGTCGCCTTCGCCTGGATCGCACGCGGCGCACCCGCGTCCGTCGCAGATGCGGCACTCATCGGGCGAGCCAGGGATGAGCGTCAGCGAGCCGCCGGAGCCTGTGGCGCTGTCGCTCGTGCCACCATGGATCACGGCGTACCCGGAGTCGTGAAGGCTGGGAACGCCGATCTGTGGCAGCCTCGCGTCGAAGTCCTCGACGGAGATCAGGTGGTGTTCATGTGCGTAGTGCGCCGCGGAGGTGGTCCAGTCCTGCGGGTCGAGGAAGCCATCCTCGACCAGGCTTCCGACGACCGTCCGGCCCGACTCTTCTTCACCGTCGAAGGTCTCGTCTCCCCTCCAGTCCTCGACGATCATGTCACTCGGGACGTGCTCAAGCGTGACGGACTCGTTGTCGCGCTCGGCATGATGCCTGGCCCGCAGCTCCTCGAGCCGAACGCGGAACGGGTAGGGCGTGATCGCGTGCCTTCCGGCCAGGATCTGCATGACCCTGTTTCGCGCTTCGCCGTGCGTGTCCGTCGTGACGACATCGAGGCGCAGTCCGGCGAGCCTCCACGAAAGCTGCTCGCCCGGGATGGCCGATGCGCCCGGCATGAGCCTGTCGACGAGAGCCTGGAGCGGATCCTGCCGACGACGTCCGCGACCAGCGGGGGTGGACAGGATCGCGCGCTCGGGACAGACCACGGTCAGGTTGCGCACGCGGCCGACGACTGCCGACGCGATCATGCGCCGAACGGCGAGGAGCACGCGGTTGAGCGCCCATGCGGACAGACCAGCCACGCTCTCCGGCGCCCACTCGGCGATCATGGTGGGCAGGTCGCCACTCCGCGGGAACGTCACGTCCGTCATGAGTCGCACGACGAAGCCGTCCGACGTGCCGATTTCGACTTCGGACTGCACGCCGACGAGCGCCTTGGTCAGCGGCGAGTAGAACGAGCCGCCTTCGCTGACCCGTCCGAAGTCGAAGTTGACCGGGTGGAATCGCCGAGCGCGCCACTCCGGCGACCGCTGGTCCTGGTCGCGATCGTCCTCGTCGACGTTCACGAGTTCGTGGCGCGTGGCCATGGCGTTCGTAGCCGCGATCGCGCGCTCCCAACCATGGACGCCGGCGAGCCCCGTGGTCACAGCGTCGAAGTCGTCGTTGTCGGCCTCGATCTCGGACCGGGCCCACAGGTCCTCGAGCGCCGCGGCGGCGTCATCGGCTGACCCCATGCTGCGCCCCAGAGCGGCGGCGTAGCGCCCCAGGGTGTCACGGTCCTCAAGAGCGGCAAGATGTGCACGCTCGAGTCGCCTCAGGTTCTCGTCGCTCATGAGCGGAGCTCCAGCGCCTGCTCGCGCGTCAGGAATCCGTGGTCGATCCATGCGTCGAGCGTCTCGTCGTCGAGGCGCTGATCGCGCCAGAAGCTGACCACGGCATCACGGAGTGCCTCTGCGTCCTGCCGCCGCGAGATCCCGACGATCTCCTCGGCGCTCTCCCGCTGCGCGTCGTTTGGCTCCTCCAGCCCGGACCCGCACGCCATCATGGCCAGCGCGTCGGCGTACTGTCCGAGGTAGGCGCCCCAGCGTGCCTTGAGCTCGTGGCCGACCTCGCGCAGCCGTTCCGTCGGGGTTCTGGCGAACCCGCCGGTCCTGGAGAGCTTGCGCCGCCACTCCGCCATGAGCTCAGGGATCGTCTCGCCCCAGACCTTGTTCGACCACAGTTCCGCCGAGCAGGTCACGCAGCGTAGCGTCAAGAGACTCGCACTCGCGCCGAGCGCGACGCGGCCTTCCTCCCAGACGTGACGGTGATCCTTCGAGATCCACAGCACAGGCCGCAGCACCGGTTCGTCGACCTTGACCCAGGCCGGCGTCACGGAGATGGCCGCGCGTCTGGACATCCTGAAGCCCACGTTGCGCGTCGCCAGGCACGCTCCGGGACGCGCGTTCTCGCCGTCGCGACGGACGAGGCACACCTCGCCGGCGACAGCGCCCGCCGGTCCCTTGGCGTCCGGGATCGCGGACGAGAACTTGGTCCAGACGTGCCTGTGGCGGCCCGGCGGGTCCATGAGCGCGAGACCAAGGCGCGTCGTCTCGTTCGCGGTCTCCCCGCTCTGTGGGTCCATGTCGAAGCTCAGGAACGACGGGTTCGGAAAGCCGAGGTCCTCTGGGAGGTCGACCTTGACCCGCACGGCGTTCGGGGAGATCGCGGTCGGCATGAGCGCCGCGATCACCTTCTCTTGATGACACAGCGTTGAGCGTGGACCGAGCGGCTCGCCGAGCTCGGCTGCCGTCATCTCGAGCGCGACGGCGATCCGCCTGGCGTCCTTCGACCAGCGCTTGCGCACCGAGTCGCCCTCGACCCACATGGCGTCACGGACGTCCTCGAGCACGCCTCGCGCACGAGGCAGGACAAGCGCCCCGTCCTTGCGATCGCCGCCAGACGAGAAGAAGCCGAGCCACACCGCGCATGTGACGTCCGGCCTCGTGGCCGCGATCAGGTTCGCGTTCTCGCCGAGGACGCCGGTGCGCGCCGACTCCATGAACCGCCCGCACATGGCGGCCAGAGAGGCCCGCGGGACCTGGAACGACAGGCCGCTCTTGAGCAGAAGCTGCTGGTACTCGCCGGCGCTCACACGGAGAGCATACCCGTCGGGTATGTCCGGCTCTGTCGGTGGCGAGGGGTATGGTCTCGCGCACGGAGGACCACAGTGAGCGCCAAGCTGACGTGCACGACCGCAGGATGCAGCGATGACTTCATCGGCGGTGACTCTGCTGGCGCGGCGCGCTGGTGCAAGAAGCACGCGCCGGGAAGGCCGAGTAAGGACGCGTACTACATGGGCATCGCCAACGCGGTAGCCGTTCGCGGGACGTGCTCAAGGGCGAAGGTCGGTGCCATCGTCGTCAACAACGACGTCATGGTCGCCTCGGGCTACAACGGGGCGCCCCGCGGAGCCCGCCACTGCGATCACGAGAACGGCGGCGACATGGAGAACGGGCACTGCGCGCGGGCTGTGCACGGCGAGACCAACGCGATCGCCAACGCGGCCCGCTACGGGACGGCGGTCGTGGGCGGGACCCTCTACTGCACCGCCACGCCGTGCTACCGCTGTGCGCCGCTCGTGGTCCAGGCTGGGATCGTGCGCGTCGTGATCGGCGCGAGCTACCGCCCAGACGTGCGTGCCTTCGCGCTGCTGGTCGAGTGCGGCGTGGTCGTCGGCCAGCTCCAGCCCGACGGCAACGTGATCCGACTCAACGTCAACGGTGAGCTCATGCCGGGCCACGACGTCAGCAGCGAGCAGATCGACAAGAAGCCGCGGATCGAAGCCGCACTCGACTAGCGACGCCCACGGTTTGCAGAGCGCTTGAACCCAACGCGCAGAACGTGATCGAGGATCATGAGCTTGTGCGCGATCGCGTGCAGCTTCACGGCCTCAATCCCGGACCTCGACCCTGTCTCGTACTGCTGCCTCGCGTTGCGCATCAGGCCGCTCACCGTCTCGTAGGTCAGCGACCCTGACCGGATCATGCCGAGGAGCCGGTCGATCTCCGCCGCGCTCTCGTCGTCGAGCAGGCGTCCGTCGAAGGTTCTGCGCTGCTCGCGTGGCTCCGGCCCCTGCTCCGTGCGACCGCCCGCCGAGGCCGCGATCTCGGCCTCGGCCTTCGCGGCCATGGCCTGGAGCCCCGAGAGCGCCGCGTCGCGCTCGAGCCGCAGCGCGTCCCTCATGGCCACGGTCTTGGCCAGGCTCTCGCGGAGCTTCTTGACCTCGCGCTCTGGATCGCGCATGCGCACGGCTTCGCGCACGTCGGCCTCGAGCATCGAGACCTCACGCTGGGCCACGTCCAGCTTGCGCTGCGTAGCCTCCACGGACGACGCCCTGGCGGACGCCTCTTGCTCGAGACGCTCACGGCGCGCCGTGTCGCCCTCGGGGTGCGGCCAGCCACCGGCGAGCACGGCCTCCATGTCGGCGACTTGCTCGCGCAGCGACGCGATCTCGCGCTCCGAGTGCTTGAAGAAGACGGCGTCGTCGAGCTCGTCGCGGAGCTGACGCAGCCTACGCTCGATCGCGGCCGGCGTGATCTGACCGGCCTTGAGGTCGCGGTCGTAGGCCACGGACTCCGGCGACGGGTTGCTCGAGCTCATGTTCTTGCGCCCTCGCTTCTTCTTGGTAGTCGTCTTCTTCTTGGTCGCCCGCGGCTTCTTCTTCGGAGCAGCCCTGGCGATCTCCTCCATGAGCTTCTCGTCCGTCGGGCCAGGGTAGTCGCCGCCGTCGTGCTCCGGCAGTTCGACGCGAACCTCGCGCACATGCCTCGCCTCGTTGGCGAGCCTCAGAATCTCCTGTGGCGTGAGGCTACCGATGTCGAGCGGTCGGTCGCGCCAGATGCTGTCGTCGAACCCGGCCTCGTAGATCGCCATCCAGATCGGCCAGTAGACTCTGAAGGTGACGCCGGTCTCCTCCATCGACACGTCCATGCGTGTGTCGATCGACTCGATGGAGATCGCCTGGCCCTGGCACAGCATGCCTCGGATCCTGATGTCTCGGTCCGGGGATCCCGGCTGCTCCGGCAGCGCGACGTGGTCGGCGTCTGCGTCGTGGTTGACGTCTCCGTTCGCCGCCAGGTGGTTCGACGTCCCGTCGTCGTTCACGACGACGTCCTCGCCGCACTCATGACAGGTCGGTGACGGCGGCTCTGGAACCTCGCGCGTCATGCCTCTACGGCCGTCCGTGCTGAGATCGTTGACGGGACCTGTGATCCAGCGCTCGATCAGCCGGGCGGTGATCCTCCGTTGCGGCATCCATTCCGTCTCGATCGCGTAGTAGAACTGGTTGACGACCTCCTGACGCTGATTCTCGGTCAGCTTGTCCTCGAGCCCTCGATACTCGATCCAGGCCCCAGCGTCATCGTGAGCCTGGTCCAGGATCCAGTCTGGCGTGTTGACGCTAGAGCCATCGAAGCAGACGAGCTGGTCGCCGAAGCCGAGCTCGATCGCCAGTTCGTCCCACGTCACCCTGACGAGCGCAGACTCGCCGATCCCTAGCAGGCACAGGATCGTCCCGCGCACGGCCTCGGCCGGGATCAGCTCCAGGCCGGACGCAGCTCGAGCGGCGTTCATGCGCCCGATGTCCAGGTCGCCGGCCCTGGCGAGGGCCAGGCAGAACCTCTCGGCGGCTTCCCGGTCGCCGGCCAGCGCAGTGCGTTCGAGCCGCCTTGCGCCTTCGTCCATGTTGCGCCGTCGGTGCATGTCGGATCATGCTACAGGGCCGTTCGACAGGGCGCTGGCAGCCTGTCGGTGCTCTGACGTAGGATCTCCGCCGCAAACAGGAGTGCGTTGCATGTCCACGACCGAACGCCCGCCGAGCAAGTACCTGGAGCAGGCCAAGGCCAAGGCCATCGAGCTGAAGATCGAGCTCCCGAACGAACCGATGACCGACGAGGAGTACCTCGACTTCATCCAGTGCGGGAACCTGGAGCTCTTCGAGCTCAACAAGGAGGCCGAGAAGATCAACCGCGAGCGGATCGCGCTCCGCGAGCAGCAGTCGAACCGCATCCAGCGCGAGGTCGACAAGCAGGCCAAGCGCGACCAGCTCACCCGCGACCGCGCGACGCTCGACATGGAGAAGAAGCAGCTCGAGAACCCCGTGCGCCTGCCGGAGCTCGAGGCGGAGCCCGACGGCCTCAGTCAGCTCCGCCCGGACATCCAGGCCCTCGCCCGCAGGATCTGGAACTTCGGCTCGGGCTGGAACGCCACCAACAAGCTCGGTCTCGTCAAGATGTTCGCGCAGATGGCGCCTGACGTCCTGGCGATCAAGGCCGCCGAGCTCCGCGACGCCATGGCGAGCGACGCCTACTCGTCCAGCGACCTCTCCCCGGCCGGCATCCTGCGCGGCTACGCCGGCGTGGTGCCGGACAACATCCGCCTGCTCTCGGGCGGCGAAGACGCCATGAAGCTGCTCGGCGCGGACGGAGACGGCGGGCGGTCGCGGAAGGGCGGCAAGAAGAACAAGCGCAAGAGCCGTGACGCCGACGAGAGCGACGACGGCCCTGGCCTTCCGGCGACCTCCAGCGGCAACCCCTGGGACGACTAGAGTCCGAGAGCCTTGGCGATGCGCGTCAGCAGCCCTGGACTCGAGGCCTCCCGCTCACAGTCGCGCTTCCACGCCTCGCACGCCAGCTCGGGCTTCTCGAACATCCATGGCTGCCCACACGGACTCTCGACCCAGCGCGCGGTCGTCCTCGGGCATGGCAGGAGCATGCCGAGAGCAGGATAGGCAACGCCTGCACCTCCTGGATCGGGTCCAATCGTCTCGTCGTAGCTTCTGCCCCACGGGCGCCGGATCACCACGGCGCCCGTTTCTTCGTACACGCGGTCCATGTCGTCGTAGGTGACGAGCGAGCCCATGGGCTGAATCATAGCCCCATGACGCCGAGAAAGGCGTCGCCGCCCTGGCCGACAGAAGTCGGTCACGAGGATCGCCGCGCCGCTCGTTTCTCTTCCTCTTTTCGTTAGGGCCGGGCGGTCAGCCTCGTCATGTAGTCTCTGGGCATGAGCACCCCGGGACAGCAGGTCAGGGCAGCGGCGCACAAGGCCGACTTCGCCCTCGACCTGATCGACCTGATCGACATCCTGAAGCGCGACAGACCGGAGCTCGTCGGTCAGCGCGGACAGCTCCTCGCGGTCTGGTCGGCCGACTACGGCGCCTTCGTCTACCGCGACGGTAGCGCGAGACAGGAGGCACTCAAGCGCCGCTGGGAGCGCTGGAAGACGGCCATGCGCGAGCTCGCGCTCACGCGAGACGTCCCAGCGAACTGGGCCGACGGCAGGGAGGACTGGGCCGAGCGTCCGATCGTCATCGACATCGAGGCCGCGACCCGCTGGGCGACCGGCGAGATCGAGCGCTCCGAGAGGCTCTCCTCGGCGCACAGGGCGCTCACCGGAAGACGCGCCGCACGAGACGTGTCGGTGAAGGACGCCTTCGCGTCGCTCGGCGTGCAGTACTACCCGACACGCCTGCGCATGTGGCGAGAGCGCGGCGCGCCGTTCACGATCTTCAAGCGCGGCGGCCGGGAGTTCTACTACACGTCCGTCCAGGAGCTCGAGGACTGGATCCAGCGCGCCGTCGACGACGAGACGATCAACGACCCGTGGCGCGAGCGCGTTCCGATCAGCGAGGCCCGCGGCAGGATCCTCGCGGCGATCGAGCGCTCCGGCTTGACGAAGGCAGAGCTCGCGAAGCGCATCGGGATCACCTGGGCGATGCTCGAGTCGTACGTCATGCCGTCCACGAAGGTCAGGACGGTGCCGCTCGACGTCGTCGCCAACGCCGAACAACTCGGAGAGTCGGCGCCAGGAAGCGAACTGCACAGCAGGTACGCGCGCAAGGGGTCACCGACGCTGCCGGCGATCCGAGAAGCGCTCAAGGCCAGCGCCGGTCAGCTCCAGGTGGCAGCGCGCCTCCTCGCCGAGCAGGGGTTCACGCGCGCGGTGACGCCGGAGAACATCCGCGTCATCGCCAAGAAGCACGGGATCCCGTACGTCGGAAAGGCGATCGTCGTCCCGGCGAAGGACGAGCTCAGGGGCGTACTCAAGCGGACAGGGTTCAACATCACGCACACGGCCGCGGAGTTCGGCATCTCGACGACGACCGTGCAACGCCTCGTGGACAAGTACGACATGCGGGCGCTCGTGGACTCGCATCTCAAGACGGCAGACAAGCAGGACCTCATCGAGGCCATGGACTCGGCCGGCCACGACGCGGTCGCGGCTGGCGCGCTCCTTGGCATCGGCGAGGCCAGGTTCAGGTTCCTGCTGGCCGAGCACGGCCTGCTCGAGCGTTTCGCTGAACTCGGCGCGCAGGCCAGAGCCGCGAAGCGCTCGAGCGAACGCGACCTACTCTCGACCGAGCTCAGGAAGGCCGTCGCCTCCGGCGAGACGCGCAACGAGCTGGCCGTCCGCCTCGGCATGCCGAGAACAAGCGTCGAGGCAGCCGTGCGACGCCTGGAGCTCCGCGACCTCTACAACGAGCTGCCGTACGAGGTCGGCGCCAAGGCGCGCGGACACACGAGGGAGATCAGCGCGAGCAGGGTCCCGTTCTGGCACGCCGCGCTGACCGGGCTCCTGAAGCAGTACCCTGAGGGTGGCGCGGTCGGGCTGGCCAAGCGTCTCGGCATGGCACCCGGCGTGTCTGTGCTGCCGTGGGTCAAGGGCAAGCGCGTCCCGCGGTACGACACGATCGAGAAGATCATGGCCATGGCCGGTCTAGAGATGCCGGACTGGCGCGCCGCGATCGAGCGCGCGTCAGGAGACGCCGAGAGCATGCGCGAGATGGCCGAGAAGGTCGGCGTGGCGCGGCATGGGCTCTACAGCATGATGAAGGGGTACGTGAACCCCAGCGAGAAGATGCTCGAGCGGATCCTGGACGACGACTTCTGGGTTGAGGTCTAGTTCCCGACAGGACTTCCTGCTAGGATCACGCCCAACGGTCCTCCCGGATCGTCGTCTCGTGCTCGTCTCGTCTCGTTCGGGGTCACGGCGGCGCGTGGTGAAGCGGAGGGGCGGCCGAATCAGGCCACATGCCCTGACCGATGTAACCGCGAAGCCGCCGTCACTCTGTACGGGTGCGTGCCTCGAGCCAGTTCTCGGCGATCTGCTGACGCGCTCGATCCAGCCGCTCGGTCCACTCGGCCGGCAACACCAGTCGCCTCTGTGCGACCTCGATGATCTCGCGCTCTCCGGCGCTGTAGCCGACGAGTGCCTTGCGCTGCGCGTCGCGCTCGAGCGCCTCGATGCGGGCGATCGCGATCTGCTCCAGGTCGCTGTCGCTCATGGCCCACAGGTGGTCGTCCCAGCGCGAGTTGCCAGCGCGCTGTCGTGCCCTGGCGAGCGCCGAACGGGCGACGACGTCGCCGGCGGCTGCTGCGCGCTCGAGCCGACGCATCCCGTCATCCATGTTTCGGCGAGCGCTCACGACGACCTGATGCGCCTGACCATCCACTCGCCAAGCGTCCAGCCGAGCCCGAGGCCCAGTCCGCCCGCGAACACGTTCTTCGCCCAGTCGCCAACGGCCCAGCCGCCGGCCATGGGCTGCTCGAGCAGGGCGCCCAGCCCGCTGGCCTTGACCTGGACGTCGGGCTCCGGCGGATCGACACACGGCTCGCCGTTGACTCCCGGTGACTTGTGGCCGAAGCAGCCCTGGATGGTGGCGAAGACCGGGACGCCGCTCACCTGCTCCGGGAGCTCCGGGATCTCGCCGTCCTGCTCGACCTCCATCCTCAGGCCACCCCACGACGGCCACTGGTTCGCGAGCAGGAGCACGTAGGGCCGCCCGCACGGGTCGACGGCCGCCTCACGCGAAGAGAGCCACCGAGGGAAGGTGGCGAAGTCCGTCGTCACTCCGAGTCGCCGGCGAAGGTCGTGCGCCGCGGCGATCGCGAGCTTCGCCGCGACCGGGTGCTTCATGAGCAGCTTCACCTCGCGGATGGCGCGCTCTCGCTTGGCGGAGTCGGAGATGCGCTGTGTGTCTCGCGCCTCGCGCTCGAGGGTACGTGACAGCCTGTCGGCCTCGTCGTAGGTCACGTCTGACTCCTGTTCCACAACGTCCAGCCGAGCACGAAGGCGTCGATCCCCAGCGAGCCCGCGATCGCGTCGCGCACGATCGTCTCGCGCCTCGACCCGATCGCCAGCATGCCGGCGCCGATCAGCGTCGTGCGCAGGAAGGTGTGCGCCAGGACGCGTCCGAGCGCCGACGGATCGCCGCCGACGAGGTCGGCCATGGCCTGCCCGGACGGAAGCGGCGCGCATTCGCCTGCGAGGTCACCCACGGACAGCTCCTCTTACCCGAACACCATGACGCGCAGGGCGTCGAGGCGCGAGCCTTCGTCGCGCTCTGTCTCGGCGATCGCGGCCTCTCCGGCGACGCGCGATCCGTAGAGCCTGTGCGCCCAGAGCGTGGCCCAGCGAGCGAAGGCGGCGTCGTCTCCGGCATCGGCGGCCTTCTCGGCCAGCTCGAACGTCTGTGCGATGTCCAGCTTGGCGCAGCGGCAGTCGAGCCGGCCAGCGAGGTTCACGTAGGCGTCCCTGGCCCCGCAGTCCGGGCAGACGGCGTTGCGTCGCGGGTTCTCGTGGTGCGTGCTGCGTCCGCGCCTGCGCTTGCCTCGCCCGAGCGACTGGTAGCCGCCGACGTGCGACGGGTAGTCGTGAACGTCCATGGGACCCAGAAACTCGACGTCCCTTGCTGGTGGCGCGTCGTAGTCGTCCGGTTCGTCGCCAGCGGCCGCTCGTCGCGCAGGAGCGGCCGGCAGCCACGGGTCGCCGTCGCGCGGGTTGGCAACCCGCAGGGGAAGACCGTGCAGGTCGATCCCGTGGCGGATCTGAGCCTCAGGAGGGACGAGCGCCCCGCGAGGATGTCGCGCCCGGCGTCGAGCCGCCATGTCGCACGACTTCGAGCAGAACCAGCCGCCGAAGTGATCGCTCAGCCAGGCGTGGCCGCCTGGGTTGATCGTCGTTGGGCAGCCCTGGCACTGAACCACGCCGTCGGTCACCGCGTGCGGGTTCGGCTTGAACTTCTTGACGAGCGCGAACTCCACCGGGATCGCGCGGTCGCCGCGCTCGCGCGCGACCGTGAGCCTGTGCTGTCCGTCAGAGATGCTGACCTCGTCGTCTCCGATGATGAGGATCTCGATCGGGTCGAACGGCAGCGGGTACGAGCGCACCAGCCGCATGCGCTCCTCCGCCGACAAGCCCTTGCTGAGGTGCGGGATCGGACGCTTGTTGAGACGCAGGAAGGCGAGCGCCTCGAGCGGGACCTCGACGGAGAAGATCGCCCGCTCGGCGCCGCGAGACCAGTAGAGCGAGCGCGGGACGTAGGCCATGAGGCGCCGCACGTCCTCCGGGTCGTACGTCTTGGCGGGCATGGCCTACTCGGCAGCGGTCGACGCCGCGTTCGCCACGATGAGGCCGCTGACCGCGCCGATCACGGCGGCGACCGTCTTGGCGATCGAGCCGGGAACCTCACCCTCGGGCGCGAACTTCTTGACCGCGACCCAGCCAGCGGCGGCGCCGACGGCCGCGCCGAGGAGTCGACCGGGGCGCAGGAGCTTCTTCGTCTCGCCGACGGCGGCGGTGACGTCGCCCATGTTCCAGTCCTTGTTGACCCAGGGCTGGCCCTCGTAGCCGGTCGGGATGCCGCGGTTGAGACCGCCGGTCTGCATGGGCTGGATCGGACAACCCTGGCCGGAGAAGGTCTCGCGCGGCATCGACTGCACCCGGCGGATCTGGCCGTTCCAGTTGATGTCCCCGACGCCCTCGGCGTCGCCGAACGAGTAGTCGCTCACGGTCGCCGAGCCGTCCGGCATGGACTGAACGAGCTCGCCGTTGATCTCGCGCGTGACGTCGAGTGCCGGCGTCCACTGCTCGACCTCCTGGCCCATGAGGATGCGGCCGGAGCCCTTGGGCATGGAGATCACCACGCCGTCGTCGCCCCAGGAGGGGTCCTGCTTGTTCAGGCCGGACGACACGAGGTCCTTCATGGTCACGAACGCACCGTTGACGCCCACGTCCGCCTCCTTGCTCGCGTCGCGAGCCCGGACCTTGCCGATCCGATCGCGCACCCTGGCCATGTCAGCCGAGCCACGGCGGACTCGGGCGGGCCTCCCGGCGCTCCTCGAGAGCTGGCCGTCCGGGGTGGTCGTGAGATCGCCGATCGCCGGGTCGTCGTCGCCCGTGCCAGGGCCGGTCGGCTCGTGGTAGTCGGGCGAGTCGGTCGGCCACACGGTGTCGATCGGTGCCGAGCCCATGCCCTGCTTGCGGTAGGCGATCTCGCGCACCAGCGGAACGCCCATGAAGGAGGCCGGCAGCTCCCGGTCCATGGCCACGTCGCCGGCCACGCCGATCACGACCTCCGGGGCGCCCGAGGTCGTCAGACGCGGGAGCGTGTAGAGCCACCAGGCCGGCTTGCTCGAGCCGTTGATGCCGATCGACTTGTTGAAGGCCTCGGCGGCGCGCTCCGCAGAGGAGAGATCGCCGATGTCGGCCATGCCGAAGGTCGAGGCGTTCGACAGCACGACCCTGTAGCGCTCCAT
>CAZFMF010000068.1:0-13148 GCA_964519985.1 uncultured Pseudobdellovibrionaceae bacterium | reverse complement strand
ATTCCCGGGGTTTTCCGTGACATTCTGTCGGAGCCGCGCGGGATAAGATTTTCGCGGGATTAACGCTTCGAGTCAATCGATCGGACGGAGCCGTGCAGAATGGTTCTCGGGCTGGTAGACTTTGGGTCCGATGGCGCACCCTCCTCATTCCGATGCTCATGACCATGAACACCACGAACACGGGCATTCGCCGGACGGCGGTTTCGGATCGTTGATCCGGGTGTTCTTTCTTTCGGGCGCCTTCATGGTGGCGGAGATCCTGGGTGGGATCTGGAGCGGGTCTTTGGCCCTGCTCGCCGACTCCGGGCACATGGCGATTGATACCGCGGCCGTTGCGCTGGGACTTTTCGCGCTCTGGGTGGCTCGCAAGCCACCGTCGACAAAACGCACCTATGGCTATTACCGCGCCGAAATTCTCGCCGCCACGGTGAATGGCGCGCTGCTGGTGGCGATCGCGTTTTGGATTTTTTACGAGGCCTGGCTGCGTTTTCACGAACCCCACGCCATCAATGGTCCGTGGATGACCGCCATCGCGATCGGCGGCTTGGTCGTCAATCTCGTCGGTTTGCGGTTGCTGCGCACGCATTCCCACTCCAGCTTGAATATGCGGGCGGTGACGTTGCACTTGATTTCCGACGCCCTGGGTTCGGCGGGCGCGGTGACGGCGGGCATCGCGGTTTGGGTTTGGGGACTGACCTGGGCCGATTCGGTCGTCTCGATAATCATTGCGGCGTTGATCCTACACGGGGCGTTTAAACTTCTCGTGGAGTGCGTGAATGTGCTGTTGGAGTCGGTGCCGCCGGGAGTCAACATTGCAACGCTTCGCCAAGATATCTTGCGCGTGGAAGCCGTTTCCGATGTACACGACTTGCACGTCTGGTCGATATCGAGTGGAGTGGTGGCATTGAGCGTGCACTTGCGCATTCGCGAAGGGGGCGACCATGAAACCATCCTGCGTCATTGCAACGCCATGCTGCACGATAAGCACGGGATCGACCACGCCACGCTGCAACTTGAACCGGAGACCTATTCGCACGAAGATACTCACCTAGATTGCCAAAAAAAGGGGTGAGACGATGCGCAAGGCGTTAGTTCTATTTCACATGGCGGGGCTATTGGTTGCGGCGGATCCGCCGTATTTCACCGATGTCATTGAAGGCTGGGCATTTCCCGACCTCGTGGCCCGCGACAAAGTCGTCATTACCCCCGGTACGCTGGTCGATTGCAAACCCCTGCACAGCTCACCCACTTATTCCTCGTCGGAGTGTAAACTTCAGGGCACCGACTTCAAAATCACCACCGGTGGCAAGACGCTCACTTTTCCGATGACCAAGATCACGGTATCGGAATACCAGTACGATCCAAAGCAACCTAGCACGTTAAGCTATTACTTGAACGGCGAATACCGCGAAACGCTACCGGACAACTCGGTTTTTGAATCAGTGGCTCGTTTGAGCTTGGAACGCTTCGGTTCCATGCCCGGTAAAGTGCGTGGCCATTTCACTTTGCAGGGGGTTGGGAACTCGTTTCCGATCGTGGCCGACATTAAATAGGGGATCACATGAAAACATTCTGGCTCGGTTTCCATTTGGTGGGGTCGGTGTTCGCGGCCTCCTTCGACTATCCCACGGGCACGGCGAACGCAGTCTATTTCGAAGGCATGAATGGCACCCACTCCGCCAAGTTCGTGCCGGGCACCCTGGAAAACTGCAAGATCAACAATCCCACCCCCGGACCCGGCGGTCTGACGATGCACACCTGCGACGTTAAGGGGAGTCAGTTGGAAGTCGACATCGCCGGGACGCAGAAGCTGGTCGTTTTTCAGACGCTCTCGGTCATGGAGTATCAAGGCGCACCCGGCGTGATGAGCGTCGGGTATTACCTGCAAGGAATGCATGGGACTTCGCTCCCGGATGGGTCGCCCTACGCCTCACCGGCTTCGTTGAGTCTCAACCGCAACCCGCAGCTGACCAATAAGATCCAAGGCAACTTGAGTGTCTATAATCTAGGGATCAACGGGGCCGTGTTGGTGGATTGGCCGGCGGCACCGACGCCGCCCTAATCAGCGCAGCCCGAGAATTTTTACCACCACGCGCTTGCGGCGTTTGCCGTCGAATTCCGCGTAGAAAACTTGTTCCCAAGGGCCCAGATCCAGCTTGCCTTGCGTAATTGGCAACATCGCTTGGTGGTGCAAGAGCGTGCGCTTGAGGTGCGCGTCCGCATTGTCTTCTCCCGTGAGATGGTGGCGGTAGTCTGGTTTGGCGGGCGCGAGTTTTTCCAGCCACTCCGCGAGGTCCTTCTTCAATCCCGACTCTTCGTCATTGACCCAAATCGCCGCCGTAATGTGCATCGCCGAGACCAGGCAAAAACCTTCCTGAATACCCGACTGACCCACGATTTCATCGAGTCGCTCGGTGATATTGACCAGTTCGTGGCGATGCTTGGTTTCAAACCAGAGGTAGTCGGTATGAGCCGCGCTGGTGCCGGTGTTCTTTTTCATTCGCGTTTCTCCAGACACTCTTTAACCCGTAATCCCCGGGCAAAGCAAAGGCGGGCGAGAGTGGTGTGCGCGGCCGCCCACCCGCGCACGGTCAGAATTTCCGATTGCAGGAGGCGCTGCTGATCTACGTTGAGATCGTTGGCCTCAATGAGACCCCGTTCGAAGCGGCGCTGATTGTCTTGGAAGAGACCGCGGGACAGCCCCAAAGTCTTATCGCGGGCTAACGCGGTTTCCACCGCCAGGCCCAGTGCGCCCTTCGAAGCTTCCCATTCATTGCGGGCGAGACGCCGGACCCGTTCCAGATTGAGTTCCGCTACTTTGGCTCCTTCGACGCGCGCGCGGTAGTCGCCGTAGGCCGACAAGCGATCAAAGAGCGGGACAGAAAGCACTAGCCCCCCGTTCCACTCGGGCCGTTGGGTGGTCGCGCCGCCAGATTCGGCGCGGTAATACCCATACGATAGATTCAAATCGAGTGACGGCAAGATTCGGCCCCAGCTCTGGGACGCCCGGTCTTGGGCAGCATCCCAGCGTTTTTGGGCCGCCTTCCAATCCGGACGATTCTGAAACTGCGGTTCCGCCTGATCCAACCAAACCATCTTGGCGGAGAGTCTTTCCTTCCACGGCCATTTTTTCTGCAAAGAGTGATGGCCAAGGAGCTCGTCCACCCGCGCCGCCGCGCGGACGTTCGCGGTTTCGGCATCGCGCATCATCGCACGCTCGTTTTCCCAATCGATGGAAAGCTTGTCCACCTCCTGCTTCGGAATCTGGCCGCGCTCAAAGCGCTTACGCCCGATTTCCAAAAGCCCTTCGCGTAAGCGCACGAGGCGCTCGAAGATCTCTTTTTCTTGCTCGGACAAGAGCCATTGGTTGAGGGCGTCCACGGCGGCGCTTTCGGTTTGGATTTTCACCGCGGCGAGCTGCTGCTCCTCAGCTTCGATCTCCCGACGGGCGGCCGACATTCCCGCCCAATCGGAACCGAAACGAAAGAGATTGAAATCGAGATTGGCGGCGGCGCCCAGGCGGCTCGCATGAATACCGAATTGCCGGTAGTAATCCTGGCGCGCCTGCAGCGAGATGGAAGGCAAGAGCGCCAGTCGCGTGGAAAGGGTGCGGCCACGAGTGGCCTCCACCGTTGCCGATTGTGCGCCCACCTCGGTATTTCTATCGACGATATTTTCGATCGCCTGGGTGTAGGAGAGGGGTGCTTCCGCCCCCAGCGCGGAAAGACCCAATAGAAAAGAGGTCGCGGTCGCTCCCCGCATCCCGCGGCCCCGCAAAAAACTCCCCCAGCTTCGGGAAGGAACGGTTTGACGGCGCTTTAAGTAGAGGGTGTGCAGGCTCGGCACGATGAAAAGTGTTAACGCCAGCGAAAACCACATTCCCCCCGCCACGGCGATACCCAGCGGCTGAAGAATCCTTCCCCCTTCACCGAGGCCCAGCGCCAACGGGGTCATGCCTAAAATCGTCGTGAGCGAAGTGATGAGAATAGGCCGAAGGCGAATGCTAGCGGCGCGCACAGCGGCATCGGCCGGATCCGTTTCTTTTTCCGCCAAACGTTTTGTGAAGTCGACGAGCAGGATGCTATTGGCCACCGCGATCCCATTGAGCAGAATGACGCCCAAAACGGAATTCAGCGAAAGCGTGCTGCCGGCAACGTAGAGCGCGAGCAGCACGCCAATGTAGCCCAGGGGCAATGCGACCATCACGAGCAGGGACTCCACGATCGTGCCAAACTGGAAAACGAGCGTGATAAAGATCAGTCCGAGCGAAAGCAGCATGGCCTTACCGAGCTGGTCGATCGCTTCGGTCAGCTCGGGAGCGGGGTCGTCGAACGTCGCCGTCACGCCTTCGGCGAGCTTGGGGTTTTGGGCCAGCCATTCCCCCACCGCCTTCTTGGCCGCGGCGACCGAAGTGGCGACGGAAGCTTCCTGACCCCGCGTCTGGCGCGCTTCAATGCGAAAGAGCGGGCGGGCGTCTTCCCGCAACGTGCGGGGTGGGCTTGGGACCCGCCGCACCTCGGTGAGGGCCCGCAGGGGCACTATTTTTCCATCGACGCCAATGGGGATTGCGCCGATATCCTCGATGCTCTTGACCGAGTCCTTAGTGAAGTAGAGCAAAATTTCCGTCGTCTCATTCTCTTCCGGCAAATACCCGGCGGTACGGCCGGTCGTTGCCACCCGGGTCAGGTCCGCAATATCTTCCGACGAAAATCCGGAGCCGATCCGGCGTAGCGCATCCGATTGGCCGGGGTTGGGTGCCAAACGCACCGAGTGCTCGAGATTGGGTCCGGGATCGGAATAGACATTGGGAAAGATCTTCTTGTCGCGCAACAGGTCGGAGAGGGCCTTGGAGACGAGGCGGCGTTGTTCGGGTTTGCCCCCGCGCACTTTTAGCAAAAGGTGCGGTGGATCGGGGATCGGCAATTCACTCGGGTTCCAGGGGGAGACGCCGTAGCGCATCAGCGGCGTCGGCACAAAGCGCGCTTCCATCGCTTTCCAAACTTCATTCATCTGGGAACGTTTCTTCAACCTCCCCATGATGTGACCGGAGTTGGGCCCGGTGGTTCGGGAGAAGGCGTAGTTGAAGTATTCGCCGAAAGTGTCGAGCATTTCTTTCTCGGCGTTTTCGACCTGCATTTCCATTTGGCGCAGCAGGGTATTTCCCTCGGTGTTGAGTCCGAGGACGAGCCAGTCGGTATCCGGCGTGCCGACGAGTTCGCGCGGGAGCCGGGGGAGAACAAAGACCAGAAGCAGGACCAGCACGATCGGCAACCCGAGATAAGCGGCCCACTGCCAACGGGGCCGGTGTAAAAAGGCCTTTAGCGCACACGCGTACAGGGTTTCTAGTTTGCGGATTTTTCCTTCGAAGGGCGAAGGGGTCGGTTTGTCGCCGCCGTTCTTCATTAATTGCAATCGGACGGTCGGAACGAGAATCAACGCAACGATCGCCGAGAATCCGTGGGAGAAAACCACCGCCAATGCGAGATCGCCAAGAATGCCCTGGCTGAGACCCGAGGTTAGGGCGAGCGGCAAGAAGACGATGAGCGAGACGAGTGTCGACGCGATAATCGGGAAGCGGACTTCCTTGACCGCCGCGGTCACCAGACGCAGGCGCGCGCGCGCGTCGTGGGGTCCGGGCGAATGTTCGAAGTGACGAAAGATATTTTCCAGGACCACCACCGATGCGTCGACATTCATCCCGGCGGAAAGCGCTAGGCCCCCCAATGAAATCAAATTGAGGTTCATCTTGAACAGGCGCATCAAGATAAACGCGAGCACAATGCTGAGTGGGATCTCGATCGCCGCCGTCAGGATATTGCGCGGGCTGCCAATAAAGACGAAAAGCACCGCGACCGCCAGCAACGCGGCCAGGGCCACTTCGGTGAAGACATTGCGAACCGCGGCGCGAATGAATTCGGAAGGGTCGACGAGCGAACGGTATTTCACATCCGGCGGAAGGCTTTTCAGCACATCTTGTACCACCGTCAGAATGTCTTCCGACATGCGTTTGACATTGCCGCCCGGCTTGGGCGCCGACCAAAGGATCAGGCTTGGGACGCCGCCGGTGCGAAAACTCTGTCGGCTATTCGTCTTCGGGCCGCGATCGATACGGGCGAGATCGGAGAGGGTGACCGTTTTGCCGGTGGGAGTCGCGATGGTGATTTCCCCGAGCGCGGCGACGGTGCGTACTTGGCGGGGCAATTCGACCGAAAGCTGTTCATTGCCAAGCGCAATTTCGCCGCCGGCGCGTCCCGAAAGCGCCGAAGAAATCGCGGCCTGGATCGCGCGCGGATACAGCTGCAAGCTGGCTAGTGCCTCGGGTTTGAGTTCAATGCGAATTTCTTCGCTCGCGGGGTTCCAGATCACGGGATTTTGCGCATCCGGAACACTGGAAAGGCGCGGGCCCAACACGGGTTCGATTAGTTCGTAGAGTTCCTGCGGTGTCCGTTTTTCACTGTAGAGACTGAGCGCCAGAAAACCGGCATTCTGGTTGCGCATCCAGACCCAGGTCCGATCGCGCGCTTCTTGCGGAAAGCGGGCGGAGAAAGCGGTGATCAAGTTCTGCGTTTCGCGCAAGGCATCCGTCGGCTTCACGCCCCAATGGAAAGTGATCTGGTAGTTGGCGTCGCCGTCGGTGTAATTGGCGCGCAGCTTTTCGACCGAAATCCCGTCCGCCTCCATGGTGCGCAGGCGGTTTTCCAAGTCTTTGCCGTAAGTGTTTAGAAACTCCTCGGCGGAGAGATTCCCCAGTGAAACGCCGGCCGAGATTTCCGGGTGGTGGGCCAGCGGGAAAAGGGAAATGGGCAGCTTCAGGCCGGAAAATACCCCAATGGCCGCCATAAGCCCCAGCACGAGGTAAACCCGAACGGGGGAGGCGTAGAGGGAATTCACGTCCCTTCCCCGTCCTTCTGTTGGGTGACGGCCTCTCCGTCGGCGATAAACGTATTGGTGCGCAGCACCACTTTCTCACCCGGCTTCAAGCCGGAAGTGATTTCAAACTTTCCCTGCCGGGAATGTCCCAGCTTTACCTCCCGGAATACCGCTTTATCGCCGTCGAGCACGCGCACGATCGGGGTTTCACCGCGGTAGAAGATCGCCGATTCGGGAAGTTGGATGCCTTGATGGAGGCGCGCCCGAAAACGCACGCGGCCCACCATTCCCGGTGGGGGACGGTGCTTCTTATCGACGGGTTGCAATTCGGCGGAAGCGGTCCCGGTCGCCGGGTCCACGATGGGGCTAATCCCGGCGACCTTCATCGGCACGGGTTGAGTCCGGCCGGCCAGTTCCAGCTCACCCAGCATGCCGGTATGAATCGCGTCCAGATCCGCCACCGTGATTTCAATTGCGGCTAAGACCTGCGCCGGATCGGTTACGGTGCCAAGCTTTTGGCCCTTGCTCACCCGACTGCCGAGCGCCACCTCGATCGAACTGATGATTCCGGTGACCGGAGAAAGCACGCTGAAGGGTTCGAAGGTATAGACGGGATCGGGATTGGTGAGCGTCAAAATCGGCTCGCCGACCTTCACCGCCGCGCCCAAATTCTTGCGCACGGCCTGCACCACGCCATCCGATTCGGCCAGCAAGGTCGCGTTCACCCGTGAGATCACGCGTGCCGGGTAGATCAACGCGTCGTAGACTTCGTCCGATTGAATGGCCTGGGCTACTACCATAGGGGGTGGGGGCGCCGCGCCGCCGCTATGGCGCCGAGCGAGAACCGAATGGGAAAAGCTCGCCGCGATCAAGACCCAAAGCAGAGGCTTTTTCATGGACGTCCCCGGAGGTTTTACCGACGTGCGATGCTAACAAGGACGACGGGAGGGGGTCAAATGTGACGGGAGGGCCGCGAGGAGAGCCTTGAAAACTGCCGAGGACGTGGTAACGATAGGGCCTTCCCAAAAGGGCGCCGCTAGCTCAGTTGGTAGAGCAGCTGACTCTTAATCAGCGGGCCCCCGGTTCGAGTCCGGGGCGGCGCACTCTCTACTTAAACTTAAACTTAAACTTAAACTTAAGTTTAATCTTAAGCGGCGTAGCCGCGCGGCGGTAGGGACCGATTTCACTCCGACGCCGGAGTGGAAAGGCGCTCGATTTCGCATCCCGTTGCGTAATGGCCATGTCTTTGGCATGTTCTCCCCGAAACGAGGGGGAGCTAATGTTTGCAAAACTAGTTCTAGTCTTAGGGATTGGATTTTTCGGGCCCACGGCCCACGCCTTAGAAGGCGAAGAGGCGACTCATGCGACGAACAAGTTCTGTTGGAGTTTCCAGGGAAGCGCGATGTCCGCCTGTCTCGAGGCGTTCGATGGAGTGAGATATATCGACCCAGAGGCCCTCCAGACGTGTCGAGCTTTGGAGACCCTCGATTCGATTGCAAAGTGCCTTCCGGTGATCAAGGACCGCGTCTTCTGGGAAGGCGAACTCAAGGCATGCCACCCTAAGAAATTTGCCGGCGATCGTTACCTAGAGGCAAGAGTCCTTCATTGCTTGCAAGAATCCAGTCGCGCCTATTCCGGAACGAACGCGCCCAAAGCCAGCGCCGCGCCCGATTCGAGCTTGCTACGTTCGAACCTCGCTAAAGCCCTTGAGCTTCTAAAAAAGGGCGACACCCGAGGGGCCGAAAGTATTCTGGAAGCCACACTCGATGGACTGAAGGAGTGAAAGCTAGTGCGGCCTAGGATCTTCGGCATCATAAGCTTTTTGGAACTGTTCGAGGCTATCGAAGATACGGCGGGATGAGCTTTTCGAGGAATAGGCGCCGGCACCTATCAGCATCTGTTCAATTGCGACCGCGGAGGATGGGAAAATGTCTCCCCACGGAGGGGTCTTGCGGTTGGCTTGGATTGCCAGTGCGATTTGTTTCAGTGATGCCACAGGAGTTCCATTTTCAGGCAGATCGCGAACGATTTTTACCACCCATTTCTGGATTTCCGGACGGTCGCGCGCAAGCAGCGATTCTCGAACCTTCCGCGTGGTCTTCGTATCGGCGAGGATCCGTTCCAATCGCCAAACCGAAAACTTCTTGAGGTTGTCGAGCTCCGCATCCTCTTTTTGGTTGCGGGGAATCTTAGTCTCTAGCGACTGGATCAGTTCCACCCGCTCCCTCTCCAGTTCATCGACAAAATTCAAGTACCCATCGAAACGCCCCATATGCTGCCGATCTCCAGAGGGCTTGTACTTTTCTTTGGCTCGGAAAAGAGCCGAATACTCGATTTCTAAATACACGGCAGTGGCGTCGGCGTTTTCAAGAGTCTTTCCGGCGGCAATTCCACCTAAAGCGCGCCGCACCAACCGGACTTTTTCCATTTGCCGATGGGCGGTTAAGAACGCGGGCGCTTTCGGATCCTTTTCAATGACGTGGAAGTGTTCGTACGGATTAAAATCGGGAATGGCGGGATTGGATTTCTTAAGCTCGAGGAGCTTTTTTTCAAGCTGGGTGCAAAAATCGACCGGGCCATTCGTGAAACGCGCCCTTTCCTGCGTCGCGCCAATACGGAAGTTATGAACCCCCATGAGTTGATCCCAGTTAAAACCCGTGATGGATCGGCACGTCTCCGCGTTAAAAAGCTGGCGGGTCTTGATAAAATGGTCGGCGGTTTTGTCGATCGCTGACGTCAATTGGTCCGCGCGCCATTGCGCCAAGGCGCGCGGCTCCGCGGCGATTTCAGGCGGAGGGAGAACGTTTGCCGGGTTGCGTTTCCCGGATTCTCCCGAGGGTACCAGATCGCCCGCGGCTTCGCAGCCCGGGCCCTTCTTAGGCTTTTTGGCCGCGATCGCATCGAAGCCGAAATGGCCGAAAACCCAGAGGAGAATCCCCAAACCCAAGGTGATGTTCACCGATCAATTTTACTCCAATTCCGCTTTCACGGCTTTGCGAAGTTGGCCGACGTTATCGAATAAACGGCGGGAAGTGATGTCCGGGGAATAGGGGGATTGGCCGATGAGCATCTGACTGATCATCGTCTCGGAAGTTGGGAAAATATCGCCCCAGGGGGGCGTGCCGCGATTGGCCTGAATCGCGCGTGCGATTTCACTCACGGGGATTTCGGATTTTTTTTCCCGCGGGAGATTGCGAATAAGCTCGATGACCCATTTTTGGATCGCCGGGCGATCACGGGCAAAAAGCTTTTCCCGGATCCGCGTGGTGGCGGCCGAATCGGATTCCACGCGCTGCATCCGCCAAATCGAAAAACTCTGCAGATTGGCGAGTTCCGCTTTGTCCTGGTGGGTTCGGCGTGCTTGCTTTTCGAGCGCTTCGATGCGTTCCGTTCTCGCTTGCTCGAGGAGATCTAGAAACACCACGTACCCGTCGAAACGGCCCAGGTGAGACTGATTTCCCGATGGTTTGTACCGGGGGGTCGTCCGGAATAAAGCGGCGTGATGCACTTCCAGAAATCGGCTAAAGTCGGCTGCGCTCCGCAGGGTCTCACCGGTGCCAATGCCCTCAAGTGCGCGGTCAATCAGACGGGCCCTTTCCTTTTTGCGGTAGGGAGCGATGAGGCTGGCGTACCTCGGGTCTTTGTCGATGATCCGGTAAAGCGAATACGGATTAAAATCCGGAGTCTTCATTCCCGCGGCCGTTCGCTCCGCCACTTTCTTTTCAAATTTTCTCCAAAAGTCCATCGGTCCTTCCCCGAACCGGTACGGGCTTTGCGGTCCGCGCAACCGGAAAGTGCCAACGCTCATCAGCTGTTTCCAATTAAAACCCGTGATCGATTCGCAATTGTCAGGGTCGAGCAGTTGCCCGTCTTTCAGGAAACGCGCAAACGCCCGATCGACGGCCAGATCCAAATTTGCCTCGCGCCATTCCAATATGGCCGTGCGGTTCCCGCTGATTTCTGGAGGGTATGTCACGGAGCGCTCTTGCGGAGTGAGGAGATTGGGAGGGGCTAGCTTGGCCGCCGCTTCGCACGCCTTTTTTTTCTTGGGCCGCTCGGCGGCGACCGCATGGAAAGAACCGCTGACGATGAGCCAAGCGAAAACGCTCACGCTGATTGCGCATTTCACGATGTCATTGCTCCTTTTTGTCGGGTGGGGATCGCAAATCGTCCCAACCGCAGGCCGGCGGTTTTTCCATTTTGGCATAAGCCCGGGCGGCGGGACCGGTAAGGGGTTTGAGTGGCGTCACGTCGACGGTCGGTACATTGGGTTGGGAAACGGGCGTCCGATAAAGGGGGATGGCGGTGCCACGCGTGAGGAGACGATTTTTTGCCTCCGCGTACTGCTCGGGGGTCATGATGCGCAACTGATCTAGGAAGGCCTCGCGAAGGGGGATTTCAACCTCCGCATCCCATTCGCCTTTTTCAATTTTGTCCCCGGTGACGGAATCGACGAAACGAATAAACGGCTTTCCGGCCTTTCCCTGCTCTAGGGGGGCGATCGGATAGATTTCCCCTTTCACCAGTACCCCGTACCGACCGTTATCGGCATCGAACGCAAAGAGCTCGGTGGATTTGGGATCAATGGATTTGTGAGCGGACTTGATGCCGGCCTGCAGATCGGCCTCGGCAAAGTCCACCGCGATTTGGATGGATGACTTTTTGTCCACCCGTCGCAGATCGACATAGAGTTCAGTCCGGGCGACGGTTCCCACGGAGCTTGCGGACTTCGTTCGCGGAACGACCACCTGTTTTCCGACAAACTTGTCGGTGGTTTGCACCCATTCATTGGGATCGAAGAAAACTGTCACCTTCTGCCCTTGCGGAGTGGGAACGAGCACGTAATCTCGATCGTCCGGAGCGCCTTCCGCCTTTCGAGATTTTTGAAAAGTCGGTAGGCGAAGTTGCAGCGGCTCGCTGCTACCGGCATGCCTAACCATCACGACGATGGTTTCCGCCGCTTGGGCGGATGACCAAGCGAGAAGTAAAACGATCAAGATGTTGCGCATCGATCCATTTTACCAGAATTGCCGATTTGCCGCGGTGTACCGTGTCGTGGGTTTTGAAGGACCGTAGAGTCACCCCATTCATTGGGGGTTCTATGAAAAATCTATTCTTAATCGTTCTCGCTGCTTTCGTCGGACAGTCCGCGATGGCCAAGATCACCGTATTCACAAATGAAGATGCGGTGACCCATGCTTTGAATTCTGCAGAGTGGCGCTCCGCCCGCCGGTCGAATCCGGATCTGAAGGACTGCGAACTGACGCAAGTGGCGGTGAAGCGCGATGCGGAAAAAGGCATCGGCGATACCCACACGGTTTCGCTAAGCTACGCCGCGAAGGGCGCCATGCTCACGGTTTGCCATGTGGATGTGACGGTGGAAACGCTGAAGGTCCAGATTGGTGGAATTACCGCGAGCCGCCTCGGGAAACCGACGATCGGCAAAGTTGGTTGCGCGCACTAATCGATCGGACGCCGGGGTCCGAACGGGACCCCGGCACCCTTTCTAGTTGAATCTCTCCGTCCAATTGGCCGCGAACAAGTATTCCCGTTTGAGCGTTCCGTCTGACTGCGGGACTAGATACTTGATGGCCAGTGGGCTGCCCCATTCGTCTAAGTTGCGTTGCACGACTGCGGTATAGGTAAACCCCTTAGCGTCTTCGACCGTTACATATTCCGTCGTTCCGAAAACGGTCGTTGAATAGAAATGATAGTAGGTCGGACGCATCACCACCTGAAAAAAGGCCCTACCGAACCCCACTGAGTCCTGCCCCAAATCATGGGGACTCATTCTTGGGCTGGGCTTCATGCGAAGCTCTTTCGAGCCCAAATCGTCCGTCAAGTGCACTAAGTAGGCACCGCCGGAGAACTCAAACTTGGTTTTGATACCCCCTTGGGCGGCTCGACCTACGAATAACTCGAATGTTCTCCGCGCATCGGTGTCGGTGGCGGGGGGCGAGTTTATCTTTCGAAAAATGGCGGGGAAAATACCTCCACCATAAGTCGGCGGAACGTCATTTAGCACGAGCTCATTCATCTGATCGATTTTGGTTAATCGGGCTTCGTCAAGGGGGTCCGATACGAGATCCGAGGGAAGGTGATTCAGTAAAAGGCTGATGTCCTCAGTCATGATCGTACCGGCAACATGACTGCAACCGAGAACATGGCCCAACTCATGAATCAGCATCCCCTCCAGGCGATGGGCGACGGTCCAGTCGGGAAAATTTCGCGACGGGAAAACGCTCCCCGGCGGCGCCACCCAAATAAAACCTTTGCCC
>CAZFMF010000067.1:0-13400 GCA_964519985.1 uncultured Pseudobdellovibrionaceae bacterium | reverse complement strand
CCGGCCACAAGTCGGACAAACCCGCATTCGATGCGAACGGTAAGTTTCTGGGCGACGGCGGACAAATTGAAATCGAAATCGCCCGCGACATGCGGATCCCCATCAATATTTCGGCCCAACGGGCGGTACTGGGGCAGGGGATCAAAGATGGTTTGAACATTCTCGATCCCTTGAAACGCTTGATCATCGGATTGAAAACCAACAACACCCAACTCGTTCAGGGCACCCTTGAGGATTTTGGTCGCGTCAATGCGCAGATTTCGCTCGTGCGCGGGGAGATTGGTTCGCGTAACGCGCAGATCGAACGCGCCATCAATACCCAAGAGCAGGTCAAAGTCGACAGCATCAGCTCCATTTCGCAAATTGAGGATGCCGATGCGGTCAAAGTTTTCTCGGACTTGTCTCGCGATCAGACGGTCCTAAAAGCCGCGATTTCCACGTCGAATAAAATTCTTTCCGAGAACCCCACGGATATCTTCTACAAATAACCCAACGCAACGCGTTGGGTTATGGCACTTTTTCTTCTCATTCTTCGCCCGCAGTCGCCGATAAATAAGGTGAGAAGAATATGCTAGTCCTCACTCGTAAACTCGGCGAAAGCATCGCAATCGACGACGAAATCAAAATCGTCGTGCTCCAGATCAAGGGACGTCAGGTTCGTCTGGGAATTGAAGCGCCGCGTGACACGAAAATCCATCGCGAAGAAGTCTACCTCGCCATTCAAGAGCAGAACAAAGCCGCCGCAGAGAGCAAGCCGGAAGAAGTGAAAAAAGTTGCTAAGCTGCTGCGCGCCAGCTAACATTTACTCAGTAGTCTTCCCATATCTATAGACGACAACAGGAGAAAAACCATGCTGGTGGAAACCACCCGGTTTGGAAGTATTTCGGTATCCGAGGAAGATATCATTACTTTCCCGGAAGGCATGCTCGGATTCTCCAAAATCGATAAATATGTTCTAGTCGAGCGCGTCGATGACTCTCTCTTCATGTGGTTGCAAGCGGTGAAGAAACCGAGCGTCGCATTTCCGCTCCTGGAACCCGAAATTTTCGAAAAAAGTTATCGCGTGGAGTTGGCAGAAGAAGACCGCAGTATTTTGAAGTTGGATAATCTCAAGCACGCAAAAGTTTATGCCATCATCACGATCCCCAGCGATCCGACGAAGATGACGGCCAATCTGAAGGCTCCGATCGTAGTGAACCTCAAAGAGCAACTCGCGCGCCAGGTGATCTTGCACGATGCGGAATATCCGATCCGCAAAGCGATCTTCACCGAACTCCAACAGTATTGTGCCGCGAGCAGCCGCACCGTCTTCCCGGAGAACGATGCCCCGGGTTACCAGGCGATCCACCTCGCCGACGAACTCGAAGTTCCCGTCGCTAAATCATTCTAGCTTGTCATTCCGAACGCAGTGAAGGAATCCCCCATCGCGTAGCGATGCGCGCTTGCCGCGGGCCTACGGCCCTCGCAATGACTATTGCTTTTTCAATCTTTCGTATGCCGCGAGGACTTTGCGGACGTACTTGCGGGTCTCTCGAAACGGGGGAATCCCCCCGTAGCGATCCACATTGGTGGGGCCGGCGTTGTAGGCGGCGAGCGTTTTGGGAAGATCAAAGTGAAAACGATTCAGCAGGGTACGCAGGTACTCGCACGCCCCCATCAGGTTGCTTAAGGCATGGTGCGGGTTAGCGATGCCGAGTTGCTCGGCCGTTCCCGGCATGACTTGCATCAACCCTTGCGCGCCCTTGGGTGAAACCGCCAGGCGGTCCGCGCGCGATTCCACTTCCATGATGGCTTTGACCAGGAGGGGATCAATGCGAAAGCGGTGGGCCGCCGAGCGAATTTGGCCGTCCAGGTCGGTCGTAGCGGCCGCCCCCGGGGCCCATAGCAAAAAAGCCACAAATAGAACTCGCAAGCTCACGGCATTTTCTACCTTAGAGGGCGTAGGCCAGTCCATACGTTCCCATCAGGACCATCGCCTCACCGAATAACACGCGAATATCTCCCCGTACGCTGGCGCCTAGGAGCGGGACGTCGAAACTGAGGCTCGGGCCGTAGAGAAACTGCCCCGTGCGCAGGAAAGTGGGGTTGAAGCCGCGATTCTGGGTGACCACCGAAGTCACGTGATTGAGGCCAATACCCAGTGAAAGCGAAACATAACGTTCTCCTAGGGGCAGTTGGTAGCGCATGTCTCCGTGCAGCAAGAGGTAGCTGAAGATATCGGCGCCCGCTTCCAACCGGAGACGTTCTACCAGTTTCACGCCAAAGTACCCTCCGACGCTCACCGTGCTGGCCGTCGCGCCCCGGGCGGAAAAGCGTGCCATTCCTAAATTCGCGCCCAAATACAATTGCCCATCTTGAAGCTTGGACAGCTCTTGGAAAAGACGCTGGCCTCTTTCTTCCCGTGACACCTCGGGTTCGGCCGGCTTCTCGCTTTCTTCGATGCCGGGAACCGCTTCGAATGAGGCGGAGGCATAGTTGCGCAAAAGGGTGGCCAACGCGCGATTGAAACGGGCCTCGAGCCAGCCCTCGGTCATGCGACCGGTGGGACTGCCGCTCAACGTCTCCGAAGTCGCCACGTACTTGGCGGGGCGATTGGCGTCGAAGAGAAACAGCGCAATGCGGTCTTTATCGACGTAGGCAAACGAGAGCAGTTCGGCGCCCGTCTGGCTGAATGCGGGGGCCAGCGCTTCGGGCGTATAGCCCGCCAACGCGATGTTTTGCGTGCTCACGGTAAAAAGCTGGGTGCGATTGAGGCCTTCGGCCAACATGCGCTGGAGGCGTTCGGAGATGCCGTAGCTGGAACTGTCCGTGGTGGAAAGTACCGCGGCCGTGCGGCGGGTTTCGGCGTGGGCCGCCGAGAGACACAGACAGACGATCAATAGCGGGCGCAGACGCATGATTCCACCCCAAGGAGACTAAGCCGCGATGGGTTGCGGTTTGGATTTCTTTTTGGAGAAATAGTAGTTGCTGGCGCGACGGTAAGCGCCGGTCAACGGCACACAGTTCAGGGCGACACCGATGGGAGCGCGCGAGTAGAGCTTGCAGGTCTGGATGGCCTCGATGACATCGCGTGGTCGCGTCACGAAGATACGGGCCACTACCACAATGAGGTCCGCCAGCGCCGCCCACTGGTGGGCGAGATTCGAGGTAAAGAGTGGGGGAGTATCGATGAAAATGACATCGTATTTTTTACGTAGTTCGGTCAAAGCCTGCTCGAGCGGCTTTTGCAAATTGCCATTTTCTTGCGGCGCTAAACGTTGGCCGCGCGGCAAAAAGGACAAACCGTCGATACGGGTGGGTACGATCAATTCGTCCGCGGGTTTGGTTTGTTGCAGCAAGGAATACAAGCCTTCACTCTGGCCTTCCTTAATGCCGAAGAATTCGTTCGGGCGAGTGGTGAGCAAATCGCCGTCGATGAGCAGAGCGCGCCGTTGGGGATCGTGCGCCGTCAAAGTCAGGGAGTTGACGACCGTGCTCTTGCCCTCACGCGCTTGGGCGGAGGTGACGATGACCACCGGGCAAAGGGCGTCCTTGGTTTCGCGCTGGATGCGGTAATTCATGATCTTGAGGTACTCCACCGCGTAAGTCGGAATGTCGTCGAGCACCTTTAAGCGATGGCCGATGTGCGGGACCTTGCCAATCACGGGGAGATTGAGGCGATTCACTTCGTTTTCGTTGTCGATGCGGGGGAAGGCCGCCATCAACAAGATCAAAGTCATGGCAAACGTGAAAAGGCTGATGGAGAGCGAACCGTATAGGTACTTGCTCAGCTGCGGGGTCACCCGGTCCGGATTGCGCGAAGGCTCACGCAAGCGATAGATCTCGGCGATTCCGGCCGAAAGTTCCAGTTCCGTCTCTTGCTCTAGTTTATAGAGGTTTTTGAGTAAGGTGCGCTTGTGCTCGAGGTCCGATTTCAAGCGTTTGTATTCGAGGCGCTGCTGGACGAATTGCTTTTCGAGTTGGTTGATCTTTTCAATTTGGTTGGCCAGGTTACGTTTTTGGATTTGCTGTACGCGGTAGTCGATTTCCAGCTTGGCGACTTTCGTGCGCACATCGTTGGAATCCACCGGACTGTCCCGAAAGGCTTTTTCCAGATCCTCATTCAGACGCGAAAGCTGACTGGACGTTTCTTGGATCTCTTGGTGCAGTGCTTGAATTCGGGTGGCGCGATCGGGATCATTGGATTCCTCGGTCAATCGCAATCGGTATTCCAAGTCGGACAGACGGGAGGTCGAAGCTTCGATTGAGGTCTGCAGGGTCGTATGTTCCCCGCGTTTGGCGGAAGGCACTTTCAACAATAGAGCTTTGGTCGCCCGATTGGTTCGCATTTGATCATCGATCTGGGCAAGTTCCACCTGGAGTTTGTTTCGGCCCGCATCTTCATCCGAGGCGACGAGGAAGGTGGCGAACTCGGGACTCTTTTTCTGGTACTCGACCAGATTCACTTCGTATTCGGCGATCTGCCGCGACAAAGTGGAAAGCTGGCGACTGATGAATTCCCGCTTCATGATCGCTTCGCGTTGTCCGACTTCGGGGTAGTAGCTTTCGGCCGTATTCATGTAGGCCAAACAAAGATCGTGCGCCGCATCGGGATGTTGCGCGGTGCAAACCATATTGAAAATGTCGCTGCTGCGGTCCCAGTTCAAAACTACGTGCTGACGGAAACTATTGGCCGGTACGGCAACCCCGTCCGGAAAAAAGGTCTTTAGATAGCCGGGCCGTCCATTGTTGTTGTAGACATCGGTCAAAGTCGCACGCAGCCGCTCCATTACTTCATGGCTAGTGAGCAACTGAACCATGTTCTGCTTGCGGGCATTGGCCTGTCGGTTCGACGACATGAGGTAATTCTTATAGAGATTGTCCTGAGAGTGATCGATGAGGATGGCGGCGGTGGACGTGTATTCCGGAATGGCGCGGAAGTAGCGCTGCAGCGAATAACCGTAGATCAAGGCGAGTTCCAGCAGGAGCAGCCACCCGTGCGTACGCAGGTAGCCCAACGCCTTTAACAGAATCTGAAATTCGTTATTCGACTGCTGTACCATTCAGGATGGTTCTAATTTTTTTGGGTTAGTTTGACGCGACTGAGTGACTTACTACATTATAGCACGGTGAAATTGGAACTCGAATGAATAAGCTGGTAAGCGACGCGGACACTGCGGTCAAAGACATCCGAAATGGCTCGGTTCTCGCCATCGGCGGATTTGGTCTTTGTGGGATTCCGGAAAATTGCCTCGCTGCGTTAGTTAAAAAAGGCGTAAAGGATCTGATCTGCATTTCTAACAATGCGGGGGTTGATGATTTTGGGATTGGTTTGCTGCTTCAGAAGCGGCAAGTCAAAAAAATGATTTCGAGTTACGTCGGCGAGAACAAACTCTTTGAGCAGCTCGTGCTTTCGGGTGAGTTGGAGCTCGAGTTAACTCCCCAAGGGACCCTGGCGGAAAAACTGCGCGCCGGCGGCGCCGGCATTCCGGCTTTTTTCACGGCCACCGGTTACGGAACACAAATCGCCGAGGGCAAAGAAACCCGCGAGTTCGAGGGAAGGCAATATGTGATGGAACGCTCCCTCTTCGCCGACTTCGCCCTCGTGAAAGCATGGAAGGGCGACACGATGGGGAATCTCGTTTTTCGCGGTACCGCCCGAAATTTCAATCCGATGGTTGCCACCGCCAGCTACCATACGATCGCCGAAGTGGAAGAGCTGGTGCCGGCCGGGGAAATCGAGCCGGATAATGTCCACGTGCCGGGAATTTATGTGAAGCAGATTTTTAAAGGACACGGCTACCAAAAACGCATTGAGAAACGCACGACGAGGCCGGGGTAAGCATGCCACTCACTCGAGAACAAATCGCGATGCGAATTGCCCGCGAGTTGAAGGATGGCAACTACGTCAATCTCGGGATCGGGATCCCGACCCTGGTGGCGAACTATATTCCCGCCGGCATTCAGGTCATTTTACAGAGTGAAAATGGAATTTTAGGGGTGGGCCCGTATCCTCGCGAATCGGAAGTGGATCCCGACTATATCAACGCAGGTAAGGAAACGGTCACGACCCAAAAGGGATCTTCGATTTTCTCCAGTGCCGATTCTTTCGCCATGATCCGCGGTGGGCATATGGATCTTACGGTGATGGGGGCAATGGAAGTGGATGAAGAAGGCAGCATCGCCAATTGGATCATTCCGGGTAAAATGGTGAAAGGCATGGGTGGGGCGATGGATCTCGTCGCTTCCGGTAGTCGATTGATCGTAGCCATGCAACACGTTTCGAAAGCGGGCGAAAGCAAGATTCTTCCCCGGTGCCAATTGCCGCTGACCGGGGTCAAAGTCGCCAAGCAGATCGTGACTGAGCTTTGCGTGATCGAAGTCACTCCGAAGGGGTTGGTATTGCGTGAGCGTGCGCCCGGGGTTTCGGTCGACGAGATTCGTCAGGCCACGGCGGCCAAGCTCACCATCCCGACTGAAGTTCCGGAGATCACCCTTTAGGGGGCGAATTGAAACGACGACTTCCCAACGAAGACGAATTGGAAATTACCCACACTAAGGGCAGTGGTCCGGGGGGGCAAAACCGTAACAAGCGGATGAGCGGCGTGCGGGTGAAACACCTTCCGACCGGCATCACGGTCAACGCCACGGAGCGTCGTTCCCAGGGGCAGAATCTTGGGGCGGCGTTGGAACGGCTCGACGAGAAGCTAGAAAAGCATTTCTATCGACCGGCTCCTCGACGCGCCACCAAACCGACCAAGTCGTCGAAGCACAAGCGCATCCAGAAAAAATCCGCACGTTCGCAAACGAAGACGCTGCGACGTAAGCCCCGCGATAGCGATTGGTGAATAGAAAAGCTATAATCAAAACGTGGAACTCTTCCAAGATGTCGTGCGTGGTCCTTACGCGTTTCTGCTCGTTTTGCAGATCCTCATCGTTTCGGGTCTACTTCTCACTCTGATTTGGTTGATTATTCAACGCCTCCGCGAGTCGGCATTGAAACAAGTCGCGTCCGCGGTCTCGGAAGCAGTGGCGGCCGAGAAACCCGATTCGGAAAAAAACCAGAGCGCGGGCGCGGCGGAACCGGTCGAAGGGGGCGAAGCGCTCGGTGAGCCACTCCTGGGTGAAGCGATGGATGGCGCGGTTTCGGGTTTTGGTTCCGCGGGCGAAGCCGCTCCGCTGGCGGCACAAGCGTCCCCGATGGGGGCACCGGCGGTGCCGACCGTTGCCACCGTAGCTTCTAGCGAAGCCGCTCCTCCATCCGCCGCGAATACGGCATCTTCCGAGGCGCTGGCGGAAAAAGATCGTGAGATGAAGCTGCTCAACGACGAAAGCATCACGCTGAAGGACAAGATCAAGTATCTCGAGTCGCGCTTGATGGAGTACGAGATTGTACAGGAAGAAATCAGCAATCTGAGTCAGCTGCGGGTGGAAAATGAGCGACTCAAAGAAGAGCTTTTGCAATTCCAAAGTTCGCGCAAACCCGTCGATCAGGCCGCCGCGCCGGCGGGAGAACCCGCACCCGCTGCCGACGCTCCTGCTGCAAGTTCCGCCGAGATGGCCAACCCCGTCCTGGATAACGTCTCCCAGGACCAAATCGACAACATCCTCAAAAAGCTCGATCAGATTACGTCGGCTAAGGCTTAGGGGCTGTACTCGGATAGTGCGTCAACTGCGGCTGGGTAAGGCTTTCCAGCCCTTCGTCCTCCGCGGTCGGGCATCCTCAGCGTGGCTTTAGCCACGCTTCCGGTGCCGCTCCCTTGTGCGTCCTTGGTCTGTAAACCCTTCCCTCAGCCTCGTTTTGACGCACTATCGAGTACAGCCCCTAAAGTTTACCGCGCAGTTATGCTCCTTCGGCGTTTTCGGCCAATTGTGTAAATCTTCAATAAGAATCGAGAGCTGTGCAGCTAACTGAACGATGTTCAGTCGAGCGGTTAGTTCTGGAGCCTGAAAGGGTTACGCCAAACAATGATATATGCGCAAAACCTCACCAAAGCGGCGCCCGCGCGCCAAGGCACCATTTTCAAAGCTTCTCCAAACTCTGACCGGTCGGTGCGGGTGCCGTATCGGAAGTATTTCAATCCGCTGGAACCATCTTTGATGGATTCGCCAAGATAACCATCGAGCGGCTGACGCCGCGTGAGCAAACAGAAAAGGAGCCTTGAAAAGTCAGGGGAAAAGGCGAGCAAATAGAGTATGTTGGCGGCAGTTTAATGCGGTGTACCAGTATTAAAGCTGCGAGTGAATTCAGACGAAAACGTAACGAGGGTGTCTTAGTTTTTAAGGCCGTATTTTTCTAGGTGCCGATCACAAAAGCCATGGTGATTTATTTAAGAGTATTGCTGCTATCCGTGCTGCTTGTCTGGGCTACGAACCCCGCGCGGTCGATTGCTGCGTTGAGTTGCCCGGAGTTGCTGGCGTTACTCGACGAGGGAGCGGCGACTCACGTGCAGGCAGCACGCTGGCTGCATGGCCAGCGGTCGCAATTACATATTTCGGAGTCGGTGGAGGAGGTGATTGAATCTCTTGCCCAGCTGAAAGGGATTCGATTGCAGAAGCCCGCGGATAAGATTGCGCGGTGGGTGGAGTACATGCGACTGGCAATGGAAACGCCAGGACTAAGCGATAGAGTCCGAAAGGTCTATCTTGAGGATTATGTGCTGCGTCCAGAAGAAGTGCCGGAGAGCCACTACGAGCTGCAGCGGCGAATAGCTAAGGAATTGGGTCATGGCGATGTCGCGCTCACACCCGAGTTAAGGCAGGAGCTAGCACGGACGGTGGTCGAAAATCAGCGGGAGAGCCTGGGGGCTTGGTGGGATTACTTGTCCTCCAAGGATGCGAGACAGTACCCAGCGTGGGCGCGGGTGTTTGTGCTGGGTGAAGTGGCGCGGATGGGGCGGTTCGATGCGGAGACCGGGAAATTTACAAAACGTGACAAAAACCAGGTGGCGAGTTTTCCGGAATTGAACCGGGAGGCGCTTGCGAAAGTGATTTCAGAGATGGAGCGACGTGCGCGGCATCGTGAAACACTAACAAAGGTGATTTCGGAGTTTGAGGTACGTGTACGTCAGGGCGATCGTGAGGCGTTAGCGAAGGTGATTTCGGAACTTGAGCTGCTTGCGGGACGAAGTGACCATGAAGGGCTGAAGAAAGGGATTTTGGAGCTTAAAAAATTAGCGCGCCAAGGTGATTACGAGGGAGCGAAGATGATTTCTGAGCTTAAGAAGCTCGCACAAGACGATCACCGGACATTTTCATTTTCGGAAAGTTACGGTCGCAAGCTTACGGAAGCGATTAAGGAGCGTGGCGATCCCGCGCAAACCGACGGCCAGTGGGTGAAGTACCCAAAAGGGAGCGCTCCAGAAAAGCTGTCGCAGGCTTTGGATGGCTGGAACACTGGGTGGTGCACGACCGATAGCGGCACGGCGGGGCATCAACTTAAGGCCGGCGATTTTTACGTCTATTACAGTTTGGATAGCAATGGATTGCCACGCGTGCCTCGGCTTGCGATTCGTATGGAAGGCGAACGCATTGTGGAAGTGCGGGGTACCGCGAAAGAGCAGAACGTGGATTCCCACATAGCGGCAACAGCCGTCTTAGATCACAAGCTTGCGGAGTTCGGCGGCCAAGGGGAGTTGTATCACAAACGTAGCCGGCATATGCGGCAGCTGACTGCAATCGAAGCGAAAGTGGAGAACAAGGAAGAACTTCCGCCTGCGGATCTGTGGTTTCTCTATGAGATGGACGGTCCCATTCAGGGATTTGGGTACAATAAAGATCCGCGCGTAGCGAAAATTCTAGGTGATAGAAAGATCAAGACCCGAGAAGATCTTGCCACCTTGTTGGCATTTTTCACAGGTACTCGGGGGAAAAAACTCAGTGGAGCTGCGGCAGATACCTATACACACGAGCATACCGCGGCAGTTGCGAAGGGGTTGGGAGCCAAGAAGGGGTGGCTGAGTGCATCTGATGCCATCGATCCCACGGCTGCCTTTAACCAATTCAAAGAGAGTCTCTCGACGCAGAATCTGAGCACCGCGGCCTCCGTATCGCGACTGGTGTCCGATAGTGCTGTTTCCGGAGAGTTTCGGCGGGCACTGGCAGGGGCTTATGTTGCGAACGCAGATCCATCCCGTTTGGCCAACGAAGTTATTCGGCACTGGAATCATGAAGATGAAAGAACTAGACGGTTTGCAAAAGAGGTTTTAGCTGTGGGGAATCACGCAACCGCTGACGTTCCGGTGATGCATGCCTTCAGTGAGATTGAAAAGATTTCCAACGACACAAAGGTTTCGTACCCGAAGGCCACTGAAAAGTGGTTGTCCGATCCCAGTCGAGGCGTGGAGTTGAAAGCGGAATATTTGAGAGCGCACGTGACCTCGGCGGACTATGAGCGATTGGAGTCAAAGTTGCCCAAAGGGCAACGAGAAGCGGTCCATAGAGAGATCTCCAAGAAGACGATGGCACCCACGTTTCGAGAACTTGCCAAGAAGCAAGGACTGGGGGCTGATTACTTTGCGAAACTGCGGCCTGAAAGCTTCGACGTAGCGAGTTTTGAATTTCCGAAAGAGGGCAAAGAAGTGACACTCGGAAGCTCTGAAGGTGAAGAAGGTCGTTTTGATAACGAAAAACAAAGAGCGTTTAAATTCACTAAACCTTTCAGCATGCAGGCAACCGATGTCACTAACGGGCAGTATCGTATTTATCTGGAAGTGACGGGTTCCAATCCGAAGATGCTCGCCGACCTAAAGAAAAAAGATCCGAATGAGCCCGTGGTGGAAGTGAGTTGGCATGACTCCGTTGAATATGCGAAGTGGTACGCATCGATTGATCCCACTGCCGACTATCGGCTTGCGTGGGAAGCGGAGTACGAATTTGCGGCAAGAGGGGGTACCAGCACCAGGTATTGGTCTGGTGACAGCGAGGAAGATCTAGACAAGGTGGGATGGACGGCTAGTAATGCCGGCGGCAAGATTCACCCTGTGGCCGAAAAGCGACCCAACCCGTTTGGCATTTATGATGCTCACGGGAATGTTTGGAGGTGGATGCAGGATTCTTATACGGAGGATCTGACTTGGGACTTTGCGAAGGGTTCAGGAGTCGAATTAGACTCAGGCTCGTACCGCGTCCGACGGGGCGGCAGCTGGTGTGACGACGCCCAGCGCGCGCGTTCCGCCGTCCGCTTCGTCTACTCCCCGGTTGACCGCCACGACGCTATCGGCTTCCGCCTGGTGAGGACGCCAAAGTAGCTCTTGGCCCTTTTACTCTTGTTCCCTTGGCAGCGGATTTGTCCCGAGGAGGAAGGGAGAGCGAAGCCCCCTCCTCCTCGGTCTTGTCTTAGGCAGTTCGTTTAAAAATTTTTGAAAAATCGCCGCATCATGTCGATTCAGGTGTCTGAACATTGTTCAGGTCAATGGTGATCGCTCGCCAATCACTTTCTGAAAAGGCAACGTGCTTTCGCATGTTGGTCAAAGTGATTTCGATGAGTTTTGACTCCGCGTTGGGAGGTTTCAACGATATGGAGCTTCGTGAGTTCTTGAAGGACAAGGAATTTGAGCGTTCTCTAAGATTGGCGTAGTGGCCAGATCAGGCTCGAACCGCGTCATACGGGGCGGCAGCTGGTATAACGACGCCCAGAACGCGCGTTCCGCCAACCGCAACAACAACTCCCCGGATGACCGCAACGACAATATCGGCTTCCGCCTGGTGAGTACAAAGGTTTGCCAGTCAAGTGTCGTCCATGGATTGCACTTCCGCGCGTAGGCTTTGTCCAGGCCATTACCCAGTGCCAGGGTCAAGGCCTATTGTTCGGAAAGCATCTGGTCCATCTGCAAGATATGCTCGATGCGATAGAGCAGGATCTGCTCTTCGAGTCCGTCGGAGTTTCCGGCGATCCAACCGGTGTAAAAATCCTGAAAACGTTCCAAACTTTTGATGATCCGCACTCGCGTGAGAGGGCGATCATCGTCCGTGACGAGTTTGGCAAAATTAAATTTCAAGGAATAGCGAAACCGTTCGGGCAGATTGACCGGATCGGCCGGGGTGAATAACAAATCATTGTAAGGACCGTTGACTGTCTCCGATTGAATCTTACCCGTATCTTTGTTGCTGATTTTTAGTGGGTATTCGTTCAATGCTTTCAACGTGGCCAACCAAACCTCGTCGTAACTCCCCGCGTAAAGTCGCGTGTAGAAGGGTTCGCCCTTCGGAGTGGATGCGCAACCCGATAAAACGGCGAAAAAGATCGCCAAAAAAATGACGGGAAAAATCTTGATGCGCAGTCCCATGCATCACTTATCGGAAGAGCGGAAAAAGATCCAAAGACCTTTGTTAAGTTATTGAAATCATTATATTAAATGTCATTTTGGAATAACCGGCTTTTACGCCCCGATCGAGGGGTGGGCCGCCCCCTTACCCCTACCGAAAACGGTCCCTAAAACGCGAAAAAACGCAAAATTTTGATGTCATTGCGAGGAGCGCAGCGAGGAAGCAATCTCGCATCGCGAAGCGATGCGGGGTTACTTCGGGTCTAAAGACCCTCGTAATGACGGTAGTAAAATGGCATTTATTAGTTATAATTTTAGTTATCAATAATAAATAACGGCAATAGACGACGAGGCTTCGATGCAACACGTTATGCAACAGGGATTTGCCACTCGATGGGTCAGCAACCTCGTTTTCCGAGCGGTCTGGATCCTCTCCGGATGGCTCGAGAAAAACGCCCGGCACAAGTGGAAAATGGTCGTTCGGATGCGCGAAGAGGGGGGCACCCTATCCCTGGACCGAAGCGTGAGCGCCGCGCCAAAGCCAGGCATTTCAACACTACCGGAAAGCCTTATCCAGCAAGGATCTTCAGTCGACACGCATAGCCAATGGCGTGACGCACATCGACACGACGCGCGCAATGTGATTTTGCCGAACTGGGCGCGCGAAATTCAGCCATTTTTGGCGAATCAATTGAGCATTCACACCCGTCGCGCGTATGAAAACGATCTGAAACAGTTCTTTCGTTTCCTCGATGGGCGAATCAACGTCGAAACCTTGGCCGGTTTGCGGTCCGAACACGTGATTTTGTTTCGAAAGTATATGGAAGAAGGCCGCCTCACCGGCAAACCGATGGCCAAAAGCTCCATCAATCGCAAACTGGCGGTGGTGAAGAGCTTCTTTGAGTGGCTGCGCTCCAATCACGTGGCGATAGAAAACCCGGCGCAGCGGGTGAAAGGTTTTCCGCAGAGTCAGGAATCGCGTCTGAGTGGGCTTTCTGATGAGGAGGCCCAGCGCATGCTCGACTTGCCGAATCGCAATTCCAAGTCGGGCGCTCTCCACCAGGCGATTCTTGCCGTGTTGCTCTACCTGGGGGTGCGTAAGGGTGAGTTGATCGGTTTGAAGATGGGCGATCTCGATTCCGAGCGGGGGGTGCC
>CAZFMF010000066.1:0-13471 GCA_964519985.1 uncultured Pseudobdellovibrionaceae bacterium | reverse complement strand
GATTCGCCATACGGCGAAGGGCTGTACCACACTTTGGCGAAGTTTCACAACCCTGTTCACGGAGCGACCAGCTCGAACACCGCAAAGAATTTGTCGGTGGAGCGAATCTTCAGGACAATACCCGCGTGATCCTGCACAAAGTCGAGCTTGGCCAAAACGCGGTTCCCCGCGGTGTCTTCGAAAAGTTCGATTCCCGTGACGGTCTGGCGCGCTTTCAGCGTCGCCCCGTTGCCACCCGCGACAAGTTTAAAGTTGCGTCCCGCAAACTCCGCCGACAAACGGACTTCGCGCGTGGCGGGCACATGCCCTTTATCGGCGAGTAGAAATAGCGACGCATCTTTTCGTCGGCGCTCGGCGAGCAACCAATCATCATCCGCAATATGAAAGGTAGTGGTCGGCGTTTTAATGACGCTTAGATAGGGCACTAACGCCCGCCGCGTGGCACCGGCGTATTGCGCCACCACCCCGTTTGGATCGATACGGTCAATATGACTTCGGGCCGGTCGATTTTGAGGCCCCCCTTCGTTACCATGAAAGAAAACCACCGGGTTGTAGCTAAAGAACTCGCCCACCACATAAATCATGGGGTCCAAAAACTTATCTTCCACGGGTAAACTTAAGTCGTGGTCTTCCGGAGAGCCGATTAGCCTTTGGACGGGACGCGACGACTCGCGATACTCGATATGGCCTTTGAACGCGCGGAAGGAAAGAGTGCGTTGCCACCCGTCTTGATAAAGCCGCCGCAGTTCTCTCGCGAACGGGAAGTCGAGGAAGAAGACACGGGAAGAGTCTTTGACGTTGGCGATAAGGTCATTCGCAAAGATATCCATCGTATAGTCGCGATATTCTAGGAACTCGACGATATAGGTGATGGGTTCGCCGTGCGCATCGGCATGCGCGTTTAATGCATTGATAAACTCGGCCAGGTATTCTTGCGAGAAATGTTTCGAAGCATCCAAGCGCATGACGCGCAATTGGATGTCCTCATCATCGTAAAAGGACTTATACGCATCAATGAGGTGCTGCCGCACTTCGGGGTTTTCGTGATTGAAGGAAATCAAATTGGCCAGCGGCAGCTTGGCGAGGGCCCTTTGGGCGGCGCGCGCTTTCTCGGGCGTGGTCGCATTGGTAAGCGCTTGGTACATGTGCGCCGGAATCTGCAAATTCCGCGTCACCGGTCGCATCGGTTTGAAATAGGCGAGGTCAGTTGGGGCGACCCATTTTGATCCAATCTTAAACTTCACATTCGCGTCAGCGGGATAGCCGAAATGATTGAGCACGGCGTCAAAGCAAATTTGCATGCCGCGCTTTCTCACTTCCCGCGATAATCGTTTCAGCTTAGGTCGTCCGCCGAGATGTTCGGCAACGCTGTAGTGATCGAGAACCCAATATCCGTGGTTGTTCCATTCCTCCGCGTCTAATGCCGCGCCCACATAAGGGCCGGTGGCTTCGCCTTTATCCAACGCCGCATAGGGATTTTTCCACAGCATGACCGTTTGCTCATGCACGGGACTCAACCAAATCGTTTTCACGCCCATCGCTTGAAGGTCGTCCAGAGCCGCGGTCACGTCATCAAACGTTCCATTTCCATAGAGATAGTTCATCAAGAAGTAGGGGCGACCTACGGGATGGTTCGCATCGGTGAGATAGGCTTCGGTGTAGTGCGCCTGGTCAGCAAGGAGAATGGGACACGGTTTGGTGGCTATTCTTTCGTCAACAACCGCACCAAAGCAAAACGACCCGAGTCCTCCAAAGAGGAATAGAAGAGAAATCAAATGTTGCATGCGGCGAAGGAAACCCCTTTGATTCTAAACCTGTAACCCCGAGAGAAAGTTGCCAGAGAAGGATCGCCAATTCAAGCAGAAAGGCCAATCCGGAAGTTTGCGGATTGGTTGAGGGATTTTAATTTGTAATAACTTATTTCTCCTTCCGGCGCCCGTTCCGTTTGTGCTATCAGCCTAAGCCAGCTCATTCGGTGGGAGATCGCGCCTAAGGGCGAGGCGTTTTACAGGTAGGCATGGTTAGTCTGCTATTCATTGCTATCGTCGTCTCATTCTCTACGCACGCCGCTACCCTTTGCGATGTCCTGGTCGCCAATCTTTCTCGGCATAAAGTCCATCACGTTCACCCCGACACGAAGAATGAGATTGATGCCGTCATTGCGGGCGGAGGGGCTTCCTCCCCAGGCCTTCTAGCCTGGCTGGGTTTCAATATCTTCTCGAAACTCAAGGATCCCGCGCAAGCGGAAGTCCTCATCGACTACTTTGGGATTGCCCGGGGGTCGGAGGTTCTGACGTTACCGTCCCAAGAAAAGCTGAATTGGTTGAACGTTGCGTTCGCGGAGTTGGTCAAGGAGCCGCGTAGGATGCGCGATGCAATACGGGGTAGTGGGGGAAGCCTGATTCTGACGATGGATGCGGTGGGAAACAATCTATGGCTGCGGTCGGAGCTTATGCGCGGAGTTAAGTGGGAGGCGGAAGTCGGTGTCATGGAGCACGTGGGGTGCTCCTTAAATGGCGACGCATTTGTAGCGATCAACCAAGTCAATAACTCTCTCTACTTTGGTCGCGACGTTATTTTGCACGAGCGCGCCCATTCGTATGACTTTGCCGTCTTCAAGCAGACGGGAATGCGGCTTTCTTCCACTCCTGCGTTTCTGAGCATTCATGATTCCGAGAAATGGACGTGGCGCGACTATGAAGAAGCGAAAACACAGCCCAAGGAGTTTTTCGCGCTGAGCCTGGCGGCCTATCTCTCTTCCGCTTCACGGCGCGCGAAATTGCGTTTGCGACATCCAAAAGTCTGCGCCTTTTTTGACGGGCATTTCGATTCCGCCGAGGCACCTTGATTGGGATGGGGATTCTACAAGATCCCGCGTCCCGGTTTGGCTCGGTGCATGCTATATCGCCGTTCGAACGCTTTACGGCGCTGGAGTATACCGTGCGGATTCGCCTATCTTTTGTTCTAGGGGGCCTGATTGGCCTATGCCTCGCGCCGCCGTTGGGAATTGCGGCCGAGGACGAGCCGTCAACCAACGCCTACGAGGCCCCGGCCGCGATGGCGGAGGAGGCCGCTTTCCTCGAAAAACTAGAAAGCATCGATGGTTCACTTACGGACGACGAGAAAGTCGAGGCGGTAGAAAGGCACTTGAGAGGCCTCATTTGGGGCTGGCGAATGAACCGCGCACGCACCATCCCCGCCGAAACCACCCGACTCCGCGGTAACCGCTGGATAAACGTTTACAGTGTTGTCGAATTTGGCAAGGACGTGAAGCGCGTCGACACGTTGGTTCGGAAGATGGATCGCCAGCGCCTGTCGGCGATCGATCCTTATGTTCTTTCTCGGGTGCTGACTTTGGCAAAACTCGAAACGCTGGAGGAGTTTCGTCAATCGGTGCCGGCTGGAGAAGAAAGGTCCCGCTCTACTCCGGCGCCGGAGTAAAACGGCGGAGGCCGCTATTACCTGCGAGTTGGAGTCTTTTCTTCATTTCTGGTATCAACCCTGCCGTGAGTGCTGGCTTCAAAAAAATCAGTTGGTTTCTGGTTCTGGCTTTATTCTGCGACCAAAGTGAGGCCACAAAAACGTGCAAAGAGTTCCTCAATAGGGCGGAGAGAGAATCTTTTCGCCTGGCCTTGAATCAAGTCCGTTCCGTCTTAACGTCACCCCGCCAGCGCATCTTGGACTTATTGATTGTGAGTTCGGCGGAACAGAGTCTGACGCAAATCGGAGTCCAACTCAATCTTTCCGCCTCGGTGGTGGCTCAGGGCAAAAGCGAAATCGTTTCCCTGGCGGAGGAGTTTGAAGCGGTGTTGCTCCGCTATAAGCAAGAATACCGAGAGCTGGTGAAGGCGCTTTTGATGCCTTTTGATGTGGGTCCCTTTGAGGCGTTGTTTCACCGTAGGCTGGATCCGATCGATTTTCGCCAGTTGGGGTATCCGACGCAACGTACGGCTCGGGAGGCAATGGATCGGTTGCTCAGTATTGTGAGGCTGGTCATTTTGTTTCGGGAGACGCCCGTTGAGGACTATGACCGAGTAGAAAGTCGAATCACCGCCTTTTTCGATCTATTGGATCGTGATCGTGACCCCTCGTTGAAAAACCGCCGCGATCAGGAACGAAATCTAGTCACTCGGCTTTTTGGATTCCTAAAAGCAAATGGTGATCCCCAGGGCGCGTTGAGTTTTGCGGCAAACATTCGCTATAAGGAATCTTCGTCATCGTATCGGGGAGCCCCCGGGAACCGGTATCTCGCCGCTATTTCTTGGCTGACGGGTGGATTGAAATCCGTGCGAAGGGCTCGGGAGGAGAGTTCGCTCGAGCCAACTCCGGCGCCGGACTAGAATGGCGGCGGCGCTGCCGTGCGGTAGGTTTCGTTGCTAGAGTCTTTCGGGGGGATCTGGTATCAACCCCGCCCTACATCTCGGGTTGCGCTCACCTACTGAAAAGTCTATCTTTTGAGCAGTGAGCTTATATCGACTAGCCCCCTCCCCCTATTCGGAAGCGGAGTGGGGTATTCAAATAGCGAAAATCCGCGAATGCATTCTTAGTGTCTGTTCTCCTACGGCCATTGTGCTCTTTGGTTCCGGTGCAAGCGGAAGCCGAACCGCGCAGTCGGATATCGATATGGCTGTCATTGTACAGAACCTAAGTCATGCCCCTGATGTGAGAAAAAAAATCGTGTCCGTTCTTTCGGGGGAAATCGCCGTCGATCTCTTATTTTTTGACGAAGCCCGATTCGTAGCGGAGGCGGCCAAAGGCGGAGTGGCTCAAGTGATCCGGGAGACAGGCAAGTTAGTTTTTGGGAAGTTGCCAAGTGAGGCCGGGGAACAACGGTGACCCCGCGTAATAAAGAATTTTTGTTTAAGCACACCCATGCCGCTGAGCTCTTGAGAATTGCGGAAGCCGATCTCGAATCGGCGGAAGCATTGATTGAAATAAAGAGGGGGCGTCCGGAGACGGCCTGCTTTCTGGCGCAACAGGCGGTTGAAAAGTCGGTAAAGGCCGTTCTTATTTCGCTTAAAATTCCGGTGCCCCTAGTCCACGATGTGGGAATCCTGGTTGCCAAGCTTCCCCAGGATATCACTCCCCCTAAGGGGTACGATTTGTCGGAACTCACCGCATTTGCCACGTCCCTGCGCTATCGGGAAGGGGAGTCGGTTCTTACCGAGGATCAGGTTGCGATTGTGTTGACCACGGCGCGCGAAGTGATCGCCTGGTCGAAACAGCGAATTAAAAACGGGTAAGAAACCTGGCGAAACAACCGCGCACGCACGATCCCCGCCCAAGAGCACGATCGAGTGGAGAGTCGAATTACTGCTTTCTTTGATCGATTGGATCGCGATTCTGACTCCGCGCGTAAAAGCCTCCGCGATCAAGAACGCAATCTAGTCCTTCGGCTTTTTGCCTTCCTAAAGTCGAATGGCGATCCCCAGGGGGTACCGGATTTTTCAACACATATTGATTACCGAGAGGCGTCCACGGCATTCTCGCGGGGTGGAAATAGTTATCTCTCGGCCATTTTTGTCCTTTCCTCCGTTCTTGAGAAGGAGCGGAACGCGCGTGTGGATAGAGCGCTGCCCAATCTCACTCCGGCGCCGGAGTAGAAAAGCGGAGGCCGCTGTCTATCCTTTAGATAAACTCGTCGAAAGTCAGGCGCGGCGAAAATGGCCCCGATGTTTCGCCGTAAATCGTAAGTTCGTCGTCGGAAATCAAGATCCAGCCATAGTTGGTGCGACGGCCCTGGGTATAGTCGATAATATGGTTCGTGATATCGAATCGAAGTAGCTCCGGGTCGTTGCTTCGCGAAGCCGCTTCTTCTTCGTGGGGCGCGATACAACTCGGCTCATCATAGTCGCCGCCCGGTTGCGCCCAGTTCCCATCCCCAAACGGATGCGCTTGCGTCCAAGTCGCCAACATCATCCAATTTCGAACGACAGGGCAAATCTTTAGGGCGTCGTTTGCCTGTTCAACACATTCGCCTGGCTTGCAACGAAGGGTGAGCAGCGCTCGTTTGCCGTTCGAGAGATCAATACCCATCGCTCGGGTGGCCAATCCTTCAAAGCGCATCAGAAGACGCCGGCCGCTTGCCACGCGATACGCCTCACTGCCAAACGCCTTACCGGTATCAGGCGGTTCGGAAATCAGCTTGAGCCCATCTAGGCTGATGACGCGCTCCGCGGTGACACTGAACGGGTGTTTCAAGTCACACGCCGCCGTCGCTAAAAAGAAGGCGGCAAAAACCCACAATGATCTAGAACAATATGCTGGCGGACGCACCGATCCCCCCTTGTGCCGTGCCGATTCCCAGTAGATTACCAAGGTAACTAAAGTTTGCTCCGTTGGTGGCGGAGGCTAACATCCGACCTTGCAATCCAAATTGGAACTGATCGAAGGTCATCGTGACCTCGGGACCCGCCGACAGGATGCGGTAGCGGCCCGAATCGTAGCCGAATGCTCCGCCCGAAACGCGGAAGTAGTCGGCCAGGTGGATCTCGCCAAATAACCCCAAGGAAACATACGCTAGCTTCACCCCGGCTCGGATCTTGGCTTGTACGACCGTGCCATAGTCATAGGTGTAGTTGACGAGACCGACCGCTTGCTGGCTCTTGCCCGGCGTGCTCAGACTGACCAGGTTCTCGACGTAGCCGTACTTAAAGCTCTTGCGGAACGAGATTCCAAACGTTCCGATATCGCGTCCAAACGGGGAGTTCTTCATCTCCTCCGCGGATAGCGTATTCAGATGCGCGACGCCCCAGATTCCGACGTCAAACGACCGGGACGACCAAATTCTCAATCGCGCCGATAGCCCGAGCGGCCCCGCCAGGAACGCGCTGCTGCTTTTCACAAACGCCATCTCAATCCCGAGGCCGAAGGGCGAGTTGGTGCCCCCAAATGGGTAAAGGTAGCTATGGAACGAATGCATCTGCCGAGGCGTTTGGTCCGATGTGGCTTGGTCTAGAAAAAAGGTTCGAAAGGAGTACCCCACGGTCGACGGGGTCAGAAACTGTTGGTACGTGGGGTCGTCGAGCGAAACGTCTGGTTCGATTAGCCGTGTTTGAGCAACGGGAATAATCCGATCGATGGTTTGTTCCACTTGATCACGCGAAGCGCCGGGGGCCGTGATGGCCAGCGTGATCTCGGAAACCTTCGCTTCATCTTCGCGCACGGCCGGGGGCAAGGCCCGATGCAGGGCCTCGTGCACATGCAACGCCACTAGCTGATCGGCGCTTAGGGTTTTAGCACTCGGATAAAACCGCGTGCTGGCGTGCGCCGACGGCAAGGTACGCGCGTAGACGAGTCCTCGCATGTCCGCGTGAAAGGGCCCCTGATCCTGGGGCAGGTTGGCCTTGCGATCTTCGGGAGCCAGAAACAACTGGGTCTTGCTGATTTCGTCTTCTAGACTCCCTAGGCCCCGAACGCCCTTGAGTCCGAGTTTCTGCACATGCTCGCGGGCCTTCAGCCGCGATTCCACGATCGGGCCGTCGCTTAGCGCAACGGCTCCTTCGAGATCCCCTCCATCGTCACCGTTTCCGACGATAACGCCCGCGAAGCCAGTCTCCGGTAGCCCCACCCCGACCAGGAATAGTACGCCCCATAAATTCCGTCTCATTATCTTCCCTCCGCTGACTGCGTCAGCTGAAACAGTGCAAACTGAAGCTGGTAGACTTCTTTGAGGCGCTTACCCTGACCGTAGCGTTCATTGAACGTCTTCAAGAATTCGATGATTTCTTTTTTCATGGCTGGAAGCACGTCGGGATCCACGGCGAAAGTTAGCCCGCTGATCTCACGCTTTTCTTGCGGTTGAAAATCCAAGGCCTCGGTGGCCTTCGACAAGACCTGGCGGTGGAAGTTGCGAATCACCTCCGAAGGTACGCCTTCGGGATCGAAATGAAACTGCCTCGATACTTTGTAACCGCCCGCCTTCTTTTTATCGAGCATCCCAACTTGAACGAGTCGGGCGATGGCCAATTTCACCTGCATCTCGGTGAGGGCCAGGCGTTTTGCAATCCACTTGGGATCCCAGCGGAAATTCCTGGTTTCAAAAAGTGAGAGGATGCTGAAGCAAGAAAGGTCCGATACCCAAGAAAACCGATCCGTTTTGAGTTTAACGAAAGCGTTCCCGTCCGGGGGCTTGGAAGCAGGAGCAGGGATCCCCGAACTTGCCCGCTTTTCGTCTTGAACTAGGCGCACGAGATGCTGCGCTTCCTCGTCATTCAGATCTAAGACGGGAGAAATGCGGGCCGCGGCTCTAAGACTGAGTTTGCGCTTTCCACTGAAAAGCTCCGAGAGCTCGCCGGGACTGAAGCCTAGCATGGACGCAAACGCTCGCAGCGAATAACGAGGGTTCGCTCTCGTTCTCCGCTCGAATTCCCAGGCCAGGAACTCGCGGCTGGATTGCATGGATAGAACCAAGACTGCCTCCTTAAGCCATCTTCGACGCGTTTGAGAAAAGAGTCTTCCAGAAACGGGCCCAGTTTGGAACAAACTGTTCCAAAATCTGGAACGGGTTCAGTTTTCGGCGGCCCCGGCCCCTAGCCCCCTCACTCCGGCGCCGGAGTGAGACCGCACGGTTGCGGGCAGATCCTTGTGCAGCTGGGCTGACTTGGGGTTGCGCGCCTACGGAAATAAGAGACCGCAGCAGACGCCGTGTGTTAACGGGAAGTCATGGCTTTTGGTGCGCGTGCGACTGTTCTTCTATTTTGCCTGGTGTTCCACACGTGGAGCTTTGCGGGGGAGTTCGAAGTGCCAAGTGGGTTTATTTGGCATGAGTATCCCGAGCGGCTGTTTCTACCGGCTACTGAGTTTCCTCAGAATTGCGACGGAAGATTGGTTGTATTTCGGTATCCTCAGTTCTTGGCCAGGTACGATTGGCTTCGAATAGCCCTGGTTACAAAGTTTGGCCGCCCCACCCAAATTGATTCCGTCTTCTATCCCATGTCATCCTTCGATGTGACACTGCCGGTGGTCGTTTTTCCCGAGGCATCGACCTATGTGTTTGTCGACAACCACCCCGTCTATGACCGTGCCAACCTCCCCACGAAACTGAGTCCTCGGTACCGGAAGGAGTTCGATGTGGGCTTCCTGTTTGGTGGGTTGGGACGGAGCGGTTGTTCCTATGTCGGCGCTGACTTATTGGGGGATGTACTCCGGCATATTCCCGGAGCTTTTATTCATTCCGTCTCGCTGTTTTACCGTAGTGATGAAACGACGTTTGACTGGGAATCAAACTTGCCGGCCGTGCACATGAAGGTCGTATTTGAATTCTCTAAAATGAAGAAGACACTTTATTACATCAACTCAATGGTGGGGCCGAAACCGGGCGAAAAGGAAGACACGTTCGTAGAGCCATGGTGGGTACATTCGTTGGAAAGATTGCGGCCGGGCGCCGTGATTGTGAAGGGCCAAGGGCAGGCTCAGGATTCGACCCGGTACGATGCCCGCTACTTGAAATGGCTCAAAATTCGGAACGGCTTTTTGCTTTTTGACCAGCGTCCGGAAAAAAGTCCGCTCTTAGCCGATACCAATTCCATCGAAGGCAAGCTGACCGTGGATTTGCAACAACCTTTTGATTCATCCGTCCTTAGAAGTTTCGGCTATACGACGGAACCGACTGTTTTGCGCTATCGTCCGTAATACGAAGCGCAGCGGGGAGCCAGGGGCGACTATTCCAACTCCGGCGCCGGCAGGGCGTACGCATCAAAAAGTGAAAGCCTTACTAGAAGCGGTTCTTCGCTGGTGTGTAAAAGTTACCCGGTACTCAAGAGTCGCGCTGAATAAGCGTCTCAAATTTTGATGCGTACGCCCTGCCGGCGCCGGAGCGGTGTTTCTAATTAAACTTAATAGCGGTACGGCTACCGACACTTCAGAACGCCAAAGTTACTAGTCTCGCTCTTGATGTTTTTTAGGTCTCCCGAAATCGTCGCGTCTCCCCGGTACTCGAAGAAGTAGGGGATTTCGATACCGCACGGGTCGATGCAACGGCGAACGGTCGGATCGATTTGGAGCGCTTGCGCATACGATACGGTGGTAACAAATCGGCCCGCCAGTTTTCCATGATCGCCCACGAGCACCAGATTCCCCACCGCATACTGCTGGGCAATGTGGTTGAGCGGTTCGCCGGAAAACGTGGAGACGGGAGCGCTGACCATGTCTTTCAAAGTGATCGTCGTCGGGTTCACGATCGCAAGCGACCCTTCAAAACTATGGTCATCGTAGCTACCAAAATCGGTATGGAGCGGTTTGCGGGTCGTCAGCTTCTGCAAGGTCATCGTGCCCGTCGTCTTATCCACGTCTACGTCGATTTCCTGGAAGGCCGAAGTGTCTCCTAATTCAGCGCGACCATGGTTGCCAATATGCCCTAAGATTTGGAACCGCAGGAGGGTTTCCGCGAGCGGGGACCGCCAGCTTGGCTTGAAGAGATCGACGACCATCAACCCTCGCTTGCGCGCGGCATCCAAAGTGGAGCTCTCGACCACCATATGAGTTCCATGCGCCATCCCGATAACATCGCCGTTCCAAACTTCATTTCCCGTCTTGAGATTGGTGACCCTCATCTGGCCCTTGTAGAGTCGCTCCCCTCCCGTTGAGAAAAGTCCGACCGACATTTTGAGATAGCGGTCGAAAGCGTCTTGAGAGAGTTTGATCCGAGGATCGGGTGTCGCTTCGGCGACGGAGAAGAAAAACACCCAGGAACTGATGGCTAACCAGGTTAGTTGTTTCATTGTTAGAGGCCCCTTTGTTTCTAATGTCTGGGGCCATTGTGGTTGGATCGGGGAACGCAGACAAAACCTCTTTAATTAAGAGCGTCGCGTAAATTTAAGGATTACTAAAGTCTGCACCGAAGGGGCCAGGCTCGTATACTCACGGTAAATAGCAATTCGCTATACTGTACTTGATTTCCATATGGCAATTTGCTATATTTACCGATGTGTACATCCTGGGCAAGTCCATCATTGAGGAGTTTAAAAGGAAGCACGCGAATAGTCGCAAAGCATTGGATCGCTGGGTAAAGTTAGTGGAAGGGGCGAACTTCGATAGTCCGCGGGACTTAAAACAGATGTTCGGGGTCAATGTGGATTTCGTAGGACGGCAAACCATTTTTGATGTTGGGGGCAATAAGATTAGAGCGATTACAAAAGTTGCTTTTGGGCAGAGGATCATTTTGATCACCCATGTCCTAAGCCACGCGGAATACGACCGAGATAGGTGGAAGGAATAGATATGAGCACGGCGAGAAAGTTAATCGATACTTTGAAAGCGAATGTGAAGGCCTCTTCGCCAAAGGCCGATACCACGTACTTACAGATTGTGAAGATTTTCCCTCTTCAACCCATTGCTTCTAAAGGGCAGCACACCATGGCTCTTAAAGTCGTGGAGAACCTCATTTCCTATCTCAACGAAGCCAAAGACAGCGGGGCCGAAATGTATCTCATGACCTTGGCGGAATTGATTAAGGACTATGAGCAAAATCGGTATAAAAGTGGCCCGGTCAGCGGAGCTGAAATGTTGAACTATTTGATAGAACTGCAGGGACTCAATCAATCCGATCTCGCAAAAGAACTCGGTGGGCAGTCGGTGGTTTCTAAAATTTTGAAGGGTGAGCGCGAACTTAATTTGCGTCAAATTAAGGCACTTGCGAAGTATTTCAAAGTTTCGCCTGAAATTTTCATTTAGCCCCTACTTTAAGAAAAGTCACATGACATGAATCGCTGTAAGCCTGGCTTTCGTATGGGTGGGAGTTTGTTATCTCAGACAGGTTATATCGAATTGAACGGCCGGTCGTATACTCGACCGGCGTTGCTTTTCAGCTCAACGGCGTGCTTTCGCTCTTGTCGGGCAGCTTTTTAAGTATCTCACCAAACCGCTTTAAATATCCCAGTAATTGGTATATCATGTTTTAAGCATGTGAATGGTCAGCCTTCACAAACGGGCAGCAAAACAGCTAAGAGACCTGCCCGAGGTGGTGCGTGTCCAGGTGAATGCTTTGATGGAAGAAATCAGAGTGACTGGACCTGTCACACCGCAGTGGAAGAATTTTGGAAGGCTAAAAGGAAAAACAGATTGCTGGCACTGTCATGTGAAGTCAGGCCGTCCCACTTATGTAGTCTGTTGGGAAGTAAAAAAACAGAGAAGAAAGAATCGTGGAGGTTTATTATGTCGGAACCCATGAAAAAGCACCTTACTGATTTTGTTAAGGTGACCATTGGAGAAAAAAGGCCTCGGCTATTCCTGGTTCCCAAAGAGAAAGCCCATGGACTGGCTCAACTCCTTAAGGAGTTTGAGAAGGACATGGTTTCAGCGGAGGAAGCCTTCAAGGATCTTCATGCGAAGTACACTAAAGCTGGTACCGTTTTGCAGGGATTGCGTCTGCGCGATGAATTGACTCAAAAAGATCTGGCTGCAAAACTTAAAATCAAGCAGTCGCATATTTCTGAAATGGAAACGGGTGCGCGTCCTATTGGGAAGGTTATGGCTAAGCGGCTAGCAAAGGCTTTTAAGACGGATTACCGGGTGTTTTTGTAAGGTCTTGGGAATGGCGTCGAAACCATCAGTCCAAACTATCGTGAAAGAAGGGACTGTTTTATCACTTTTCCGGTTCTTTATCAGGGATGGGAACTCGATGACGCGAAATCCAAGTCGAATACGTGGACCTCACCCGCCGCAAAAATTGGGCTATTTCCAAATACGGAGATAAGCGAATACTTTGAATTTGAGTTTCCCAAGCCCACTACCGTCTATGACTCTGTTAAGCCAGTCTCGGCAATTGCTTCGCAACCGCCCAGCGCGGTCTTGGAGGTAGGTAAACAGATTAGCTCTCTCTTCGGTGCTCCCGCGTCCGTGCGCTTTTTGACAGCGGATGGAAGAAAAGCTTGCCGGCCAGAACTACGCGGTTTTGGAGTATCGCGTGATGGGTTTTGGAACCCCCCACGCGGAGGTGGAATATCTTTTCAAAGTAATCCGAGAATCTTGGAATACGCTAGAGGACTACGCGGCGCGATTGGGTGAATTGTCGGTAGGGGATTTTCAGAAGCTCCATGCGGATTTGGATGACGCTTTTAAGAAGATTCCGTAGGGCTTCGGCGCTTCGGCTTTCTCCTATTCCTCAGAATTACAAAAGAATAACCAGCCAAACATCCGGTGCCAAACGCCACAACGACGGAAGCGACCAGAATCATCATTAGTGGCGTGAATAAGTCCCATTTGCCCACGATCTCGATGATAAACGAAATCACATAGGGTGACCGAGTGAAATATCTCGCGCGTATGTCAATCGGGGTATGCCCCCTTCGATGGGGTAGAGCCTGAAAGAGACGGAAGACACCGGAGCGGCTATGCCGCTGGAGGTTTAAGGATTAAGCCTTAAGGATTAATCGTTAAGGATTCAATTTCGCCTTCGGCGAAATTGAATAGCTGGGGAGGGACTCGAACCCCCGACCAAAGGATTATGATTCCCTTGCTCTACCAGCTGAGC
>CAZFMF010000065.1:0-14692 GCA_964519985.1 uncultured Pseudobdellovibrionaceae bacterium | reverse complement strand
GGGAAGCCGGCGCGCGGGTCGTCGAAGTGGCGACCTTGGGCTACGGCGCCGCCCTGCACGAAGGGATTCTGGCCGCCCGCTATCCGTGGGTCTGTTTTGGCGACGCCGATCTGTCTTACCCCTTTTCGGAGATCCCGCGGCTGATTGAACCGCTGGCCAAAAAGGAAGCCGATTTTGTTTTGGGCAGTCGGCTGGACGGGCAAATCGAAACCGGCGCGATGCCCTTTCTGAACCGTTACTTGGGTACCCCCGTTTTATCTTTTCTCATCCGCCGCATTCACGGTGTTCCCACGAGTGACTGCAATAGTGGAATGCGGGCCATGACCCGCGCGAGCTATTTAACCTTGGATTCCCGCTGCCCCGGAATGGAGTTCGCTTCGGAAATGTTGATTGGGGTCGGCTACCGGAAACTGCGCTACGCGGAAGTCGCCATTCCCTTTCGCAAGGACGCACGCAGTCGCCGACCGCACTTGCGACGCTGGCGAGACGGTTGGCGGCACTTGCGTTTCATCTTGGGCAATGCCTCTTCTACCCACTTGATCCTCGCACCGCTGGTGATCGGGCTTTCGCTTTTGGCCTACTCGTTTGCGCTCACGTTACCGATCGCGAAGGACTTTCACTACCATTCCGCGCTCGCCGTTTGCGCATTGGCGGTTCCTTTTATGATGCTTTCGCTTTCTTTCATCCTAACCAAAGCGGTTTTGCATGAGTCGGGCAAGCTGGGGAGCCGGTTGGTGAGTCGGCTTCAATTGCAAAGCGATCACGGACGCCCCTTCTACCTTTCGCTTTTTGTCTATTCTCTGGGACTCGGGCAACTGATTTGGGTCTTAAGTCGGTGGGCGGCTAATGGCTTTGGGGCGCTCTCTGAACTGCCGGCGTTGGTGCGGATCATGGATCTGACGCTGCTCGCGACCTTCCTTTTTTGTTTGGATTTAGGACTGGGTCTGATTCGCTTGATTGCGCGCGATCGCCTCCGATCGCTCTAGGCGCCCGCCCATAAATAGGAAATCGCTCCCCGTCGGGCGTACCGGGGGAGATCGGTTTTGGGTTTGATCGTCGGCGACGCCAGCGGCAGCTCGAAGTAATGCAAGCTGGGCGAAGTGTGATGATCCCCGTGGTACCAAAATCCCGGAGTGGAAAAGAAAAGCACGCCGGTTAGAGACGGTTTCAAGTTAACGTAAGCGGCGCCGCCCGAGTTTCCGTGTTCTGCCATTTCCCGAGCATTAGAGCAGGCATTCGCGAGAAGCAAAGAAGCAAACCACGGCAAATAAAAAACGCCGAGCGAGAGCAGGAGCGCCCCCTGAATTCCCAGCAGGTACCAGTGATCTTTACGCAAACTGGTCTCGTATCTCGCTTTTTGTCCGGCTTCCATCTGGGTCAGGAATGGCCGCAAGTCCACGGGCGCCCATTTCGCGCGCAAAGGACCAATGAGCAAGAGATAGCCAAAGCGCCGAGCGAAAGTGGTAGTGAGCTGGTAGCCGTGCCGATCGGGATCGGACTCGGTGCCAAGGTAGCGGTGGTGCAGATGGTGCGCAAAACGGGTGCTCGTGTAGCGCAGCCCGCCGAAAGCGTGCATCACGCGGGCGACGATCACTCCCGACTTGCCGGGTGCGGGCGGAAGCGTATGGGCGAGCTGATGAATGAGACCAATGTTTTGGCAAAATCCGATGGTGGAGGCGAGGAGCAGCATCCCCGGCAGCACAGCAAAAAGTGTCACGGGATGCGTCACCCAAACCCAGATCGGAAAGCTCAGGATGAGGCCTAGCGTCACAAGAAGGTGCGCCCAATATAAGGGAGCGTGGTACTTTGACAGAGTTTTGGCGAACACTCTAAAAAGTTAACCGCGGGGCCAAATTGAAGCAAAGGATTTCCTAGTGCGCGAGCGGGTGACAGTCTGCATGGTCGTTTATAACGGCGCGTCGACTCTGCCGCGCAGCCTTGCGGCATTGGTGCGAGAGACCGACAACCGGCAAATTCCCTTGCTTATCGTCGACCACGCTTCCACCGATGCCACCCCCGCAATCTTGATCGATTGGCGGGCGCGGGTAGGGGAACGATTGCGGCTCGCGCGTTTTACAGGAAAAGGGATTTCTGCGGTGAGGAACCACGCTTGGCGAAACGCCGAGAGTGCGTGGGTGGTCTTTGTCGATGCGGATTGCGAAGTCCAACCGGGCTGGGCCGATGCCCTGGGCCTCGCCATGGACCGGCACGCCCTCAATCACGCCTGCGCGGCGGTGGGAGGCCGCAACGGCGTGCCCCATCTCGACCGGCCGTTCTATCGCGCGCTGCAGGTTTTGCTGGGCTCCTATGTGGGCGGTCATAGCTCGATCTTAAATCGGGATTTTCGCGAACCGCGCGAAGTCGATCATTGTCCCACCCTAAACGTTGCCTTCCGACGGAGCGCTCTCACCGCGGTCAATGGGTTCGATCCGAAGTTTACGCGCGTCGGGGAAGATCTCGACCTCAGTTACCGACTGAAAAAAGCGGGTTTTCAACTCTGGGCCGAGCCGGGGATGCGATCCGATCATGCCTTGCGCCCTTCGCTGCCCGCGTGGTTGGCCAATATGGTGCTCTACGGGCGGGGGCGGTTCTACTTCAATCGGCGCCACCCGGAGGCCCGTGAGTGGAAATTCTTGCTGCCGGCGGCAGTGGTCGTTGGCTATTTCATCACCTTCGCGCTAGCCCTAGTGGCCTCGCCGTGGTTTTTGTTCGGATACGCGGCCCTGCACTTCACCGGCGTGGCGGCAGGGCTTTGGTCGACCGCACGCCGCACGGGAGCCGCGCTTTCTGATTTTGCCCTGGCGACCGTCACGACGTGGGCCACGCATTTGGCGTATGGCTGGGGTTTTCTAAGCGAGATCAGGGGCAGGTCCGCGGCCGACTATACGCCGTGACATCCGCAATCGAAGTACTGTCGTGAGAAAAAACGACGACGCGCCAATCCGACGACAAAACACCGCGACCCGATAAACGCACATTTAAGCGCTCGGTTGCAGGGCGTTCGGCGAAGAACTTGGTTTCTACCGGCTCCGGCCCGCTCGGGCCCAGCACATAGAGCGCCAAGCCATCGAGGTAGAGAAACGGTGCCACCGCCACTGTGACTTCCACCCGATCGAGCGCGGTGGGCTCGGGAAAGTGGAGATCGATTTTGCTGGCGGGCCGACGGGCCACATAGGTCACCCGATTTTCGGGCGCAGTCCCCTGACCGTCACGTAGCCGCGCTTCCCAGTCGGTCGGGAGATCGGGCAGCGGAAGGTCGGTATGCGCAGAATAGATCACCGGCCGCGCGGGACAGCGAGAGGGGACGGCGATCGGTGGAAGCTGCGACGCCCGCGCACGCCAGGCCCCCGGCCGAATACGGTAAAGGGTGTAGATTCCGTCGTGAAATTCGGAACCCGTTTCCGCCTGGCCCAACCGCTCAAATTTTTCGGGATAGCGCGCATAGCGGATCCAATCCAGCGGGCTGCTGTACGGCGAGAGCAAGAGGTACTCGGGCTTAAATTCTTCGAATAGCGGCGCCAATGTTTCCGGGGTGGCGGTGACGCCGAAAACCGGAAACAATCGTCGATTGATTTCTTGTCCTTTGGTGTGGACGTCGTGGTAATCGCCGACCACCAGCAGATCCCGCAGGACTAATAACTCCGCCCGACTGTCGGTGAGTACTCGGGCGCCCCGCGGAATCTGGGCCAGGAGCGATCGCAGTTCGGTCGCCCGGAGAAGCGTTCCGAGCGTTCCGCCGTACAGGCGCGAATACATCCGGGCCTGCCGGTTGTGCTGGAACGGATTCGTCGGGCCATCCACCCAGAACCAGGCACCGACGAGAAGGAGCGGCGACCAGCGCAGGAGTCGGTGGGGGAACGGGAATCGGTAGCGAAGGCGCACTCGGCGGGCGAGAACCGCCAGGGTGTCGGCGAGAAAAATGCCTCCCCAGAGATCAATCAATAGCGCCATGCGTAGGACGATCGTCTGGGTTAGAAACTTGCTGAAAAACAGAAATGATATCGGATTGAGAATTGCGGTCGGAATCAGGACCACCAGCAGGGCGAGGACAAAACGTGGGGCACGCCGTTTTTCGGGCGAGCGCACTGCCCGGTAGAGAAAAAAAGCTGCCGCCAGAAATCCGATCCAAGAGAAGATCGATAACGCCAAAAAGACGTTGAAGAACGAGACCCCGAAGAGTTTCGAGAAAAGGGGCGCGTAAAGGCTCGTATGCATTTGGGCGAAATCGTCCCGAAACTCCCAATAGACGCGAAAGCGCAAAGCGGCCACCGGCAACGCGAAAAGAATCGAGGCGGCCAGCGAAACGGCCCATTGGTAGGCTCGACGCCGGTGAGTAAAAAAGAAAACGGCGATGCCCAGCGTGACCGTCATTCCGTAGAAGAGCAGAAATTGCGGGTGGACCACCAAACCGGCCGACGCGAGCATCCCGTGCAGAAAAAAAGCGCGGCGCAAACGGAGTAACGAGCCGATGCAACCGAGGTAGAAGAGCAGCCCCATTTGGTGGGGAAAGGCGGCGATCGCGTATTGATTCGAAACCCAAAAGCTGAAAAGGAACCAAGTGGCAAGCAGAGGGCCCTGGGATCGCAGGCTCCCCAGTAGGGACTGCGCCGCGCCCATAAACGCCAGCGTCAGTAAGATAGCCAGCGGTCCCGGCACCGACATCCACAGACGAATGGGATCGATACCAAAGGTCTGCGCCACCCCGGCGTAGATCGGGTAGACGGCATTGTAGAGATACGTACCAGAGCCAAACGCAAGCTCCCGCGAGAGGCGAAAGTTTTCAATGCCAAGATGGCCCTGCTCCAAGATCTTGCGAACGATACCCAGGTGGTAAAAGCCGTCGCTCGAACCATCTTCGTCGGTACCGACCAGAAACAGCAAAGCGGCTAGGGCCAGGGTGGCAATGAGGGTGGGGGCGCATTGCCGTAGGCGCCACCGCTGGCCGCGGGCCCCGAGCGCGGCGATACACGAGATGCCGGCGGCGAGCGCCACCGGTAGTAGCAAGCGCGTCTCCAGAAAAAAACCGACGGAGAAGCAGAGTCCGAGCAATCCCGCGCCCAAGAAAACCGATTGCGCCACCCGCTCCGGAAACCCCTGCGGGGCCGAGCGGTGAAACCGGTTCTGAAGGGGCCAGCCGAGAACGACGGGCAAGAGCGCGAACGCAAAGGCGGCGAGCACGGAGATCACATTCCTTCGTAACCCGGCCGGTCCGGCTTGTCATGGCCCCGCTGCGGCGAGACACACTCTCAAATCCGACATCTCGTTTTTGCAATGCCGCCGCGCCCCCATGGTTAAAACGCGCGCAATTACCGGTCAGTCGGCTGGCCCACCGGTTGCAAAACCTTGGGGCGGGAGAAGTGAGAGATGAAAAGAAGAAACAGATCGATCTTACTGGGTGATGGTCTTCGATGGATTCTCGGCCGAACTCTTGGGGCGCAATGAATGGGAACTTAAGGGTTCCGGCGGGACGTTCGACCAGCGCCTGAATGGGGTCGTGCTGACGCGCTCCGCTCCGAAAGTCCTGCTTGAAATGGAAGCGCCCGGGTTCATGGGTTCGGGCAAGAACGACTAAGAGGTTCGCCGGTGGGTCGCCATCGATCCACCGGCGTTTTCTCAATCACCAGAGCGAGAGGGAAAAATGCGAAAAACAACGGATCGAATCGTAATCAGTGCCTTCCTGCTGGGGGTCATCGCGTGCGGCCGGGGTAGCGTTTCGGATGCGGACTTTCAATCGGAGGGATTCCCAGCGCTGACGGAACCGCAAGCGGCCCGACTCGTCGCCTTTTTGAAATCTGTCCATGGCGCCAAGGGCACGCTCGCGTCATTGTCTGCCATTGAACTCGGTGCGGGCCAGATTTCCGGCGAAAGATACGCCGCATTTCTGGATCATTGCGAGATAGACGGGGACCCGCTGTCTTTCAATTTGCGGGGGGCAGAATGTCCCGCTGAATTCGTGATGCGTGCCGCGCCACAGGATGATCGGCTTTTTCCCGACTTTGATGCGAACGCAAAGCTCGAGGTGCGGGCCGGTTTCGAAGGGCATTTGGCCGGAGTGCGTCGGGCGGAATTGAAATGGGAGCGGCGTCCGATGGATGGCCAGAGTTTTACCGACCGCCAGTTTGGAACTTTCTCCACCTTGGCGGAGCAAGAAGTGAAGGTCGATTACCGTTTTCGTCTCCTCAAGGATGACGACCACGTTGAAACCCGTCTCAAGTTCGTACTCCAATTTGATAACTTTTCGGCGGAGCTCTGGCAGCGCGCCGATGTCGAGGAGATGGGGGATCCCTCTGGAATGAAAGCCCGTTCGCTCGAGAAGCGGATCAATGGCGTCGCGATTGGAGACACTCACCCGCCAGAGTTGGGTGAAACTTCGGGACCCATACTCGTTGGGCTCGGCAAGGCGGCCCGCTGAGGCGGACCAAAGGGAGCCCGCGCGAACGGCCGTGGCTTAGGCGCGGTAATCTTCCGCGCGGATATTGTATTTTTGCAGTTTGCGCAGCAACGTCTTCTTCGGAATCTGCGCGTGCAAGGCGGTTTGGTTGATACGCCCTTTAAACGTGCGCAGCGCCTTGATGATAAAGTCCCGCTCAAACTGCTCTTTGTGGCTCTTGTAATTGAGGATCTCCGCCACCGGCGCATCGGAGAGCCCATCGGTTTCCTCGATGTCGAGGGCGACCATTGGGTTCATCAGGCGCGTGCCGAAGAAATCTTCCCCCTGGAGGTAACTCGGCAACGAAGCAGGACTGATTTGGTCGGTAGCCTCAATGACCAACGAGTGTTCCACAACGTTTTCAAGTTCGCGAATATTTCCCGGCCAGTTGTGTTGCAAGAGCAGCTGCATCGCCGCCGACGAGATGCCGCGAATTTCTTTACCGTGCAATTTGCTGAACTTGGCAATGAAGTGCCACGCCAGTTTCTCGATATCGTCGCGCCGTTCTCGCAACGGCGGCAAGAAAATCGGAATCACATACAGGCGGTAGAAGAGATCCTCGCGGAAGGTTCCCATTTGAATCATTTCCTCAAGATTGCGATTGGTGGCCGCAATGATGCGCGCGTTCATCTCAATTTCGCGATTGGAACCGACCGGCGTGAATTTACGCTCCTGCAAAACCCGCAGCAGCTTAACCTGCATGGGTAAAGAAAGATCGCCGATTTCGTCGAGGAAAATGGTTCCCCCCGCGGCGTATTGGAAGCGGCCGATCTGACGTTGGTCGGCGCCGGTAAAGGCGCCGCGCTCGTGGCCAAAGAGTTCGCTCTCGAAAAGAGTTTCCGGAATCGAGCTGCAATTGATGGCGACGAGCTTCTCGTCTTTGCGTCCCGAGTTGTAGTGAATCGCGCGCGCGACGAGTTCCTTGCCGGTCCCACTCTCCCCGCGGATCAAAACGGAAGTGTCGACCTTGGCCAGCTTGTGAATGATATTGAAGACCCGCCGCATTTCACTCGACGTTCCAACAAACTCCCCGGTATCCAGTTTCACCACCGGCGCGGAAAACGCCATGCTCTGGATCATTTGGCTCGCGGCCAGGGCGCGTTCGACCATCTCCACGATGGCTTGGTGTTTGATGGGTTTAGCGAGGTAATTGTAGGCGCCTTCCTTGATCGCGCGCACCGCATCTTCGATCGTGCTGTAGGCGGTCATGATGATCGCCACGATCGACGGATCGTATTCCTTGATGCGGTGAAGGCATTCCAAGCCGTCCAGTCGTGGCATGTTCACATCGAGCAAAACCAGGTCGGCGCGTTCCTTACGGATCGCCTCCAACGCCTCGACCCCATCGCGGGCTTCTCGGACGGTGAAATGACTGAGATTGAGCGCCTCACGGATCGTGCCCCGCAGCTCATCATCATCCTCAACGACCAGAACTTGATACGACTTCATTCGGACCCCTTAAACCGGCAAGGTCACAGCGAACGTGCTGCCCTTACCTACTTGGCTCTGCAATGAGACCCCCCCTTTATGCAGTTCCACGAAATATTTGACAAGGTAGAGTCCCAAACCGGTGCCTTTTGTCCCCAGCGCCCCTTGGGCCCGGTAGAACTTGGCGAAGACCTTTTCCTGCTCATCGGGGGCAATTCCTACCCCCTGATCCGACACGGACACTCGCACGTGGTTCGACTCTTCCTTCGAAGTGATGGTGATCGTGGAATTTTCCGGTGAGTACTTGATGGCATTTTCCACCAGATTGGCAATCACGCGTTTCATCAGGCGCACGTCGTACCGGACGGAAAAGAGGGGCTCGAGGTCGGTTTCAATGGAGATGTTCTTTTCCGTGGCTAGAAAGCGTTTTTCTTCAATCACTTCCCGAATGGTCTCATTGATATCCCGACTCACCTTGCTCAGCGGCATCGAGGCACTTTCGATCCGGGTGAGATCGAGGACGGTTTCCACGTAGTCGCTCATATGCTCGGTAGTTGCGACGATGGCCCCCAAGCTCTTGCGCTGCTTTTCGGGCAGTGCCGCCCCCTCCCGTAACAGCAGTTCGGCATTGCCTTGGATTCGGGCGATTGGGGTCTTAAGGTCATGCGAAACCAGGGAGAGAAAGTTGCTCTTGAGCATTTCCAGCTGGGCCATCATTTCGGTCTTCTGCTGGTAGTGCCAACGCTTGCGGTATTCCGCCCGCAGGCGAAACGGTACGACCAGGTAGTAGCCGGCCACCGCCATCACCGCAGGATGGGCGAGGTCCAGCCACCAGCCTCCGTACTTCAAGGCGAGCCAACCGGCGCTCCAGAAAGCTGCCAGCAAAAGCACCATGAAACTGATGCCGCCGACGGGGGAAAGGTGGATGACCAAGCTCACGGTCAAAATTCCCGTCACCACGGTCAAAAGAGCCACCGCCCAGCCGGGAAGCCTTTGCAGGCCGCGGTCTTCAAGCAGTGTCACTAAGCCATGGGCGGCCCCCTCCAACGCGGTCGTATCGCCCAATACGCGCGAATACGGGGTCAAAAGAAAGTCCTGGGTGGGACGCGTGCGGCGGGCGTGCCCGATCAAAACGATTCGGTTCTGAAGGGGAGCCGCCGTCTGCCCGCCGTTCAATAGCGGCCACGCCGGGTAAATGGGATAGGTCCCGGCTGGGCCCTGCCAGTTCACAAAGGCATGTTTCGACGCCCCGAGCGATTCAACCTTTTCGGGGGTTTTTCCGCGCACGAAGGTGGCCAACCGCGAATAGAAGGTCGGCGTGCGCTCGATTTCCACCATGACTCGCCGGCTGACCGAATCCGCTCCGAAGTTAAAGGAATCCCGGGAAATGAGCCCCGGGGCATACACCAAGCGGTCCCCAAAGGCTTCGGGCGGAGGTGCGCCGAGCGAGGTTTCGTCGGTAAACCCGACAAAAACGGGGACTTCCGTACGGATGGCGGCCAAGATCTTTTCGAGTTCCGGAATGGAATAGTGTTTTTCGTCTAGGTCGGCCAGGATGCCGATGGCTTTGGGTTCTTGCGTATTTAAGCGCGCGATGAGCGTTGCCAGCCCGTCGGCGGAAAGATTCGACTCCCCGCCTTGCGTGGCCGAAGCGTCGAAAGCGATCAAGGTGATCCGGGGATCCGGCGGTGCGCCAGCTCCGGCGCGGAAAAAGCTATCGATGAGAAATCCGTTGAGGGGATAGAGGGGAAACGTCAGCAGAAAAAGACCGAACGCCACCGCGATCAGGCAGGCGCTAAGGCGAGCAAAACGATTTGAAGACAATTCGATGGGAGTGTCCCCCACTTTCGCCCGTCTTATATACCGCGGCAACGGAGCGGCACAAGGGGGGTCAATCGGCGAGAAGCCCGTCTAGAGCGGCATTTGCGAGCTTGTCCGCGGGCTTATTCTCTTCCCGCGGCACGTGCTGGAAAGCGACTTTGGTGAACCTTTGCTGCAGGGCCTTCGCCTTCTGGACTAAAGGCAAAAGGTGCGGGGCCTTGACCTTGTATTGGCCGGTCAGCTGCCGGACGAGCAGCTGAGAATCGCTGCGGACGGTCACCTCAGTCGCACCCAACTCCAGACAGCGGGTCAGACCCTCGATCACGCCCTCATACTCGGCAACGTTGTTGGTCACCTCACCCAGCTTCTTCCCGACCTCAGCAATGGGTTCTCCGTTTTCGAGAATGACGAATCCATAGGATCCGGGACCGGGATTCCCACGGCTGGCGCCGTCGCAGTACAAAATCACTTTCCTGGGCTCGGCCATCTACTTCGCCTGGAGCGGTTCGCCCGTTTCCTCGGCCGCCGGCCGACGGTGTGCGATCAAAATGCGGCCGCAGCTGGGACAACGGTGGACCGCGGTGTAGCCTAGGATTTCATTGAAGAGTTGCGGGCGGATCTGGATATTACAGGCCAGGCACTTGCCCTGGTCGACTAGGGCGATGGCAACGCCTTTTCCCGACGACAAAATCTTTTGGTAGGTGGTGGCAACCGCTGGTTCCAGTTGTGCCGTCAGCGTGGTGCGTTGGCGCAAAAGCCCTTCCAACTGCTTCATGAGGTCCTGGTGTTCATCGGTCAGTTTCTTCTTTTGAGCGAGAACGCCCTGCTCGTAGTCCTTGAACTCGCGTTCAATTCCCGTGAGGGTCTGCTTCTGCTCTTCGACCTCCGTAATCATCTCGAGCACGCGATCCTCCAGAACCGCCTTGGCCTGTTTCTGATTCTGGTTCTCTTTCACCGCGGCTTGGTATTCTTCGTTGGTCTTGACCTCCATCATCTTGCCTTCGGCCTTGAAGAGCGAATCTTCTTTCTCTTTGAGTTCTCGCTCGGCAGCGCGGAGCTTTTTTTCGCATTCGGCGGCTTGCTGTTTCGCCGAGTCGAGGTCCTGCCGCCGGGTGGCAAGCGCCTCATCGTGTTTGCGAATCTCTTCCGGAATCTGCTCGGCGTCCCGTTCGACGTAGTGCGCCTTCTGGTCGAGGTCTTTCAACTCCGCAAGGCAGCGATACTGTTCTTCAAAGGCTTTGGACATGTGGCATTGGTAGCCCTTCGGAGGCGCTTTGTCCATGTTGCCGACTCTACTGAATTGGAAGAGGACTAGGCGGATTCAACGTAGTTAAGATCTTTGCGGAAGGTTTCCGGCAAAGACGCGAGCGCGATGATCGCCAGGAGCACGCAGTTTGCTCCCACGAGAAAAGCTCCATTCAGAGCGCCCACGTTCCCCTTCAGGGCGAGAAAAGCGAAGTTCATAGGAATCACCGTTCCTCGGACTAGGTTGGGAATGCTGGTGGCCACGGTCGCGCGAATATCGGTCCCAAAGAGTTCCGCACTCATCGTCACAAAAAGGGTCCAGTAGCTATTGGCGATGCCCAGCAGAAAGCAAACCGCATAAAAGTGCCCAGCGCTTGCCCCGTGCAGTAGGAAAAAGATGGGAATCAGTAGCGCGCTCAGGCCGACGAAAGCAAAGATGCCTTTCTTTCGGCTTTGGAACCGTTGGCTGAGGACTCCGGCCAAAGGATCGCCGGCGATGGATCCCATGTAATTCCAAAGGATCGCCTGTCCGGCCAGCACCGGGCTTGTGATGCCCAGTTCTCGCGCAAGCTCGGGCGAGAAGTACATCAAGATCCCGGACACAAACCAGATCGGCATGCCGACACAAACACAGCGCAAGTAGATTCCCATTCGATTCGCCGATCCCAAAAGCTTGAGCAGCGAAGCGGCCGCGTGGCTCGATTTTTTACGCGCGTGCGTAAACATCGGCGACTCACCGACCCGGACGCGCGCCGCCAGCAAGGCCAATCCCAAGAGGCCGCCGATGGCGTAGGAAGTGCGCCAGGTGACCAGGCCACCGAGCGTGGCGGCGCAAACCGCGCCGATAAAGCCCGCAAACCCAATGATGGCGGCCCCGATTCCGCGCGCGGTCGCGGGAACCGTTTCGGAGATGAGCGTGACGGCCGCGCCGAGCTCTCCGGCCAGGCCAAAGCCGGCGATGAAACGTAGAGCGGCGTACGTGGTGAGATCGGGAGCGAAAGCGTTGGCGAGGTTGGCGAGCGAATAGAGCAAAATAGATCCGTACAGAGCCCGCATCCGCCCCAGACGATCGCCCAGAATTCCCCAGGCGAATCCTCCCACGAGCATCCCGGCCATTTGCCAGTTGAGGAGCATGGCCCCGGCACCCAAGATTTCGGATTCGGGAATCCCAATCCCTTTGAGGCTCGCCACGCGGACAATTCCAAAAAGCACGAGATCGTACACATCGACGAAATACCCGAGCGCGCAAATCCAAACGGCCCGCTGGCGAAGGAGGGAACCGGTCACCCTGCCTTTATAGCAACGGATGAGGAAGTTAAAAAATCGATTCCGCTTATCGGCATCATTGGGGAAATGTATGACGCGCAGGGTCCGCGGATTGCCTTACGGAACGCCGAGCTCCCACGCCGCGTTTGGACTCATTCCTAGTCGTGAAACCGTTTGCGAATTTCTTCGCGCAGTTTTTCACGTTCTTCGGACGACATATGCGCCCAACGGCCATGGTGACCAAAGTGCCAGGGATGCCGGTGCCCGAATGGTCTAAAGCCACCCACCAATAGTTTGGCGAGAATCAGCAGCCCCAGGGCATGCCAGTAGGTCAGCAAGGGGCCGTGAAACAGGTCCGGAATCAGGTGATTCCAGATGACCATAAAAACCCCCACTTTGGCGGCAATCGCCACCAAGATGAGGGGCAAAAACAGGAATTTTCGACGGCACCATCGGGAATGCTCGTCTTTTTTTACTTCATTCGAGTTCATCGTAGACCTCCTTCAATTGAATCCGTAACGCCAAAATCGCGTAATGCTTTCGGGAGAGGAGTGTGTTGATACCCACTCCCGTTTCTTTTGAGAGTTCGGAAAAACTTTTCCCTTCCAATTCCGTTTTCACAAAAACCTCTCTTTGCTCGTCGGGCAGTAGGCTGAGTGCGACCAGAATTTCTTCGCGAAATTCATTGCGCAGCCAATCATTTCCGAGCGTCGTAGACGCCGGTTCGCCGCTTTGCCGGGCGACGTAATCCGTTCGGGTTTTCTTACGCCGAAAACCATCGCGCATCTTGTTGGTCGCGACCGTCATCAACCACCCGCTGAGACTTTCGATTGTCTTCCCTAGACTCGTCGCTTCCGCCCACTCCGCGAACACATCTTGCAGAACATCCTCCGCCTCCATTTGATTTTGAATGGAGCGCCGGATTTTCGACAGAAGGCGGGGCCGGTGCTGTTCGGCTTCTTGAGCCAGCTGCGCACCGGTTTTCGCATGCTTGGGTTTGGCCATACTCCCTGCTTCCTGTCCCCTATAGATGAGACGTTTGAGGACCGGAAATATTGTATTGTAGATAAGGTATTGGATTTAGGAAGGTTTTCCTGAAGGCTCCGGGGGCGGTTTTTCACTCCGGCGCCGGAGTAGATTGGTGGAGACCGGCAAGCGACAAACGGGCGGTACCTAGCGCTTAATTACGCTGAGACTCCCGTCGCCCTCCACTCGCGCCTCTTTCACGTCTTCTATTTTCTCGACACCCTCGATGCGAATTTGCGACATGAGTTCCTCATACGTCAGCAACTCCCTGCGCATATTCCGGCGCAACGGTTTGCCGTCGCTCACCACGATTATCGAAGCGGGGTGAGTCAGTTTCTCAAGCCACTTCACCTGGTAGCTGAGCCAATCAATCACAAATGTCCAAACGAGAATGGTTGAGATGAGAATCAGGCCCTCAGTCACGGTCCGATACTCTCCGGCCATCCCGTTCTGAGAGGCATCGGCGAGTAGGACGACCACAAGGATATCGGAAAGACTTCCCGTCCCCGACTGTCGCCTCAGGAAGAAACGCGCGAGCACGAGCAACCCCAGGTAAATGACGGTTCCTCGCAGTACTATCTCCAAAACAGACTTCTCGATACCAAAAATTTCCGACACAGCCGTCCTCCCTTGCTGGGAAGCGAATTGCAGACGACGTGCCACCCGCCGCGGGATTTAGATTATTTTCATCGCTATGAGTAGAGGAGAGGCCGTCACGCGGCTACGCCGCTGCAGGTTTAAGGATTAAGCCTCAAGGATTAATCGTTAAGGATTCAATCGCCGCCGGCGATTGAATGGTGGGCCCACCTGGACTTGAACCAGGGACCTATCGGTTATGAGCCGACTGCTCTAACCAACTGAGCTATGGGCCCGATATACTCCGGGCTCGAAGATTTTGGATAGTCTCGGTCGAACCTGCCCGGAGAACAAGGGAAACCTCTGGTTGGCTCTCGCGAGACATGCGCGTGTTGAATACACAACATTGCCCGGACGATGTCCCAATCTCTCGCGCGAGAGATCAGTAAAGTAGAGCCGTCAGTTCTCGATGAAAGCCTTCAAACGCTTGCTGCGGCTCGGGTGCCGTAGTTTGCGCAAGGCTTTCGCTTCGATCTGACGAATGCGTTCGCGGGTCACGTTGAAGTCCTGGCCCACCTCTTCCAAGGTGTGGTCGGAGCTTTCGCCGATGCCGAAACGCATGCGCAAAACCTTTTCCTCGCGCGGCGTGAGCGTGGCGAGGACCTTACGGGTTTGTTCCGAGAGGTTCACGTTGGTGACCGCATCCGAAGGCGAGATCATCGCTTTGTCTTCGATGAAATCTCCCAAGTGCGAATCTTCGTCTTCCCCGATGGGCGTTTCGAGCGAGATGGGCTCTTTGGCGATCTTCAGGACCTTGCGGACCTTATCGACCGGCATTTCCATCTTTTCCGCAATTTCCTCGGGGGTCGGTTCGCGACCGAGTTCCTGCACGAGGTAACG
>CAZFMF010000064.1:0-16704 GCA_964519985.1 uncultured Pseudobdellovibrionaceae bacterium | reverse complement strand
GGTAAGGCAGGGGTCTGCAAAACCCCCACCCCCGGTTCAAATCCGGGTGCCGCCTCCATATATCTCAGCCTGATATCGGATATCCGATATCAGATATCCGATATCTGAATGCGAACCGGTAGTTGGCAACTAACTCCGGCGCCGGAGTTGCACAAAACCGACTCACTCCAATCGCATGAGCTTCACGTCTCCACGTTCCACTATCTTCGGCATTGCCGAAAACCGCGCATCCTCCCCCTGCACCACCGCCCACTTCACTCCGCGCGCTTTCAACCAGTCCAGGTCGAGCTTTTCGAGAACATACCGTCGATAGTTTTCGGCGCGAAAGTCCGGGTGATCGACGCCGTAATAAAATGCGGTCGATAAATTCGAATAGAGCGCCACTGCGCGGCTGGCGTTTTCCGGCATCACCCACGATTCCCACGGGCCTTCCATCACCCGTCCGATCATCAGGACGCGCTCACCCGGTGGAACGATTTGTTCCGCCCGTCGCACGACGGCGACGGCATCGGGCGTCACTTTGCCAAGTGGACTGCGAGTCATCGATCGCAAACCGATGCGCCAGTTTTCTTCCGCGCGCAATAGGACTCCGACGATGAGAATCGTCATGACCACGTGCCCCCACCGCAGTTTTCGCACCGTCAATACGAGATACGGCACGAAGGCTCCGGCAAAGGCGAGTGCAATCTGATCCGCGGTGGCTTCGGTGTACCGGTAGAAAAGGTACGGCCCCAGCGAAGCGCGCGGGATCGTCCGCTGCAAAATCTGGATGAGGGTTTCCGCGCCCAACAAAAAGATCGCCCAAAGCGAAAACCAAATCGCCACCGCGGGATGGGCGACAACCCGTCGCGCCACGAGACTCACCGCCGCGCCGGAGACCCACGCAAGAGAATGACCGGCCAGCGCGCAAGCGCCGAAGGCGCCGACGACAATCGACCCGGGCAACCAAATCCAATCGAGGAAGCGAACCGGAGCCAAGGCCTGCGTTGCGTTCCCATCCTGGTTGACGCCGATGGTACCCAGGGTGCGTAGGAAGGGATCGGTCATCAGAACGATCGCACCAAATCCCAACGCGCCAAGTGCAAAGGCGATCCACGCGTTTCGGCGGACCTGGAGTCGCGCCAAAGCGAGAACGGCCAGCAATGCGGCGGGTAAGATCAGCGCCGGATTGAAACTGACCGCCATGGGCAAGACGATTCCGCTCAGAACAAAAAGTCCCAGCGCTTTGCGACGGCGGCCTAGCCAGGCCGCGAAAAGCGGAAGCAGCAGAAATCCGTTCGCCGCGAGCCGCGCGGTCCCTTCGTTGTTTTGGCGGCCTTCGCCCCAGGCGGGCAAGTAGATGAGTAGCGCACAAAAAATCGCGACTCCTAGGTATGTCGATGTTTTTCGAAGCGGAACGGTACGGGCCAAAAGAAAAACCGCGGCCAGCGCCATGATAAACGCTTGGAGATAGGGTTGGACATTGACGAGTGTCACGGCGTCCCAACCCGAGAGCCGGCCCCAGACCAAGTTCAAAACGCGGAACCCACCGGGGTAACGATCGACCACTTCGCTATGAGGATAGAAGCCCGTAAAGCGACCCGTCTCCAAAAAGAGTTTCGTCTGAAAGGCGTGTAAGTCGGGGTCCGAGGAAAGCGTTCCCAAATCGGGCAGGCGAAGCGCTAAGAGGGCGCAAAGCACTCCTACCGCTGCCGATATCACCGCGCGATGACGGACGATGGGGCGCGTGCGCACCGTCCACACGATTGCGCCGGCCAAAGGTAGCCAGAGTTCCCAAGGGGTTAACCCCGGAGCACCCAAGCCGGTCGCGGCGGTGCGAAGGTACGCGTAGCAAAGCACCCCGAACTGTCCGAAAGCCAGTTTGAGGGGCCAGGGAAAACGGGGAAATCCGACGTGTCCCAGGCACGCGAGGGCGACCAAGATCCCTGCGAGCTGGGCGTATTGCCAAAGCAAGATCATGAGCGCCGAACGTCGAACGAAACGTGGATTCCGTCAAGGAAAGCGGTAGGATAGACCTATGATCGCGGTCGTCATTCCGTCTTACAAAGTCAAAGCCCACATCCTCAAGGTGATCAGTGGTCTGGGGCCCGAAGTGGCTAAGATCTACGTCGTAGACGACGCTTGTCCCGAGCAGTCCGGCAAATACGTGGCGGAAAACTGCCGGGATCCACGGGTAAAGGTACTCTTCCACCCCCAGAATCAGGGCGTCGGCGGCGCCACCCTGACCGGGTTTGAGGCGGCCCGAAAAGAAGGTTTCGCGGTCGCCGTTAAACTCGACGGTGATGATCAGATGGATCCCAAGATCATCCCGCTCCTGGTTCGTCCGTTGCTCGACGGCACGGCCGACTACGCCAAAGGAAACCGTTTTTTTTCACCCGAATTTTTGGGCCAGATGCCGGTCGTCCGGCTCATCGGCAACTCCGCCCTCTCGTTCATCAGCAAGATTTCCGGCGGCTATTGGCGGATCATGGATCCCACGAATGGTTTTGTCGCGATCCAAACCCCGCTGCTCTCGTTACTTCCCCTCGACAAAATCGATCGGGGCTACTTTTTCGAAAGCGATATGCTCTTTCGCCTCAACACGATTCGCGCGGTCGTAGTCGATGTTCCGATGCCCGCCCGCTACGGAAATGAAGTGAGCAACCTGCGCGTCTCGCGCGTTTTGTTTTCATTCACCTTCAAACACTTGCGCTGCTTCATTAAGCGCATCTTCTACAATTACTTCTTGCGCGATTTCAATTTGGGCAGCGTCCAGCTCTTGGCCGGAATTGCGCTGCCCCTCTTCGGCGGCATTTTCGGCGCCGTTTCGTGGTGGGAAAATGCGCAAGCGGGTCGCGCGTCTCCGATCGGGACGGTGATGTTGGCGGCGTTGCCGATCTTGATCGGTTTTCAACTTCTGCTCTCCGCCATCAACTACGACATTCTGAGTGAGCCCCGCTCACCCCTCTTCCGCCAGCTCTAAACGCGACTGTTTTCTTTTGCCGCGGTTGGTGGGATCATCCGACTCGGGAGGGGAGAATGAGTCCGGCGACTCAAAATTTACCGAGCTATCTTCGCAAGTTCATTGCGAAACAGAACTACGATGCTTACACCGCTCGGGACCATGCCGCATGGCGCTACATCATGCGCCAGAACTGTAGTTTTTTCAGCCGACACGCCGTCCCCGTTTACCTCGAAGGCCTGAAGAAAACCGGGATCAGCCTCGATCGGATTCCCCGGGTGGCCGAGATGGACGAATGCCTCGCGAAGTTTGGTTGGGGAGCCGTTCCCGTTGAGGGATTCATTCCGCCGGCGGCGTTTTTGGACTTTCAAGCGCGCGGAGTCCTACCGATCGCCTCCGACATGCGCACGGTGGATCACATTGCGTACACACCCGCGCCCGACATCGTCCATGAGGCGGCCGGGCACGCGCCGATCATTTCCTACGCCCCCTACGCCAAGTACCTAAATCGCTATGCCGCGATGGCGCAGCGGGCGATTTTTTCTATCGACGATATTCGCCTTTACGAAGCCATCCGCTACTTGAGTGACATCAAGGAAAACCCGGACGCGACCGCGGCGCAAATTCAACGGGCCGAGACGCAGCTGAAGGAAGTCGCCGCCGGAATCACCCGAGCTTCCGAGGCGGCCAAGGTTGCCCGCATGAACTGGTGGACGGTGGAATACGGGCTGGTGGGCGATGTGAAACGTCCGCGAATCTACGGCGCCGGGCTCTTGTCGTCGGTGGGCGAGAGCCAAGCCTGTCTTTCCGACAAGGTGATAAAGATCCCACTCTCGGTGGATTGCGTGGAAGTGTCTTACGACATTACCGAGCCGCAACCGCAGCTCTTTGTCGCCAAAGACATGGATCAGCTAGTGGAGGTTCTGGAGACATTCGAAACATCGCTCGCCTACATGCGCGGTGGCGCGTATGGCCTGGCCGAAGCTCGCACGTCGGCGACTTTGACGACGACCGAACTCGACTCCGGTCTCCAGATTAGCGGGGTCCTAACCGATTTCCTCTCCCATAAGCACGTCGACTTCGTTCGCTATTCGGGACCGGTGCAACTGAGCTTAGACAATGCGGAGCTCCCGGGGCACGGGAGATCCCGTCACGGCAGCGGCTTTAGTTCCCCCCTCGGCCGGTGGCGCGGCGCCGCCGCGAAGGCCACCGCGGATCAGAGCGACGCCGATTTGAAGCACGCGGGAATCGAAAAGGGCAAATCCGCCAAAATGGTTTTTGACTCAGGGATCGAGGTCGCCGGCACCGTATTGAGTTGGACGCGCGCGGGTGGAAAGCTGGTCTTAGTCACCTGGGGTGACTGCCGGGTTTCCCGGGGCGCGGAGACTTTTTTCCAACCCGAGTGGGGCGAGTTCGACCTGGCGATCGGCGAAACCATCACCGCCGTTTTCGGTGGTCCCGCGGATCGCGCCGCGTACGGCGAATTCGATGTGGGCCAAGCAAACTCTAAACCCGGACGTAGTTCGCCGTTTACCCGCGAAGAAAAAAACCTCTTTGCACTCTACGGCGAGTTACGTCGCCTACGCGAAAAACCCGACCGGGAGGCCGCAAGGCACTTGGCTGAGAAAACGGCAAAAAACTTTTCGGATGAATGGTTGCTTCAGCTCGAACTCTACGAACTCGGCCTGACCGCTTTTGCCGATACGGAGTGGATGAGGGGGCTCGAAGCGAACTTGCGCCGCCTGGAAAAAGGCGGCCCCCCGCGCGAAGACTTGATCCGCAAGGGCATGGAACTCGCCCGCCCGTCGGTCGATGCGAGGGCGAAGCCCGAAGCAATCTCGCAGTGACTGGAAAGGTAGCACGTACCTCTGTGCGTAATGACTGGAAAGGAAGTGGGTACCTTTTATAGGTTCGAGAAAATCTCGATCACTGAGCCGGTGAGGTGGGATGATCTCGAGGAATCCGCCAGATCCACGATCGTTTGAGCAATCTGTTCCGGAGTGGTTTCGGTCTTCAGATGGGGAGCGGCCTCGCGCAGCATCTGGGTATCGACCGCGCCGGGCGCCACGCAGTTGACCCGGATCCCGAATTCGCGACCCTCGGTTGCCAGGGCCTCGGTCAGCCCCACCACCGCAAACTTACTGGCCACGTATGAGGACAAGCCGGGGAACTTATCCGTGCCGCGTACCCCCGCCAACGACGCGACATTCACGATCGAAGCCGGCCGCCGGTCCCGAAAGACTTCGCGGGCACAAAGAAAGGCGCCCCGGACATTCACGCCCATGACCGCTTCCCATTCCAGAATTCCGTGGTCGGGGACGCGGGCGGCGTGAAAAATACCGGCGTTGTTCACTAGGATATCGACCGGTCCAAAGGACTCCCGAACGCGCCGAAACAGCTCGAGAACGTCCGCTTCCTGAGAAACATCGCCCACTTGCGCAATAACCGGCCGGTCGATTTTGCGAATCTCTTCAGCTACTTTCTCCAGTTCCGTTGCCGTTCGGCTGGTAATTCCGAGCCGACAGCCTCGCTCCGCGAGGGTAAGCGCACACGCCCGGCCAATTCCGCGGCCCGCGCCGGTCACGATCGCGACTTTGTCCTTAAGGGTTTGCATCGCGGCGCAAGATTGACAGCCGACGGTCAATCTTGTCAATTGAGCCCGAATGGCGGAATTCGACGGAAAAACGGCCCTTTTTATTCGCAAGGAAGCACTCAAATTCTCCTCCGCGCACATGACCGTTTTTCCCGACGGAACGAAGGAAGCGCTTCACGGTCACGGCTACCAAACCGAGGTTTCGATCGGGCTAGAAAATCTTGCACTCGATAAAATGGTTTCGTTTGCGGTTTTCAAGACCGCACTTAAAGCGATTTGTTCGGCCTGGGATGAAAAAGTTTTGCTCGCGGAACATTGCCCGTTTCTGAGTGACGTCCGCAAAACCCCCACCGAGACGGAGTTCACCCTTTGTCGCAAGCGCTACATCCTGCCGAATGACGAGATCGAATGGCTCCCGATTGACAATGTTACCGTCGAAAACCTCGCCGCCGAAGTCCTGCGCCGGCTCTTGCCGGCGGTGAAGCGCACGCCCGGCTTTGCGAACCTGCTCTGGATCGAAACGCGCGTGGATGAATCGCCGGGACAAGGCGCGGCCGTTCGGTGGGTAAGGCAAAGCCCATGACGATGGAGCTTTTTCTAAAGCTGCGTTTAAACGCCTCCCATTCGCTCGAGGAGGTCGAGACGCCGCACGAACATGTTTGGCGCATTGAAGCGGGTTTCTCCGGACCGGTGGCGGAAGGGCGTATCGTCAGTCTGCCCGCGCTGCGCGCGCGACTCGAACCGATTGTCGATCGCCTGCGCGGCACCCATCTCAACTCCCATCCCGAACTCGATCCGGATTCGCGCGCCTATCCGACGTGCGAAAGCCTCGCGATCTATCTGGCCGACAAATTCCAGCGCACGGTCCGCGAGGCGGGCTGGGATTCGATTCGGCTGACACAAATTCAGATTTCGGTGGATGAAATGGATGGGGAAGAAACGGGCTCGGCCCGGCTCACGCTTTAACGCCGACCGCGTCCCGCGCCGCGGCTACTACTCCCTCGGCTACTACCCGAGCGGCCCGTGCCGCTTCGTCCGCTGCTCCGGCCGGAACTGCCGCCTCGACCGCCCGCGCTGCGCGGGGCCCGGCTTCCCGAGCTACGACCACGAGACCCGCCGCTTTCCGATTTACTGCCTTTGGTCGGCGGTTCGAAGTCCCGCGTGAAACGCTCCGGAATCCGCTTCTTGATGAGGCGCTCAATCGCTTCGACTTGTTTCAAATCATGGGGCGTACAAAAACTGACGGCCAATCCCTTGGCATCTTTGCGCCCGGTGCGACCGATGCGGTGAACGTAGTCTTCGGGCTCCATCGGGAGATCATAGTTGACCACCATTCCCACATTTTCGACGTGGATACCGCGGCCGGCAACGTCGGTCGCCACCAAAACCCGGTACTCACCCTCTTTGAAACCCTTCAAAGCTGCTTCTCGGTGCACTTGAAGTTTATTCGAGGAAATATAAGTCGATTCGTGGATCCCGGCGGCATGAATCTGACGCCACAGCAACGTCGCACCATCCTTGGTGCGGGAAAAAATGATCACCGTTCCCTTATATTCGCGCAGAAGGCGCAGCAGCTCACGCTTCTTCGCCCGATCATTCATCCAAAGGATTTCGTGATCGACGCTGTCGGAAACCGCCACGCCGGTCTTGCCGACCTGAATGCGTTTCGGGGACTTCAAAATCTTGTTCGCCAATTGTTCGATCGTGGGTGGAATCGTCGCCGAGAAGAGCAAAGTCTGACGAGAGCTCGGCGTTTGTCCGATGATTTCGTTGAGCTCTTTAGCAAATCCCATGTCCAACATTTTGTCCGCTTCGTCGAGCACCAGACATTCGATGTATTCCAGCCAGAGATTGCCGCGCTTGATGTGATCGCAGATGCGGCCGGGGGTACCGACGATGACGTGCGGAACCGTACGGATCGCGGTGATGTCGGCTTTCACATCCGTCCCGCCGATCAGCGCGCAGGAAGTGACGCCCAACGGCTCCCCAAAAATCTTCAACGTCTCGAGTGTCTGCAGCGCGATTTCGCGGGTCGGACAGAGAATCACCCCGTACGTTCCCTTACGTCCCATCAGTCGCTGAATCATCGGCAAGCAAAACGCGGCGGTTTTTCCCGATCCAGTGCGGGCGCCCGCGATGAGGTCTTTGCCGGTAATCGCCACCGGAATGGACTGCGCTTGCACGGGAGTTGGAGATTTGAAACCGACTTCCTTAATCCGTTGGAGAATTTCGGGCGCGAGGCCCAAGGTATCCCAATCGAGCGGAGCGGAGGGGGTTTGTTCTGAGCTGACTGATTCTTCGTTCATGAAACTGTATTCGACGAGACGCTTACCAGGTAAGGGTATTACTCTCAACCGCTTTCGCCAGCGCGGCAACCATTTTTTTCAAGCAGGGGCGAATCCGGTTCACATTTTCGCCGGAACTGAGTTGGGCTTCCGGTTTCGGAACCAAGTTCCCCTCCGCATTTTCCATGCGCAACTGCGTGAAATGCAGGGCGATATGCTTGGGCGCCGCCTGAAAATCCAGCTCAAAGGTCAGATAGTAATCCTTCAAGTCATTGTCCTTACGGAACGCATTGCAGAGATAGGCCGCTTCCAGCTTCACGTGGCCCGAATCCGCTTCTTGAAGTCGCGAGGCTCCGGACACATAACGCAAGTTCTTGTCGAACCAGCGCAAAGAGAGCTGGTACGCCGTGCTGGCTTTCACGCTCGTCGCTTCTAGAAACTCCATCTGTCGCTCCCGATCGGGAGCCAGCAAACCGCTGGAGCAGCCGCTCATGAGAATGATGAGGCTCGTAATGATCGCGTTTCGCATTTCTTCCTTACTTCCCTTTCGTCGTCTTCCAAAGCATCTGTAGTTTTTCAATGATCGGAAAATCAGCCGGCGCAATGCGATACTTCGCAAAGTCTTCGCTTCCCAGCCAAGCGACGGCATGGTGGGAATCGCCTACGACCGGATCGGCCTCGAGTTCGCAAAGGTAAAAGAACAACCGGATCACTCCCGACGGCGTTTGGTGTTCCGACTCTCCGAAGGCGACGCCAACCCGGCATCCCACTCCCAATTCCTCTCGAATTTCGCGCGCAAGAGCAGCCGCGTGGGTTTCGTTTTTCTCGACTTTTCCGCCGGGAAATTCCCAGTAACCGGCGAGGGATCCCGCGCGCCTTTGCGCCATCATTACCGAAACTTTACGCACCACGACAGCGGCCACGACTACGGGCAACGCTGTATCCTTCGTCATCCCATCAAGTAATCCACGATTTCATCCGAAAAACCACCTGTGTATTCGTAGACTTATAGCTCGGTGCGTCTTTTTTTTCGCCTTCGCGGCGATCTGCGCACCCGCGTTGGCCGAAGATACCGATCTCGACACCGTCGGTCGCCTAGGCGTCGGCTTGGGATTTGCCTCGCTGGAAACCCTCCAGCAACCCACCAACGCTAAGCTGGTTAGCCAGCCAGCCCTGATTCTCCATCCCGAGCTCGACCTTGCGATCGTTCCCGCATGGTTGCTCACCCTGGAATCAGAACTCAAAGCCGTGAGATACGCCGCACCCAACGCGGCCACCCTATTCCAAGACCCGAGCGTCCTGGCGTCGGTCACGGGTGGCTTCCACCTACGCACGCGCGTTTTTGAATTGGGCGCCCTCGCGGGATTCGGTCAATCGGCGTTCGTCGCCACCGCCCCGTCGACCACTTATGTTTCGGTGCTGAATCTTTTCATGCCCCACGTCGGCGGCCGCCTCGTCTACAATGGCCGTTGGTGGAAGACCACCTACTTCCGGCTCGAGGGTGTCTTCCTACACGATCTGCCCGGTACCAACGATCGCGGCACTCTCCAAGTCACGAAAAGCCAGCGCTACCTCGTGAACACTCATTTTGGCATCAACAAGTTCGGCTCCTGGTTGCGATTCACCGCCGGTTTCGGTTTGCAGAATTCGATGACGTCGATCGGCAACCAGCGCTCAATGATCCTCAATTTCGGTATTTCTATCGGCAACGTTTGGGGACAACGCGTGCCCATGGTGCAATAGATGACGAGGAAACACACAAATCGTGTCCTGTTTGCCCTCGGCGTCCTACTCGCCTCGTGCAATCCACTGGGATCGCTATCGACCATTAACGGCGGCAACGGGACGGGAACCGGCGGAACCGGACTCGCTCCCGTTTTTGCGTCGACGCCTCCCCGCGCCACCAGCGCGAACCCGATGCCGATCACCATCACTTGGCCCGCCGTAGTGAGCGGATTTTCGATCAACGATATCAACGTCACCAACGGAACGCCCCAGAACTTCTCGGGCTCGGGGCAATCCTATTCGCTCGAAGTCGTTCCCAAAGCGGAAGGTCCCGTCACGATGGTGACGCAATTTGCCGCCGCTCAGGATGCGGCCGGAAACCTGAGTGACGAAACCACCTACACGCTAAATTACGATCTGACCGCCCCCACGGTTACGATCAATCGGGCGACCTCGCAGGCCGAACACACCGGGACGCTCCCGATTCTTTTCACGGTCGTTTTCAGCGAACCCATCGACCCCACGACGTTCACCGCTTCCGATATCACACAGAGTGGCACCGCCACCGGGATCACTTGGACCGTAACCGATTCTGGGGATCAGACCACCTACACGCTCACCGCGACGGCGATTTCGGGGATCGTGGGATCTTTGCAACCGAGTCTCTCCGCCGGGAAAATCGCCGACTATGCGGGGTTCGCGAACACGGCCTCCACCGGCACAAGTGTTTCGGCGCACTATCTTCCGAGTTACACCAGCATCAAACTCTGGCTGCGTGCCGACGCTCTCTCGCTCGCCAATGGCGCCAACGTGACGAGCTGGACGGACAGCGGACCCGCTCTGAACCATGCCACCGAAGCCACCAACCCTCCGACCTTCATCGCATCGGCGCAGAACTCAAAACCCGCAGTTGCTTTCAATGGCTCCAAATTGCTTCGCTCCACGACCAATTCGGGAATGACGGGTAACCCCGACTTCACCGTTTTCATTGTCACCCGGATCAATGCGACGACAGCGGGTTACGCCGGCTTGTTGCAATTCGGCGAAGATGAAACCAGCGGCGCCAATGCCTGGCTGCGATTGGTCCCGGCCGCGACTCAGCTTTTCTCCGGATTTTACGGCGGCGGTTCCGCGTCGGTGGCGAGCTACCCGGCCGGTTTCAATCTCTACACCTGGGTGCGCAGTGGCGGCGCCAACACGGCGCAATCCGGAAACACGCAGTTTTGGAATGGCGCCTCCGCCAGCGTGACCGCAAATCTTTCCAATCCGGCGGTGAATATTACCGACGGTGTTTTCCGCATCGGACGCTCGACCGCCAACGTCACTTCGATCGCGGATATCGCGGAACTCATCATCTTCAACGGTACGGCCATGGGCGCTTCCGCGCGCGGTACCATCGAAGCCTACCTCAACGCCAAGTACCTGATTTTCTAAAGCGTCGCCACCAACGCAGAGTGTCACCGTCCACCGCTCGCAATCCCCCCCATCACGAGTTATTCTGGCTTCACTAATAAGGAGCAGCATGGATCCGAACGAGGCGTTCAAGGCGGAAGTTCAAGCGAACATCGAAAAGCTGGGCGGAGACGAAGATTTTCGCCGCCTCAGCAAGCAGTGGATCAAGGAATCCGTTCGCCGCTACTATTCTTATAACTTCACCTGGCTCGGCCGCCCCGTCATTCAGTACCCACAGGACATGATCGCCATTCAGGAGATCATCTGGAAAGTAAAACCCGACCTAATAATTGAAACCGGGGTGGCCCACGGCGGCTCACTCATTTTCTCGGCCTCCCTTTTGGAATTGATTGGCGGGGACGGCACCGCCCTCGGAATCGATATTGAGATTCGCAAACACAATCGGGAAGCGATTGAGTCCCATCCGATGTACAAGCGCATTCAACTCATTGAAGGATCGTCGATCGACGCAACCGTTGCCGCCCGTGTGCGTTCCGCCGCCAATGGGAAAGAGCGAGTCCTCGTGATTTTAGATTCCAACCACAGTCACGAACACGTGATGAACGAGATCAAGCTGTACGCTCCGCTGGTTACGAAGGACAGCTACCTCATCGTTCTCGACACCCTAGTGGAGTCGCTCACCGACGAATATGTCATGAAGGAGCGCCCCTGGGGAATTGGCAATAGTCCGTTCACCGCGGTGCAGGAGTTTCTCACTACGACGTCGGACTTCGTGGTCGACAAGAGTGTGGACGCCAAATTGGGGATTACGGTCGCCGAAAGCGGTTACCTGAAACGGATTTCGTAATGAAAACCAAAGCCGCCTGTTCCCACTCCTTCCGGCCGGCCTTTAGTTTGGGGTCGCTTTCGCTCGGCTACCCGGTCGCGGCCGGCCGCCGGCCCTGGGTCGCGGAATTAGCTTTCGAGTTTTGTTCGGGGTGCCTCTTCGTCAAGACCATCCATCCGCTTCCAACGGATGATCTCTCCGGGGAAAATTTCTATTCTTCGAAGGTCGCCAAAGTCGTCAGTGATCACGACACCGAGTTCGCGCAAATGACGGTTGACCGGCTGGGCCTCACCGCCGATGCCACCGTGTTGGAAATAGGAAGCGGCGACGGCAACTTGCTTTCGACTTTCGTTGCACGCGGCATGCGGGGAATTGGGGTCGATCCGGCCCCCCATGAATCCGAACAGTATCCGTTTGAATTGGTGCCTGGCTTCTTTACGCCCGCGGTGGCGGAGGAATTCAAATCCGCCGGCTTATTGCCCGACCTGGTGATCGCGAACTACGTCTTGGAACTGATTCCGGACATCGAGGAATTCCTCGCCAGTGTGGCGGCGATCTTGAATCCGAGCTCCCGTTTTGTTTTCGAAGTTCCCTATCTCCTCGATTTCATGAAGGCCCCCCGCTTGGACGGCTTCGCCCATTTACGCTGCAACTGGTTCACTGCCCATTCGATCTACGCCCTGTGCGAAGGGCAGGGGCTGGGGGTCGAGGCGATCGAACACATCCCCCACTACCGCGGCGGCACTTTGCGCGCATGGATTCGCTCCTCCGCATCCAATCCACCGGGTGAAACCGAACGCCGGTTGCTGGACGCCGAATCACGAGCGCTGACGCCTGAGGGTTTCGCGGCGTTTCAAGATCAGAATCGTGCCTTGCGCGAAGATCTACGCACTCAGCTCTTGCAGGGTACGCACGGGGCTTTGATCGGGTACGGGGGCGGACTGAAAGCGGCCACACTGCTAAACTGGCTCGGGATTACCGATAAAGACATCGCGTTCAGCGTGGATGCTGACCCCAATAAGCAGGGCAAAGTTATTCCGCTGGCGAATATTCCGATCCGTCCGCTATCTGAACTCGCTAAGCTTTCCGCGAAGGAGCCGGTCTCGGTGGTGCTGCTGGCGTTCGATCACCAAACCGAAATCGTGGAAGACTTGAAAAAGCTGCTTCCCGAAAGTGCGCGTATCATTCGGATGCTTCCTCGATTCAATGTGGACGCCTTGCATGAAGCCCGAAGCTAAGTCGGATCCCAAACGCCTCGTGCTTTGCGCCACCGACTACGTCGGATTCAAAATCACCGAATACCTTTGCCGGGAAACCGACGCCAGCATTGCCCTGCTTTGTTTGAGCCCGGACGATCGGGGAGGGTTCAATCGAGCCATCACCGAGTGTTTCCAGGCCCGCTTTCCGGATCGGCCGGTGGTCTCCAGCGCCTCGGAATCGGAATGGTTATCGACCCTCGAGGCCGCGCAGCCCCATTTGGGAATTCTGGCTTGGTGGCCCTATATTTTGAAAGCACCGCTGTTAGGGGTTCCGGCCCGCGGTTGGATCAACTGCCATCCCAGCTACCTTCCGTACAATCAAGGCAAGGACCCCAACTTCTGGTGTCTCGTGGATGGCAGTCCCGCCGGCGCCACCCTTCACGAAGTGACGGCCGGGGTCGATCAGGGCCCCATCATCGCGCAAGCCAAGTTTGACACCAGCTGGACGGACACCGGAGAGAGTGTCTACCTCCGTAGCCGGGATCTCATGGTGGAACTGTTTCGCGGGAACTTCGGTCGTATTGTGCGGGGGGACTATACCGCGCAACCGCAAGACGCCACCGCGGCAACGTCGCACACGCGCAAACAACTGGATCCGGCCTCGGAAATCCATTTGGATAAAACGTACACCGCACGAGAGCTGATCAATATCTTGCGGGCTCGGACGTTCACTCCGCATCCCGGCGCTCACTTCGTGGAAAACGGGGAGAAGTACTCCCTCGAAATCCGTATCAAGAAAGTTTCGCCCGCGGTATAACCCCGCCGATGGAAACAATGACCCTCTATGAATACTTTCGGCCCTTCGTGCTGATCGGTATCGGTTACGCGCTCAATGAGCTTAGGCACCGCCAACGCGCTAAGCGCCAGGCACCGAAATAGCGCCGATCGTGGTGAAGAAAAAAGCACGATCCCATTTCCGCCTTTGGTTTCCAGCACTCCCCGGCTGCCCACGCGGCTGACAGCTATCGGCCCCTTGCGCTCCGGGTCTATGATCAAGGTAAGCGGGATGTAAGCGACAAACGAATGCATGGATGCATTCGGAAAGGGACGATATGCGGTACGTACTGTCGCTTCGTGTTTTGGTAACAGTTTTCCTTGTGATGGCCACGGCCGGCTGTGAGGAAATCGGAACTCCTATCACTGATCTTTCCATGCAGTCCGGGCCGGGGCCGACCCTTCCGTCGCTTCCGGGAACAGGCCCGATCAGCGGGCCGGTGATTCCGGGAATGGGCGGCGGCACGGGCACTGACCCGGGCGGCGACGACGATTCCTCGGGCGAATCCGGCACGATCGGTAACCCGGGAAATCCCGGCGGCGGGGACGGCGGCCAGGTGGGCGGCTTCATCACCGACAGTTTCACCCAGACCCAGTTTACCCAACGCTACGACTTCCTCTGGGTGATCGACAACTCGGGCAGCATGTCGAACATTCGCACGTTCATGAGCCAGAATTTAACCGGCTTCGTGAATACGTTGGAAGCGCGTCGCAGCTTGGACTGGCAGATGGCCGTCACCATCACCGATAATTTCGTCCAAGCGGGGAACCTCATCGCGGCCAGCGACGGAACACGCGTGGTCCGTCGCAGCACGCCCGGTGCGGCCTCGGTTTGGGCGAGCCTTATCGGCAATATTCGCGACACCGCCCGCAGTGGTTGGGAGCAGGGCTTAGAATCCGGACGCTCCGCCATTGAACGCTACGGCAATGAGTTCTCCCGGGCCGGAGTGCCGCTCATCGTGACCTATATCTCGGACGAACAGGATTACTCCTGTGAAAGCGGATGCAATTATTCCGGAGCGCCCGAAACCAACTTCGGCGCCTGGACTATGTTCCCGGTCAGCCGCTACGTCGATCAGCTCAACGCCCTAAAGGCGCGTAACGAAGCCAATGTGATTGTTTACCCCATCGTCCACAAGCTGCCGCTGGGCGGCAGCAATCCGTGCGACGATACGGTGGGATCGCAAGGCGGACGCTACATGTCCGTTCAATCGCAAGTGGGCACGGGCCAGAGCATGAGCATCTGCCGCGATGAGATCGCGGCCAGTTTCCAGCAGGTGGCGGAGCTGACTTCCAACTTAGGTGTTTGCTTCACCTTGAATCATCGCCTGGCCACGACTGACGGAATGCAAGTGCGCGTCGATGGCAGCCAGGTGATGCCGTCATCGACTCAAGGCTACGTCTACGAGGCCGCGCAGAACGCCGTTTGTTTTAGCGGAAGTCTGATCCCGCAGAACGGCGCGCAGGTCTCCGTGTATTACCGAGCGCTTTAGCGCCCTCGGTGCGGGGTTCGAGTGCGGTGCGCACCACTTTGTTGCGCGCTCGCTTGATCCCCGCCCATCCCCCGGGTTATCAACGGGGGCATGGAAAGCATCGCCTCTTCGCCCTGCACCTTTCGACAGTACTTGCAGCAAGAGTTGGCCAACCGTTGTCTGCGCAACCCCGGTTACTCTCTGCGCGCCTTCGCCAAGTCGCTGGGCATTTCCCATTCCAGCTTGTCACGGATCCTAAGCGCCGAACGCCCCATCTCCCGCGAAAAGCGAGAGCACTTAGTGGAACGGCTGGGAATCGGCCCGGAACTTCTAGAGCGATTTGAAACCCCGCACTCACGAAAAGACAAAGCAGAGTTCCGCCCCCTCGAGATCGATCGCTTCGCCGTGATTGCCGATTGGTATCACTCCGCAATCTTGGAGCTCACGCAAACCAAGGGTTTTCAATCTAACCCGCGCGCCATCGCCCGGAGACTCGGCATTACGGTTACCGAGGTCCATGCCGCGATCGAACGCCTCGTCAATGTCGGCATGCTCAAACGGCGCGGCAACGGACGCCTCGTCAATATCGCCGGCAGCCAAACCAGTTTGGGAACCGTGCCCCACTCCTCGGCGGCGCAACGGCGCCTGCAAAAACAAATTCTTCAAATGGCAATGGATGCGCTGGAAAGCATCCCGGTGGAAAAGCGAAGCCAAACGTCTATGACGATGGCCATCAACACGCGGCGCCTTCCCGAAGCCATGGAAATCATCCGCCGCTTCCGAAGACAGCTTTCACAGCTATTGGAACAAGATTCCGATCGAAACGAAGTTTATCACTTGGCGGTTTCCCTTTATCCGGTAACCCAGCCAAAAAACAGGAGCGAAAAATGAAACGCACAACACCTAGGTTGATCCTTGCATTCGCCGCGGCGATGTTTTTTTCCGGATGCAGCAAAGATACTGTCCCCCTGGTGGGGGTCCAACACGGCCAAGAGCACGGGGGAGGCGACAATCCGGATCTTACCCACGGTGCCGCGTGGTTTCTCGGTACGGATACCATCTCGTACTGCATCGAAGTTGGAAATGGATTTGGTCTCAGTGATGCACAGATTGTCGGCGCGGTCGAAAAGAGTATTCAAACTTGGCGCGACTACATAGCAAATCACCCTAAGATCTATGCGAAACTGCCGGGGTCTCTACCGCTGGCGACGCGGTTCCAGCGAATCCCGACTTGCAGCGGCACCGAGTCGCTGCACTTCTATATCGGAAAAAACACGGCCAGAACCGATGCGGCCAAGGCCGGTTACGTCAACCCGTCCGCCTTCGCGCATCGCGAGAGCTACGATGCCGACAAGGGCTGGGTCGACGACGGGCGTCCCGCTGCCGCCGCCCGACGTCGTGTCGTCGTTCTGGATG
>CAZFMF010000063.1:0-17077 GCA_964519985.1 uncultured Pseudobdellovibrionaceae bacterium | reverse complement strand
CGGCGCAGGTGCCGTTCGAGACGGTCCCGCAGCGCGCGAGCGCCGTGAGGCCGACGGGCTACGTGCCGACCGAGGAGCTGCCGACGGTGGTCGCGCAGCCGCAGCAGGCCACGGGGCCGGCTACGCCGGGTGTCTCCATGCCCGCGGCCCCGCCTGTGCGTCAGCAGGCGCAGGCGCCTCAGCCAGCTCAGCCAGCCCCCACGCAGCAGTCCGTCGACGGCCCCATGGAGGAGCTTGCGCCGGACGGGGCGAACCCGACCCAGAAGAGCTGGGGATCGCTCGCCACCTACCTGTGCGGCGCGATCTCGAGGCTCGACGACCCAGATGTCGTCGCGCTGGCCCTCCTCGAGCGCTTCCCGAAGTCGACGCAGATGGTCCAGGCCATCGGCGGCTCCGGTGGCGTCGAGGGCCTGGACATGAGCCTGACGAGCCTCGCCTCCAGCGCCGGCGCCTACGCTGGCATCGTCGGCGAGCTCGCTTCCAAGATCCGCTCCGAGCCGGGCAAGGGCTGGGCCGCGCGCCTCATCGCCACGCTCACCGGCTCCGCCCCCGCCACGTCCTGACCCACAACCCACCAACCGACTCACCGAGAAGGAGATCGTTCATGACCACCACGTTCCTCGGCGCGCCGCCCGTCGCTCCCCAGCCGGTGGCCGCCCCACAGCCCGTCGCTGCGCAGAACCACATCCCCCACGGTCCGGCCGAGATCCAGTCCGTCGAGCTCGACGAGGAGCGCTGGAAGCACATGCGCGCCGGCATGCACGGCTGCGTCGCCAAGCTGGCGGCCCTGCTCGACACCGAGACGGGCCTGTCCATGACGGACGAGCTGCGCTACGACGACGGCACGGCCGACCTCGACTTCGAGGAGAGCTCGATCGAGCTGCTCACGAAGGTCGAGGCCGAGTCGGCCGAGCTCAACCGGATCGCGGCGCGCATGCGCTGGAACCTCCAGATCCGCAACCACGACCCGATCCAGCCCGAGGCCGCCGCGCCGCAGGCGTAGTCCAGGCTCAGACAGGCCGGCGACTGGGGTCCGACTGGTGCCCTGGTCGCCGGCCGCTCGTGTTACATTCAGCACCCGAACGACGAAAGCATCAGGAGAACCGACATGCCCGTCACCGTCGCAGACATCCAGCCAGACCTCCGCGAGCTCGACAAGTGGATCCTCCGCGAGGCGGCGGGCTGCAAGCTCGACGACGAGAAGGCGACCGTCTACGTCTACTCGTGGAACGCCTGCATCCTCATGGTGAACGCGCTCGCCAAGAAGATCCTCGGGATCTACGGCATGGACATCGGCAACAACCCGATGCGGCCCTCGCAGCTCGGCTTCTCGAACGAGCGCGACTTCACCGAGGAGCGCCGCAGGATCGCCGAGAAGGCCCAGGTCGACGAGCGCATCCTCGGCCCCGAGGTGGCGAAGGGCCACGCCGACGCCGCGCTCCAGAACCTCGAGCACGAGGAGCGCTTCGCGAACCAGCTCGCGGCGCGCCAGGACCCCCAGGCCTGGGCCAAGGTCCTCGAGCTCCAGGAGGTGATCTACCGCCGCGCCATGGCGCTCGAGCGCGCCGGGCTCGTCTCGACGAACATCGACGGCGTGGCCCCCGAGGCCGCGATCCAGCGCGACAAGGAGGAGGGCGGCGATGGCCGCCTCCCGTACGACGGCTCCGTCGAGATCACCCAGAAGGGCCTGCGCTGCGTCGCCGCCCAGAAGTGGCCGACCGTCAAGAAGAAGCAGCGCACCGGCACCCACCGCTTCGATGAGGACGTCGAGGTCGCAGCGTAGAGGAGCCCAACGGGTGCTCATGCAGCAGGAGCGCGACAAGAGCAGCAACGCGCAGACGCCAGCCCGCGCAGAGGGGCTGGCGTCTCTGCTTTCGGCCTTCTACGCGACACGCGGCGACGGCATGAAGCTGGCGATGGGCGACGTGCGGTTCTTCGCCGCGTTCTGCGAGAGCGATGAGGAGGACGTCCCCGAGATCCTCTTCGGCGCGACGGCCACAAAGGACGCGTCCGAGACCCTGGTCCGCCGCTACGTCGAGCACATGCGCCAGAGCGCCTTCGCGCACGGGACGGTCAACAGGCGCGTCTCGATCCTGCGGACGCTCGGGCGTTTCGCGAGGCTCAAGGGCATCGTGCGCTGGGAACTCGATGTAGCGACGGGGCGTGCACCGAAGTCGCGCGACACCCGCGGCGCAAGCATCGCGGCCGTCGATCGCGCCGAGGCCATGGCGCACAAGGACGACGCCAAGAGCCGCCGGGACACGGCGATTACGCTCATCATCCACGAGCTCAAGCTAACGCGCTCCGATGCCGTATCGCTCACGCTCGAGGACTACGACCCGGACCCGCGGAAGCCGACCGTGAAGGTCTCCGCCGACAGGACCTCGATCTCGATCCGCGTGAAGCGGGCGCTGGACCGCTGGATCGAGGAGCGCGGCTTCAGTCCAGGCCGTCTGTTCGTCAAGCTCGACGAGTCAGGCCCCGACGCATCATCGGCGCTGGACCCCGATGATGTCCTGTCCCTGGTGCGCGCGAGCCCACAGCTCGACTGCGACGACGCATAGCGCCGACAAGACCTAACGCCCGAGTCACAGGACGACGTCGACGGGCCAGATCGTGCCCGCGGCCGGTTGTCGGTGGCTCGCGGTATACCTGCGCTCCGTCGTTCGAGGCGCCGCTCCACCGCGGCAACGGCACAGGAAGGACACAGCGTCATGCGCACGATCGCCGAGGCGGACAAGGAGCTGCGAGGCAAGCTCGAGAAGGACCGCGTCCACAAGAAGCCCGGTCGCGGCGGGAGCGGCCCGCTCCAGTACCTCAAGGCGGGCGGCGTGGCCCTGGCCATGAACGAGGCCTTCACGCCGATGGGCTGGGATGTCGCGATCGACAAGCTCGACATCCTGTCCGAGGCGCACCGCATCAACACCATGAAGTCCCGCGACGAGAAGGGGACCTACTGGAACGCGATCGCCTGCGCGACGGTCACCGTCAAGGCCAGGGCGATGTACCAGCAGGACATCGCGAGCTTCGAGGAGACGTCGCACACCGACGTCGGCGTCGGCTCCGCGGTCGGCGGCAAGGCCACGACGGAGGTCGACGCGTACCAGAACGCGATCACGGGCGCCGTCACGAACGCCTTCAAGCGCGCGTGTCGGTTCTTCGGCCCGAAGACCGGCCTCACCCTCCAGTTCGAGCCCGGTGAGCGCGAGTCGATCCAGATGCTGATCGACGCCATGGGCGCGACCGTCAACGAGGACGAGATCGAGGGCACGGCGCAGGACACGGACGAGCCGCAGCAGGACGAGGCCGCGGCCGAGGAAGCGAGCGCCGAGCAGACCGCCGACGTCCAGGCCGAGACGCCTGCCGTCGCCGAGGTTGCTCTGACCCAGGCCGATCCTGCGCCCGCCGCGGCCGTCGAGCAGACCCAGGAGCTCTTCGGTCCGATCGAGGTGCCGGCGGTCTTCAAGAGCTTCGCCGGCGACGAGATCGCCAGGATCTGCGCCCTCGAGTCGGGCTCGACGCAGGTCGCGCCGGCGGACGTGGGCGCCTTCCACTCGTCGATGGTCAAGGGCTTCGGCAGCCCGCAGGTCGCACTCGGGATCTGGAAGGCCGCCGGCGTCACGCCTGGCAAGGGCGTCGTCATCACCCGCGACAACATCCTCTCGGTCGCGCAGGTGCTCGACGAGGCATCGGCTGGCGAGGGTGGCCTCGCGGCGTTCTTGGCCTCGCTCCAGCCCGCGCCGGCTCAGGCCCCGGCGCCTGCCCAGGAGAAGCCGGGCGACCTGCCCGGCACGGCCACGGTGATCTCGGGCGGCAAGCACATCGCCGGGCCGGCTCCGACGGCCCCGGCCCCGACGAACGGCAACGGGAACGACTCCTCGCACGGCGAGGAGATGCAGAAGATGTGGGACGAGAGCCCGATGGGCGTCCAGGACCGCCGCGATCGCTACCTCAAGCGCTTCGGCGAGTCGAAGCGCGAGATCGTCGAGCTCCTGGCGACCGTCCCCGACGACAAGGAAGTCTCCAGGGTCGAGGCCGGGAAGGTCCACGCCGTCGGCGCGGCCCGGCTCCAGCGCCTGAACCAGCCCGCGACGGACGTCATGGGCCTCTGGAAGCAGGCGGGCTACTCGTTCACCGCGGCTGGCGCGGGCCAGCCCACCGGGAAGCACCTCCGCGCGTTCGCGGACCTGCTCCCGGACTAGCAGATCACCGATCGTTTCAAGTCTTCAAGGCAACAGGAAGCAACCACCCAAGCAAGAAGGACGGAATCTCTCATGGGCTACAAGGTGTCGAACAAGGACCAGCGTGCGCTCGAGGTGCTCCCGATCAACCTGGCGGAGAAGTCCGCCTACCTCGCCCTCGTGACGGGCGAGAAGCCGACCGGGGGCGGCGAGAAGAAGCCCGGCATCACGCTGAAGCTCCAGCTCTTCGAGGACAACGGCGAGAAGTGCGTCCCGCTCAACGGCAACGCGGAGACGGTCGACGTCTCCACCTGGATGCCGCTCGCGGGCAACCGCTTCAACCAGTACGTCGGCGCGCTCTTCCCCGAGTTCGACGAGGCGGGCGGCGAGTTCGACGACGGCGACGCGCTCGGCCGCATGGTCGTCGCGACGATGAAGCTCCGCGAGCACAAGAACGAGCAGGACGCGGCGCGCTTCGGCGCGCAGATCGAGGTCGACCAGCTCACGCCGGTGCCGCCGGAGCTCAAGGCGATCTCGGAGACGGTCATCCGCCGCGAGACGGGCGAGGAGCCGAAGAGCCTCCTCGACAAGATCAGCAAGGCGCCGGCGGGCGCCGCGGCGAAGCCGGCCTCGACGGCCAAGCCCGCGTCGACGGCGAAGCCGGCCACGACCGGCGCGGCCAAGCCGGCGACCACGCAGACCAAGCCGGCGGCGCAGACGGCCGCCGTCGGGGCGCAGGCGCCGGTCGACCCGAACGATCCGTTCGGCGTCGGCGGCTAGTCGCAGCGTCGCAGCGACGGTAGCCGCGTGAAGAGCGTGACGGAACCGCTCGGACGTCCACACGACGTCGGCCGGACAGGCACACGGGTTCGAGTCCCGTACGCGGCAAAGCAGGGGGCGCTCGGCAGGAGCTTGGGTGGTCGGCAGGCGCTCCTCGGTGAGGCCCCCGCCGGTCAACTGGACGTTCCAGAACTCCGCGAGCGCCCCCTGTTCCATCCACAGGCCAGGCAACGAGAGGCGCCATGTCGACGACGAAGCCGAAGAGGTACTCGCCAAGCAAGCTCCTCAAGTACATCGAGTGCCCGGCGCAGTACGCCGACCTCTACGGCAGGGAGTGGGAGCACCGAGTCAAGCAGGAGCCGAGCGCGATCCCGGACGCGGGCAAGATCGCGCACAAGGTCCTCGAGCTCGCAGGGAAGCGCCGGATCGGCAAGCCGCTCGCGGACCGCGAGAAGGTCACGAAGAAGGAGCTGCTCGAGCTCCTCGAGATCGCGCTGCGCGACCCGCCGGACCAGTCGTGGAAGGACCCGACGCTCCTCACGCCCGAGGTCGCCGAGTCGGCCGCCCGCCTTCTGTCGACTCCGAACTGCTGGAAGAAGGTCTCCTTCGCCCACACGATCGAGGTCGAGCGACCCTTCGCGCAGCCGATCTCGGGTGGCCCGAAGTTCAGGTCGATCCTCCAGCCGTTCGAGCTGACCGGCATCATCGACCGTATCGACGAGATGCCGGACGGCCGCATCAAGATCGTCGACTACAAGACCGGCTGGTCCGTCATGTCCCGCGCCGAGGCCGAGCTCGACCCGCAGGTCAACATGTACCTCGCCGCGGCGTCCAGGCTCTTCCCGGACCGACAGGTCGACATCGAGCTGCACTACCTGTCCCGCGGCGTCCGTCTGGGGCCGATCCACCACTCGCCCTCGCGCGAGGAGTGGCTCTTCCCGTTCATCCGCGCCGTGGTCTACCGCATCACGACCTGGGACAAGTTCCCAGAGACGCCAGGGATGCCACAGTGCATGAGCTGCCACCGGCGCAGCGTCTGCAAGTCGTACGAGTCGATGCTGACGGGCACCATGGCGCCTGGCAACCGCACCATGGCCGAGAACCTGGCCTCCTACGACCTGCTCTCGAGCATCGAGAAGGCCGCGGAGACCGGCAAGAAGACGCTGCGGAAGGTCATCAACCAGGCCTGCTCGGACGCCGACGACGGCGAGGTCTTCGGCGGCGAGTACAAGGCACGCCTGACGTTCAAGAACAAGACCGAGTACACCGACATGCGCCGGACCTCGATCGCGGCGGCGCGGTCGTGGCTGCCCATGGCGAAGCCGATCGAGGCGCCGCCGATCGAGGAGGTCAAGGTCGAGCCGATCGTCGTCCAGGATGGTCTCGACGAGCTCTCGAAGGCCACGAAGATGAACGAGGAGCTGACCAAGCGCCACGAGGATCTCGTCAAGAAGCACAACGAGATGCTCGCCGAAGCGGCGAAGCTCCGTCTGACGAACGAGCGCCTCCAGCGCGCCGCGCTCGAGATCAGGACCGCCTTCGACATCGCCTGCTCGATCGGGAAGGTCCAGTCCGGGCTCGTGGACGACTTCACGGAGTCGATCCCTGGCACGGAGGAGCGGGCTCGGGTCTGCACCGCGATCGAGTCGACCGCGTCGAACGGCGGATACTACTCGATCGACGTGGAGCGCCTCTCGAACCCGTTCTACGACGCCGAGCCGAGCGCGGAAGAGATCGCTCTGGCCGTGAAGCAGGACGCCCTCTACGCCAAGAAGCCGGTCGCGGCGCTGACGACCACTGCGACGACGCCCGTGGAGGCGCCGCCGACGCAGGAGACGGCGCCCGAGGCCACGACGCTCTCTGCGCCTGCGCTCGAGGTCGCGACGAACACGGCGCCGTCGGCGCCTGTCGAGTCGTCGCATCCCGCCCAGGCCTCCGCTCCGAAGGAGCCGCCGGCCGAGGTGCCGGTGCCTGAGAAGCCGGCTGCCAAGAAGGGCGGCAAGGCCAAGGCCGAGGCCGCGAAGCCCGAGTGGGCGCAGCCCGACTGCGTGGCCTGCGGCGGCAGCGGCAGGAGCAGCCGTGGCGGCGAGTGCATGGCGTGCCGTCGGAAGCACGAGCTGACTCAGAAGGCGCTTCAGCAGCAGCCCGACACCAAGCCTCTCGAGGACAATGCGAAGCCGCCCGTCGCCGTCGTGGCCCAGGAGCCTGATCCGGCCCCCGCCCAGACGCCGGCTGTCCCGGCTCCGATCATGCTTGAGTCGGCGACCCCGCCACAGGAGAAGCCTGCCGAGAAGCCGCCGGAGCCTGTCGTGGCCGCTGCCGCACAGTCCGGCCTGTTCGACCAGATCATCGGCGACGGAAGCACGAGCGACGACTGGTGAAGCTCACCGTCTCCGAGAACCGCATCGTGGCCGAGACGCGCGCCGGCGTCTCCGTCTCGGCCACGATCGTTCTGGCGAAGGTGCGCGGCCGCGTCGTGCCGGTTCTCGTCTTCGACAAGAACGACAAGGTCACCTCGTCGCTCAGGGCGCGCATCACGCGCGCGATGGGTCCGCTGTCGATGAAGCGTGGCGGCAAGATCGTCCCGCTAAACGACAGTGCCAGGAGCGCCGTGCTCGACAAGCTCAACACGCTCCCTGGCCTCCCGAGGCTGTGACATGCCGCAGGTCGAGGTCCTCGACACCGCGTTGATCTGCCGTGCGGAGGACGCCGGGTACCAGGGCGTCGTGCTCGAGGGCGCGCTCAGGTTCGATCCGCGGCCGGATGGCGTCGCGATCGTCGTCGACCTCACGCCGACGAGAGGACTGGAGTCCGACTGGATCGTCGGATCGCTCCGCGGAACGATCTCGAGGATGCTCCTCTCGTCTCCTGCGATCGTCCGACACGGCTCGATCGAATCCTCGCCAACCCAGCGCAACACGCAGCACTCACTGGCCTTGAAGAGGCTGCCGACGCTTCGTTCCATCCACGAGAGATCGCTCGCCGGACCGCGTCTTGTTCGTCCCTGATCTGGCTCGGGTCCTGTGTCAGTGCCGTGCCGTATAACCGGCCAACACAGGGGAGCACATGATTCCGCTGATCTTCTGCGATCTGGAAACGCTGGGTCTCACCGAAGACGCCGAGGTGTTCGAGGCGGCGTTCATCGATGAGGACGGCACGGAGACGTTGCTCTGGCTCCCCGTCGACGAGACGAAGGCCGAAGAGGGCGCGCTCAGGAAGAACCGCTACTACCTCCGCAAGGAGGAGTGCTACCGGAAGCACGGCGTGCCGGACGCCAAGACAGGCGCACGCAAGATCGCCGAGCTCACGACCGGGAAGCGCATCGCCGGCAACAACGTCGGCCCCTTCGACCAGTCGCGCCTGAGGAACCTCCTCCGCCGCAACGGCTTCACGCCGGCCTGGGACTACCGTGTGTTCGAGGTGATCGACTTCGCGGCTGGCGCGCTCGGGATCAAGGCACCGTACGAGTCGCGGGACATCGCCAAGGCGCTCGGACTTCCCGAGCGCAACGACGTCGAGGCGCACACCGCCATGCCTGACGCCAGGTGGGCGAAGCTGATCTACGAGCAGGCCCTCGCGATCACCCTCGAGCGCGAGAAGCGCATCCAGGTGTCGCTGGTCGGCCTCGTCCCTGGCGTCCTGCACTCGTTCCGCGAGAAGCAGTCGATCGTCACGGACCAGTTCGTGGCCGACGCGTCCACGGGCCTCGCCAAGGCCCTGAACGAGAAGTGCTGGCCGGCGCCGAGGCCCGCGAAGGTGAGCGCGTGAGCGACACGGCGAAGGAGATCGAGCGGATCGCCGCCATGGTCGTCGAGAACCTCGTGGCAGCGCAGAAGGCCGGCACGCTCACCGAGAGCAAGATCGCGGTCGCGATCGGAACCTTCGGCTCCGAGGTCAAGCGTCTCGCCGCGGACGAGGTCCGGCCGCCCGTCAAGTGCGCCGACTGCGACGAGCAGCTCCAGAAGAAGCTCCAGGCGCGCTGCCCAACGCACATCGCCATGACCATGGCGAAGGACGCCGCCAAGTCGAAGGCCAAGGAGCACGGGCCGGCGATCCTCGCGAAGGCCATGATGGGCCTCCAGGGCGCCTTCGAGAAGTACCTCGGCGACGAGCCGGAGCAGCCCGCGTCGCCTCCGTCCCCGCCGCCTCCTGGCGCTGACGACTTCCAGGTCCCGCCGAGCTCGTGATCCGCTTCCTCTCGAGGCTCCTCGGGCTGCGAGCCCTCATGCTGTGGCTCGCGAAGCGAGAGCGCGCGAGGCTGGCCCAGATCCACGTCGAAGCCGAGCAGGCCAGGCGTGCTGAGGCGGACAGGATCGCGCTGCGCCAGGCGTACATCAACGCCCCGACGCACCGTGAAGCCCGCAGGATCATGGAGCAGCTCTGGATCGAGGAGCTGCGCGGATGACTGCCCGCACGCTCAAGAAGGCCCCGCCGGTCCGCACTCCGCTCGAGCCGAAGCTCGCCGAGGCCATGAAGCGCTGGGGCTCAGGCGTCACGGCCATGCCGACAGTCGGCGACAGGACTCCGCGCGAGTTCCTGTTCGTCATGTCGTTTGCGGCCGTCTCGCTGGAGGTTGTCTCGGCGGACGAGATCAAGCTCGTGTGGGGGCTGATCCTGGGCACGGCTCGCGACGCGACGCCGGACCAAGTCGACATGTTCGTGAACATGATCGACGACACGGCCGTGAAGCGCGGCTTCTCCGGCCGTGTCGGCGCAGAGTCGCTGCCGTGCCCGTGTGGGCACACCGGCGAGCCCACGCTGGCCTGGACGTGGCTCGGCGACCTGGTGCTCAGGGTCGGCGCGTGGTGCCGCTGGTGTCGCGAGCGCGGCCGGTTCGTGCGCCCGACCCACGAGGTCGTCGCCACGGTCATGCCGTGGACGTGGCTGCCGCACGACAAGAAGCTGCCAGACCCTGGCGCTCCGTGGCCGACCGTTCGGTCCGTGAACGACTCTCGCCTCGACATGCCCTTCGGCGCGAACGAGGGCTCCGCGCCGTTCGAGCGCACGATCGAGCTGCTCTCCACGCGTGACCCGAAGCGCTATGGCGAGGACACGCTCTACGACGTCCGCAAGCCGACTCCAGAGCCGACGGGAGACGACGCATGACCACGAAGGCCGACGACATCATCAAGCAGTTCGAGTCCGCCAACGTCGCGTACGACGACGCGTTGCTCACGGAGTTCGAGCGCGTCTCGAAGGGCCTGACTGCGTTCCTGGACCGCGTGACCAAGAGCGGGGTGCTGCCCCGGGTCAAGGCCGTGCTCGAGAAGCACCGGCTCTCCGACGCCGTGTTCATGCCACTCGTCGGCGAGTCCAACAGAGGCTACCCGGTTGGTCTCCGCCTCGACGGCAGCCTCGCGCTCCAGTCAGACCAGCGGAAGTCGGTCACGATCGAGGACGCAGCCAAGGTCCTGACCTCGTCGATCGAGGCTCGATTCCCGGTCGACCAGGACGAGATCGACGGCTGCGTCGAGCGCTACCTTGCCGGCGCCCTGAAGCTGGTCGAGCGCGACACCAAGCGTCTGGTCGCCAAGGGTCAGCGCAACGGGAACTGGACAGCGCCGTAGCGCCTCAGGTGACCAGGACCCTCGGCATCTTCACCGACGGCAGCTTGAGCCACGGGAAGTGCTGCTTCGCATACTTCCTGGCGACCTTCGCGGCGGCGGCGAAGTTCCTTCCCTTGACCGCGGCGAGCATGGCCCAGGCGCCGGCCTCCATCTGCTCGCACGGGAACTCCGAGTAGACGCCGGCGCGCGTCCAGGTCCCGTCGGGTCTCATAAACACGGAGAGATAGGCGACTTCGTTCATACCCAGAGCGTAACGCAAGCAGCAGATCCTGTCGATGTCCGTTGGTGCTCTAGGACCTGCGACTTCGATCGCCGAGTGACCTTGGCCCACGACGTTGGCGCTACTGACCTTGCGGATCCGCGCACTGCCGCAGCGGCTCTGGCTCGGCAGTTCACCGAGAGACCACCTGCTCGAACATCGTTCTGGGCCGCTAGCGACAACACTTCATAGCTGAAAGAGATGCGACTCTGCCTGCCGGCCACACGATGCGCGACACGGCATTCCGAAGAAATGATGTCCGACGCACGATGTATTCTCCGCCCGCGAGCAGAGGAGAAGCATCGTGAAGCGCCCAACGTTCAACCTCGTGGACGAGCCATGGATCATTGTCACCAAGCGCGACGGCAACAACGTCGTCGTCAGCATGCGCGAGCTGTTCGCGACCAGTGATGACATCACGGACATCGCGGCCACGCCACAGACGTGGATCGGCGTTGTCCGCACACTCGTCTGCATCCTCCAGCGCGCCGTGGCACCCAAGAGCGCGGACGACATCCACGCGAGGATCACCGGTGGCCTGACGAAGTCCGACAAGAAGTGCGTCAACGACTACCTCACGAAGTGGCACCACCGCTTCGATCTGTTCGACGAGAAGCGCCCGTTCCTCCAGGTCCCGGAGCTCGACCCGCGCGCCGAGGACATCCCGGCGATCAAGCTCCTTCTAGTGAAGTCCGTCGGCAAGGCGGCCAGGCTCATGGACTGGTCCAAGGACGCGCTCCCCGTGCCCATGAAGCCTGCCGAGGCCGCCGCGGCCCTCATCGGCGCGCAGGCGTGCGCTGTCCAGGGAGGCAACTCGATGCCTTGGTGGTTCATGGACGCTCCGTGCTCCGCGGTCACGAGCTACATGATGATCTGCTCGACGCTTGACAAGACTCTCTCGGCGCAGCTCCTCGTTCCCGATCTCTCCCGTGAGGTCAGAACCGAGTCGGCGACCGACGAGGACGGCCCGACGTGGGAGTGGCGCGCCCTGCTCGACCCGGGAGCCGAGCAGACCACGGAGACGAGCTACGCCCGCGGCGCCCGTGGCTACATGGATCACCTGAGCTGGACCTCCAGAGCCGTGAAGCTGATTCCAGAGACCGAGGGCGGCCAGACCGTCGTGAAGATCGCCAAGATCCGCCAAGGGCACTGGATCACCGCCGACGACCGCGAGGCGCTGTGGCACCCCTGGGGGTTCTACCGCACTGCCAAGGACGGCAAGATCATGCCGCTCAGCGTCGGGTTCAGCCCGCCGTGGCTCATGGCCTACATGGCCATTGCCGGCGGCGATGAGCTCCGTCGCCGTCCGCTCCCGCTCGTCGCGGCGTTCGGTGACGCACGCCTGCGCTCGCAGCCGGATGTCTTCGTCGGCCTGCGGCTGATCGGCGTCGAGCACAAGAAGTCCGTCATCAAGCTGATCGTCAGCGACGAGACGCGCATCCCGGACGACCTCGAGACCGCAGAGAAGCGGGCTAAGGTCATCGTCGATAGGGTCGCCAAGACGAACGCGGAGGCCATGGCGTCCATGTCATCCATCGCCCACAACGCGGCGATGAACGGGCGCGACCTCGATGCCGGCACCATGAAGAAGCTCCGGGAGCGCGCCCGAGCGAGTGGCGCCGCGATCGCCATGCTTGGCGAGATGCGCGCCGCCGCCGGCGCCTACATGAGCAGCGGTGACGAGACGGCCCTGACCGAGGGACTCTCCATGATCGCGTGGCGGGCGCGCCGCCGCTTCGCGGACCAGTTCGGGAAGTCGCCGCGGGCGCTCATCGCCGCCGCGAAGTCCGGCGTCTAGACCACCAGCGAGAACACCAACCGAGATGTAGGAGGCACCAACGCATGACCGTCAGCGTCGAGAAGATCCGACTGAACGTAGCCAGGCTCGTCCTGGACCCGAGTCGGCTTGCCGTCCAGATGGCCCTGTCGAACCCATGGGAGATGCACAGGCTCGTCTGCCAGGGCGACGGCGTCGGACGCACCGAGCACGGGCGCGCGCTGTTCCGCGTCGAGACGCGGCCAGGCGCGAAGCCGACTGTGCTCGTGCAGACCACGAACGACGTGAACTGGGAACCGCTGCTCAAGACCAAGTCAGTCGAGTCGTTCCAGAACAAGGAGTTCGTGCCGGAGGACCTCGAGCCTGGTGCGCTCCTCGGCTTCCATGTTCAGGCCGTCCCTGTGACCAACAAGGCGTGCTCGAGGCTGGTCAAGACCGAGGATCGGAGCGCCGCCATGGCCGAGATCGCTGCGTCTGGCGAGACGGTCGACATGGCCGGTGCTCGCCGGATCTGGAGCCACCACTCTTCCAGCGGCGCTCGGATCGGCTGGGAGATCGAGACCCCCGGCGACGGACGTGTGTTCGTCGGCAAGCGCGGCAAGAAGCGCCAGGTCTCGACCGCCGAGGAGAACATCCACGACTGGATCGGCAAGCGCCTCCGCGGCGGCAGGTTCCTCGGCCTGACCGAGTTCGCCGGGGTCAGCGTCGAGATGACCAAGCACTCGACCACCGAGCACTCGAGTGTCTCGCGAGGCGAGTTCATCCGCGTGTTCTCGCGACGCCTCACGGGGACCGTTCAGGTGACCGACCCGACCGAGTTCGCTCGCATGCTCGCTCGAGGGATCGGCACCTGTCGCGCATTCGGATTCGGCCTCGTCAGCGTGCGGAGGTGGTCATGATCGCCAACGGTCAGTCCGGCGTCGCGATCGACACCGATGCTGCGTTCATGGACAAGCTGCGCCGGCTGTCGTCGCAGCAGAAGGCCGCCCTGCGTCGTCACGCCGGCAAGACGCCCTGGAGCCCGGACGTCATGAGCGTGGTCGCGCCGTACCTTCCGAACGTGGAGGGGGCCAAGCGCGACGCCGAGATCGTGCGCCTGAGCGCTGTGGCGACTCTCTACGCCTGCCACGACACGATTGGTCGGGCGACGATCGGCTCGGGCATGGCCTCGCTCGCGGAGAAGAACGAGAACATGGCCGAGCGGCTGATGCGCCAGGCGATCGCCTGCGACACGGTCGGCGACCTGTGGCACGGGCCGCTCTTGCGCATCGTCAAGGCGCTCGCCGCGGCCAGCATCTCGCTCGACTGGCTCGCTGTCCTGAAGGACCTGGGCGAGTGGCATGACCCCAGGAAGCGCGCCCAGCAGCGCTGGTCCAGGGCCTTCTGGGGCGGCGCCAGGCGCTTCTCCAAGAACGACGACTAGCACTTCGGGTCGCCTTCTGGCAGCCGATCAATCCCGCGAGACCGCGGGTCCACATCAACAACCAACGCGGCGCCCAGCGCCGCGCAGACGACAAAGGAGGCCCACCGTGGGCAAGAAGAAGCACGAGAACGACGACGGCAACGACAACGAGTTCGAGGGCAACGAGACGCTCGACGGTGGCGAGACCACCGGAGACAGCGAGGGCGGGAAGCACCAGAAGGAGATGAAGGACGCGCTCAAGCCGCTGACCACGAAGGCGGCGGAGTTGCTCGCCGGGCGCTGGAAGCCCACGGCCAGGGCCCTGGACCTGGTCTTCGGCAGGTTCCTGGCCGCCGGCGGGGGCGAGGGCGCGAGTGCACAGGACATGGCCGAGGCGTTCCAGCTCGACTCTTCGGTCGCCGTGGCCCACCTGCTTTCCATCAACGCCGTGACCATCCAGTCCGACTACTTCACGGCGCTGGATGATCTCAAGAGCGGCCGCTCGAGCGTCCACATCGGCAGCAACGAGTGCGCGTCGGGCGACATCTACGCCTACGTCTCGTTCGACGTAAACATGATCGAGCGGCTCGTCGGCAAGGACGAGCTCGCGGAGGCGATCCGGTGCCTCCTGCTCTCCCTCGTCGAGGCGGAGCCCTCGGCCCGCCAGGCCACCATGGCCGCCAAGACGCCGCCGTTCTTCGTGGGCGCCGCCCTCCACGGCACGCCCACGAACCTGTGCGGCGCGTTCGAGAAGCCGCCGGCCGTGCAGCCCGGATCCGACCTGTCGCTCGCCGAGACCGGCGTGGCGGCGCTCGACCGCTACTGGAAGAACCTCGCGCGCTACTACGCAGGCGACGACCGCGAGACCTTCACGCCGCAGGCTGACGCGGCTGCCGTGGTCTGCCTGAGCGAGCGGCTCCAGGAGCTCGCGCCGGCGCTCTCACGGTACGCCGTCCAGTCGCGCAAGGAGCTCGTCGACCGCCTCACCACGGCCGCGGTCAAGAGTTCGTCGGACCAGGAGCGCATCGGTGGCCGCTTCATCGACGTGTGGATCATCAAGAACGTCCCGGTCGCCTGCCTCAACCGCGACGACATGAACCAGCCGAAGACCGCCGAGTACGGCGGCTTCACCCGGTTGCGGATCTCGTCGCAGTGCTTCAAGCGCGCGTGGCGCCTCAAGCTCCACGAGCGCTACCTCGGGGCGAAGGCGCGTCGCTCGAAGATCATCCCGGGCGAGATCATCAAGCGCCTCGGCCTCGACGTGCAGAACCCCGTCGTCAAGCTCGCGGTCGGCGCGGCCTTCGACATCATGGTCACGGGCGTCGACGTGATCCGCAAGCCGCTCTCCATGTTCTCGAAGCCGGCCTCCGAGCCGCCCGCCACCAGCGCGCTCGTGTTCCTCGGCGACAACGAGATCGCAGAGATGACCGAGACGATCCGCGGCGTCTGGACGGAGCTGTCGGGCGTCGCCCAGCAGACCTACGACGCCTGCGACAAGGTCCGGCAGAAGATCGAGGCCGGCGAGACCAGGGAGTGGGCCGAGGCCAAGGCCGCCAAGAAGTCGAAGGCCAAGACGAAGGTGCCGTCGTGAGCAAGGCGGCGCTCCTCATCAGGTGCGCCGCCCCTCTCCAGTCGTGGGGCGACTCGCACAGGCACACGATCCTCACGACGCGCATGGAGCCCACGAAGTCCGCCATCACTGGCGTCGTGTGCTTTGCGATCGGGCGTGAACTCACCGAGGACGTGAGCGATCTCGCGGCCCTGTCCATGACCGTCCGCGTGGACAGGGAGGGCTCCGTCATGCGCGACTTCCACGTCGTGCGTGGCGTGCCGAGGGCAGGCGAGAGCGACGGCGAAGTCGTGAGGAAGGCCAGGAAGCGTCGAGCTCGTCTCGACATCCATGACGATCCAGGCGACTCGGCGCTGCTCGTGGAGCATCGGCCGACGGTGGTGACCTACAGGCACTACGTGCAGGATGCGCACTTCCTCGTGGCGCTAGAGGGTGACCTCGCACTCCTCGAGAGGATCGAGCGCGGGCTCCTGGCCCCAGCCAGGATCGTCTCGCTCGGTCGTCGTGCGTGCCTGCCCGGGCGACCCATGTGGGTGAAGGGCGGCCTCGCGCGAGACAAGACGGGCGAGGAGTTGCTCTCGAAGTGGCCGTGGGAGCGCCCGCGCCACGGCGTCTCGAGCTTGCGCCTGGTGCGGGAACTCGGACGCGGAGACGGTCGCGGCGAGCTCCGTCAGGACTGGCCGGTCTCACTGCACCCGGAGCACCGCCGTTTCGGGTCTTACCGCGTCGAGACGACGTGGGTGGACACGAACGGTCTCGACAAGGCCTGACCGCGAAGCGCCTCCGCCGCATGGCGCTCAGCTCATTGACAACCCGGCTTCTTCACCTTCCATCCCGCGCAGGACGCGGGTCACCGAAAGAGACTTCACGAACACCGCGAGTGCGCGACAGAACGAGAGGACGACCATGAGGCGCAAGTTGCAGGTCGACAGCAGGAACGTCGCCATGGACATCGCGAACGGCAATGTCCGACGGACCCACACGCTCATGTACGGAGCGCCCGGCGGCGGCAAGACCAGGGCGACGACCGAGTTCTTCGACGCGTTGCATCACACGAACTTCGTCAACGGCATCTTGTGGGCTGTCCCGCGAGACAGCCTTCGCGAGCAGGTGGCCGACGAGTTCCGCACGGTCATGCGCGAGCTTGGCCGTGGCCTCTACCTCAACGTCGTGTCGAGGTCCGATCCTCCGTTTCGGACCATGAGCGACAAGAACTGCGCCGGCATCGTCACAACGTACCAGGCCCTCAATGCGGTCTGGGGACGAGTTCCGTCGATCCAGTTCTACGTCGACGAGCTCAAGTCGTGGGGCGCCGGCAGCCACCTCATGGTCTACGACGAGGGCCACCATCTGGCCGATCCGACGACGATTCCCGGCGGACGTGGGCAGACGCGCCCGTGGGCCGATTCCGCCAAGATCGTCGGCGACATGGCGCGGCACCGCCTCATCACGACCGGTACGCTCGAGCGCGAGGACAACGCCCAGATCCCGTACGTCAAGTACGCAGAGCGCGACGGACGTCTCTGGCCCGAAGTCCACAT
>CAZFMF010000062.1:0-17237 GCA_964519985.1 uncultured Pseudobdellovibrionaceae bacterium | reverse complement strand
CGATCGCAGCGGCCGCCTGGGGGGCCACGAAAAAATGAAGCCCCTGATGAAATCCCATGTGATGGTGGGGGGGCTGGGGGGCGTGGGGTCGTGGGCGGCGGAGTCGGTGGTTCGTTCGGGGGTTGGCGAAATCACGCTCGTGGATTTCGATACCGTTTGTATTACCAACTTCAATCGACAGCTCCACGCCCTGAATGGCCTGGTCGGCAAGAGCAAGGTTTCCATCATGGCCGAGCGGATGAAGCAGATTTCGCCGACCGTGAAAGTGAATGGGTTCGATACGTTTTACAATGCCGAACATTGCGCGGAAATTTTTGCCCAGCGCCCCGATTTTGTCGTCGATGCGATCGACAATGTGACGGCGAAGGTTCACCTTTTGATCCACTGCCGTGAGCAGGGCATTCCGGTGGTGTGTTCGACCGGGTCGGGCGGGCGAATGGATCCGACGCGCATCAAGGTGGCCGATCTATCGTTCACTACCGTCGATCCGTTAGCGCGCGAAGTGCGAAAGATACTACGCGTGAAGCACGGCTTTCCCGCGGAAGGGGAGCCTTTCGGTATTCCCGCCGTTTACTCCGACGAGCCGTACACCGACCCCGTGGAACTGCACTACGATGGTGGCCAGGGTTTTCGCTGCGTTTGCCCGCAGGGAGAAAACCCTTACTTCAATTGCGAAAAGCGCAATGTCGTAATGGGCAACGCCGGGTTTGTGACGGGGGCTTTCGGGCTGGTCTGTGCCTCGGTCGTCGTCCGGGAATTGATCGCCTAGCGTTTTCGATTGACGTCCCTCCGCCGAAGCAGCAACAACGGGGCTTTAGGAGGATGTATGAAGCCGATTGTGCTGCTTGGTTGTTTAGCCGCCCTGATCCATTTTTCCGCTTTTGCTGGAGCCCCGGACCTTTCCAAGGTTGCGGATGAAACCCTTCGCGATGAAATCGTCCGGCGATGGAGTGCAACCTCTGGCCCGAGACCCGTGCACCACCTTTGCCTTTTCAGCGGTTTGGACGGACTTCTCAACTTGAGCGTCACTGTGGGTGGACATCAGTTGGTTAGCGGTAAATTTGAGTCTCTGGCTCAATGCGAAGCCGAGGCAAACGCTTTGCCGAAGGTGATTGCGTCGGTCACCGAGCAGAAAATCTGTTACCAGGCGTTTCCCTCGACGACTTGGCAACAGTGGTACCTAGTGCTTTACCCGAACAAACCGCCCTCCAAGCTCGGACTTGCGGTGAAAACGGTTTTCAACAGTTATGAGCAGTGTCGGGACGCGAAGTAACGACGGACTATTTCTTTTTTTGGTGAGACGCGGGAGCCCGCGAGATCGTCGAATTGTCCTGCATGGCGCGGAGGTCGGCGCAGCTCTGTGAAGAGCCGGCGGCGCAAGATGTCTTGAAGAGCTGCGTGGCCTTGGTCATCAAGGCGATGCTTTCCTTGTTCTTGCCTTCACGCCGGGCGACGTTGCCGCTATTACGACAACCGTAGGCGACGCCGTGTTCGCAGCTGAACTTGTACCACTTCTTGGCTTCATTGAGATTGCCGGCGAGTTCTTCGACCACGCCGAAATTATTGCACCCGAGGTATTCCCCGTACTGGCACGCCAAGGCGTAGAAGCGGCGCACTTCGCGCGGTTTGTTCAACTCGCGGAAAGAGTCCGCTAGGTTATTGCAGCCGGGTGCCGACTGCAGACCGCAGGCCCGAAAGTAAAACTTATGCGCTTCGGGTTTGTTGCCGCCCGTGCGCTCCATATTCGCTAGATTGTTGCAGCTGTCCCCGTGGTTGAAAGCGCAACCTTTCACGTACCACTCGCGGGCGGTGCCCGGATCGCCGGATTGCTCGGCCCCAAACCCGAGGGAAAGACAGGAACCGCCGGCGCCTTTCAAGCAACCTTCGACATGAAATTTGCGACCCACTTCCAGTTTGCCTTCGCGATCGGCGCGATTGCCGAGGAAGGCGCAGGTGAGTGCGTCGTTGAGATCACAGGCCCGGGAGAAAAACATTTGCGCGTCGTTGGCCTTGCCTTCGCGCTCGAGCAGCGTTGCCGCTTCGACGCAACCTTGGGCGAGTTTCAAATCACACGCGCGCGAGTAATAGCGAATGGCGCCACCGCGATTGGAGTTGCCGGCAAATCCCTCGGCCACTTTCACGCAGGCAACGTTGTTCCCTTCCTGACACTCCAAACCCCAGTCGATCCCTTTACTCATTGCTGCGCTGCATAACGTGAGGATACCCAGCACCGAAAATAGTCGAGTCTTCATGCCTGCTTATCGGCGCATTGGCCCCCTCTCCTGAGTTTTTCACGGTCGGGATAGGGCCTTGCTGCTTAAGGGATGAGGCCAAGAAACCTGAGCTTATAATCGCATTCGCTTCGCACGTCCGCCGGCAGCCGGACACTATCCTTGTGTTGAATGAGTTCCTGCAATGTCTGAATTCCGGCCGCCTTCAGATTCTGAGTGTGCTTAAAATTAAGAGCCAATACCTCTAAGGGAGCCGCGAGCTTCGTTTCGGGGTCGGCCGATTGAAGATCGACGAGGGGTCTGAGAGCGGTGGGGTAGTCCTCTCTTACGATAGCCTTTGCGTCAATAACGCCAACCTCGCGTTCGGGTGAAAGTCCAGCCCCCGCCAGCGCGGCCAAGACCGCGTTACGGTCACTTTCATTTTCCAACTTACCTTCGGATCCGAGAAATTGGATTAGCTCGGCCAAAGACGAGAACCGCTTTAGAAAATGCGTATCAGGAGGAAGTGGGTTTGAAGTGTAATACGGATCGGTGAGGAATTTATGCGGGGGTTGCGCTAGCAATAAAGTAATCGCCTCGGACGGAACCCTGGAGAAGTCGTCTGTTGAGGGATCTAGCTCAGGAATGTTGGAAGGCAAATCGAGCCCAATTCTGCGAAGCGAGACCCGTAAAAGACCAAGTGGTTCATGAGAAGTTTTTCTTATCCTCGGCTCGGGGCCGTTTTGAAGGAAATGCAGGACGCTTACATTGTCTTCCCAGTAAACATCGCTAGCCAATGTCACGAAGTGCCAAGCACGTCGCTTGAGGCCGTTATGTTCAAACAAAATTTCTTTCATCGAATGCGCAAAAACTTCAAGCGCCGCCGGACACTCGAGCAGCAGCGAGCGCTTTGTCGGTTCTCCGCCATACCCGTTCGGCGCTAACCACAACCCCGCAAGAACAATCGCGACACGAAATTGGATGCTGAACTCCTTCATGACTAAATCTGAAAAGACGCTGCGGCTTGTTCGGCGGTGACGGGGTGCAGCGGGCGATTGGCGGTGTGGACGCGGATTTTTTCGATTAGCAGTTTCCAGTCAATCGGCTTCGAAAGGTAGTCGGTGAAACCTTGGCTCAAGCAGCGTTCTCGTTCGCCCTCCATCGCATGGGCGGTGAGGGCCAGAATCGGGAGGTCGCAACCGCGTTGGCGCAAGAGGCGCGTGGTCTGGAATCCATCCATCACTGGCATCTGGATATCCATTAAGACCAGGTCGAAGTTTTGCGTGAGCAGGGGCAACGCATCCTGCCCATCGCCACAGGCCACCACCGTCGCGCCGGCCTTGCGCAGGAATGTGGAGATCAGCAAGCGATTGTCCTCGGCATCTTCCACCAACAAGACGCGCCGGCCCTTAACCGCGTCGGAGGCAAACATCGGTCCCGGGATTCTCCGGACCGGCGGAAGGTGACTGGCCACCAGCGCATTCGGCGCGTGGATCGGGATGATGATCCGAAACGTGCTACCCCGACCGGGGACGCTGTCCAACAACTCCAAATCGCCCCCTAACGCGCGACAGATCCCACGCGAAAGGACGAGACCCAAACCGGTGCCGCCAAACCGACGGCCAATCGAATCGTCGCCTTGTGCGAACGGTCGGAAAAGATTGCGGCGCTGCGATTCAGTGATACCCACTCCGGAATCCGACACATCGATGGCGACGAATCCGGAACCGGCGAGGCGATGCGCGCGGATTTCGATTTTCCCGGGGCCGCTAAACTTGATCGCATTGCCGATGATGTTGTTGAGTACCTGCCAGAGGCGCAGGGGGTCGGTTTCTAGTTCCAGGGGTAATTCCGGATCGAGGAAGGTGCGAAGGGAAATGCCTTTGCCGACCGCTTGCAGTTCTAAACCGTCGGCGACATCGGCGATTTTTTCGCGCAAGGAGATCGGAAGGCGCTCCAAGGTGATCTCACCGGATTCCACTTTGGAGAGCTCTAAGATCCCGTTGATCAGTTTGTGCAACGATTGGCAGTTCCCGCGCATCCGCTGGAGAAACTCGGTGCGTTCCTCGGGCGTAATATCGTCGGCGGTCAGCAACTCCACGAAACCCAGAATACCGGTCAACGGGGTACGGATCTCGTGGCTCATATTCGCGAGGAAAACGCTCTTGGCCTGGTTGGCGCGGTTAGCGGCTTCGCGCTCCTTCGCGATGCGTGCATTCGCGAAGGTAAGGGCTTCGGCTAGGACGTTGATACCCCGGGCGAGAGCGTCCATCTCGTCTCCGCTCCCGCTTAAGGGGAGGCGGAGAGTCGTTTCGCCTCCGGCCATTCGGGCCAAATGAGACAAGAATTCCTCAAATCGTGTTTGACTAGCTCGTGTTGCGGTAGGAAAGGGGTTTTCGGCGTTACCCGGCATGCCGGTCATTTACACTGCTTCTAAACAAAACGGAAGTGGGGTCGGGAGCCGGCTAGCCCAACCATTTGAATTCAAGGCGGTTTTCTTTCCCGAAAAATATGGGTGTAAGGGGTTCCGATTGACACTGGAGCCAAAGTGATCCGCAGTTCTTTCCTAGTGGCCCGCCTAACCGCGGGCTAGAATGGTCTGGGGCGGGGGGACTTCTGCGCTATCACGTGCATGAGGTGGAGGAAGTCGTGGGAACACTTCGGCTGCGGCTGGAGTGTATTTCCGATTTGAATCAGGCCATCGATGGGATGTTTTCGGAGCTGGAAGCACTCGGAAGTCCCACCCTGCTTGAGGAGTTTTGTCCCTACTTTGGCACGGTTTGGCCGTCGGCCCGGATTCTGGCGCGATGGATCCTCGAACGGGGCGAAGCCGAATTCCGCGGCAAAACGGTTTTGGAGCTAGGGTGTGGTTTAGCGCTACCGAGTTTCGCCGCGGCTTACCTTGGCGCGCAAGTGACCGCGACGGATTCGCATCCCGACGTCGGAGCCTTTTTTCATCGCAATCTTCAGCTCAATCCTGGCAACGCTATCCGCTACCGGCAACAAGACTGGCGCGCGCCTAGCATCGTCGGCGAGCAATTCGATTGGATCGTCGGCAGCGACATCCTCTACGAAAAGTACCAAGCGGCGGCGCTGATTGGCTTTCTAAAGACGGTCTTGGCGCCGGGCGGGAGGGCGGTGTTTCTGGATCCGAACCGATCGTACTGGGAACGGTTAGTGATTTTCGGGCGGCACGCCGGTTTCACCGTTCAAGCCGAGAATCTGGCGAGTTTAAGTCACACGGAACCCAAGGAACCCGTCCTTCTGAAGGTTTACCATCGTTTAGAAAATTGACAGAATGCGGCACAATTCAGCCACAATCCGGCGCTATGATGACTGGAAGAATGCGCCCATTTTTCAGCCTGGGCAGCGAGAATTGTCACTTCCGGATTCGCGCTGGCACCTACTGTGCATTGGTTTTAATAAGGCCCTGGGGATCGGCTTTTTGGCTAAGTCCGTTTCTGTCGAGGCAGCTTAGGAGAAAAACAGATGAAGAAGCTTAGTTTGGTTTTGGCAATGGCGTTGGTTTTGGGCACGGCGATCAGCTGCAGCTCGAAAGAAGCCCGTACGGACGAACCGGCGATCAGCGGTTCGACCGGTAGTGACACGACGGCGGCTCCGGTCGCGTCGGCGAACTTGGGCAGCGCTTCGAGCGGCCAGGGTCGTTAATTCGCCCGAAAGAATCCATAGAGCCTTGAATTACCGGCTTCGGGGTGCGCTCGTAGAGCGTGGCCGAAGCCGGTTTCACATTCCCGCCCCAGCAGCGCGGAGAGCGCCCCCAATTGGGCCTGCAACGCGTCAGAATAGTAAATCAGTCGCTCGCTTGTAATCGTCGCCATCTCGGGTTTGGCCTGCCATATCTCGCGGGTGAAATGCGCCCGCGAGGCGCAGGAGAACAGCCCTAGCAAGCGGACCCGGGCCCCATCCTTCGCCAAGGCCTCCCTTAGTTTTTCAAAGCCGGGCCGGTGGGTCGTGTACCACGTATAATCCACATGCTCGTTGGCGGTGAGATGCGGTGGCGCGAAATCGGGTCCCCCACCGTCGCGAGAATGGCCGTTGTAAAAAACCACATCCGCCTTCTCAATTCCCTCGAAGAACATTTTCGACGCATTCGCGGTGCGCCATTTTTGGAACCCATCGGCACGATTCTCCCGATCGTCGGGACCGGCGGAGCTGTGCGTCACACGGACCGCCACATTGCGCGGCCGGTTATCGGGACCCGCAATCGTCTTGCGAAAGAGCTCGGGATCTTTCGTATCACGTTCGAAGCCGCAGGCGTGCCAACCCGGTATGCAGCGCGCCAAAAGGTAGCGAGTGAAAATCAAAGCTTCGTAACGATCGCCGACGAAGCGGGCAGGGCGCACGTCCTTGTAACCGAAGATCACCCGGATATCGATGGTATCCGCGCGGTAGAAACGGTCGTAAGCGCGCCGGCAGACTGCGTCGGGCGACGGGTTCTCGGGAGCTTTTTCCGTGGGACGCAGAAGGGTAGGTTCGGGGAAGGGTTTGAGCTTGCCCAAGGACAGCGTACGCGCCGTCCAAACCGCAATCAGGGCGACCGCCACGCCTAAGAAAGCCGCGACCCATCGGCGTCGCCCGATCATGCGCGGACCTCTTCGCACAAGGGCGGGCGCACCGTCGTCGCCCCCCGCTTACAGATTTCCCGCAGAAAAAGGCGCGTCTGGATTCGCAAGCTTTCCGCTGGGTCTTTGAGTCCACGGGCAATGGCATCGGCGTAGGCGATTTTGCGATCGCGTTTGGAAATCAAGCGGGCGTAGTAGAGCGCCGCCGAACGGATGTCCGGATCGGCATTTTGCGCATACTCGTTCACCTGCTTTTCCGGCAGGTGGTGGCCGAGTCTTCCCAACACATCGAGGATAGCGACGAACGAGGGCACGGACAGGGCCTTCCAGTTCGCTCGGCCCAAACGTTGGTCATAGAACTCGGTAATCTCCTGAACGTTGTCGGAAGTGATGAGGGCATTGATGGCCAAGTAGACGACTCCGTCTTCATCGCGATCGCTTGCGCGAAACAGCGCCGGCAAAGTGCCTTGCAAATCCAGGGTGGCGATCACGTCCAGCGCGAGATACCGATCCGGACCTTCCAGCGCGGCCGCAACGTCCGCCGCGATCGTTTTGATTTGTTTGAGTGCGCGCAGTGAAGCGGTGCGGGTGGGCTCTTCGTATCCGGTCAATCGGCGCGCGTAGTATTGCCATTCCTTCGCCGGAACGGCGAGTGCTATTGCGGCAACGAGAAAAGACGAGAGAATTGCGAAAGCTGTGTATCGGCCCATCTGCGGAAGGATTTTACCACCGGTGCCGGTGACGAGGTCTCGATCTTTTCTACCCATACAATCTCACACGCGCCCGCATCCCGATCGGTACGGGTCAGCGAGCTCTGTTTGGCGAGGCCGCCGGCCGCCGTGAACTTCACCAGTTTTCCGGAGATCTTTACGACCTGTGCGGGCTCCACCGCCAGCAAAGCCACTTTGATTTCCGGGGTGGAGGGAATCATGTGCATATTGGCGGCGTGAGAAAAAATGACTTCGGACGGAATCGGCGGCGGATTCTCCCACTCGACGTGGCCCCAGCGACCGTACTGGTTGAAACGAAGGCGTTCGAGGTTTTCGAGTTTGGCGACCGGACCCCAACCGAGCAGGAAGTCGACCGGGGCGATTTTCGCGAGTTCGTCGTAGCGGTAGCGTTCCGTACCTAAAACCAGGGCTTCGATCTCAAACGTGGTGAGCGCGGTATAGGAAACGCCCTCATGATTCCAGGCTTGGCCCCCACCGCCGGCCCACTGCACCGGCTCCCCGTCCAATTCAAGGGACGCGGGATACCGCACCGCGGGCGGGTGGGTATACTGCCAGCCCAGGTAAAATAGGCCGCCCCAAAATAGGAGGGATTTCCAAGTCATCTCTCCTTATCGGCATTTACTTCATAGCCGTAAAAATGCGGTGAACGTCGTCATTGTCGTCAACTTCAGTAAGAAATTCAGTAACTTCCTTCTTCACTTCGGGAGTGACCTCGAGCGGGTCTTTAGCGAGGTAGACGAACTCCGAGGCGCTGACCTGCCACCCGGCATCGCCTAGGGCCTTGGTAACGGCCACCAGGTCGGTTTTTTCGCAAAGGAAGCGTCCCCCATCCTCGGTCTTCTCCACTTCTTGGGCCCCCACTTCGATGGCGACTTCTTCGAGGTCGGTGGTATTGCCCGGTTTGTGCGCTTCGACCATCCCCGTGTGGTGGAACATATAGGACACCGAACCCACCGCGCCCAAGCTGCCCTTACGGAAAAGGGTGCGGATATCTTGGGAAGTGCGGTTGCGATTGTCGGTGAGGCATTCCACAATGCAGGGAACCTTATGCGGGGTAAACCCTTCGAACGTGATCAGTTCGTAGTTCACGGGCTCCAATAAACCCGCGCCTTTTTTGATCGCGCGTTCAATATTATCGCGGGGGACGGAGGCCTTTCGAGCGGCTTCCACCGCGGTTCGGAGCTTGGCATTGTTCGCCGGGTCCGGATCACCCGATTTGGCGGCGACGATAATTTCCTTGCAGAGCTTGCTGATAATGGCGCCGCGTTTGGCAGCATTTTCCCGATGACCAGCTTGTTTCCATGACGTTCCCATTTTTCCACTCCCGAATGCACTTTATACCCAATCCGGGGTCAAGAATGAAGGCCAGCATTGTAAATACTCCACCCGTTCGGTATAGGTGCGACCCTTGAAACCCCAACTGGTCATAGAAATTGTCGTTCGCGTAATCGGCATGGCGGCCGCGGTCGTGGCGATTGTGAACACGCGCACCGCCCAGGGCGCGACAGCTTGGGCCGTTTCCCTTTTGAGTTATCCGATCGTGGCGTTGCCGGTTTATCTGCTTTTTGGCTTCGACCGGTTCAAAGGGTATGTCCGGGCCCGCCGCATTGACGACGATCAGGCTCGCAAAACGGTGAACTACCTCCGCAGTCAGCTGCCCGACTTGCGCGTCCCCATCGCCGAGCTGCCCGAGGGGGCAGAGGTCTACGAAAAACTAGCGTCGCTGCCCTTTTTGAAGGGCAATCAACTGGAGTTGCTAATCGACGGCCACGCCACCTTCGAATCGATCTTCGCGGCCCTGGATACGGCGGAACACTATATTCTGCTGCAGTTCTACATTCTGCGCGGCGATGCTCTGGGTGAAAAACTTTTTCACAAACTCACCGGCGCGCGCCGGCGCGGCGTGAAAGTGTACGTGCTTTATGATTCGATTGGTTCACACGAAACGAAGAAGAAGTTCTACCGGCGGATGCAGGCTGAGGGCATTGACTGTCGGCCGTTTCTTTCGACCAAGAGTTTGCGCGCCCGGATTCAGGCGAATTTCCGCAATCACCGCAAGATGGTGATCGTGGACGGACACACCGCCTTTATCGGCGGCCACAATGTCGGCGACGAATACCTTGGGTTGGATCCGAAAATGGGGCACTGGCGGGACACGCATGCTCGTATTCAGGGGCCGGCCGTACTTCAGGCCCAAATGGCGTTTCTGGAAGATTGGTATTGGACAACGTCCGAATTGCCGCGGCTCGATTGGAAGGCGGATTGGTTCGGGGATGCGGCCGCGCTTTTTTTGGCCGCGGGTCCGGCGGACGCGTTTGAAACCTGCAGTGCAATGTACGTACACGCCGTGAATAGCGCAAAAAAGCGGGTTTGGATTGCGACCCCCTACTTCATCCCGAATCCGCAGATGCAAGAAGCGCTACATCTCGCCGTTTTGCGGGGGGTGGACACCCGCCTAGTGGTGGCGGGCCGGTCGGACAATGCGATCACCGACTACGCCGCCTACACTTACGTCGAGGACGCGGTGCGGGCGGGAGTGAAGGTGGGTTGGTACATGACGGGGTTCAACCACCAAAAAACTTTTCTTACCGACGATACTTTTGCGGCGGTTTCCACCGCCAATTGCGATCCGCGTTCGTTTGCCTTGAACTTCGAGGAAACGCTTATCGTGGTGGACAAGAATTTCAATCATCGAGTGGCGGAGATGTTGCAAAAAGACTTTGATCAATCGGAACCTTCAGACCTACTGGAGTTTGAAAATCCCAAACTCATAAAGCGAGTGGCCACCCGGACCGCGCGTTTGTTGAGTCCATTGCTTTAGGACGGACGAATGAAAACCCAATCGGCTTATTACCCGTGGATCGTCGTGGGTGTCGCGGCGCTCGGATACTTCGTGGATGTTTTTGACATCTTGCTTTTCAGCATTGTTCGTACGGTAAGTCTGAAGGACTTGGGCCTTCAGGGGGACGCGTTGCTGAGCGAGGGTATCTTTCTACTCAACTCCCAGATGGCCGGGATGCTGATCGGCGGGGTGTTGTTCGGCGTTTGGGGCGATAAGCGCGGGCGACTGTCGGTGCTCTTTGGTTCGATCTTACTCTATTCGATTGCGAATTTGCTCAATGCGCTAGTGACGAGTGTACCGATGTACGCGGCCTTCCGATTTGCGGCGGGCATTGGTTTGGCCGGGGAATTGGGCGCGGGTGTCACACTCGTTTCCGAGATCCTGCCGCGAGAAAAACGCGGTATCGGCACCACGATTATTGCCACCGTGGGAGTGGCGGGAGCCTTGGTCGCCTCGATTGTCACCCAGTATATGGCGTGGCGAACCGCTTACGTCGTCGCGGGGCTGATGGGATTTGCGCTGCTCGCGCTGCGCTGGGCGGTGCGAGAATCCACAATGTTCGAGCAACTAAAATCTCGGGGGGATATTCGCCGCGGGGATCTGACCCTGCTCTGGGCCAAACCGGAACGGCTAAAGCGTTTCGTATATTGTCTGCTCGCCGGCGTACCCATTTATTTCGTTCTTGGTGTGCTGGTGACCTTCGCTCCGGAGCTGGGGAAAAATCTTGGATTCGGCGAAACGCTGACCGCGGGGAACGCGGTATTCTATGCTTACATCGGGTACATTGCCGGCGATTTGCTGACGGGGCTGACCAGTCAGTGGATGCGATCCCGGCGCAAAGCGATGTCGCTCTATATCGTTTTGACGGCAATTGGCAGTTTTGCTTTGTTGCACGCCGCGGGTCGTTCGCTCACCTATGTGTATGTTCTCTACACCTTCGTGGGGCTTTTTGCGGGCTATTGGGCGGTTTTCATTACGAGCTCAGCGGAGCAGTTCGGAACGAACTTACGGGCGACCGTCGCGACGAGTATTCCAAACTTCGTGCGGGGCATGGTGATCCCCATGACCCTGACGCTCAAAACGCTTAAAGAAAACTGGGGGTTTGTGGGCGCGGCACAAGCGATTCTCGTCGTGGTTACCCTCATTGCCTTGTTTTGTGCGGCGTCTTTGCGCGAAACCTTTACCGCCGACCTCGACTATTTGGAAACGTAACTCGGTCGGTCGCCAGTGGCATGTGTTCTGCAAAAGCTTATCCGGAAGGAATAAGGAGAAACACATGACCGCCAAGAAAATCGCTCGTAAGGCTTCGCACCGCAAATTGACCTCTCGCCGGCAGGATATCTTTGCCGTCATTAAGAAGGATCACCGAACGGTAGAAGGGCTTTTTAAAAAGATCGAGAGCGCCGATTCCGAAATGGAATGTGAGTCGCTCTATGAGGAGCTGCGTTCGGAACTGACCGCCCATGCCGATGCGGAAGAGGCGGTGATTTACCCGCGATTGAAAGAGAAAGATCCCACCCGGGAGATTGCATTCGAAAGCGTGGAAGAGCACGCGGTGGTGACCTATTTGCTTGAGAAGCTAGATAACACCGAAATCGATGAAGAAAGATGGATGGCGACGCTTACGGTTTTGAAAGAAGTCGTCGAACACCATGTCGAGGAGGAAGAAGACGAGATGTTTCGGAAGATGCGTCGCGCCTTCAAGTCGCAAGAACTAGAGGAAATGCGAATGGACTTCCTCCACGCAAAGCACGGGATGCTGACGGAATCGGAACGACGCAAGGTCGCTTAACGCACCGGCTTTGGTAGAATGGGTGGATGAAGCGCATTCACCTTTTCGAATTCGAAGATTTTCAGTGGTTCCCCCACCGGTTGCGTCAAATGATGACGCTGTATCTGGTCACGTTCCACCGCTTGCTGAAGACGAGCGGAATGTTTGCGCCTTTGATTGCGCGGGCCTGCCAGGTAGGCAAGACGCAAAAGATTGTGGATCTTTGTTCCGGGGGGAGTGGGCCGATGTTGGATATTGCGCAACGCCTACGGACCGAACACGGGCTCTCTCAATTGCAAGTGACCTTGACTGATCTTTACCCCAACCTCACGGCGGCCGCGCGGATCAATGCGCAGGTAGGGACGGGGGTGCGTTACCAAATGACTCCGGTGGATGCCGGCGATGTGGGACGGGAAATGACCGGTGTGCGCACGATGATCTGCAGTCTGCACCATATGCCGCCCGACGTGGCGAAGCGGATCCTCGGGGACGCTTTTCAGAAAAAGCAGCCGTTGGTGATTCTAGAAATCAGTGACAACTCGCCCCCGATTTTTCTTTGGTGGCTAGCGATTCCATTTGGCGTGATTTCCGCTTTGCTTCTGACTCCGTTCGTGCGGCCTTTGAGTGTGGGTCAGATCATTTTTACTTACGTGATTCCCATCCTGCCGTTGCTGATCGCTTGGGATGGCGCGGTTTCCAACGCACGGACCTATACCAGCCGTGATCTCCAAGAGCTGATTCGCGATCTGCATGCGCCCGACTACCAATGGGAAGTGGGGGGATTGAAAAAAACCGGATATCCGGGAGCGATGCAGTACTTGCTTGGTTTGCCGAAAGCGGCGTAGGGTACGGCATGAAAACTTTCTTCTGCCTCAGTTTGGTCTTTGCCGTGAGCGCGTTTGCGCAATCCCCTTCGGTCGAAGCGCCCGCTTATAAATGGGGCGACGATCTCAGTTTTCAGATCTTGGCCGCGGAGACGCAGAAACCTCCCTTTCTTCGGGTTTTTCCCGGCGGAAAGACGAAGGACAAGGAAACCGTCGAACTTCTGGGAACGTTGAAATGGGGTCGGGGCAAATCCGTTCTCTTTCCGCAGGAGGATGCCAAGGCGGGTTTGATGGTCGTGTTCCGAACGCTGGCCCTGCTTCCCGATGCCACCGGCAAAGAGTACGACGCGATTCTCGAAGGAGAGTTCAATGCGGTAAAAGTGAGAGTGCCGCGCGATCAAGTGGAATCGCTTCTGTCCGGCGAGCCTACGGCACTGAAGCTGACTTCCACCACCAGCAAGCGCATCTTGGCGATTACGATCACCGTGGAAACCGACACCGAGTTTCTGGTGCGACTGGAGGGTGAGCGCCTTTACATTGATCGGATCACCGGTGGGTGCACGATAACGCGCGATAATTCCCTGTCGGGGGAAAGCGATGAGTACATTAGCGCGCCGGTGGTTCAAGAAAAGAAAAAGGGCGATCCGCAGCTCTACATCGGTAAGCCCGGACCCCTGGCCAAGCTCCCCATCATCAGCGAATAGCGTCCGTGCCGTGACAAAAACTGTCACTTTGCTCTGATTTTTCAGCCCAGCCAGGCTTGGCCCGGTTTGCATGAAAGGGGGCGGAGACGACGCGTGCTGAACCCTCTAAAATTTGTGGCCGAAGCGACCCGGGAATATACCCGCACGGCTTTGCGCAATCGCCGCCTGATCTCCATTTTGAGCGCTTTAGACGAGCTTTTGCGCCGTACGAAGACGGCCCGTTGGCGCAGCGATTTTCTCTATCGTACCAAGGAAGTCACTCCGGACCGGGCGGAAGAAATTGTCGATGCGGTTTTCTACGACAAACGGGCGCGCAAAGAAGTGAAACGCGCCATGGATCGCCTGGGTGGAGTGGGCGGCTCCCTTTTCTGGGATGTGTACCTGCGTCGCACTTGGAACACCATCATGCCGTTTACCGACGGCTACCAGTCTTTGATGCAGCTCGCCAATACCTGTTTACCGGTCGACGGCACGATTGCGGATTGGACCGCGGGGAGCGGCACGTTGCTCGCGGCGCTTTCGGTGGCGGGTCCGGAACGCAAGCCAGTGGCCCTCGATGCAAATCCGCGCGGGATCATCGCCACCAAACGGCTCTTCAAAAATTTTTTCCCCCCCGGTGGCCCGTTGGTGGCCAAAAGCATGGATCCGTTTGCTCCCGAAGCGAAACTGCCTTCGGCGGACGGTGCCATTGTGCACGGTCTTTTAATGCTGCTCGAGAACGATGAGGACAAAGTCGCCTTGCTGGCCCGTTTCGGCCAGAGTTTGAAACCCGGCGGTCGGCTTCTTTTGGTGGAACCTAAGCCCAGCTTGCAGAAGCAGAGTGTTCTGCGCCTTTGGATCCATCGCATCGCCAAGAGTGCGGCTTTCAACCGCTCGGCCGCCAACGAACATGACCTAGCGCTCTTCGTGGAAGTGAATCGCCGAATGTTCTTAGAGACCGAAACGAAGTTTGCACCGACCGCCGACCTCGTCGCCGTTGCCAAGGCGGCGGGTTTCGAAACGGCGCTCGTGCGCGATGTACTTTATGGCCATTTCTCGGCGCTGCTGCTTACGAAGCTCCCGCCCAAACCCAAGGCCGAGCCCGTGATTCGGTACCACGACGATCCCGTTTAGATAAAAGGTACCTATAAAGATTTGGGGCGTTTCTGCCGAAGTCATTATCTGTGAAGCGACTTATTTGGATACTGTCAGGTATCCTCTTCCTCTGCGCGTGCGGAACTCCGCCGCGTACGGCGGAAAAGGGTGGGGTTACCTATCAAGAAGGGGAAAACCGTCGTTGGTCCCGTAAGTAGGGTCCAAGGCGACGGTCGTTGCGAGGCCCGCCGGCCGAAGCAACCTCGCAGCGCCTAGCGCTGCGAGATTTCTTCAAGACGGTTAGCTGGCCTTTTTCTTGTCGTGGCTTAGCACCGTATCGACGCCTTTTTTGATCGCGTCTTTCAGGTCGCCCATGCCTTGTTGGATCTTACCTTTCACCCGATCGATGACGCCTTCTCCGGCCATCGAGTGGTTTCCGGTCAGGTGGCCCACTTCTTCTTTCACACGGCCTTTGGCTTGATTGACAGTTCCCTTAACGTGTTCGTTGTTCATATTGCCTCCTATTGATTAGTTAGTTCCGAGTTAATCGAGCTTTTCGGCTTGATGTTCGGCTTCGTCCTTCAAGTTCTTTCCGGCGTCTTTCACTTCATCTTTCGCGTCATCGTACGCGTTGTCTTGGCCGGTAGCTTTACGCGCGCCCTTTTTTACGTCGCGTTTAAACGCCCGCGCTGATTTCTTGGCATCGACTTTCGCGCGATCGACTTTGGTAGCGGCATCGTCGGCGTTCAAACTCGGTGCAAGACCGATTTGCGCCGCGAGAAGTGCACTCAGAAATCCATACGTTCCAAATCGGGTCAGTGATTTCATTTTTCGTCCTTTCGTTGTCTGCTTGAGTTTGCACGGTGCATGCCAAGCGAATACAGGCCGCATTTCCGTCAGAAATGCAGAGATTGGAGAGATTCGCAACAGTCGCGGATTCCATGAGTCCGCTTTATAGGATTAATTCTTTTTAATTCCCTTTTCATTCGAACCTTAGCCCCCGCCGTTACCATCTCAGGAATGGGATTGGGGGCGATTTGATGTTTAAAGACCTGCGTCTGAATGCGACGTCTGATCTTATTGCTGGTTTCACCATCTTTCTGATCGCGCTACCGCTCTCGGTGGGGATTGCCTTAGCGTCGGGATGTCCGCCGACCGCGGGAATCCTCGCCGCGATTGTCGGCGGCATTGTGGGGGCCTTTCTCGGCGGATCGTTTCTTACGATCAACGGACCGGCCGCGGGGCTCATCGTCATCGTGATCGGTGCGGTGCAGGATTTGGGCGCCGGCAATCCCACCCTCGGTTTTAAGCGTATGTTGGCCGCGGCCTTCGTGGCCGGAATTCTCCAAATTGGAATGGGTTTGCTGCGACTGGGCAAACTGGGAACGGCGGTCCCCGGCTCGGTCATTCACGGGATGCTGACGGCCATCGGCGTCATCATCATGGCCAAACAGATTCATGTGGCACTGGGCGTCGCCCCTCACTCGAAAGAAATCGTGGGACTCATCAAAGAAATCCCCCAAAGCGTGATGGCGCTAAATCCCGAGGTCGCGCTGATTGCCGCCGTCGGCTTCATCATCATCATCGGCCTGGGCAGCTTCAAGGGCGCTTGGACCCGTTTCGTGCCGGCTGCCTTCGTCGTTGCGGTGGTCGGCTTGTTCATGGGCCAGCTTTTTGATTTCGACCACACGCACCTGGTTACCTCCCATGCGCTGCAATTTGAAGTCGGGCCGAAGCTTCTGCTCAATTTGCCCGACAACCTCGCCAGCGCCATCATTTTCCCGGATTTCAGCGAAGTATTTTCGGCGACCTCCTGGCGCTACATCATCATGCTGGCGCTAGTGGCGAGTATCGAATCTTTGCTAACGGCAAATGCGGTCGATCGGATAGATCCGAAGCGCCGTACGTCGAATTTGGATCGCGAACTGTGGAGCAAAGGGATCTGCAACTCTCTTTGCGGTTTGATTGGCGGTATGCCGATCATTGCTGAGATCGTTCGCAGTTCGGCCAATATTCGCAACGGCGCGAAGAGCCCTTGGTCCTGTTTCTTTCATGGCGTATTCATCCTGAGTTTTTTGGTGCTTTTTCCGCACCTCTTGCACGAGATCCCTCTGGCGGCACTGGCGGCGGTGCTGATCTCAGTCGGTTTTCGCCTCGCGCATCCGACCCAGTTCTTCCACACCGCGGAAATCGGATTGGATCATTTCTCGGCGTTCATGCTGACTTTTGTGGTGACGATCGCTTCCGATCTCTTGATCGGCGTGGCGGCCGGGATCGCGCTGGAAATGATCCTCAATTTTGCGCGCGGCACGACCCCGAGCAGTTTGTTTAAAGCGCGGATCGCGGAATCGAAGCAAGGGGCACGACGTGTTCTGAAATTGAATTCGCCACTGACCTTTACGAACTTCCTGTCTTTCCAAAAGCAATTGGAAGCGACCAACGACGCTCACGTCCTACTCGACCTCAGCGCGTGCCCGATCGTGGACCATACGGTTTTG
>CAZFMF010000061.1:12094-17320 GCA_964519985.1 uncultured Pseudobdellovibrionaceae bacterium | reverse complement strand
GCTGCGCGCCGGTGATCGTCGGCAGCGGCTCGTAGGTCGAGCGCGTGCGATCGGACCGATCGCGGTGCGTGACTGGCGTGACGAAGCCGACCCCGCGGCTGGTGGTCGTGAACACGGGCGCCGGCTCGTCGACCGAGCGCGTCCTGTTCGTGCCGTTCTGCGGGAGGATCAGCGAGGGCCGCACCATGCCAAGGCCGTTGCCAGTCGTGTTGGTCGCCAGCGGCTCGTTGACGGTCCGCGAGCAGTGCGCGTTGCTCTTGTGCATGTCCGAGCGCACGATCAGAGGGGTCGCCAGGGCGAGGTGCTCGCCGCCGGCGCAGATCGTCGGCGCCGGCCGCGCGAGGTCGCGCATGTCGGCGTTCTGGCGGAGCACAACGAGCGTGGGGTCGACCTTGTAGATCCCGCCGCCGGGCGCGGTCGTCAGCCCCGGAATCGGGTCCAGCTCCGGGTCCTTGCCGACGTTGTTCATGCGGTTCGCGATCACGAACGACCCGGCGCGCTTGCCGCCCTTGCGAACAGCGAGGACAGGCACCGTGTAGCCGAGCGAGGTCATGTAGCGCCGCAGCACTTCCAGGAACGGCTCCGGCCAGCCGAACTTGATCGCTCCGATGTAGATCCTCGAGAGCGTCTTCTCGGAGAGCGGCCGCTTGCGACGGAAGATGCTCTTGCCGCGGAGCGACCAGTCGATGATCTCGCGGGCGGCCTTCCACGGCTTGAGGCCGTTCTCGCCGTCCTGCGAGTGGGTCGGCTCCGGGAACTGGATCTCGTCCTTGCTGGAGACGTCCGAGCGAGCGATCAGGAAGAACCGCTGCCTGGTGGTCGCGTCCCCGTAGTCGGCCGCGTTGAGGACCGTCCACTTGCACTTGAAGCCGATTGCCTCCATGGCCCCGACCCAGGCCATGAAGAACTCGCCCTTGCGCTTCTTGAGCGGCTTGCCGGTCCGCTTGTCGAGCGGACCCCAGTCCATGAACTCCGGCACGTTCTCGACGATGACGCAGCGAACGCGCAGTTCCGTGCACCACCGCACGACGTGCCAGGCGCTCATGCGCGACTGGTCGTTGATCGGCTTGCCGCCGCGGGCGCGGCTGTGGTGCGTGCACTCCGGGCTGGCCATGAGCAGGTCGAGGCGACCCTCGGGCACGATGTCGCTCGGCCGCGCGGCGTCCAGGTTGATGCAGTAGTGGCGCGCGTCTGGGTGGTTCTTGCTGTGCGTCTCGATCGCGACGGGCCAGTGGTTGACCGCGACCAGCTTCATGTCGATGCCGAGCTTCATGAGCGCCCGCCGGCACCCGGTCGAGCTGCCGCCAGCCCCGCAGAACAGGTCCGCGACCAGGAGGGTCGTGGGCTTCATCGTGGCGTCTCCATGGGCACGGACTTGTCCTCGAGCGCCTTCACGCGACCGGCGAGCGAGGAGAGCTGGGCGCCGACGGCCGTCAAGGTGAGGAAGGCAACGAGCGTCAGGACGCCCTGGACGGTGAAGTTCCGCTTGCAGAGCAAGATGACGTCGTCGATGCGGTCCCTGGCGTTCTGGTCCACGGCCGTGCTCATGTCGTGGTCCCTTCGACGCGCGCAAGCATCCTTGGGATCGCGGCGAACGCCTCGACGTCCTTCCGGGCGAAGGTGATCCTGTCGTCGGCCTTCTTGCCGGCCCAGGCGAGGTAGCGCTGACGGTGCTCGGACCAGCGGTTCGAGCGCATCGCGAGCTCGCCCGGCCAGCCGCTCTCGGGCTCGGCCCAGCGAGTGGCGGCGCGGACGATCCCGACCGTGACCTTGTTCGCGTCGGCGACGGCCAGCGCGATGACGTGGTGGACCCCGCGCGTGTCGTCAAAGCGACCGAAGCACTTGATCCCGAGCTGCGCGTCCTCGGGCTTCTCGTTTGGCTCCGGCGTCAGGTCGGTCGCGAGCGCCCGGCGGATCACCATCAGCACGTCCGAGAACGGCAGCGGGTGCTCGTCGTCGAGCTTCGAGGTCATGTTCTTCTTCGCCAGCAGATCGCGGAGCTGACGCTCGACCGTCGAGGTGCTGCCGATCTCGAGGAACTTCGTCAGCTCGGCCTTCAGGCCGAGCTCGTCGACCTTGCGACCGTCGTCGGTGTCGAGGCGCCCCAGACCACGGAGGATCAGCGCGACCCCGTCGTGGCCGAGCGAGAGCTCGAGGCGAGGCTGCGTGACGGCGCCGCAGTCGCATGGCAGAGCCGGCGGGTTGCCCGAGCAGAGGTAGCCGCAGTTCGGCTTGTGTGGCTCGTTGATCGACTTCACTTGCTCGATCCCTTCTTGAGGCGCACCGGCGTTGGCGGACAGGCGTCGGAGCTGTGGTGGTGGAGGCCGGGCGGCAGCTTGCCGACTCGCTTGCCGTGCGGGCAGGCGCAGTAGCACGGGAGCGGCCTGCCGCAGTCGCCGCGCCAGACGTAGCCGCCCACGCCCGGCTTCTTCCTGGTCTTCTTCGCGGTCTTCTGGCTCTTCGTCACTGACGGGCCTTCGCCGGCGGACCGGCCTGGAGCTTCGCGGCGACGGCCGCCCTGATCCTGTCGCCCAGCGCATCGGCTTCGAGCTCGGCGCCGATCAGTTCGTCGTATCGCGGGTCGCTCGGGTCCGGCCGATCCGGGTACGGGGCGCGGATCGACTGCCTGTCGTTCCACTTCCAGGAGTGATCCTGGGTGGCGCAGGCGAAGTCGATTCCCTCGCCCGCGAAGCCGGTGAGACCGTCCCACGACGTGAGCAGGACGTGCGAGTACGACGCACGCGGGTCCTCGCGCAGCCGCGAGACGATGAACTCGACCGCCGTGTCCTCGGTCTTGACGAGCTTGCTCGCGAAGTCGCTGTCGTTGGCGGCGCTGGCGTGCCAGTCGCCGTGGTGAACGACACGGTACTCGCGGCGGAAACTCAGGACGACGATCACAGCGGCCACTCCAGGCCGGGGTGTGAGACCGGCTCGTTGAGGTCCAGCGCCGGCATGCTCCGGCGACCAAAGAGGCCGCTGAAGGCACGCTCGACCACCCGGAGGAGACCGACCTTCGTCATGCCGCCGGGATTGCTGCGCAGGTAGTCCTTGAGACCCGTGTTCTTCGAGGCCAGGCAGGCGGCCTCGAACTTCTTCACCTCGCGCTGCTGGAGCACGAGCCCGCCGGCGCACTCGTGCGTCGTCTCCGACTCGCTGCCCATGCGCGGGTCGGTGGGGTGGCAGGTCATGCTGTCGCCACGCCGGAGCTTTGACCACAGGCGCCGCCGGTTCTTCTCCGTGTACCAGCCCTCAGCGTGCCGCTTGCCGTGGTTCTCCGTGCGCCACGGACACGCGGCGCACGGGTGCGGGTTCGCCTGCGAGACCTTCCGGTCCTCGACGTCCTCCTCGACCTGGCTCACTGGCCGCTCGTCCTGCGTGGCGTCTCGTGCTCCTGGCTGGGGAGTTCAAGCGTCGCGCCGTAGTCCTCGTGGCGATCGCCAGCGAGGCCACGCTTGGTCTCGCTGATCGCGTAGTCCTCGGGCGCCTTCGCGCACGTCGTCTCGGCCAGGAGACGCACGGCCGTGACGACGCCGTCCACCATCTCCTGGCGCTTGGTCTCGTCTTGCTCGAGCGCGATCGCGGTCTCGAGCCAGCCGTAGATCCCGCTCGTGACGGCGAGGGCGGCGTCACTGCCAGCGGTGCTCTCGGCGTTCTTGCCCACGTTGTGGACCGCGTAGAGCATCTCGCGGAACGTCTCGCTGCACGGCAGGCCCCTCGTGGTCTTCCCGTGGTGCCCGAGGAAGCCTGACCTCTGGAGCGCGATGCACTCGCGGCAGAGCTTCTTGGGCTTGGACGTGTGGCTCTCAGGGAGGACGTCCGACTCCCAGCCGCAGTCGCGGCAGTAGTAGTGCATCGGGCTGCCAGCGTAGAGTCGCGAGTTGTCGATCTGCGTCGGCTTGTTCGCCCGACGCCAGGCGAGGGCCTCGAGCGCGACGGTGCGTCCGCCGTTGGTCGCGGGGACCGGGAAGCGCGGCTTCTTCGGCGCCGTCTTCTTGACGGGCTTCGCGGCCTTCGTCGCCTTCGCGCTACGCCTGGGCACAGGACCTCCCGGTCGTGTGTGCGAGCGTAGCCGGCGTGTCCGACATCGCCGCGGCGGTGCCGCAGAGCGCGTGGCTCTTCATGGGGTGCTTCCTGTCCTATCCTGTCCTGGGCCGGGTTTCCCCGACGTGGCGTGAGTCTATACCAGCCGGTAGGAGGTTGTCAACGGTCGTCGAACACGCGAGGAGCGTCGGGCTCGGCCTGCTGCATCAGCTCGTCGTTGGCCGCCGACATGAGCGCCTCGCGGAGGTCGCCGGTGACGTCCTTCATGTCGACCATGACGAAGCCCTGTCCGTCCTCATCGTTCTCGTTGACCGCCCTGACCTCGATCAGGATGACCTCGAGCTTGTCGTGTCCGACCTGCTTGGTTTCGGCGTCCACGTCGTAGAGGACGTCGTTGTGCTCGCACTCGAAGTTGAAGACCATCACGACCCCCTCCTGACCACTTGCGCCTTGAATCCGAGGCCCACCGTGCTCTCCTCGGCGCCGAGGACGAGCTGCGCCAGCTTCATGCGACGCCACGCGATCGCCTCTCGCGTGCCGTCGATCTCGGCGAGACGCCGCGTGACGTCCCTCATCTTCATCGAGTGCGATCCGCCACGCAGGACGTGCGGGATGCCGACGTCCGGCTCTACCGGCCTGCCGGCGACGCGACGTGCCTGGTGCGCACGCTCGCAGACACGGACGTGTTCGTGGATGTCAGAGCCGGCGAGCGCACGGTGATTGCACCCGCGTGTTCTGCCTGGACACCACTTCAGGGCTCCGTGGTTCCTCCACTCCGTGAGCTCGTTGGCGGTCCAGCGAAGGAGCTCGATGACGTGTTGCAGTCGGCCGTCGGCGTCGAGCCTGTAGCCGACGTACACGACAGGATTGGCGCCAGCCTGACCGGGGTCGACGCTCACCGACAGCCTGATCTCGTGGACCGCTGCGATGATCCAGGCCGCAACCGTCCGCCGCCTGGTCTTGACCGTCTCCGTGATGAGCTTGTGGAGCTCGGTGTCGAAGATGCCGTCCGGCATGGCGAGAACCTGGCGCTGGTCGACGAGGAGCGCCGCGGGGTGCCCTAGCGTGGCGGCGAGCGCCACGGCGTCAGGCAGCAGGTCGCCCGCGCGCAGCCTGGCCGCCAGCAGCCTGGCCTCGACCGACGGATCGTCGGTGACGGCGGCGTCGCGCTCGAGCGCTCTCAGG
>CAZFMF010000061.1:0-12084 GCA_964519985.1 uncultured Pseudobdellovibrionaceae bacterium | reverse complement strand
GGTCATCGCTAGTTCTGGTCGGCCTTGCCGTGCTGCTCGCGGACGAGGCAGCGGCCTTCCTCGCAGTGCTGATGCAGGGCGTCGAGCGGCGCGACCACTCGATCGACGAAGTCGCGCAGCGCATGGTGAATGAGCGCTGGCATCGGAGTGCCCTCCGGGACGTCCCAGGCCTTCACCCAGAGGCCGCTCGGGAGCCGGCGCCAGTCGCCATTCACGACCGACCTCCGCGTCCCGTGCAGACGTGGATCCCACCGCTCGGCAGGCGACAGGCGCCGCACAGGCCGTTGGCCTGGTCGATCATCCTGGCCAGGTCGTGGATCGTGACGTCCTTCGTGATGCGACCCTTGCCCTCGCACTCGCCGCAGGCTGGCTGCTCCGGCCCCGACGGCTCGAGGATGCCCTTCTCGCGCAGGATCGCGTCTGCGAGCGTCATGACCTCCGAGCGCTTCTCGTAGCGCCCGACGCCGAGTTCCGTCTCGGCCTGGATCTCGGCCTTCTCGAGCTGCTGGCCGAACTCGATCCACGACGGGTCGTGGTAGTGGCCCTCGCAGTTGCATGCCTCGCACGGTACCTCGATCGCGAGGCGCGTTCCGAGCGCGGCGCGCTGCTCTGCCGTCTTGCTCCTGGTCGCGGTCGTGGTCACGCTGCGTTCTCCAGTCTGTAGTTGATCGAGAGGTTCGGCCCCTCGAGCGCCGTGCCCTCGAACACGAGCGCGAAGGTCCCGACTTCGCTGCGCACGACGCTGTGCCTGTCGAAGCGGCTGACGAAGGTAGCGCCAATGCCCTGGACGATCACGTCCTCCGGCGTGCTGTAGGCGCTGACCCTCTGCCTGACAAGCGTCGTATCGGCCTTGTCGCGCAGCACCGCGATCGCGCGTCCGCGATCAGCGACGAGCGGAAGAGCCGCCGGCCGACGCGAGTAGTAAGACCGCATCTCGTCCAGGTTCATGATCTCCTCGGCACCCGGCGCGATGAGCTCATCGAAGACGGACCGGTCTCCAAGCTGAACGGCTTCGCGCAGCCTGGCGCCCCACGACCGCGTCTCGTACTTCTCGCCCTCGATCGCGAAGAGCGCGGCCTGGTCGATGATCGGCCAGCGACCAGCGAAGAGATCGTGGACCTCCTTGTTGCCCGAGGCCACGGCGACCACCCTCTCGACGCCGGGCATGAGCTCGTAGTGAAGGCCGGCCCGCTCGAGTCCATCGAACAGCGGGGCGCACGCGAAGCTGACGCGCTTCGTGTCCAGCCCGCGGATCTCGAGCGAGCGCCCGATCATCTTCAGAACCATCCACTTCGGCAGCGGGTCGAGTGGGGTGAGGACGTAGGAGGCGCCGAGTTCGACCAGGACGTCGTACCCGAGCTCCATGAGCCTGGCGATGAAGTCGACGTGCCCGCGGTGTGGGATGCCGATCCTGGCCGGGAACAGCACCGTGCCGTTGGCCTCGACCGGCGCGCGTCGCACGCGCGCTCGAGGCGGACGACCGCCCAGCTTCTCGGCGATCTCGACTGCGCTAGGGCGTCGGGCGGGAACGGCGTCGAGCATGCGCGCCAGCAGATCCGAGTCGCGATCCGATGCAGGCAGCATGACGTTCGCGAGGCAGTCGCGGAGCCTCGACAGGTCGTGGTCCTCTTCGTTCGGCAGGCCGTCGCTGAACGGGTGGCGCCCTGCCAGGAGCTCGAAGTAGACGACGCCGAGCTGGAAGACGTCGGATGCTGGCTGCGCCTTGTGGCGCAAGACCACCTCCGGCGCGACGTGCCGCGAGCCGTGGACGTAGGTGGCGACCTCGCCGTCCTCGTCGAGGAACTGCGCGTCGCCGATGTCCAGCAAGTGGACCTGGTCGCAGTCGACCTTGACGTTGGAGAGTCGCAGGTCGTTGTAGACGACCCCGGCGGCGTGCAGCTTCGCCAGAACGCCGGCGAGCCGACCGACGACGTAGTCAGCCTCTTCGCGCTCGAGCGGCGCGCCGAGGTCCTCGAGCCCACGCCCGTAGCAGACACCCATGCGCAGGAAGGTCAGGTCGTCGTCGATCACGGTCGTCCCGTAGTAGTGCGGCAGCCCAGGCACGGAGCCGAGGCGTTCGTAGAGCTCGCTCTCGTCGTCGATGAGGCCGAGCCTGCTCGCCCAGGACGGCCTGAGCTCCTTGAACACCTTGACCAGGCCGTCGGCGTCGAGGGCGAGGAAGACGGAGCGGCGCGACTCTCGCCCGTCGACCTTTGCTTGGAGCTGGCGGAGGATCGTGATGCCGCGACGACGGCAGTGCTCACGGAACCGCTCGTCCACGTTCTCTGGACGGTAGAGCGGCGTGTCGACCTCTGGCTCGCGGTAGTTGTCCTCGATCTCCAGGAGGAGCTCCAGGAGGTCGGGGCGACCCGCGCGGTCCGCTAGCCCGATCGCCAGCGGAAGGTGCTCAGGGTCGCCGGAGAACAGAGACATGTGAGCGAAGATCAGAGTCTCGTCCGAGAAGCCGCGCGTCGCGGGGTCCTCGTCGGCAAGGGACGCCAGGACCGAGACGGCGGCACCGTCGACGTAGCCGCGCCGCTTCATGGCGGCCAGCAGCGCGACGATCTCGTTCGCTCGGTCCATGGCGATCACCTCTCCCACGGGCAGTTGCCCTTGCCGCAGGTGCAGATCCGTCGGCCGTTGTTCGTCACCCAGGTGAGCTGGTGACTCGCGCGCGGCGGCGGCGGAATCGGCGGCATCTGCGGGCAGTAGGCCGTCCCGCACTTGCAGATCGGACGGCCGCTGTCGGACGTCCACGAGTGCTCGTGCTTCACGTCCGCTGGAGGCGCGTTGAACACGACCCTGGCGATCTCCAGTGCCGTCTCGGTGTTCTCGGGCTTCAGCACCTCGATCGCCTTGCTGAACGCCTCTCCCTGTGGCGTGCCCACTAGCCGACGCCCGCGAAGACCTGCTCGAGGAGCTCGGTCCTCTTGCCCTCGCTGATCTCGAGGTACTGCGCGAAGTCCTCGATCTGCCGCTTGGCCCTGGGCAGCGTCTCGGAGCCGTACTGCGGTTCGGCGAGCCACTTCTCGACGAGGGCCATGAGGAAGGTGCTCACGCTCTGGTGACCGCGGTTGCGGGCGATGAAGAGCAGCAGCGCGTTGGTCACGAGCCGGCAGCGCTCGTCGTGCGTCAGCCTGCCGGTCGCGAGGTCCAGGAGGTCGTACTGGAGCCGGTCCTTCGCGATGAACTGCTTCTGGAGCGCGAAGGTCTCCTTGTCCTGGCCGCTCGCCACGACCTGGAAGGAGCCGAAGGTCTCCTGGACCTTCTTGAGCGCCTTGCGCCAGTCCTTCTGGTCCGGGCAACCGTCGTCGGCGCCGTTGTAGCCCATGCCGTGGGCGACCTGGTCGGTGACGAGGTAGAGGAACCGCTTCCCCTTCGCGAGGTGGCCGAAGTCGAGCTCGCACGCCTTGAACAGAGCACATTCGATCGCCTCGGGCTCGTCGCCGCCGCCCGCGCCCTCGATCTGGTCGATCGACGCACGCAGGACGCTCTCGCCGTCCTTGCCGGGCAGGGTGTAGTCCGCCTCCTGGAAGATGCGACCACCGTCGCAGTGGTCGCTGAAGAAGATCAAGGCGACCGTCGCGTCGCCGGCGATCTGCCCGCAGACGGCGTGGAGGTAGCCGGCGCTGCTCTTGAGCGCGTTGGCGATCTGCCGGTTGGAACCGGAGTTGTCGATCAGGACGATGTGCGCTTCGGCGGCGGCCTTGGGCGGGGTCGTGATCGTGTTCTTCGCCTTGCTCGAGTCGATCCGGTGGCGGATCGGCTCCAGCGCCTTGGCATGGGCGCGCGGAGGCTCGGCGCTGGCCTTGTCGCTGGCGCCCCTCATGCGGCGGCCGCGGCTGAGCTCGGCCGCACGGCGCTCGCCGGCGTCGGCGTTGGGGTCCGAGTAGAGACGCGCCTCGCGTGAGACGTCGCGCATCCGCTCGGAGTAGGACTCGTAGGAACCTGCACTCATGGGTCTCTCCTGACTTTGTTCCGGCGGCCGGGCGGGTCACGCCCGCCCGCCTGGTGGTGGGTTAGTAGTCGGCGGCGCCGCGACCGACGGGGTGCGGGTCGACCGGGGTCCGCCAGCCATCGCGCTTGCGACCGCCGCCGGCGCTGACGTTGACCGTGCCGCCGTTGCCGGGGGTGAAGCCGCTCGAGGCCTGGCCGCCGGTCATCCAGGGGAGGATCTGCTGCCCGAGGTTGTAGAGCGACTCGAGCACCTGGCCCTCCTGGCCGCCGGGCATGTCCTTCGGGATCACCGTCGCCACGAAGATCACGTAGCGAGCGACGTTCTTCTCGGCGCGCACGTCCGCGTTCGTGATGTCGATCCCGAGCTGCTTCAGCATGATCTCGCGGTTGGGCGCGCCGACGAGCGCCGGCAGCTCCGAGCGCTCGAGGGTCTCCTTGATCTTGAGGCCCTCGTAGGCCATGGCCTTGGCGACCATGACGCCGAGGCCGCCGAACGCCTTGCGCAGGCACCCGACGACACCATCGGCGGCGGCGATGACCTCGTCGGTGGGCGGGTACATCGCGGCGGCACCGCCCTGGAGGACGCCGAAGGGGTTGCTCGAGCGGTTGCTCTTGAGCTGCTCGTTCCAGGCGACGAGGGTCTGGTGGAACTGGTAGACGGCGTGCGGGAGCTCGCGCAGGCGGTCGAGCACGACCTTCTTGCGCTCCTTGGTCACGAGCTTGCCGTCGACGGCGATGTCGGCGTAGCGCCGCTCGCGCACGAACTTGAGGACGTCCAGGAACGCGTCGCCGACGGGCTCCTCGACGGTGTCCGCGTGCGTCTCCATGGCCTTCGCCAGGCGCTCCGGGATCTCGCCGAGGGCGCGGCTGTCGGCGAAGAGGGCCTCCAGGGCGGCGCGGATCGAGACGACGTCGACCGTGAGGCTCTTCGAGGTCGAGAGGACATCGAGGAACGCCGAGCCCTCGGGAACGTCCGGGATGACGAACGCGACGCCGATCGACGGAGTCGCCGGGAGGACGGTGGGCGTGACGACCGCCGCGGGGGTGGACTCGGGCTTGGCGGCCTTGGCGCGGATCTCCTTGATCGCCAGGTTCAGCGTGCCCTTGGCGGCGTCGGGGAAGGCGGCGCGGAAGTCCGCGATGTCGATCGCGGTGTCGTCCATGAGGACGTCGGCGCCGCTGTCGTCGGCGGCCTCGACGAGCTTGGCGGCGATGATCTTCTCGGTGACCGTCTTGACGTCCAGCTTGAGGCGCACGACGAGCGGGTCGATCGTGCCCTCCCACTTGTTCTTCGGCGTTTCCATGTCGAACCTCCGCGACTCGTCTGCTTTGGATCCACCGTCTGAGTCGCAGGGCGGTGATCCTGGGTCTTTGGTCAGAGGGCCGTGCGGCCCTTCCTGAAGAAGTCACTCCGTGATGAATACACTCATGGTGCGACATCGCGGCTTAGGTGGTCTTGCGGCGCCTCTCGACGAAGCCGAGGCCCTTGGTCAGGAACTTCGTGACGTGGCTCGCGTCCTTCGGGTCGCGCGAGATCACGTCGGCGCCGGCGGCGGTTTGTTCGACGGCCCACGCGTAGAGCGCGAGGGCCTCCTCGATGAGATCGTGGCGAGACTCGAGGCCGGCCTGCTCGACCATGAGGTCGATCTTCTCGAGGCCCTCCTTGGTCACCTCGTACTGGATGCGCGGCCTGGCCTTCTTCGGCTGCACCTCGGGCTCGCCGGCCAGCCTGCGGGCCATGGCCTCGGTGTCGCCGCCCGACAGCGCGGCTCCCAGGATCATGGCCGTGTTCGGCCCCATGCTGGGCGTCTTGGCGACGACGTCCGAGAGCTGGCCGCTGAGCTTCCTTGCCGCCTCGAGCTCGGCGCGGAGCCGCGCGTTCTCGGCGGACGTCTCGGCGCACGCCGAGCACTGGTGCATGGTAGTCACGCCGACTTCCTCGCGGGCTTCTTCTTGACGTACTCAACGACGAAGGTGCGGAACTCGACGGCCCGACGGAGCATCTCGCGCGGCTTCTCGGTCGACCGGCGCTGGAGGACGGCGTACTGCTTGGACGGCTCCAGCGTCGGGTCGCCCCAGGCCATGAAGACGTAGGTCCACGTCCAGTCCGGCTCGTCCTGCGTCTTGAAGCTCGGGTGCTTCTTCCAGAGCGACCCGGCCTTGGGCATCGACGAGAACTTCGCGAAGTCGTCGTAGACCTTCGCGCGTAGCCACTCGACGGCCTCCTCGCTGTGCTTGAGGCTCGCCTCGAGCTCGGCCAGAGCTGCGCGGTTGTCGCCCTTCCTGCCCTTTCTCTTCGTCCGGCGCTTCACGGCGCGATCCCTGCGTCGTAGACCCCACGCGGCGTCTCGGCGAGGTCCGACAGCGGCGCACCCTCCTCGTAGCCGTACATGCGCTCGCCGTCCTCGTCCTCCTCGCCCTTGTGCGCCTCGACCCAGGCGAGGTAGCTGGCCGTCGGCTCGCCGAGGAAAGCGCGCTCGAGCGACAGAACCGGCGTGCCGTGGAGGATCTTGGCGACGCAGTCGAGCATCCACTGCTTGTGCTCGCTGTACCTGTGGAGAAGGACGTTCGAGGAGCGGGTGTCGAGCGTGCGCCACCCGTCGCCGACCGACCGGCCGTGGATCAGCATGAACTCGAGCGCGAGCCACGGCAGCGCCGCGCTCTCGCCGGACCGGACGCTCCTGCGCCCGGCGTTCCAGTTGTCGACCCAGGCTCGGTAGTAGTCGGTCGGCTCACCGACGTCGGTCCGGTACTCCTGCTGGCCGTTGCTCCAGGAGGCCAGCTCCACGGTCACCGGCGAACCCGTGAGGATGCGGGCCACCTGATCGAGGGTCCACTGCTTGTGGTGCTCGCCGTCGATCTGGGCGTAGCTGTCGATGTAGTCGAGCGCCCACTCCACGGCCCCGAACCCCTCGTAGGGGGTCCCGGTCAGGTCCGTCACCGGCGTCTCGCCGAGGTACTCGGTCTCGGTCATGCCTTCCTCGCCTTCGCGACCTTCGCGGCCGCCGTGATCTCGTCCCTGGTGATCTCGCCGGCGCTCGCCGAGGCGTTGCCGTCCTCCCACTCCTGGTGGCGATCGTCGTCGTCCTGGTCGTCGTCCTGGTCGTAGGGGTTGTCGTACGGACGGCGCGCGAAGTAGGCCAGCGCGCCCTCGCAGAACGCGCCGGTGAACGTGTAGAGCGTGTCGCCGATCTGCTTCCCCGGGAGCGGGGTCTTGTCCGTGTGACGGCTCGTGAAGCGGCAGGCGGGCTCGGTGCGCTTGCGGCCGCAGTAGGAGCAGAGCCCCTTCTTGGCGATCTTGGCGCGGCGCTGGAGCTCGTCCTCCAGCTCCGTGGTGGAGAACTCCTCGATCGCGCGGGTCACTTCGACGCCTCGTTGATCGCGAAGACGAGCATGTAGGCGATGAAGGTCGGGTCGTTCTTCTGACCGAGCTTCCTGTCGATCTCGGCCATGTTTGGGCGCACCACCTCGGCCTCGAGCCGACGGGCGTCGGGGCCGATCGCGCGGATCTGCTGCATCATGGAATCGGTCACGAAGTCGCCGATCCTGACCATCTTCGTCGCCATGTCTGTCCTCAGTCCCTGGGCGCCGGAGTGAGGCGCGTGCTGTAGGTGCGCTTGCCGAAGACCGACCCACGCGCGTCGGCCACGATGAAGCGCTCGCGGAACTCCTGGTCGAGGTAGAAGACGCGGTAGTAGGTGTCGAGCGCGTTGCCAGCGCCGAACGCCTCGCGCAGGACCTTGACCCGCTTGCCGTCGAGCAGGTAGACCCCACCGGCGACGAGAACCTGACCGTTCGCGTCGAGCGACTCGTGGATCTCCTGCGTGCCGGTGACCGGGTCGACCGTCGGCCTGAGGAGCGGCGCTCCGCCGAGCACCGAGAGCATGGCGCCCATGGCGTCGGTGTCGAGCTTGCCAGTCGCGCCGGCCATGACGATCTGCGTCGCCAACTCCGCGTCCTTCCTCTTCTTCGTCACGAACTCACCTTCGACTTGAGCGCGACCAGGCGCTCGAGGGTGGCGCGCGAGACCGGGAAGACGAACAGCTCGTCCATGGCCCGACGCACGCACGCCGTGATCGCGGTTCGCGTGTCCTTCTCGACCTCGAACGTCCCGTCCTCGAACCCAGGCTCGAGGTCGGAGATCAGGCAGAACGAGCCGCTCGCGAGGAGGACGTGCTCGCCGGCCACGTCGGTGAAGTAGATCGCGAAGGCGCTCCCTTTCGCGCCCCTCTTGCCCTTGGCCTTCTTCTCGGTCACGTCGTCACTCCCCATGTCGCCCATCCCGCGCTCTCGCGCTTGTTCCCCTTGTTGGCGGCCACGATCTCCTCCTCGCTGTCGAAGATCGTCTTGTGCGTTCCTGGTCTCTCGACGTTCTCCCGGTAGAGCACCGCGCCGGCGCAGTCCAGCCGCTTCGACGCGTGGCACGCGAACGCGTGCTGGGCAGACCTCTCGACGAACGTCGCGACCTGACTCGCGTCGAACGGCGCAAGCGGGATGTGTCCTTCGCGCCTGAACGGGCAGTCGGAGCACGGCCGCTTGCGGACGCTCATGACGCGTTCTGCCTCGCCTGGGCCTTGACGCACTTGTCCGAGCAGTAGGCCGCCGGAGCATCGTCTCCCTCGACGTAGCCCATGGACGCCTTGCAGACCTCGCAAGAGATCGCCTTGAGCGCCGACATGATCTTCGCGATCTCGTCGCTCAGACGTCCCATGGCACCCCCTTCCCCTTCGCCTTCTCGAGCACCTTCAGGAGCTCGTCGAAGTGCCTCTCGGACTCACGCAGGTCGTAGGCCGCGAAGCGCGCCAGGTTCGAGACGAGGCACGGAAGTTCGTGGTTCCCCGAGATCACGTCGAGCCTCTCGGTGATCGCCTTCAGCTCCGCGAGATGCTCCGCGACGACCTCAGCGTCGATCGCCGCTGCGGCGACCCGCTCCTTCTCGTTGGTCATGTCGCCGCTCCACGCATCGCCTTGCGCGCCGCACGCAGCCTGGCCTGGTACCGGCGTGACGCACGACGCGACACCTTGAGCGGGACCTCGCGCTTCCTGGCGTCGCGGCGCTTGCACTCGCGGCAGCTCAGGCTCAGGCCGCCCCGAGGCCGGACGCGCACGGTGTGCGGGACGAGGCCGCAGCGTCCGCACTCGTGGAGCAAGCTCCACGGGAGCTCGATCTCGCAGCACGAGCACGACGTCTTGCGCCAGTGCGCGAGGGGCCTGCCGGGTTTCTTCCAGCGGTGCTCGATCACCGGGCTTGGGTCGACCTTGCGTCCAGCAGCCAGGTGCAGTAGGCGGTCGCGGAGGACGACGCGGTCGTAGGCGGGCGTCCTCATGTCGTCTCCATGATCGGCTGCTGGTCGGCGTCGGACTCGCTGATGCTCTGGAGGAACGCGAGGGTGTAGAAGGACTCGCCGCTCAGGTGCTCACGCGCGCCGCGCACGGAGTCCATCGGGAAGGCGCGGCCTGAGAGCTTCTCGATGCACCTGGCGACCTCGCCGGCCATGGAGCGCAGCTCGCCCCACGTCGGGGTCTTGACCGCGGGCTTGATGACCGTCTTCTTCTTGGCGGTCTTCGCCTTCTTCTTGGCTCTCGGCCTCCCGGCAGTCGACAGACGCTCCATGCGGTCGCACCTGTGGCACCGCCCGCAGCGCACGGAGCAGCGCTTGGGCCTCTTGCACTCGCACCGAGGGACATCGCGCGGAGCGGTGCACTGGACGACGGCGGCGGAGGTCACATGCCCTCCAGGAGATCAGCGACGGCGCGGAGCTTCTTGACGCGCTCGAGCGTGTCGGCGGTCCTTGGCTCGCGCTTGCCGAGGTGCGAGTCGACGGCCGTCGCGATCGAGCGGACGATCTCGTCGATCTTCCAGAGGCTCTCGCCGGCGATCTCCTGCGCGTCGCGCCACTCGAGGCCGATGCCAGGACGCACGCGGTGATCGGTCATGAAGTCGTACGGCATCTGCTGGTAGCGCGCCGACAGGAGCCAGAGGCTCTTCCCGGCGTGCGTCGCGACCTTGAGGCCGCGGAAGGAGCTCGTCGTGTCGATCTTGCTCGAGATCGCCTCCCTGGCCGGGGCGACGAGCTCGACCACGCGCTCGAGGAGTCGCGCCTTCTCGGCGACCTCGCTGGAGATCGCGTCCGAGAGCTTCTCGTGCTCGGCGCCGACCTGCGCGGCGGCGTGCGCGAGCTTCGCGTCGTCACTCTTCTTCGCGGTCATCGTCACTCCTTGGTCTCGCCGCGCGCTTCGGCGATCGCGGCGCTGATCTTGTCGAGCTTGGACAGCTCGCCGTCCACCTTCGATGCGGCGGCCTTGACGGACTCGAGGCAGTCGCGCAACGCGACACCGCGCGACACCTGCCAGCACGAGAGCAACATGCCCTCGACTTCCGGCCCGAGACCGCCTGGCAGCCCCTCACGCCAGCGGCGGAACTCCTCCGACACCTCGTCGGCGACGACCGGCGTCTTGCCGATCTGGTGCTCGCCCTCGCACGGCCCGTTCTTCGGGTGGTCCATGTGCCACTCGCAGTGCCCGGCCGAGCGCACGGAGCCCGTGCAGACGGCGCGCGCCCTGGCCAGCGAGTCGAGCCACTCGCCGTCGAGCTCGACCAGAACCTCGATCATGGACCCGTGCCACGGACCAACGCGGCCGGTGAGGGCGATCGAGTCGCCGCCGGCGTGCGACCTGGTCGTCCAGCCGTCGCGGTCCTCCACATCGCGCCTGCGGCGCATGTAGAGCCTGCGGCTCGTTCCGGTCTTGTCGGCCATGGTGGCGGTCTCCTGTAAGCGGCCGGGCGCCAGCGGCGACCCGAGGGGAAAGGGGGAAGCGGGGATGAGCCGCTGGCGCCCGGCCTGGTGTTTCTAGGCGCTCGAACGCGCGATCGTCATGGGTGCCGGCATGGTCAGCGCGTGCACCTCGACCTCGTCGCTGAGCGGCTTGCTCTCGGCAGGGATCAGCGGCTGGGTCTGGCCCGTCAGCTTCAGGAGGGTGGAGCCACGCCGCGTGCGACCGAACGTGACCAGGCCGCGCTTGGCGAGCGCACGGAGGTAGGGCTGGATGACCTCGACGTCGAGGTTCAGTTCGCGGACCAAGCGCTCCTCGGTGCGGTCGCCATGGAGCTGGAGGTGCAGCAGGATCTCGGCGACCGTCACGCTGTCCATGTCGACGACCTTGTGGCCGCGCCGGCGCACGCGCTCGTCCTGCTCGTCGCGCTCGTCGAGCTTGGCGATGAGCTCCTGCACGTACGGGTTGTGGTCGACGTGGTCCGGGCAGTACGGCTTGCCCTCGCGCGTGGACTCGGTGCAGCCGGCCACGTCGCAGTGCCTGGGCTGGGTGCGCCCCTTGATCGGGGCCAGGACGTCCAGTGGGTTCTTGATCCTCATCGTGTCTCCCCCTCTTCTCGTCTTCTCAGTAGCCGCCGTCGCAGCCGGGCTTCCACGACCCGCTGACGACGGGTTCGCTCGTGCCAGCGCTCTCGGTCTTCGCGGCCGCACTCGCGTTCCCCATGCAGACCTCGGGCGCCCGGCCGTCCATCCAGAGTCGCAGGAACCGCGCGCCGAGCTTGCACAGAGCGTCGTGATAGGACTCGGACAGGTGGTCGCTGCTGTAGTGGTGCCCGAACTCATGGATGATGAGCTCGTTCAGCCAGTCGAGTGCGTCGCGATCGGAGTGGGCCATGGGCTCCCACCTGTCGGCCAGGACCCGGCAGTTCAGGTCCAGCTCGCCGTCGCGGTAGGCGGCCGCGAAGTCGTTCGTCGTGTCCACGAGGCGGACCTCGACTCCGTCGCCTTCGAGGAGGCGCGGCGCCAGTCGGCGGATGTAGACCGCGACCGTGCGCTGGTCAGCGGTCCACTCCGACTCGGGGATCACCTTGACCTTCGGAGCGTCCGGGTCCGTCGAGTACGGCTTCGGCGTCGGGTAGACCTTGCCGGCTGGCTGGAGAACGCCAGCGCGCTTGAAGCTCGCCCACTCGGCGCCCGTCGCCGACCCGCCGTGGACCACCGGGACGTCCTTCGAGGCCGCACGCTTCTCGGCCTCGCGGTCGCTCGGGTCGGCGGCCACGGCGTTCTCGCCGTGGCGCAGCCTGGCCAACGTCCGCACGGCCCCGACGTCGCTGCGCGCGTTCCCGAGCGCCTC
>CAZFMF010000060.1:0-17731 GCA_964519985.1 uncultured Pseudobdellovibrionaceae bacterium | reverse complement strand
CCCATGTCCCGCACGAAGACCTCGGCCCCCGGGAAGTCGCGACGGATCGCGTCGATCGTCGGCCTGTAGAGATCCTGGATCGTGGATGGCTGACCGCTGCCGAGCCCGACGTACCAGCGCCCGGCCGTCGGAGCCATCTCGTCCTCGTGTTCGCCGCCGAGCCCCATGAGCGTCGGATAGCGGACCTCGACCGGCATGGTGTGCCTGGAGCGGCGCGCCCGCCGCGTGCTGAGGTCGAAGCGCGCGCTGGCGAACGCGTGGTAGCCGCTCTCCAGGGAGAACGGACCGTAGTCGCGCGTGTTGTAGGGCGTCACGATCACGCCGGGCAGCGCACCGAGCACGGAGCTCAGGTGCGCAGCAGCAGCCCACGCGTAGCCGTGGCCGGCGCCCGTTGGCGACTGGATCGCGCCCACGGGCGGCGGCGTCACGAGCTCGAGCCACTCTAGGGCGCCGCGCCAGGCGCCGGCGCCGACCGGCTTGCCGGTCTTGACGTAGTAGTCCATCAGCGCGTGCCATGCGGCCAAGGAGTCCAGGCGTGGATCAGCGCCCACCCGCTGTGTGAACCTGTCGTAGGCCTGCTGACGCGGCGCGACCTCCTCTGCGATCCACCCGGCCGCTCGCACGAGCCACTTGATCGCGAGCTGGACCGTCGCCTGAGCGGACCGCAGCCGCTCCTCGCGCACGAGCCTGTTCCACGCCGCGTCGTTCGAGCTCCGGTGCCTGTAGTAGGAGAGCGGGAGTCCTGGCGCGAGCTCGGCCGTGACGTAGACCGCGGTGTCGACCCACCCGCCAGCGCCGAACGGAACACCCGACGCTTCTTCTTCCCTGCGCCTGGCGGCCATGGCCTCGGCCGGGCTCCCGTGCTCCTGGATCTCGAGATCGCGATCCTCGCTCGAGCGCCAAGGGCCGGTCGCCGACTGGCCGAGCTCGATCGAGAGGATCAGCCCGTCAGATCGACCGAGCATGTCCGGCGCTCTGGCGCTGGACGGCGGGCTCTCGAACGTCGGCATGAAGAGGTTGCCTGCCCTGAACAGATCGCCCACGAAGCGCTCGAGGTCGACCGGATCAGGCGCGCTCGTGAGACGGCGCTCGAGGGCCCGGCGCTCGGCGTCCGAGTTCCTGAAGACCGGACTGCGGCCGGCCACTCAAGACCTGCGGCGCTTGTGGCGCATCCTGGCCGCGACGTCGGCGCCGGCGCGCCCGAGCAGACGGTCGAGTTGCGCGGCCGCCTGCGTGTCGGACGGGTCGTTCTCCACGCGGCGCATGAGCTCACGGACCTCGGGACTCAGGCCCGGGTTCGTCGCGGCGCCGTGCGCCCCTCGCGCGACGCGACCGAACATGGGACGCATGGCCTCATCGCCCTGGAACACGAGCCCGCAGCTCCAGCAGCGGGCCGCGGCGTCCTTGATCCCCTTCCCGCAGCCCGGGCAGGTCCTGACCGGGTTCTCGGTCCCGGCGTCGGGCAGCTCCGGCAGCGGCGGGAGCGGGTGCACGCGGTCGATGTACTCGGCCGTCATGCGCTCCAGATCGGCGAGCTCCAGCTCCTCGTCCTCGGTCAGCCGGCCACGGTGGTTGGCGTTGATGAGCTCATGCCTGCGCCTGTTGGCGACGTCGAACTCCTCGCGCGTCATGGGGTGCGCGCCGTCCGGCACCCGCACCTTGGTGGCGCTCACGACCTCGACGCGGAGCGACGGCAGGCGCTGCGGCTCAAGGTAGCGCACCCACACGATGCCAGGCAGCTCGTGCAGGGAGTGGAACTCGGCGCGCCAGACGTTGCCGCCCTCCACGATCTCGACCGGCGTACCGCGCTGCACGTCGGCGAGCAGGTCCCACGCCGCCTTCTCGGCGTCCGCCTCGGCCCAGGACCTCTCGCGCGCCTCGCGCTCTTCGTTCTCCGAGGGCGGGTTCTGCGTCGGCCCATCGCCGGACGGGTCGATCGGTCCGATCGAGTAGTCCTTGACGACCGTGCCGCGATCCGGGTCGCCGCGGTCGTGCGACTCGAACCAGAACAGGCCGCGGAGATCGTCGCGGCCGAACATGCCCTTGTCGGCGTAGAGCTTGAAGTGCCCGCGGACGGTGTGGAGCGCCTTCTTCAGGCCGTCCTCGGCCTGCCGGCCCTCCGTCCTCAGGATCTTCTTCAGGGGCTCGATCTCGAGGACGTGGTAGCGGACGGACGGGGCCGGCCGCTGGCCGGGCTTCAGCAGGCGCTTGCGCACCTCGCTCTGCTTCGTCTCCGCCGGCGACAGTCGCGTCGAGCGGCTGTGCATGAAGCACGTCGCCAGGACGCCCACGTTCAGCAGCGAGACCATGAGCGAGATGAACGGCGACGACTGCGGGCGGCGCGCGGCGATCTGCGCGAAGGCGTCGGACTCGCCGGCCCGAGCCATGGCCGGAGCCAGCTCGCGCTGGGCGCGCTCGTCGGGCTTGGCGATGAAGCAGCCGCGATCGCTCAGGCGCTTCGTCTTGCCGTCGACATCGGCGAAGTAGACGATCGCGCCGAGATGCGTGATGTGACCGCTGACATCGATGAAGATGTCCGCCTCGACCAGCGTGCAGCCGAGCAGGTCCTGACCGGCGAGGCCCGGCTCGGCCGTCTTCACGGCGGAGACCTTCGACTGCGTGTCGAGCGGCTGCGACGTGAAGAGGATGCCGCCGGTAACGCGGCGCCCACCGTCCGCCACGACGTCCCACTCCACGAAGTAGCGCGCGAAGGGCGGCATGACGTTCGGGAAGTCCTCGATGGTCCACGCCCGCTCCGGGTCGCCGGCGTAGAGACGAGCGACCTCGTCAGCGACGACGACGTGCGCACCGGTCAGCGACTCGAGCACGCCGGGCATCTCACGCGCGGCGCGCAGGAGGTTCTGGAAGACCGTGGGCTGGCGCGACGGATTGGCGCGCACGTCACGGAGCGCGCGACGCACGGCGCCGAGGGCGTTCTTCCAGGAGTGGCTGTCGCGGATGCGAGCGTCGGGGCCTGGCACGACGACCGTCTTCCCGTTCGCGAACTGCCAGACCTCGCGGCCGCCCTGGGCGCGAACGAGGCGCCCGTGCTCCTCGAGCAGTTCACGGAGCTCACGCTGATGACGATCCGGGCCGTTGCCGAGCATGTCGCGCCTCCGACGGCGGCATTCTCGCAGGGCCTTTCTACGTGCGCGACCGACCGCGTCGACGGCCGCGGTTGGCCGTCACTGGAACTGGAGGTGACATCGCCTGCGGCACCCACCCGGGAGGCGGCCCCCAGCCCGGTGGAGGCTGACCCCACGGCTGCGGCACGGGAGCCGGCGCAGACCTGCCCATCGAGAGAAGCAGGATCGCGCCACCGACCAGGACGACGCCACCGCCGGCGATCAGCAGGATGGCGGTCGGCGACAGCCCTTGCTCCTTCTGCCTCGTGATCGGCGCCGCCGTGAGCTGGACCGGTCCTCGAGCCGCCCGCTCCGCGCTGAGCGCCGCGGCTTCCGCGATCCGCCTGGCGCTCGCGGCAGCCGACGTCTGAAGCGCCGTCCCGACCGCGTTGAAGTCCGGCAGCGTGACCTGCGGAGCCGACGAGACGGGCGTGCTCGTGAAGTTGAACTGGATGTCGGCCGGCGACGCCGGCGCAGGCACGGCGACTGGCTGGACTGGTCGCGGCGCGGTTGCTGGCAGCGACACGGGCTGCGAGACGGGCTGCGACACCCTGGGCTGCTGAACAGGGACGGGAGCCAGTGCAGGCGCCGAAGCCTGGCGTGGCGCGACCGGCGGCGGAGGCTGCGCCGCTGGCGGCAGCCCGAGCACTGCCCGCTGCTCCGGCGTGTCGATCCGGCCCTGCGCGATCTCGACGGCCCGCTCCTGGACGGCCGCCGGTAGGTTCGCGACCGTCTCGCGGGCCAGGTTCACCGACTGCACCGGCGCCTGGTTCGCGAGCGGCGCGTTCGCCGCCGTCTGCCCGGATGCCTGGGCGATCCGCGAACGCGCCGTGTCGGCGGCGATCTGGAGGTTCTGGCGGACGGTCGTCTTGTTGTCCCAGCACGGGTCGGCCAGCGGGAAGCCGCAGTTCCACGACTGGTTCTCGTCCCACGTCGGCATGAGCGTGACCTGGGAGAGGATCGCCTGCGCCTGGCTCAGCACCGGACCCAGGCCCTGGATCGGCAGGGCACGGGACGCTGCGGCCAAGGACCTGGCCGTCGTGGAGAGCGACGCCTTGGCGGACGGGCTGGGCTCCGGCAGGCCGGCGAGCCCGGCGAACACCAGGTCGCTCATCCTCACGAAGCCCATGTCACCCTCCGACCGCCTCGAGCAGCCGCGCGACCAGCTCCTCGATCGAGTCTACGACCGCCGCCGGGTCGCGCCTGAAGTCGCACTCCCGGACGGGCATGAAGACCCAGCCGCTCGCGGCGAGCTCCCTGGCCTTGCGCTGGTCCTGGCGGATCTTGCCGCGCTGGATCTGGTTCGGCTCCGGGTAACAGGCCTCGCAGCCGTGCCAGAAGCAGCCTTGCATCTCGATCGCCAGGCACACGCGCGGAAAGGCCACGTCGATCTTCCGCCCGTTCGAGCGGTGCTCGACCTTGAGCTTCGACAGAGCGTCTCGCTCGCGCATGGCGCGGATCAGGGCGCGATGCGGCTTCGTCAGCCGGATCCTCACGGGACCCTCGAGATCGCGCCGTCGTCCGGCAGGCACGGGCACGGATTCGCCTTCAGGCGCTTGACTGCGCCGCGGCGCGGCTCGAGGTTCCCGAGGTCGCGGATCACGACCGCCTCGTCCTTGACCGAGACGCCGAGGTTCCTCATCGCGAGAACGCCGCTGAACTCGTCGAGGTCGTAGCGCAGCCCAGTACGGTGCGACCACACGAGGAACTGAGCCAGCGCCCGCAGCGCCCGCAGGTCGATGCCGACGGCCGTCTCGGAGAACTCGCGCAGCATGTCGCGGAAGCGGGCCTCCAGCCAGTCGGAGGACCTCGACCTCGCTGCGGTGTCCGCCGCGGCGATCAGTTCGTTCGCCCTGGCCATGTACCAGTGCGGTCGCGCTGCCACGAAGTCGCGCAGGTCCTCACGGTGTGTGACGCCGAGTTCCCAGCCGTCCGGCAGGTCGAGCAGGGCGCCTGGCAGCAGCCACCCGCCGTGGAAGATCGGCAAGAACGGCATGGCCCGATGCGGACCGGCGACGGCCATGGCGAGCGGCGCCTCGCCCTCGTGGGCGCTGACCTTGAGCACTCCACCGTCGCTCGCCATGAACACGCAGCCGTTCACGCCCCTGCCGATGCAGTGGGTGACCGTCACGCCGGTCACGCCGGCGAGCGTGTAGACGCGCTTGCGGACGGCATTGGCGATCGGACCGCCGTAAGAGCCGAGGAAGGTGCGCACAGGGTCATGATCCAGGCTGATTCGTCCGGGCGCCACGGCCGACAGGACAGGAGCCGCACAGGCTGGCCTCAAGACATCGCGTTGGACGTAGAAAGCGCGCCGCTAGGATCGCGTGCGGAGGGATGGCATGGACTACGTCTACAACATCGCCGACGACTTTCCGGGCGGCGCATTCACCAGCGCGATCTCGGACCGACTACAGGCCATGTGCGCAGCGCAGATCCCGGGCAACCCGCTCCTCAACATCGGGTCAACCGAGACGGAGGTCACGCTCACGTTTCAGGACGAACTCTCGGCTGCCGAGAAGACGATCCTGGACGGAGACACCTCGGACCCAGCCGGCGGCCTGATCGCCGCGTCGACCGAGTACTTCGACATCATGGACGGCGTGACCATCGTCATGGATGGCGCCACGCTTCAGCAGCAGAGCAACGGGATCAACAGCACGACGCTGACGCTCCAGCTACGCAACGGCAACGGCACCCCGATCGGCGGCAGCGGTCAGGACGTGATCGATATCGACCCGTCGAGCCCGTTCGAGATCACCGCGACGGCAGGCACGTTCGGCGCTGTGAACGGACAGTTCTCGATCACCGTCGGTCCGAGCTTCCAGCGCGGCGTCATCTCCCTGACCGTCAAGTCTGGGTCGCTGCCCGTCCGTCACGTCAACATCGAGTTCGCGTAGGAGACGCCATGGCCAAGCCAAACCTGATCGTCGGCGGAGATCCTGTCACGGCTGTCAGCATGCCTGCGGACGACATCTCGTATGTCCAGGCGCTGATCTCGGCTCCCTCGAAGCCCAACGCGCAGTTCACGATCGCGATGACCGGGCTCTGTCCGGTCAACAAGTCGGGAGGAAAGCTGGATGGCAACGGCGAGGCCGAGGTGATCTTCGGTCCAAGCCGCCTGCGTATGCGAGGCAAGGTGGAGGGTCGGCTCTCCGTGCCGGGCATGACGAACAACAACTTCACCGTGACCTTCACGTAGAGGCGTTCAGTCCAGCCGTACGTGAAGAGGGCCGACGCAGTCGCGTCGGCCCTCGTCGTTCATGGAGACCTGTCTCTACTTCTCGATCCCAGCGAACCCAGCGAGCTCGCGCTCGAGCTTCGCGTTCTCGAGGCGAGCCTTGAGCAGCCGCGCCTTGGTCTCCTCGGCTGCGATCTGCGCCGTCAGGTCGGTCGCGGCCTCGGTCACCTGCGCCTGGGCCGTCAGCGCCTCGGCCTCGAGCCGTGTGAGCTGGATGGCCTTGTAGCGCTCGCGGGTCTCCTCGTCGCCGATGGCGAGCTCGGCCTCCTGGATGACCTCCGAGTTCAGGTCGGTCAGCAGGTCCTCGTAGAGGCTGAAGTAGTCGCGGGCGGTGTAGCCGGCGCCGTCGGGCTTGTGGTCCGGGTACCCCACGGCGTCGCGGAGCGTGGTCAGGTGATCGAGGACCTTGCTGATACGCACCTTGCGCTCGCACAGCCTGGCGATCGCAGCCTCGGTCTGGCCCTTGAGCGCGTTGAACGCGTTCCAGAGCTTCGTGCCGCGCAGCCGCGGCCGCTCGCCGTCCTTCACCGTCAGCCTGCCCTCGACCGTCACGTCGCCCTTGAGCTCGATCGCGCCGGGCTTGCCGTCCTGGCCCTTGCCGGCCGCGATCTTCACGTCCGTCGCCTTGCCGACGACGGGCTGCACTTCCACTGGCTGCATCGAACACTCCTTGCCGGACTGTGCCGGCCTCTGTTGGTTTCTACGATGGTGCCTGGTCAGGACCGCCGGACTCCGCCGCGAGGGCGGCGTCGACCTCGCCCACGAGCACCATGGCCGCCTTCACCGCCGTCTTCGCCTTGTCCTCGAGCGCCCAGTCGTCGGTCGCGTTGTAGGCCACGAGCGTGGCGAAGATCGACGAGGAGGTCATCTCGATCCTGGCGCGACGGCGCTCCTGCTCGAACTTGTCGACCGGCAGCGGGTCGACGACGTCCTTGCGGCGCCTGTCGGCCAGTCGCTGCGCCTCCCGCTTGCAGCTTCGGCAGTAGAGCGGGCCGACGTTGCCGCTGAGGTCCTCCTCGCAGAAGTAGCGGCCGCAGCCGAGGCCGGGGTCGTCGATCGTCCCGAACTGGCTCCCTCCGCAGCGAAATGCGTCTCCTCTGGGCGCGGACTGCTCGCAGCCGATCTCGACGCACCACTCGCGCCCGTCAGGCGGCCTCGTCCTCATCGACGCCCTCCTTGCCCGTGATCTCGTCTCCGCGGACCACGTCGTCGGGGATCGGGAACTCCGCCTCGATCCGCCGCACGAACTCACCGAACACGGCCTCGCGCCTGTTGGCCTCCTCGACCTGCGCCTCGGTCATCTCCGTCTCGGGCGTGACGCGGACGTAGACCGTCCTGCACGTCGGGCAGTCCCGCGCCTTCTCGAGGCCTGCCACGGCGGACCGGCTCGACGGCACGAGCGTCGCCGCGCACTTGGTGCACGACACGGGCTCGTCGTCGGTGATCTCGACCTCGTCGCCGAGGCGTCCGAGCGTCGCGAAGTCGACGCCGCGAGGCGAGAAGTCGGCCTCCATGAAGCCAGGGATCGAGTCCTTGTCGAACTCCGCCACCTGCTCGAGGTACTCCTGGAAGTCGACCGTGCGCGGATCGCTCGGCGCCGGGTAGAGCATCCCGGCCACTGGCAGGAGCTGCTGCGGGAAGAACGAACCGCTCTCGTCCACGAGCGTCACCCAGACCTCGTGCTTCGAGGCGATCTCCCGCATCTCGCGCATGAGGCCAGCCGCCTTCCGCTCGTTTCCGCTCGGCGAGCCGCGCCAGAAGCGCGGCTTCGGCCCCATGTCCACGGCGAGGTACCTGCCGTCCTTGCTGTGGAGGACGCGCTGGACGACGCCGTAGTTCTCGAGCGGGTGGATCGCGCAGCGCAGCGGCGGGCAGTAGATCGCCTGGAAGACGATCCGCGGCACCGCCGGCTCGAGCAGTCCGTCGTAGGACCGCAGGCCATGACAGAGGCGCTGCACCTCCGTCATCTTCGCGAGGAGCCGACGGCCAGCGTCCTCGCGCTCCTGGTCGAACGGCGCGAGCTCGAAGGTCATGAGGGAGCTCCTACTTGCTGACGGCGAACTCGGAGATGCGGGCCGGCTGCGGGCCGGGCACGAAGAGCGGGCCCAGGAGCGTGGCCTTGACGGTCGCGTTCTCACCGAACGGCGACGAGACCTCCACGACGAAGTGCTCGCACTCGAGGAGGTTCACCGGCTCCGGCAGACGGAGAACGCGCCTGTCCTGATCGCCGACCTTCTGGAGCGTGGCCTTGGCCCACTCGTAGCCGCTCAGCAGCAGCCGGACGTCGAGGGCGCCGCGGATCTCCGTCTGCGGCTCGATCTCGATCGCCGTGAGGTGCTTCATGTGGCCGCGGCACAGCGACGAGCCGTTGCCGACGAGGTTCGTGTCGATGCCGAACTGCTTGGGCCTGCCGTCGACGAGCGTGTGGGTGGACACGAACAGCCTGGCCAGGCCGTCACGCATGAGGTCGATGTCGAACAGGCCGTCGCCGATCATGGCGCGCCCGTTGAAGCTCTCGACACGCGCGGCCGCCGTGCGGTTCCTCCAGGTCATGTGGGCCGGCGTGCCGTAGGCCGGACGCCAGAAGGTCCCGCGGACCTCGATCCGCAGGTCGTAGAACTTCTCGACGCCCTGGATCGGCAGGACGTTGAACGCGAAACTCTCGCCGTCGCGGAAGAACTGCGGCACGGGCTTGTCGGCCGACGTCTGGCCGTTGCCGTCGAGACGCAGGCCGCACATCTCGAGCGACACCCACTCGCCGAGCTTCACCCTGCGGTCGAACTTCGGCGTGCAGCCGACGACGAAGCGCAGCGAGAGCTCACTGCCGACCGGGAGGTCCTTGGACAGGAGACGGACCTCGGTCATCTCCTTCGCGCAGCCGGCGGGCATGGAGCCGCAGCCCAGCATGTTCGTGTCGGTACCGAAGACCTTGCGCCTGGTCATGCTGCGCGTCATGCGCGTGTCCTGGAAGAAGGTCGTCACCTGGCCGGCCATGCCGACCTCGGTGTCGAACAGGACGTGGTTCTCGTCGGCGACGGCCGGCATGAACGAACGGTCGATGAATGTCATGATCCACTCCCCTTGGTCTCGGGCTTGGTCTCGGGCGCGAAGTCGGACACGCTCGGCTCCCAGCTCGGATGCCACCCCGAGCCGATCAGCGTCGCCTTGACGAGGCTGGTGTCGGCCTTGATCTCCAGGGCGAAGGCCTCGCAGTCGAGCAGCACGATCGGCGCCGTGAGGAGCACGATCAGGCGCTTCGCGCGAACGTCGCCGACGTCCTTGAGCCACCGACGACGCTCCACGCCGTTGGTGTAGAGGACGACCTCGAGCGGTCCGCCAAGCGGTGTCACGGGCTCGACCTCGATCGACTTGAGCCAGAACGGCCACGCGCGTGGCATGGCGGCGCCAGAGCCGATCATGTTCGTGTGCAGGCCGAACTCCTTCTGGCCGTCGGTGGCCCCGAAGCGGTTCGACGACACGAACAGGCACGCCCGCCCCTTCGACACGATCTCCGTGTCGAAGATCGACGAGAACTCCACGACGCGGCTGGCGACGGACCGCATCGTGTCGAGACGCCTGTGGAGCTCGGCCTCGGACCACGCCAGGTAGTCCGGCGACGCGTAGTCGGGCCGCGAGAGACGACCCTTGACCTCGAGCTTCGCCTCGCCAGTCTGACCGACGTGTCTCCGCTCGACCTCGAACCAGAAGTTCTCGAGCGAGACGAAGTGCGGAGACTTGCGGCCGTGCTCGAGCCGCTGCCACTGCCCAGCACGCACCTCGAACTCGTGCTTGAACTCGGAGCCAGCGCGCAGGCGGACGTGAACGGGCTCGCCGTCGTACAGGCCGCTGCCCGTGATGCGGATCCAGTCCATGTCCATCTGGCAGCCGTCCGGGACACAAGCCCCGAAGCCCGGGAGGTTCGTGTGGACGCCGAACAGCTTCTCCCCGACCCTCTTCGTGCCATGGTTGCGGATCCAGCGCGCCGGAGAGCAGAAGAACTGCCCTCGATAGTCGCGAGGCCCAGGACCGATCTCGTCGGTGTCGAAGAGGACGTAGTCCTCCTGCACCAGCGTCGGCATGGCCGCTGTCTCCGTCGTCATGATCCGCTCCTCTCGATCGGAGGCACCAGGCCGAGCCTGCGCCCGTTCTCGATGAACTTCCTGCGTCCCTCGGACTCACGCATGGCGATCTCGGTCTCCACCGCCTTGCGCATGACGTCGGTCGCCTCCCGTGGGTCCATACGCATGGCCGCCGCGGCCAGGCGCCTCAGTGCCTGCTGATCTCCGGCGGCACGGGCCGCAGAGATCCTGCGCGTCAGGATCCAGGCCGCCTCGCTCACCGCGGCGTCGGTGCGCCTGACGGCGGCGGCCAGGCGCGCCTTGGCGCGCTGCCTCCTGAGTCGCTTCGACCTCCTGCTCAGACCGCCCTCGCCGGGACCGCGAGTCCGGCCGCGAAGGTGCTGAGGGCGTTGCCGACCGCGTGGCGCCAGTCGCCCGGGACGGCCCCCGATCCGTCCTTCGCCTTCCATGGGTAGTTGAGCGAGCGCGACGACGGCGCCAGGACGCCCAGCCCGCTGCCGTCGAGCGCCGCACGAACGCTCTCCTGCTTGCCGCCCTGCGCGCCGAGCCCGGGCATGAGGAAGATCGACGTGGGCATGAGCTCACGGAGGCGCGCCACGATCGGCGGAGGCACCGTCGCGCCGATGACCGCGCCGACGAAGGAGTAGCCCCGGCTGCCGAGGTGCGCCGCGCCGAGACGGTTGACCATCATGGCGATCTCTTCGCTGACGGTGATGCCCGTGTCGAGGCGACGGTCCTGGATGTCGTTCGCGCCGGGGTTCGAGGTCCTGACGAGGACGAAGACACCCTTGCCCTCCTCGGCGGCCACCTTGATCCACGGCTCGAGCGAGTCGCCGCCGAGGAACGGGTTGAGCGTCACCGCGTCGATGCCGTCGTCGCGCAGCCAGGTCTCGGCGTAGGCCTCGGCGGTGGTCCCGATGTCGCCGCGCTTCACGTCCGCGATCGAGAGCATGCCGGAGAACCGCGCGTAGGCGCACAGCTCCCGCACCACACGCGGATCGTCGTTCAGGAACGCGGCCTGCGGCTTCGCGGCGGCGAGCCGTCCGCCGGCTAGGCCGATCAACTGGCGCTCGTAGTCGCCGGCCTCGTACGGGTTCCAGTCCGGCCGGGGGTCGACGCCCAGGCACCCGTAGTTCCCGACCGTCTCGATCTTCTCGATGAGCCTGTCCGCGAAGTGCTGATGCATCTCCAGTCCGCCTCCGGTGCGAGCGCACTCTAGCAGGCAGGACCGACGTCAGTCACGAGGCTGCATCGAGCGCCAGGACAAGAACAGGCCCAGGGCAGCGATGCTCAGGGAACCGAGCCCGAGCAGCCTGTTGATCGTCGCCGTCTTTCGCTCGCGCTTCTCGGCGGCCTCGAGCGCCTCGGCGATCTTGTCGTAGCGCTCCTTGGACTCGTCGCTGCCGTCGTGCGCCCCGGAGAAGACCGTGGGCGAGATCCCCGAGCCGGAGGTGATCTTGGTCAGGTCCTCCTGCGTGAGGTTGATCGGGTTGCAGATGAACAGGCTGCTCATGCCTGGATCATGCCAGGCGCTTCGTCCGGGTGCCCGTACACGACAGGACCCGGACGCAAGGTCCGGGTCCTGCCTGCGTGGCGGTGTCGCCTGATGCGGCCGGCCAGGAACCGATGTGGTGCACCGGCGACGGACGGCTCGGTAGGGCGCGTGTGCGCCACGCGTGGATCAGGCCGTGGCGGCGGCGGGCTCTGCCGCGGGCGCGTCGGCGGGCTTCTCGGCCTCGGCCTTCTTGCCCTCGGACTTCTCGGTCGCCTTCTTGCCCTTGGCCTTCTCGGCCTTCGGCTTGGACGACTTCGACTTCGAGCCCTTGTTCGCCGCGATCTTCTCCTCGGCCGCCTTCGCGACCTTCTTGCCGGTCGGGGACAGCTTCCAGCCGACGAGCTTGCCGCCCTTCTCGACCGGGTTGAAGTAGATCCCGTCCTTCTTCATGTCCATCGAGAAGTTCGGGGCGCTGTAGCAGCCCTTCTTCTCGCAGACCTTGCGCAGCTCCTCCTTGTCGATGTTGCCGCTGGCCAGGCCCATGCGCAGCGCGAGCAGGCGCTGCTGGGACCGGCGGGAGGGGCCGTTGCGCGCCCCGCGCTTGCCCGGCTGGCCGCCGCGCTTCTTCTTGACGTTGCTCTTCTTGACGGCGGTCTTCGCCACGGCGATCTCCTGTTTGTGTGCGGTGAGCCGGCTCGGTGATCCGTGCTCGGCAGTGATGCTAGCACGAAGGGATGACACCCCATCAACCGCGAGATGTCACGACCTGTGAGAGTCCTGTGCTACTTGGACGGGATCAGGCCGTCTCGCTCGTCGATCATGCCCCTGAGCAGGCAGAGGTACACGATCATGTCGTACAGGCGCCCGCGCACGTTCTCGCGCTGACTCCTGTGGCCGCCGACCCAGGCCCTGATCCCACGCCAGTGCTTGTTCGCGAAGATCGTGAGCACGGCCTCACGCGAGGCGCCGGTCGCCTCCGAGTCGTCCTCGAAGTTCGCCATGGCGTTCCCGTCGTCGTGGGCGTACTCCTTCTGGCCCGCCTCGCGCAGAGCGCGGCACTCGACGAAGGCCGCGGCCGCGGTGATCGGAGGGATCCCGTCGATCACGTCGACCTGTGCGCGCATCGGGCAGAGGCAGTGCGCGACCATGCGGGTGATGCTCTCGCGCACATGACGCCGGCCGTGCGGATCGTTCCCTCCGGTCTTGAGGGCGTGCCTGATCCCGCGCCAGATGTCGGCGCCGAGCTCATCCAGCGCCTCGATCCCGACGGTCGTCACCGGCGTGCCCAGCGCGAGGCTCTCCTCGAACACGCGGTCCATGACCGCCGCCATCTGCCTCCTCGAGACGCCCATGCCCCCTCCTACAGCTTCTTCCAGACCCGGGCGCAGGTGCGGCAGACGACGCCGCGCTCTCCTTCGCCGACGGGGTGATGCTTCGCGGCCTCGAGCGTCAGCGCGAGGTCCGACCTGGGCCTGCCGCACAGCGAGAAGTTCGCCGTGTTCCGGCGGACGTGGACGGTGACGCGCCTCTTCTTCACGACTGCTCGTACGGGACGGGCTCGCCGAAGGCGCCGTACATGGCGTCGAGCCAGGCGTTCAGCGACTTCACCTTCTCGGTCTCGGCGACGAGCTCCTTCGTGGTGTGTTCCAGCAGCTCGCGGGCAAGACCGAGCCGCTCGCCATGCCACGCGGCCAGGTTCGTCGGCATGGTCGGCTCGGTCAGCGCGGGCCATGCCTGCGACAGGCTCATGGTCAGGGACTTCTTCATCGCCGACTTCAGGTCAGCCAGCAGCGGCGGCGCGTCCCAGGCATCGATCACGTCGAGCATGCGCTGGCCGCGGGCGATGCGACGCTCGCGATCGGCGATCAACTGGTCGTGCCCGGCCTTGACGGCGATGAGCCACTCGCCGGCGGCCGCGAGCAGTCTGCTCGTGTCGTGCTCGTTCCTGTGCGTGAGCGCCTCGAGTCGCTCCACCTCGGCACGGGCCTCGTCGAGCCGCTGCTGGTAGTACGGATTGACCTCCAGCCGGCGCGGAACCGGGTAGCCGTGCCGCCCGTCGCTTCGGACGGAGACGGCGCCGTGATCCTCCGATGAGTCGTTGGCGAAGTGCCACGCGAACTCGGCGAGCGTCGACTCCGGCTTGCGCAGGACGTCGGACACGGACCCCAGGTAGCCGTTGACCCTGAAGTTGGGGATCTCGTCGCTCATGTCGGCCCTCCGCGCTCGTTCCAGGCGGCCTCGAGCAGCTCGAAGCCGCGCGTCGAGATGCCGAGCTGCCCGTCGTAGTGCTCGCCGTGCTCCTGGAGCTGCTCGCTGATCCGCTCGAGGACGGAGCGCAGCGTCTTGGTCTCGGCCAGATCAGCCTCGAGCCGGTCGATCTCGCGCTGTCCGGCCTGGAGCACAGCGCTCTCCGCCTCTCGCGCTCTCTTCGCTGCCAGGATGCGGTCGATCGAAGCCCGGACTTCCTGCGGCAGCGTCGACGGCTCGCGGTAGCGCGCCTCGTACCTGCGCCGGAGCCCCTGGAGCTCCTTGAGCTCGTCGGCGCTCAGCGGTGCGCCGGCTCCGTACTGGTTCGGGTGGGTCCAGCGCGCGCCCAGTTCGTCCATGCGCTCGACGTCGACCGGCTTCTCGCCACTCGAGGCCGTCCTGAGCGAGACGCAGATCGCCTCCTCGCAGTCGCGGCACATGAGCAGGCGCCCGCCTTGCTCGCCGTTCATGAGCGCGTGCTCGACGTCGGTGAAGAAGAACTCGCGACCGCGGTCGCGGCCACACCAGACAGCCTTGCCGTCCGGCTTCTTCACGCAGTGGACGTAGTCCGGCCGGTCGCTCACGCCGCGGAAGCTACCACCGGACACCGACAGGCTGCCGGCTGATCGTCATCCGCTCCTCCCGACTTCTCGAGTGGCGCCTGGCCTGTCCACGTCTCCTGTCGGTCAGGTCGACGACGCGCCAGTCCGTCAGCCCAGCCAGTCGCTCGCCCTCGCTCACGGCCACCGAGCGCGCCGCGCCCGCGCAGCGTCTGGCGAGCCGGACCACGTCGTCGCGGTCCAGGTCGTTCAGGTAGCCCTTCACGTCACGGTAGGGCGGGTCGATGTAGACCCAGCTCCCGACGGGCACGCGCATGTCGGCCGCCGACCCGCGCCGGACGACGACCGGCACCGGCCAGACGAGACGCTCGACCCGCTCGGCGAGCTTGAGCCGCGACGGCGTGAAGCCCTCGGCGTTCGGTCGCAGCTTGTGCCTACCCTTGAAGCCGCCGACCTCCGACCCGCAGTAGGAGCCGGCGATGCGACAGAGCGCCAGCGCGGCGCTCCGTGCCGTCGCCTGGTCGTCCGGCGTGATCGCTGCGGCCAGCTCGAACGCATCCCTGGGCTCGAGCGCCGAGAGCTCGCGCAGCGCGGAGGCCACGGCGGCGCAGTCGGCGACGACGCCCTCCCAGATCAGGCCCCACAGACCGGGGTCGTTCAGGACGACGCGCGAGGGCGCAGGCGGCTTCCACTCGGCGAGGATCGCCTCAGCGTAGCCGTCCTTGGCGCCCATGAAGCCCACGAGCGGGCCCAGCCCGCACAGTCGTCGCGCCACGGCCGCGGAGCCGGCGCATGGCTCGACGAAGGCTGGCACGCTACGAAGCCGCGACTGGTGCCTTGACCGCGAAGGCGAAGGTCTTCTCGACCTTCAGCGCGTTCAGCACGATGCAGTTCTTGGAGACCTTCTCCGCGAGACGCTGCGCGCGATCGGTGTCAGCGGCGATGATCTCTACGGAAAGCTCCAGCTTCGTGATCTCGGGGATCTTCTGGGCGCTCTGGTCGATGGTCACCACGACGTCGACGAGGATGCCATCGAAGCTCAGCTTCGAGTTCCTGGCGTAGACCTGGAAGGTGGCCACGTAGCAGTTGGCCGCGGCGAAGGCGATCAGGTCCTCAGGGGAGTACCCCTGGCCTGGCCCGCCGAACTCCGGCGGAATGCTGATGGGCAGGTTCCTGACGACCTGCCCCATCGAGTGCGTGAGCCAGGTCTTGTCGACACCGGCCTGGGCCTGTGCGTACGAACGGAACGTCATCGGGAAGTCCATTTATGTCCTCCGTGCTCAGATCCGGTGGTAGTCCCGCATGAAACGACGCTCCTCGGCAGCGACCTCGTTGATCTTCACGTTCACCGCCTCGACATCGGCGCCGAAGTGGTTCCAGTCGATCGTCAGGACCCGCGTGAAGCGCGACATCTGCTCGGCCAGCTCCTCGTGCTTGTCGTGCAGACGCTCGAGATAGGCCAGCGGGACGCCGCCCTCTTCGGTGCGGGCTCGCCGACGCATGCGCTCATGACAGGTCTTCGGATCGGTGCGCAGGTAGACCATCACGTCCGGGTAGCGCAAGAAGCGCTTCATGTTGCCGAACGTGTCGACGTAGATCGACAGCTCATCGGCAGTCATGTTCCCGTCCTCGTGGACGAGGAACGCGAAGCACGCGTCAGCGTACACCGCGCGGTCCTGCACGATGTGCCGACCGTTCGCCACCATCTCGGACGCGTAGGTGTGCTGCGCGAAGCGCTCGGCCAGGGCCAGCATCTGGAAGGTGAAGCCCCAGCGCTTGGGATCCTGATAGTACAGCCCGAGCAAGCGGCGGAACCTCGGCTTTCCGACCGGCTCGAGCAGAACTTCGCACGGCCCGTCGTGCTCCTCGCGAACGCGGCGGAGCATGTGGCTGAAGTCGGTCTTCCCTGCGCCGATGTTCGCCTCCACGGTGATGAACAAGCCGCGCTTGCTCTCCGAGAGATGCGTCATGGGGGCACTCTTGCGCGCCGTTGGTTCGAGGCTCACTCGGTGGCGTCTCCTGTCAGGGTCGAGAGGAGACTACCGTCCGGCACCGACAGGCTCTCCTCGCTTCACGAACACCACTCCGAGTTCGGAGGCGACCTTCGCGAGATCCACGCGACGCCGGTAGGTCGTGTGGCCGTACCTCCCGTGACGGCGCACCAAGATCCACGACAGGCATCCGTGGGCATCGGCGATCCGACGCAGATCGTCGATCAGGGCCTTGTCGGTGACCTTGACCCACTTCTTGATCGGCGTCAGAGACACCGACTCCAGTGCACCCTTGAGTCTCGCGAGCAGCGCCTCTGCGCGACGCTTGCTGCGCACTCGCTTCCTGATGAAGTTCGCCGTGTCACGGGCACCCTTGGCCTCGTTGCACTGACGACATGCCGGAAGAATGTTCTCGATGAAGTCGGACCCGCCACGCGCCAGAGGAACGAGGTGGTCTTCCGTCAGATCAGCGGGGCTAAGACAGTAGGCGCACCTGTGACCGAACTCGACGACGAGCTTGTCCCATTCGTCCTTGGTGTGACGCCCCTTGGTCCCGAGCTTCCTGGCTCGACGATCTCGCTCCCTGTCGGCATAGAACCTCGGGTTCTTGGCCAGAGCCTGTTGGCGCCACCTACGCGAATACTCGCGAACCTTCTTCTTGTTCTTGCGTCGCCACTTGTACTGGTACCTCTCCTCGAGTGGCAGCAGCTTCTCCTCGGCCCAGGCCGCCTGGCGCTGCGCCCGCAGCCGCTCGGCGTTGTCCGATCTGTACTTCCTGTTGCGCTCCAGTTCAGCATCGCGGTGCCGCTCATAGTGCAGCTTGTGCTTCCCGCTGTTGTATGCCTTCCAGTGCTCGTAGCAGCGCTTGGACAGCCACGCCCACTTGCCGTCCTTCCTCGCGGAAATCGAGCGGCCGCACTCACGGCACACGACCGCGATCACCCCTTCAGCTTCTCGTGCAGCTTCGGGTCGAACTTGAACGAGCGCTCGCGC
>CAZFMF010000059.1:0-18283 GCA_964519985.1 uncultured Pseudobdellovibrionaceae bacterium | reverse complement strand
GGCCACGGATCAATGGGCGGCAAGCTGGGCTCGTACGCCATCCTCAACGATTTTTCGGATCTCGCCCAAGCGTTTTTCCGAAGTGGCTTCAAAACGGTATACCAAGACGGGCTGGGTATTCGAGGCGCGGACTAATCCCCAACCATCGCCAAAATCAATGCGGGCCCCATCGATCGCATTGACCTTCAGGCCCTTGCGTTCGAACTCCTTGCGAGCGGCATCCACGACGGTGAACTTGATTTCATCCGGACAATCGACGCGCAGTTCGGGCGTCGAAAACGACGGTGGCATATCGGCGAGAAGCTCGACGGGGGATTTTTTTTCCGCGGCTAAGATTTCAAAAAGACGGGCGGCCGCATAGATGGCGTCGTCGAATCCATAGTACCGATCTTTAAAGAAGATGTGCCCACTCATCTCGCCGGCGAGTAGCGCATGCTCTTCTTTCATCTTCGCCTTAATCAGGCTGTGACCCGTCTTCCAGAGGATCGGGCGACCCCCGTGTTTGGCGATATCGTCGAAGAGGCGGTGTGAGGCCTTCACGTCGGAAATCACGGTAGCCCCCGGATTTTCCTTCAGCACCTGGCGCGCATACAGGGTGAGCAGTTCGTCGCCGTAAATCACGCGGCCCGACGGATCGACGGCCCCAATGCGATCGGCATCGCCGTCGAATCCGACGCCGATATCCGCCCCCGTGCTTTTCACCTTCGCAATACAATCGGCCAGGTTTTCCGCCACGGTGGGATCCGGATGGTGATTGGGAAAGGTGCCATCGGGCTCGGAGAAGAGCTCAATCACCTCGCAACCCAGACGCCGGAAAAGTTCGGGGGCTACAATACCGCCCATGCCGTTGCCGCTATCCACCACCACTTTGAGATCGAGCGGGTGGCGAATGCCCTCGGTGACTTTTTGGAAATAGGCTTCGACAACTTCTTTGCTCTCTTGGAAGCCCACTCCGGACATAAAGTCGCCGGAGTCCATAATTTCCCGAATGCACTGGATCTGGCTGCCGTAAAGCGTTCCGGCCCCGACCCCAATCTTGAAACCGTTATACTCCGGTGGATTGTGGCTGCCGGTCACCATGATGCCGGCGTCCGTGCGCAATTCATGAATCGAGAAATAAAGCAGGGGCGTAGGCACCAGTCCAACATCGATCACCCGCAAGCCACATTTCGCAAGCCCCTCGCGCAGGCGTGCGGCCACGCGTTCCGAGGACACCCGACAATCTCGGCCTACGACCACGCTCCGCGCCGCGCACTTGCGACGCAGATAGGTGCCGATCGCTTGGCTTAAATCGGCCATGATCGGGTCCGCGAAATCCTTGTCCGCGACGCCGCGAATATCATATTCCCGGAAGATTTTCGGATCAGACGCCACTTTTAATCTCTTTCTCCGAGCCCGACTTGCGAATATGGGCTTCGTTTCGTTTGCGTTCCAGCCAAAGCGCCATTTTCTTTTCGAGCTCTTGACTCATCAACTGATTGCGAAGCTCCGTCTTTTTGTCCTCGGGAAGATCCGCGAAGGAGAGGCTCTCGCTCTTCAATACCTTAACGATATGCAAGCCGCCGGCCGTCTTAACCAGTTTGGGGTAGACGGTGCCGGCGGGGGTTTTGTGAGCCGCTTCGCGAAACTCTTTGGCCATGGAGTCGGTGGAGAAACTCCCTAGGTCGCCACCCGTCGCCGCGGTGCTTTGGTCGTCGGACGATTCTTTGGCCAGGTTAGCAAACTCTTCCGGTTTTCCAGTCGCCATCCCCAGAAGCTTATTGGCCCGCTCCTGACCGGCCTTGCCCTTGGTGGTGATGAGGATGTGGGCAAGGTGGTACCGCTGTCCGGCTTCCTTGGCATTGCTATTGCGCTGGGCGAAGTGGCGCAGCTCCTCGTCCGAAACTTCCATCATGGGTTTGATTTCGCGTTCGACGAGATTACGTCGCTCCAGCTGACGGCGAATCCCGTCTTTGTATTCCTGGAAAGAGGTGCCGAGGTCTTTGAGACGGGCCTTAAGCTGGGCCTGGGAGATACCGTTGCGCTCGGTAATGGTCCGGATGTGGCGATCGACTTCTTGTTCGGAAGCGGCGAGTTCCAGCTTTTTGACCTGCTGATCGATAATCTTTTCTTCGATGAGCAGCTGCAAAATGGCATCGCGGCTTTCGAGTTTCTTCGGATCGAGACCGCCAAAAAGTTCCTGGAAATTCTTGCTCTTCGCTTTTTGGCGAAAGGATTCAATATCCGATTCCAAGATGATGTCGTCATTAACGGTAATGACGCTCTTATCCAGGATCTGACGCTTGGCCAGGCTTTCGGGGGCGACAAGGCAGACGATCAGAAGGAAAAACCCGGCTAGACTACGAGAGGGTCGCGAACAAAACATCATTTCGATAGATTTCGCCGTCCTTTAACAGCTTCGTTATCCATTCTTTATAGACCGTCACTTCCTTGGCCTTTTTCAGCGCCTTAACGATATCGTCTTTTGCTTCGTTGAATGCCAGCTTTTTCGGTTGTTGTTTTTCGACGACTTTTAAAAGGTGAATCCCGTACGGGCTTTGGATCGGGCCGGAGATATCTCCGACGGTGAGCGCGAAGGCCTTATTGAAGGCGGAAATTTTTTCATTCTTGGAGAAGAACCCTAGGTCACCGCCCTTGGCGGCATCGGGACTCAGCGAATACTTGCGTGCGGCGGACTCGAAAGTGATCTGACCCGATACGATTTCCTGACGGATCTTCTCGGCTTCCTCGAGCGTGGGGACCACAATCTGAAGCGCGTGAATGCGCACGGGGCGGAAGAATTCTTCCTGGTGCTGCTTGTAGTACGTCTGCATTTCCTCGTCGTTCACCATTGTTTCCATGCCGAAGAGCGTTTCGGTCAGCTTTTCCACAAGGAGCTGGTCCGCGATCCGCTTGCGCAGGAAATCCTCGGTCGTATTTTGCTTGCGCAGCATTTCTTCAAAGCCGCCCGGCGGGTACCCGTCTTTCCAGTTTGAAAGCCGCCCTTCCACCTCTTCTTTGGCAATCCGCAGCTGTTTCTTAGCCGCTTCCTGGCGGAGCAGGGCGATGATTAAGACTTCGTTCAGGGCGCGCGTTTTTAGCTGAGCCATGAGCTTCGGATTTTTTTGCGAAATTTCATCCTGTTGGGCTTTCAACTGTCGAAAATTCACTAAAAAATCAGCGGTCGAAATCGGCTCGCCATTGATCTTCGCCAGGACTTCTTCGCCCGGCTGCCCGGCCTGCCGCGTACACCCCATGGCCAAGGCCAAAAAGAGAGATAGGGAAAGAATTCGCATGCCTTCCAGGGTACCGGAACCCCGAAAGAGCGGCAAGACAAGGATGCCCCGTGTCGTTACAATAAGAAGATGCGATGGCCACTTTTACTACTGCTCTTTGCCGCACCGCAGGTGAACGCGGGGAAACCGACTTCCGCTTTGATCGTCGAAATGGGAGAGCGGCACGGCGAAGTGGAACCGTGTGGCTGCCCACGGGTGCAGCTGGGCGGATTGAGTCGGCTGGTGAACTTCGTCGACCGCCGTACGAAAGCCGCCAAGGGTTCCGCCGTTCTGATCGTCGATACCGGAAATAGCTTTTTTTCGTTACCCGTCTTACCGGACACCCGACTGGAATCCGAAAAGCGAAAAGCGGATCTGATTGCCGATGCCTATAAACTTCTCGGGGTGCAAGTTTTGGTACCGGGGCCAAAAGACTTGGCCTTGGGACCGGCCGAGCTGGATCGCTTGGCCCAAAGGGCGGGCCTGAAACTCTTGTCGCCGGGTTCTCACGCCGTAGTCGAACACGGTGGGGTGAAGGTGGGCTGGATGGGGATCGGCGAGCCGCCGGCGCCGGAAGTGCTGAAAGGCGCCTTGGCGGCGATGGCCGGTGCCGACGTGAAAATCGCCGTTAGCCAAACCCCCGACGGGGCCGACGCCGCGCGGGCGGCGGGATTCGATCTGGTGATCTCCGCGCCGCAGCCGGAAGGCAAGAGCGTCCATTGGGGTACGTGGGATCTCGCGGGCAAGACCTGGAAGGACAAGACGGAAACGGAGTTGGATCCGCAGTGGGAAAAAGGCGGCCGGTTTGAAAAAACGTACCGACGGTATCTCTCGTCGATGAAGTCCGCGGCGGTGCGCCAAGTCCCGATCAAAACAACCAAGAAATCGGAACGGGGCCCTTTCAAGGCCCAAGCGCTGGAGTGCCGGAAGTGCCATATCAAGCAGTATGATTTTTGGGCGGAGACCCAACATGCCTCGGCCTATCTCGTGCTCTTCGCCAAGGATCAAAATTTCAATCCCGAATGCATCGCTTGCCATTCGTTGGGCTTCCAGCAAGCGGGCGGTTTCTCGGACATCACGGCGCCCATCACGTTGAAGGGGCAGCCCCCGCGGGCCAAAGGGGAAACTCCCTTTGTGGAAAAGTGGATGAAGGAGATTTTTGCGGGCGACCCCGGACAAGGAGATCTGGACTCGCGCAAACAGCCCCAACGTTATGCCGAGCTGAAGAAACGTTACCACGTTGCCGTCGACAAATTGCACGCCGACGGCAAGCTCCAGTCTTTGCACATGGGGGTCCAGTGTGAACATTGCCACGGCAATCGCAACGGCCACCGGACGTCGCCCGAGTTCAAGACCATTGGAAAAGTGACCGCCGGGCGGTGCACCGACTGCCACACGCCGCCGCACGACGAGAGCTTTAATTTTGCCCAAAGAGTTCAGGCGGTTGCGTGTCCGCCGATGGAGCGATAACACGACGCGGCTTGGTTTCTGGCCCCTATCAGGTGAGATAATCCTCGTTCTTAATGCGTGTTTTGCTACTCAATCAGACGTTCTTCCCCGATCAAGCCGCCACGTCGCAGCAGTTGATGGACTTAGCGCTGCACCTTAAAAAAGAGGGGTGCCAAGTCACCGTCATGGCCGCGCGCCGGGCGTACGGGAATCCCAAACAAATCCATTCCGCTCAAGAAGACGTTCAAGGCATTCACGTCGTGCGCGTTGGTTCCACGGGGTTCGGTCGGCGGAGTTTTTTCCACCGTTTTATCGACGGCGTGACGTTCGAACTGCTCCTACTGGGGAAATTGCTCTTCTTCCCCCGTCAGGATCTCGTCATCGCGTTTACTTCGCCGCCGCTCATCGGGTTTGTGGGGCTTTTGTTCACGGCCTTGCGGGGCGGAAAATGCGTGCAGTGGATGATGGACCTCAATCCCGACATTGCGTTTGCGGTCGGGTATCTCAAACCGCGTTCCTGGCGGGGCCGACTGCTCACCGCCGTCTTGCGCCTGACCGCGCGAGCGAGCGATTTTGTCGTCGTACTGGATCGGTGGATGCGCCAGCGGATGTTGGCCCACGGCGTTCATCCCGAGCGGATCATCGTGGCTCCCCCGTGGCCGGTGAGCGAACCCACGCCGATCGATTCCGACTATGGACGCCGTTTTCGCGAGCGACATAACATCACGCAAAAGTTCGTCGTACTCTATTCCGGCAATCACTCGGTCGCTCACCCCCTCGATACGATTTTGCAAACCGCCTGGCACTTGCGGGACGATAAGGATCTACTCTTTCTCTTCATCGGGGGCGGGTTGCGCCAAGCGGATGTCACGCGGTTTCGCGAGACCCACGGGTTGAGCAATATCCGTCAGCTCCCCCACCAACCGCGCGAGCTCTTGCACGAATCGCTTTCCGCCGGCGATCTCCACGTCGTGACGATGGGGCAAGAGATGTCTGGTCTGGTGCACACTTCAAAGATTTACGGGGTCTTGGCCACGGGAAGACCCTACGTTTTCATCGGTCCCCGGGCGAGTCACGTGGGGGACCTCATCCACGAGTGCCCCTATGGATTCCTGGTGGAACACGGCGATATTCGGGGTTTGCAGGAAGTCATCGAAAGGGCGCGTGCGCTCACCGATGCGCAACGCGCGGAAATTTCCCAAAAGAATCGCGCGCACGTGGAACAGCATTGTTCGGCCGCACACTCGCTCACCACGTTCTTATCTTGTGCCATTGCGCCGCTCCAAAGCGGCTTGCCGTTACCGGGCCGGGGGGTCGCCGATCAATTGCCTTCGCGGGCGTAATTCCGATTCCAGGAAGGGACTTCGACGGTGATGTCTTTGCTGCCGTCGGGCACGCACTGGCAGGCCAGACGCGAGTTTGGCTTTAAGTCGGGCGCCATATCGAGCATGTCGTTTTCCGCTTCTTCGGCCGAAGGGCAGCTATCGCCGCCTTCCTTCACGTAAATATGGCAGGTGGCGCAGGCGCAAACGCCACCACAGGCGTGGTCCATCTCGATGCCGGCGTTGAGGAGAATGTCCAACAGGCTACCGGGCAGGCCGGTGTCTCCGTAAGGGAGCTCGGCGGGGTTCACTTCAATCACCCGGTCCGCGTTTTCGACCCGCACGTTAAACTTCTGGGTCGGACGCTTCACCTCGGGCTCCTTAATGTAGGGGTTTGTACCACCCATGGCTGATTCCTTTTCGCGTGGTAACCTAGCTTATCCGAGGTGCCTTGTGAAGGTCTGGTTCCTAGCCAGTCTCCTGGCCGCTGTCGCGTGGGCCGGGCCGCAGAACCTGAGTTCGAGCAAGCTGCGGGAATTCCAGCGGGAAAAATGCACCTTCGTGCACCCCTGGGCCGACTGGTGCGCGGTCTGCGTGAAAGAGTTGCCCGCCCTCCTACCCCTCTTTGCGGGGTGGAAGGGCGTCCGGGTGGTGGTCGTGGATGTCAGCAGTCCCTTCGCCCAAACCCATTTTTCCAAGAAATGGCGGGTGCTCGAAGCAACGAAGCTTACGACCTATCTGCAACCGGGCGGGGAGGACAAACGGTCCTACCGCAAGGCGATCGATCCCGATTGGGATGGCGCGCTGCCCCGCTCGATTCTTTACGTGCGCGGCAAAAAGAAAAAGGTTTGGACCGGTGCGCTAGACTTTCCCGCGGTGCGCAAAGAAGTCGCCGAGCTTTGCCGCTGAGCGTTTTCTCTTTTGGTTCTCCCCGTCTATAATGAAGATAAGCCCTGCTTTCGTCTCACCCGTCCAATCCATACATTCAAGGGGATAAAAAATGATGCGATCACGAACGCTTTTTATCGGCTTGGCTATTTTGTCTTTGGGAACGCCGTCCTTTGCTCGCGGCGGCGGCAATATCATGCGCGGCGGTTTGGGTTTCTTGTTTCCGGATCACAATAGCTTTGCGAATCCCGGACAATTTGCCGAAAGCCGCGGAATGGCGATTCAGGCCGCGTATACCAAAATGGATTCGCCGACGCTTCACTCGGTCGCCCCATCGTTCGTTTACGGCAACGGGGCGATGGGTCTCGGCGTCTACGGTGCGCGCACCGGGACGACTTTGGGTACCGGCGCGGATCAGATTGGCGCCGGTCTTGGTTTTTCTTTGCTGAAGGGCCGAATGACTTTCGGTCTCGGGTACGACAAGCAATTGGGCGTGGGCACCGGCAACGGCGATATCTCTGCGCAATTGAACTTCAACCCCGCGAACCGTCGCGGCGCGGCCTTTGGCGTTGGTTACCGGCGTACGCTCGGTTCGACGGTTCAGTCGCTGTCGGCCGGTCTGGGTTATTCGTTCATGAGCAACAAGAATCTGGAAGTGGACATTGCGTTCCCCTCGGTGAGCAGTTTCAGCAACTTCAATCTCGGCGCGTACTTCACCACGATGGCTAAATTCTTTTATCTCGGCGGGGGTTACCTCATGAGCAAGCAGGGTACGACCGTGCATGGAGCGGCGGGACGTTTGGGCTTTGTGCTCGGTAGCTCGTTCGATTTCTCCGGAACGATCGGAAAATATTTCGGCGCAGGTAACCCGACCACTTGGGGTGGTACGTTGCGCGCCAGTTTCTAAGAGTTAGAAAAGACCGTCGCGGCGGAACTCTCACGAGTTCCGCCGCGGATTTCCCACGCCTCTTCATTCCCGTTTTCATCCGCAAAAAAAAATGTCGATACGCGCCAAGATCATCGGCTGTTTTGTATTCATCCTCGTCTTGTTCGGGGCGGTGTCCTTTTACCATTTTTTTCGTTCGGAAAAGACGAACCAACGGCTGGCATTGGTGAACGAACTTTTCCTTCCTCTTTCGCGCCACATCGCTCAACTACAAAGTGGGGCGCAGGGCCTTTCCGAAGACGTCCGCCGCTACTATTTCGGCGCGGGCCCGTCGGCGGAAGACAGTACGTTGTCGCGCATGGTGCGGGATCTTTACCCGTACTTGATCCGAAAAAACTTCGCCGCGGCGGAAGCGTTGCTCACCCGGGCTTCCGCCGGACACCACGCGCCCGCCGCCGAACTCTCTGCGCTCCTAGGCCAGGCCGCGAAGACCTTTGACACCCTTTCGAACGCGGGTTCGCAGGCCGCTTTCGAAAAGACCTTTCACGATTTGAAGAATCAGCTCGAAGCGCTATCGAATCGCGTGGATGACCAGAGCCAGAAAATCACGATGGCGGCCCAAAATGACGGCCGCGAGACCTTGCTCACCGGTCTCGCGCTTTCCTGGGTACTGGTGGTTTTGGGTATCTTGACCTTGATGCTTTCGCACCGGGCGTTGCGTTCGTTGCCGCTTTTGATCGATAGCCTAAAACAGATGGCGGACGGTGATTTTGATCGCGCGCTGAAAGTCGACGGGACCAACGAAAAAGAAATTGCCGAACTCGCCCGCCAATACAACCGCATGCTGAGTGCGTTGGCGGATCGGGACAAGAAAATCCAGGAGCAGCAGCGCGAATTGCTCCAGTCGGAACGTCTCGCCGCGGTCGGACAGCTATCGGCGGAAGTCGTTCACGAGATCCGCAACCCGTTGAATTCGATCAATTTGAATATCGATTGGTTGGACATGGAGCTAAAGGGCGCCGGCGAAGAGGTCAAACGGACCTTGGGCAGCATTTCTCGGGAAGTCGAGCGGCTCGGGCAGATTACGGAAAACTACCTGGTGCGCGCCCGCATCCCCGCCCGGTCGAGCCGTCGCACGCCGATCCACGCGCTGCTGCGCGAAATTTTGGAGTTTTGCAAAGAGGAAGATCGGGCGCGGGGCATCCAAGTCCAGACCGCGTTCTGGCCCGAAGAACTCTTTGTTCAAACCGAGGCCGCTCGCTTGAAGCAGGCCTTTTTGAATGTTTTGCGCAATGCCAAGGAAGCCATGCCCCGCGGTGGGACGATCAAGATCGCAACCGATGTTTTTCAAAACGTCTTGCGCGTTCGGGTCACCGACACCGGTTCGGGGATGAACGATGCGACCCGACGGCAAACGTTTCAGCCTTTTTTTACCACCAAACCCGAAGGCACCGGCCTGGGTTTGATGGTCACCAAATCCATTGTGGAAGAAGCGCACGGATCGATCAGCTGCGAGAGCAGCATCGGTCAGGGCACGACTTTCCAATTTCAGTTTCCCGCCTGACGGAGGGCGAACCCGATGAACGGATACCGCATTTTGATCGTGGACGACGAGTCTGCCAACCTGGAATCCCTCGACCGCATTCTGCGCGCGGACGGGGCGGAAGTGACCGCCTTTCAGGACCCCGAAGCTGCCCTGCGGTGGATCCAACGGGGCGCGGTGGATCTGGTGCTTACCGATTTGCGGATGAAGCATATGAACGGAATCGAACTGCTCGAATCCGTGAAAAAAGCGGATCCCACCATCGAGGTGATCCTCTTGACCGCGTTCGGGACGGTGGAGTTGGCGGTCGAAGCGATGCGCAAAGGGGCGTACGATTTTGTCACTAAACCCGTACAGCGCTTGCAAGTGCTGCGCGCCGTGCACCGCGCGCTGGAAAAACGGCGGCTGGTGACGGAAAACCAGTCGTTAAAAGAAGCGCTGGAACAGCACGTGGCGGCGGGCGGTCGGGAAGTTTTGGGCAAATCGGAAACGCTGACCCGCTTGATGGACATGGTAAATCAGGCGGCGCGCAGTCGCGCCAACGTTTTGATTCACGGAGAAAGCGGTACGGGCAAGGGCCTGATTGCCGAGCACATTCACCGCACGGCGGGACCGGACAACGGCATTTTCGTGAAGATCAATTGCGCCGCGATTCCGGAGAATCTTCTGGAAGCCGAGCTTTTTGGCTATGAACCGGGCGCCTTCACCGGCGCGCAAAAACGCAAAAAAGGCCGGGTGGAGCTGGCCGACGGGGGCACGCTCTTTCTCGATGAAATCGGCATTGCGCCGATGACCTTTCAGACCAAACTCTTGCGCTTTCTGCAGGATGGGGAGTTTGAGCGGCTAGGCAGCAATGAAACTTTGCGGGTTCGCACGCGCGTGATTGCCGCAACCAATACCGATCTGCCGCAGGCCATCCGGGCCGGGCAGTTTCGCGAAGACCTTTACTACCGGCTTAACGTGGTAAATATCCATGTCCCCGCCCTGCGCGAGCGCAAAGATGATATTCCGCTCTTGGCGCAAAAGTTCATGGAAGAGTCCGCGAAAAAGAATCAACGCGAAGCCCCGCTGCTACATCCGGAAGCCCTGGATTGTCTGGTCGACTATAGCTGGCCGGGCAATATCCGCGAACTCCAAAACCTGATGGAACGAGTGGTGGTCTTAAATCGGAATGGAATTGTGACCCGCGCGGAGCTGCCGACGGAAATGGGCGGAGGCCCGCAGGCCCGCACGGTGACCATCCCGCTGGGCGTTTCGCTCCGGCAGGTCGAGCGGATTTTGATGGACGAGGTCTTGCGCTTTTCCCACGGGGACAAGAAGCAGGCCGCGAAAATGCTCGGGGTTCACCCGCGCACGATCCACCGGTACCTCTTGGAAAGTGTCGATTCCGCGCTTCAGCCGCCGGAAGCGACCGAGCCGCCCATTGACACCGACGTTTTTTGAGTGCGACCCGGCCCGGTTCCGGGTAGTAAAAGGGCCGCATGCAGTGGGACACGGCGACAATCGGTATCGGCCTCTTAGTCACGATCTTGGTTTTGGCCTTGGGCGTGGTTTGGGCGTTTAAACGCCGGCGGGTACCGCGCCCGATCGAAGTCACTCCGGAGCAGTCGTCGGTCAAGGAAGCTCCGAAGGGAAACCTATCGGGGGCCTTGGCTAAGACGCGCACCCACTGGCTCTCGGGCTTGTCCCGCTGGGTCGGCGCGAACCCGGCGCAGATGGGCGCCTCGGAATGGGACGCGTTAGAAGAGGCGCTGCTGACCGCCGATGTTTCGATGGCGACTTCGCAGAAGCTTTTAGGCGCGGTCCGGGAAAAGAGTCAGGGAAACGGCTCGCACGGTTTGACGGAGATGTTGCGAGAAGAGGTAGGAAACCTCTTCAACGCGACCGAGACCGGTTGGCAGTTGCCGGACCAGCCGCGACCCTTCGTGATCAGTATCGTCGGCGTCAACGGCGCGGGGAAAACGACCACGGTCGGAAAGTTAGCGCACCGTTTTTCGCAGTCGGGGCATAGGGTCTTGTTGGGCGCGGTCGACACGTTCCGCGCCGCTGCGATCGAGCAGTTGCGGGTTTGGTCGGAGCGCGCCGGATGCCAGTTTGTCTCCGGCCGCGAGGGCGCTGACCCCGGCGCTACCGCTTTCGATGCGGTCTCCGCCGGAGTTTCCCGCGGGATGGATTTGGTTTTGTTGGACACGGCCGGAAGGCTGCACACGAAAGCCCATCTGATGGATGAGCTGAAACGGGTGCACAAGGTCGTGAAGAAGGTTTTGCCGGACGCCCCCCACCAGGTCTGGTTAGTGGTGGATGGCACGCTCGGACAGAATTCGGTGGTCCAAGCGAAACAGTTCCACGAAGCGTTGGGGGTGACGGGAATCATCGTCACCAAGTTGGACGGCACCGCCAAGGGCGGGTCGGTTCTTTCGATCGCTGGAGATTTGAAGATTCCGGTGCGTTTTATCGGTGTGGGCGAGACGGCGGCCGACTTGATGCCGTTCGAGCCCAAAGCCTTCGCCGAAGCCTTACTGACAACCTAGTCGTTGCGAGGGCCTCAAGCCCGCGACAACCCCGCAGCGCGCAGCGCTGCGAGATTGCTTCGTCACTTCGTTCCTCGCAATAACATTGAGGGGTTTTCCCTTGCGACTCGAGTTTCTCCATCTCTTGGGTGGTTCGACACTGCTGATCTATTCGATCGGTGAGCTGTCCAAAAGCATCCAGATGCTGGCCGGTTCGCATTTTCGAACGTGGCTGAACCAATCCAGCGACAATCGCTGGCGCGGCGTTTTCTTGGGCGGCTTCCTGTCCATGCTCCTTTGCAGCAGTGGTGCGGTGACGGCCATGTTGGTCAGTCTGGCCAATGCCCGACTGCTCAGTCTCCACCAGACCTTCGCGGTTTCCCTGGGTGCGGGGGTGGGTTCCACTTTAATGGTGCAGTTGCTCGCCTTCCGCGTTTCGGAGTACGGGTTGGCGATCCTCACGATCGGATTTCTCCTCGAGACCTTTGCCACCCACGTTTGGTTTCGCCGTATCGGCAAGGTGGCCTTTTTCATCGGCCTCGTCTTCTTTTCGCTGGATCTGCTCGTTCAGGCCGGAGAAGCCCTGCGGGTGGAACCCGCGTTCCAAAAGTTTTCGGAATACTTCCGCGCGCATCCCCTGGCGGCGTTCCTCTTTGCGGCGCTCTTTGCCGCCTTTACCCAGAGCAGTTCCTCCACCGTCGCTTTTTGCATGTCGTTACTCGTCGCTCAGCAAGCCACCGTGCTCGATGCCTTGCCCTGGGTGCTCGGAGCGAACCTCGGTACGACGACCACGGCCTGGTTCGCGAGTCTGGGCGGCGACACACCGGGCAAGCAGGCCGCGGTCGGTAGTTTGCTGACGAAGGTGGCGGGCATCGCGATTTTCTGGCCGCTGCAGAGTTATGTCGCCGTCGGTCTGGAAGCACTCAGTACGGGCCTACGCCGCGAGATTGCGCTATCCCACACCTTGTTCAACGTCGCATTGGCGTTTCTCTTTATGCCTTTTTTGAACTGGGGTGTGCGTTTGGTGACGTGGATCATTCCCAATCGCGAGGACGACGGCCCGTTTACTTATCAGTACCTGGATTGGGGCACGCTCAGCACCCCGGAACTGGCGCTGGCGCAGGCCCAACGCGAACTCTTACGTTTGTCGGATGCGGTGGAACGCTTGCTGACTCAGTGTCTGGGCTTCTTCCAGAAGGGCGATAGCCAGGCGGTGGAAGAGTTCCGCGCCAACGACAAGGTCATCGACTTTCTGAATAAAGGCATCAAGCGCTTCCTCACCAGTCTGTCGCAAGGGGAAATGACCTCCGAACAGGTGAATCGTGAATTCGAGATTTTGATTCGCACTAACGACATGGAAAATATCGGCGACATCATCGCCAATAATATTATTTCGCTCGTCTACAAGTGCCGGAACAAGGGCTACGAGTTTTCCGAGGCGGGTTGGGAAGACATTCGGGCATTTCACGGCAAGGTAGTGGAATGCCTGCGCCTGTCGACGGCCTATTATTCCCTGCGCAGCCAAGGCTTAGAAAAAGAACTGCAAAAGCGGCACGACGAAATCGAACGGCTTTCGTTCGAGTTGACCGAGCGGCACCTTCGCCGTCTTCACGACGGCGTGAAGCAGAGTCGCGATTCTTCCTCGGTGCATTTGGATCTCTTGGGTCACCTCACCCGGATTGCGACGTTAAGTGTCAACATTCTGAAAGTCGAAGGCACGCGCCTCAAACAACAGGCGGCGGGATAAAACTTGGCCAAGCGCTACAAAATCCGAAACCGGTTGCTCGATATCGTGGGAGAGTATTCCACGAAGGAGCTATTGGCGCGCATCGCCAAAGGAAAATACACGGGGGACGAGGAAGTCGCCTCCGAGCCGTTTACCGAATGGCAGAAACTCTCTTCCCACCCGACCTTTTACGACGCGTTCTTGAAACGGCTCTATTCCGACGAATACCATTCGCCGACGGGTGCCGAGCCGGTTTCGGAATCGGTAAAACCCGAGGACGGCGGAGGAAAAACACGCCGGCAAGGGTCGGGCGATAAGTCGGAAGAAGCCGCGGCGGGCAAAACCCACCAAGCGGAACCCGGCCACACCATCCACCAGTCGGATATCGACGAGCTTTTTAGCGCGGCCCCGCAAGAATCTCCGGCGGCGGGCACACAGATGAATGTGCGCGCCGGCAAGACCGACTTGATTTTGATCGATCCGGAGCGCGATGAACTCCCGGTGGAGCCAGCGCCGATTGCCGAAGCTCCAGAACCCGCGGGCCCGTCCCCGGAATCCGACGACGCGCTGCTCCTGAAGCGGAAGGCGCGAAAGAAAAAAATCTATATCGGTGCCGCGGCCGCTTTGATCTTGGTTTACCTTTTTAGCGGCTCGAAGCCTTCGTCCGACATCACTTCCGGGGGGACCGCACCCGGCCCGTCTCTGGGCAGTTCGGCCACTTCCGAGGAGCGGGCGGTGACATTGGGCGAGGAAGCCGCCGCATTAATGCTTCAAGACTCGCTGCTTTGCTACCGGGGCGCGTACGACGTGCTACGAGAAGCCCTGGATGTGGATGCGTCGAATCCCGTCTTACTCAGCCGATTGGCGGTGGCCTCGGCGCGCTTAGCGACAACACCCGAACAAGCGGAACAGCGGCGATCCGAAGTCCAGCAGCTGGCCGCGCGCGCGCGTACCACCGATCCCCACTCCAGCGAGTTGTACCGCGCCGAAGCGATTTTGGCCCATACCGCTGGCAAGCTCGAAGAGGCCAAGGCCTTCGCGCTCAAAGCCGCCGAGTCGGATCCGGTTTCGGCTGAAAATTTGCTTTTGATCGGGGAACTCCACCATACCGCCGGAAATATTCCGGAAGCGCGCGGCGTTTTGGCCGAAGCGGTGAAAGCCGATCCCGGTCGGGTGCGCTCTCGCTACTATTACGCGTTGACCTCCTGGGAAGTCGGCGACCTTGCCGCCGCACAATCTAATGGCGTGGAAGCGTTGAAGCTCAATCCCTTGCACCCGCAAACCTATCTCTTGCTGGCCGACGTGGCGGCCCGGCAAAACCAATTCAAAGAAGCGCGCGGGTTGTACGAGACGTGCGGGCGCCTCGCCCGATTCACCACCCCCGATGTTTCGGGTCGCGCTTACCTGCGGCTCGGGGAATTGCACGAAATGATCGGCAATAAGGCCGAGGCCCAGAACAGCTATCAGCTGGCCTACTTCTATTTGAAGGGCGAGGAGCCCACCCTGGCCGCCAAGGTGAAAGGACTCGATGTTTCGCAAAAGAGCCTCAAAGCCATGGCGGCGCAGGCGGAATACCAAGGGGCCTACTTCCAAGAACAGGGCACGGGTCTTTTGACTCAAGGGAAAACCGAAGAGGCCGTACGGTTCTTTCAGGCCGCGCACCTCTTAGCGCCCAAGGAAGGCATCGCGCTGATTCAACTCGGCGAGGTGATGGAAAAAACCGCCACGTCGTACGAAGACTTCCGACGGGTGATGAGTTACTACCAGCGCGCCATTGACCGAGATCCCACCGAGGCCATGGGCTATATCAAGCTCGGGTTGCTCGAAACGGAGCAGTACAATTTCGATCGTGGCTTCAAGCTTTTGATGCAGGCGGTGGCCCTGGCGCCGGAGAGTGAAAAACCCTATGTGGCCCTCGGCAAGCACTACTACAAACGGCAAGACTACAATGAGGCGCTGAATCAGTTCCTAAAGGCCGCCAAGATCAATCCGTCCGATTCGGAAATTCTCTACTACGCGGGCAAGCTACGCCTCGTCTACAAAAAGGACGGCGCCCGCGACGCCCAGCGTTTTTTCTTCCAGGCCTACACCGCCGATCCCCGCAACTACGACGCGTTAGTGGAGTGGTTGAAGTTGGAGGTTGTGAATTACAAAAAGACTTTTGCGATCAAGTTTGTGCAAAACCTGATTTCATCCGAACCCAAGAATCCGATTTTTTATTGGGTGCTGGGTGAAATTTACGGCGAGAACAAGGAATACCGACGGGCGATCACCTACTACCACAAGTCGCTCGACTTCGATAACCGCCAGAGCAAAGTCCGAATGTCGCTTGCCAAGTCACTCGAAGCTGTCGGCGAGCTCGATAAAGCGGTGGCCGAATTTCGTTTGTCGTCCCTGCTCGACCGCCGCAATAGCGAAGGCTTTTACCGCGCCGCCGATTTGCTTTTCCAGATGAAGAGTTACCAGCAGGCGGAGGAAGTCTTACGGTTCCTGATGAGCGTGACGCCCAACTACCCCGGCGTACACCGGTACCTCTCCAAGATCCACCAGTTGCGCGATCAAAAGGACCAGGCGGTGGAGTCCATGCGCCGGGAAGTGGCGAACAATCCGTCGAACTATAAATTCGTTTTAGAGCTCGCCGAGCTCCTACTGGATTACGAAAAGTACGACGACGCGATCGTGGAGCTGAAAAAAGTCTCCAATCTTCCCTCTTCGGCCCAGGCCCCCGAGTACCGCTCGGAAAAGATTCGTGCGTATCTGCTGCTGTCCCGTTGCTACCGAGCCAAGAACCAACCCGAAAGTGCCGAATCGGCGATGAAACTCGCGATGTCGCTCGATTCCAGCGATCCGGTCAAACCCGAGCTTTCCACCGACCCCGAGTTGCATCGGGAGTTGGGGTATGTGTACTATTTGATGCAACGGGATAAAGAAGGCGTAAAGGAGTTCGAGTACTACCTAGAACGCAACCCCGCCGCGCGGGATTCCGCCACGATCAAGGGATTGATCAAGAAGATGATTATCGAGGAGTAGTGTGCTGGATTTGAGAACGGTGGCTTCGAGCCCCGAAACGGTGGAAGCGGCCCTGGATCGCCGGGGTATGACGGCAGTCAAACCGGTTGTTCGCCAAATCGTCGCCCTCGACGCCGAGCGACGCCAAGTCCTCCAATCGGTGGAAGCGCTCAAGGCTCGCCGGAACCAAGCCTCCATCGAAATCGCCAATCTAAAAAAGAACAAGCAGGACAACCCCGCCTTGCTCGAAGAGATGAAGCAGGTCTCTCAGCAGATTAAAGATCAAGATCCCAAAGTGAACGAGATTGAAGAGAAGATTCGCGTTCTGCTCATGGAGATTCCCAATGTCCCGGATGCTTCCGTGCCCACCGGCAAGGGAGCGGAGGATAATAAGGAAGTCCGTAAGTGGGGCACGATCCCGAAATTTGATTTCAAGCCGCTGACGCACGATGAAATCGGCGAAAAGCTCGGCATCATGCATTTTAAGAAAGCCGGGGAAGTCACCGGTGCCCGGTTCGTTTTTCTTACCGGTCTGGCCGCGAAATTGGAGCGGGCCCTCATCCAGCTGATGCTCGATACTCACGGGAAAGCGGGCTACACCGAGATCCAGCCCCCCTTTTTGGTTAACCGCGCCGCCCTCACCGGCACGGGGCAATTGCCGAAGTTTGAGGAAGATGTCTTCCGCATCGAAAAGTTCGACTACTTCTTGATTCCCACCGCGGAAGTTCCGGTCACCAATTATCACCGTGAAGAAATCTTGGAAGATAAAAATCTGCCGATCAAGTACGCGGCCTACACGCCGTGTTTTCGATCGGAAGCCGGCAGTTACGGCAAAGATACCAAGGGCCTCAAGCGCCAGCACCAGTTCAACAAGGTGGAGCTGGTGAAGTTTGCCCGCCCGGACGACTCTTTCCAAGAGTTGGAATCGCTCACGAATGACGCCGAAAAGATTTTACAACTTTTGGGTCTACCGTATCGCGTGATGGTCTTGTGCACCGGCGATATGGGTTTCGGCTCGGCTAAAACCTACGATTTAGAAGTTTGGTCGCCCGGCGCCAACGGGTACATGGAAATTTCTTCGTGCAGCTGCTTCACCGACTATCAAGCCCGCCGGGCCAATATCCGTTTTCGCAGCGGAGCCGACAAGAAGGTTCACTACGCCCATACCCTCAATGGTTCTGGTCTCGCCGTCGGGCGCACGCTGATCGCGCTGATGGAAAACTACCAAACCGCGGATGGTAATTTCACGGTGCCGGAAATTCTAAAGAAGTATCTATAAAAGATCGGGCATTGCCCGGGGCGCAACCCATGCTTCAAAAGAAGCTGCCTATCCACGTGACGGATAGCTCTTGGCCCTGAAAGGTGCCCGTCTACTTTCGGGATGCGCGCTACTCGGGCGCGTGCGGCGACCCGAGATATCGATCCACGGTCCTCTCAAGCCAGTTGTACCGGGGAATTTGCTCATCGACCTCGATCCCGCGCATGAGCCGGTAACGATGATAGCGATTCACGCCTTCGGTGATGGGTGATGGCAAAAGTGGTTGCGATGGGTGTGGCGGAAAAGTTCTGGAAGTCAAAATAGTTCGCATTAGAGATGTGCAATGGGGCCGCCTGCGCTCGCGACGGGACGCAACGCAATCTATCCGTCACGTGACGGATAAACTTCCCGCGCCCCCCTATTTTCTAATTTTATCGA
>CAZFMF010000058.1:0-19330 GCA_964519985.1 uncultured Pseudobdellovibrionaceae bacterium | reverse complement strand
CACCCAAGAATGCAGCGCCGCCGCCGTTAACTTTTAAAACACGCTCCGCCGGAGTTGCTGGCCTCTCAAGTTTAGAAGACTTCGCCTGAGTGCAAGCGCTTAAGAAAACTCAAAACTGGGAGAATCCACGTTTTTCCGCTCTTAAGTTCCTTATTACCCAGATAGACGACAAACGATCGTTTGAGTTTTTTCTTCTCCGCAAACGATTCGATTCCACCGAGATATTTAGAGGAATAGCTTGTCGCTGCCTTCACTTCGATAGCCACGAAGCTTTCCCCGTACCACCACAAGAAATCTATTTCGCTTCCCGAAGGGGTTGCCCAATACCCCAGCGAGCCCTTTTTTTGACGATAAGCCATGTAGGCGGAAATTTCGTGATGCACCCAATGTTCCAGAAGAACCCCGTTCCAATCGGTCGGAATAGGTTGTCTAAACCCTCCATAAGCTGCGTAGAGAACGCCGCAATCGAACCAGTAGAATTTAGGAAGTGCGACTTCCTTGACCTTCGCCCGGGGTCGATAGGCGGGCAACCATCGGCCTATCAATGTATCTTCGAGGATCTCGAGGTATCCTCGAACAGTATCCCGGCTGATACCGGCATCACGGGAAAGACCTAAAACATTCGTTTTCTGTCCCGCGGCCAAAGAGGCCACGTCCAAAAATCGAGCGAAACTTCCTAAGTTTCGAACAAGCCCCTCGGCCTTTATCTCTTCGCTTAGATAGGTTTGTACGTAGCTGCGAAGAAATTCCTCCTTATTCCTTTCTTTGGAGGCATTCACGGAAGCGGGCAGTAAACCGAATCGGAGGACTTGGGAGGCAGGTATTGAATAGCCCGTTTCCTCGCTCGTTAAGGGGAAAAGATGTCTCACGGTGGCTCGACCGGCTAGGAGATTTGAACTTCCCCGTCTAAGCTTTCTCGCTGAAGAGCCCGTTAGGAGAAACCTCCGATACCCACTGTTCTCAATGAGTCCATGGACCTCGTCGAGTAGCTCGGGGACTTTCTGTATTTCATCCACAACCACCCATGAGGACTTGGTCAGTGCCTCGACCTCCATTCGAAACTGGGAGGGGTCTCGTTTAAAACGTAACATCTCCTCCGAATGGAGCAAATCGATGCGGTGCACATCGGAAAGCACGGTTCTGGCCCAGGTGCTCTTGCCCGTGCCGCGGGGCCCCAGCAAGAGTGTCGGACCGGTTGGGGGTGGTAGGCTTCGTGTATACATCACCCCCAATTTTACCGTAAAAATGGGGGTAAGGTAGTCAAATTCCGGAGAATCTATTTTCGATAGCGGGTTGTGGCGGAGCGATGCATTAAGGGCGACCGCTTGCGGTTAGAGGGTGGCTTTCAGCAGCTGGATCACTCGATCACGGCCGAGGGTTTGAATGAACGAGGCCAGCTTGGGGCCGCGCGGTTTGCCAATGAGGATCTGATAAACCTCGGGAAAAAAGGTCTTAGCGTCCAGAGAGTTCGCTTTCATCACTTCGTAAACCGCATTGGCTAGGGCATCCTCGGCCATCGTGGACACATCGGCTTTTAACAGCAATGCGATCAGCGCTTGCACGGCGGCCGGGAATTTGGATTTCTCCGTGATCTCTTGCGCGTGGCGGACCTTGAAACGAAACTCTTCCGGCGCGAATTCAGTAATCCAACGCCAGGCCCGTTGCGCCCGCGAACGAAACCGCGCCTCATCCTCGGAGGAATGGATTTGCGCACGGCAGTCCTCGAGCGTTGCTCCGATGTCGCCTTCTCTTATTTGCAGAAGATTGCAGAGGTGGCGAAAGGGAAATTGCGCCGGCAGTTTAGCGAAGTCTTTGGGGGCGACGGTGCAGGAGAGCTCGTAGATCCGCTTCTCGTAACTGACCTTCTTCGCTTCTCCCTCTTCGACTCCGTAAGCAAAGCGTTCGCAGCGATCGAAATCGTCGTAGGTGCGCATCACGTCCAGATCAAACGCGATGGTGAAATCCAGATTGGGTTTGCGACTGGCAAAGATCCAGCGCAGTACCGCCGGTTCGTAGACTTCCTGCGCTTCGCGCAACGTGATCAAATTTCCGGTGGACGATGAGAGTTTCGCGCCCAGCCCTTTGGCCAAAACGAAATCGTACTGCACGTAGTAGGGCGGTTCGCGTTTCCAGATCTGGCGGGCGATCTCTTTACCGGTGTCATACGAGCCGCCGGTCGACGAATGGTCTTTTCCACCCGGTTCAAAATCGACACCTTCCACCGCCCAGCGCATGGGCCAATCCACGCGCCAGAGCAGTTTCACCCCGGCTTCATTTTCGAAATGAATCGCATCGTCTTTTTTGCAAATCTTGCAGCGATACTGGAGGGTCGACGGCGCTTCGTATTTGTTGATGACGGTGGCGTCTTTTCCGCAAGTTTTGCAATAGACACTCACACACCACCAATCGGCCGGCAGATCTTCCGTGCGCGCGGCGTTGAGGATCTTCACGATTGCGGGCTGATTTTGGAGCGCGGTGCGGATACCGTCCGCATAGCGGCAGCTCTTGTATTCTTTGTTTTGGTAGATGTACTGGGGCGTGACCCCCATCGGTTTCAGATCGGTTTCAAAAATATGCTCAAAGTGCCCCGCATACGTCTTGGACTCGGCGTCGCCGAAGGGATTGGGAACGTCGGAAATCGGTCGGCGCAGATTCTTTTCCAGCATTTCCTTTTCGGGGAGATTGGCGGGTACTTTTCGAAAGGCATCGTAGTCATCCCAGCTATAGAGAAAGCGCACTTGTTTGCCGCGGTCGCGCAATGCCCGCACTACAAAGTCCACGGTGATGACCTCGCGGAAGTTGCCGATGTGCACCATTCCACTGGGGGAGATGCCCGAAGCGCAGACAAACTGAGTCTTATTGGGATGGAGCTGGATCAGCTCCTCAGCCGCGTGGTCCGCCCAGTGCCGGCTGGGTATTTCATCGGAATTCGAGGGTTTTGCGCCATTCATCAATGTCGTCGCTTATAACATCTCGATCCGGCTTTCACAAAATCCCGTTTTCCGCTAGTTTAGGGCCCCTAAGTTATGGAAAAAAAGTCGATCTGGTTGATTTTGTTCGCGGTCGTCGCGATCGCCGCAGGGTATATGTGGTGGTCCGGCGGCAGCACGCCCAAGACGGAAGAACCGACGGAACCGGTGGCCGACTCGTCGCTCTCCGATCCGGATGCCCCGGCATTGGGCACGGGCAAGGAGCAGATCCGCCCGACCGTCCCGGGAGCACGCCAGGAAGCGGGTTCCATGGTGCCGGATGCGCAGTCGCCTAACATGCGCACGGCGCCGGCGCCCGGTTTTACTTCGCCGCCGCCCAGCTACGAAAGTTTTAATGCGCCGAATCCGCCGCCTTCGGAAGCGCCGGCTCCCGGCCGGGGCGATCCGCCCCCATCGGCCTTTGAGCCGGTGCCGCCGCAGGCCTTCGAGAATCCGGATTTCGCGACACCCCCCCCGCCGCCGCCCCAGTTCGATACGGAGCCGCCGCCATTCGATTCGGAACAAGTCCCGCAACAAAACTACGACGTGCCTCCGGATGGGAGCGGCGAGTTTGTCCCTCCCGCTGAGCCCGAGGGCTACTAGCCGATGTCCGCGATTCGCCTGATTGCCTGGCGCTTCATGTTGAAGGGAACGGAGCGCGGGCGGTTTAGCGCGATGACGCTCTTTGCTTGGTTGGCGATCGGCGTCGGAGTGGGCGCCATGAGTGCGCTGCTCTCCGTCATGTATGGCCTCGAAGGCTCCCTGCGTGACAATATTTTGCGCGCCTACCCCCACGTGATGATCCGACGCGTCGCCGAGATTCCGGCTACGGCGTACGACGACGAAGCTTTGACGGCAGCGCTGCGTAAGCAGCCGGGCGTCTCCCACGTCATGCCCTATTTGGAAACGGAGATGATTGTCCAAAGCCCCCGCCGCGCCATGGGGGCGATCATCTGGGGCGTTCCGGATTCGGAGTGGCCGCGACTGGAAGAGCACATCGGGCAGGGTAAGCGCCCGTCGAATGAAGCGAAGACAGCGCAGGCCGTGGTGGGGGGCGAGCTCGCGACGCACCTCAATGCGGATATCGGCGATAAGATCGAACTGATCTCTCCGATCAAGCGCAGCGGCGCGCTCGGTGCGGTACCGCAGTCGCACGTGGTTGAAGTGTCGGGTCTATACGAGTCCGGTCACTACGATTTCGACAAACAATACCTTTTTCTACCGCTGCTCGACGTGCAGGATTTTGTCGGCGGTCCGAAACGTCTGACGGGCTGGCATGTTTGGGGGGAGGACCTCGAGCAGGCGGACAAGCTGGCCGCCGATCTGCAACCGCTTCTGCCCAAAGGTTGGGAGGCGCAAAGTTGGACTCAATTCAATGCCGCACTCTTTCAGTCGTTGAAGCTCGAACAGTTCTCCATGTTTCTCATCCTCAGTTTTGCCGTGGTGATCGCGGTGATGAACATTGCCATCACTTTGATGATGCACGTGAGCCACAAGCGCAAGAATATCGGTGTGCTGCGCGCTCTCGGCGCGTCGGCCAAGCAGATACGCGATATCTTCATCTGGCAGGGTGCTTTTCTCGGGCTGATCGGCATGGCCCTGGGCGCGGTGATCTCCATCGTCATGATCGGGTATATCCAAAACTTCTACGAGTTCCCGGACATCTATTACCAGCGGAACGTCCCGGTGGAAGTGCGGCCTTTGTCGATTGTCTTGGTTTACGTTGTGGCGGCCGTGTTGATCCTAGCCGCTACGATTTACCCGTCCTTCAAAGCCTCGAAGCTCGATCCCATTGAAGCCATCCGCGAATAGCGGCTTTTACCGTGTCCGCAATGACGATAAAATCTTCTCCTGCAGCGCAAACATCTTTTTCGCCTCCGCCTTCGAGGTTTCGTGGTCGTAGCCGAAAAGGTGAAGGACGCCATGAATGGTGAGGCGTTGGATCTCCTCGCGCGGAGTGGTTCCGAAGGTTCCGGTTTGTCGTCGGGCGACTTCCCAGCAAATGACCACATCCCCCAAAAGATTCGAACCGGGAAAGCCGGCCGCCGAAAACGATAGCACATCCGTCGGTCGATCTTTTTTGCGAAAACGCCGATTGAGCGCCTGCATTCGTGCTGGGCTCACTACCGACAGACTGACGGTGACGGTTTGGGTTTCGGGCGCTCGTTTCCAAGCGGCGGCGGGAAGGTGCTGAGCGCAGGCCCTCAGCGCGGTTCGCATGGCCGCGCCGTACGAAGGCGGAAAACGGCCGGTGATGGTGATTTCGGCGCGCAGCGTACGGGCGGTTTTCATGGGGGCGGACAGTATCAGGCCTTGCGCGGCATTTCCACGGTCGGTTCGCCGAGCGCTTGGCGTTGGCCGGGGTACTCAATGCGGTGGTGATAGAGCGAGAGCAGAGTACGGCTGATCACTTCTTCAATGACATTGAGATCGCGCAGGGTGAGGTCGCAATCATGGAATTGCTGGTCGAGGAATCGGCGGGTGATGATGTTGTGTACCATGCTCTGAATCTTCACTGGCGTCGGATCCGCGATACTGCGGGTCGAGGCCTCACAGGCGTCGGCAATCATGACGATCGCGGCTTCCCGCGTCTGCGGGCGGGGTCCGGGATAGCGAAACTCATTTTCGGTCACCGGGGCTTCGCCGGCATTCTGGGTTTCCTTGGCCTTATTGTAGAAGAACGTGGTCATCGTGGTGCCGTGGTGTTGCTGGATGATGTCGTTGATCGAATCTCCGAGCTTGTGCTCACGGCCCATGCGCGCCCCGTTTTTTACGTGGGAGAACAGAATGCGGGCGCTGATCGACGGCGAAAGGTGATCGTGCGGGTTGTATTGCGGCGATTGGTTCTCAATGAAGTAGAGCGGGTTCGCCATCTTTCCGATGTCGTGGTAGTAGGCCGAAACCCTGGCGAGCAAGGCGTTGGCCTTGATGCGGTCGGCGGCGATTTCCGCCAAACTTCCCACCATGATCGAGTGGTGGTAAGTGCCCGGCGCCTTCATCATTAGATTGTGGAGCAAGGGGTGATTGAAGTTAGAAAGTTCCAGCAGTTTCAAGTTCGTGGTGTAGCCGAGGACCGACTCGAAAACCGGTATCAATGTGCTGGCGATAATTGAGCCGGTCAGTCCGGAAACAAATGCGCCCACCGAGTGGGCCGCCAGCGCAATCCACGGCGTTGTTTGCAGTCCCAGGGCGTGATTGAGATCAAAGGCCAAGACTAAGAGCGCGCCGACGAACCCGCTCCACGCCCCACATTTATAGAGATCCGTGCGTTGTTTGCACGCTCCGATGCTTTGGACCGCAATGGCGGCGACGGCGAAAACCCACATTCCGAAGAAGAGATTGCGCTCGACCAAAAGGCCGGAGCTGATCGCCACCATGATTGCAAAGGTGTAGGCGAGCTCGCGACCGAGCAGAAGGTGGACGAGGACCGCGCCCGTTGCCACCGGCATCAAATACTCCGCGCCGGAGCGAACTCCGAGCGTATTGAGCAGGGACTGTACCAAGGGAATGCCGATTTTCATGCTGAGCAACGTTCCGGAGGCGATCACCGCAAAAACAAGGGTGTTCCGCAAGGAGAGGCGGAGGAAGCTGCGGCGAGTGAGATCCAGATGAAAAAGGATCTGGAAAAACAGAAAGAGAATAAAAGTGATCATCGCAAACCGCTTGGCGACGGAACGAGGGGAAGTCAGCGCGCGCAGCGCCTCAATCACTTCGAGTTGCGCCTCGGTAATACGCTCACCGATGCGCAAGAGGACCTGTCCTTTTTTCAACGAGACAAGGGGGGCTTCTTTGCGTCCGAGCGCGTTGCTCACGCGGCGTTCGGTCAGATCGGAATTGAACAGAAGGTTTGGCACGATCAGGTATTGGACCATCGCCGCCAAGCGCGTGAGGTTCTCTTTCTTTTTCTTGGGCATGCCGGAAAGCACATGATTGATGAGCTGCCGCGCGTGATCCAGGCTCCAGATTCGCGAGACGTCGTTTACCAAGGTTTCATTCAGGCCCAGGTTGATCTGACGCACGATGATGCCCGTGCTGTAGTAGTAGGGGAAAAGATCGGTTTGGGCGATGAGGCGGCCGGCGAGCGGCTTGGCGAGCTCCTGGAACGCGTCTTCCATTTCCTTCGAGAAGCGCTGCTTGGTGAGGTACATCAGGTCGGACGACATCAAAGTTTGGCCCGTTTCCTTCTGGACGATTTCTCCGATGCGATCCATCAACTGCAATTGCGGTAGTCCGCGTGCCCCATCTTCCACGAAGAATTTTTGGCGGATGGTGGCGAAAGCCTGCGACCAGTTTTGGAGCCAAGTCGTGATGGTGGTTTCGTCGTAGTCGAATACCGGCGCCACGCGGCGATAAAGTTCTTCGCGACTTTTTGGGGGCAACTCTTTGGGTTCGATTTCCGCGGTGAGCGGCGACACGACCGTGGACTCCGCGACCTCTCCGGTCTGCAGTTGCGGGAGCACTTTCGTCTTGAGTCCGGGGCTTACGATAATCCAGGCGATCAAACTGGAGAACAAGAAGCTGAAAATCAAAACGGGCCACCGACGCGTTTTCAACATATCGCTCGGCGCGAGGTGTCCGTGGGGCGCGCGACCCTCGTACAAGCGCGCGAACCACTCCCGTCCCCGCCGGAGGGCTTCACGAGCTTTGTTGAGTTTCGGCGAAAGGCGAAAGCGCAAACCGATCTCCCCGATTTCTTATCGGCGGGTCTTGAACGCTGGAGAAGATATAAAGATCTGAATAGTTAGGGGATGTTGCGGTGAGTTAGTCCGGTGAAAAGCCTAGCGAATCTGGGAGTGCCCAAACCGTGGACGCAGTTAGTCGAGTGATTTCAATGTCTGATGCGATGCAATGAAGGAATGTGCAAAAGATCGACGGTTGTTCAGGGTGTCTACGCGCGGCAATCGCCTAGGCAGCGGATTTGCAGTCTTTAAGGGCATCATGAACACTTCATTGCAGTCCGTTGGATCGGTTTCGCGCCTCTTCCTCCTGGTTTTGCTCTCGATCGTACTGGGGGCATGTAGCGCGCGGCGAACGCGCATGATGGAAGGTGGCGTTTCTCTTTGTCAGACTCCGATTCAAGCCACGCTCGCTTCGGCTACCGGAAGCCTCCAAGGCATCGGTGTGGGTGCCGAGGTAGCTTGGATGGTCCGGGCTTCGGGTTGCACGGGAAAGTTTCGCATCGAGTATTCCGGTGGAACTTTGGATTTTACTTCGGCAGCTCCGGCGATTTTTCGAGTCACTTACCCGGTCGCGCGCGAGTATTCGGAAACAATTGAAGTCGTGAGCATTGACGGCGCGGGATTGGTGGTGGGTCGGGTTTCGATTTCTTCTGATTCATTTGCCGTCGGGGGTGCCAACTTCTGTTCGGTGCTGGCGAGCAGCAATCAGTTGAACGTTCCGGTGAACGCTTCGAACCAAATGAGCGCGCCGGTCGCGATTGGCTTCCAGCTTTCGCACTCCACCGAGTTTAGTTTGAAACAGGTCCTCCTAAACAACGTGGCGGTCGTCGGTTCGGCGCTCAATCGCAGCCTGCCCACGGCCCTCGCCAATCCACAATCGGTGGATGTTTTGATCGGAGCCCCGGGCACTCAGGCGTTGCGTTTTCAGGTGCAAAACGCCGCGGGCGAACTGGGTGAGTGCAAGGCATCGGTGGTGCTCACGCCAGTCGTCTCCACCGTTCCGTTGATTACGGATTTTAGAGCCACGCCCATGAACGCCACCATCGGTCAGGTCATGTCCTTGGATCTTCAAGTTTCGGGTGCGGTCACGTCGGCGGACATCGATGGTAGCGCAGTGAGCTTGGTGAATGGCATGGTCTCGCGTCCCATTGTTCCGACGCGCACGGGTCTGATTACGGCCAAAGCGACGGTGGTCGGCCCCGGTGGAGTGTCGAACCGCAACCTACAGTTCTTGGTGAATCCGAAATGCACGATTCGGCCGATTGCGCCGCCCAGTGCGGTGCCCGGACCGCTATCGCTCTTGGTGGATGTTTCCGGAGACTTTGTGGTCGGAGTTGTTGAAGGCCCGAACAGCGCGCCTGCGACTTTCACGCCCCCCAGTGGCGTGCTTGGCGGGATCTCCGGTTTACCGGTGACCGTGCAAATGAACGCTTCACCGGCGCCCATCACGCTTACGGTTTATGGTCCGAATGGATCGATGGGACAATGCGGTGGAACCGCGGTTTACAATGCGCCGATCTTGCCGGTCCCGACCCTCAGCGTGAATGGCTCGGTGGCCTCTCCATTGGTTCCGATCGAAGTTCCCTATCTTTCGAGCGTCACGTTCACTTGGAGTTCGACGAACGCCACCAGCTGCATTCTCAATCCCGGTGGTTACACCGGTCTTTCCGGTACGCAGACGGTGGCGGGGCTGGCGAAGAATACGCGTTTCATTTTGACGTGCACGGGCCCCGGCGGCACGGGCAAGACTTCGGCGATGATCAACGTGCCGTGCCCCGCGAGCACGACGTACGCGAACAAGTCGATTGGCAGCCACGATGGTAACAACGATCCGGCGAACCTGGTTTCCAGTGGATTGACGCCCGGCTGGCGCCTCTTCGCGACATCGATCTCGGGTGAAATTGACCCCTGGGTGGGGAATTCCTTCGGCCCTTCAGATTGCCGAACGGGACTTTCACAAAACTATACGGATCAAGGCAAGCTGATCCCGCTTGTGCGTTTCCGCGATGCCAATGGAGTTATCTCCGAGCACTCATTGGGTGAGTTGGAGGCGGGCGTCGTGATTCCGGCGGGAACGGTGCGCGCGGATGGCGTCTACATCGACCCCGATCCCGCGTCGAACTCGGGCTCTTGCGATTTCACGCTCGTGCAAAAGCCGGTCTGCGCTCCGTAAACAAGGGAAAAAGCCCCACCCGAAGAAATCTTCGAAATCGGGCTTTTTCCCCGTACAACACTTCAAAAATCTATTCGTCTTCCGAAGGAGCCGGTGCCGGCTCCCAATCGCTCTCGGATTCCGTTTCGGAGTCCGGAACGGACCGCGTTCCCGGCGCGTTTGCTCCGGGCTTGGCGGGGCTATTTGGCGTTGAAGCGGCATTGCGTTGCGCTTCGTTCTTCTGCGGGGTCGGTTTCTTCTCGCTCTTCGGCGCCGCGTCTAGGCCACTGGTGGAAACCAGGGTGAAGGCGACTAAAACCAAGCTGAAGATCCATGAGTTCATTTCTCTAAAGCATATTCCCGAAAGTGCTGTCTGGCAAACCGCGGGAACGCGGCGAGTCGGGCAAAAAGACACCAATCCACAAGTTCCAGTTTGGGACTGGCACCACACCTTCACGGCGCGTCACCCGCACGGAAAGGTTTGGCACGCGAACTGCAAAAGTCGCGGCCATGGGTTGGGGAATTTTCCCCATCAAAACTTTGGGAGAAGAAAATGAAAAAGATGATTGCTGCGAGTTTCGTCGTTCTATCCACCGCGAGCTTTGCACAGATTACTACGATGCCGGTGCACATTGTTCCGATGGCGGGTGAGGCGATTCTGGTTAAAGAAATTAAACAGCGCGCAAACCTGATGCCCGGACCCGTGCTGCGTCCTATCTACACCACGATGCAAGTTCAAGTTATGGGCACCAGCTGCACTCAAGATACCGACTTTGAAGTGCGGGTGAGTAAGGGACGCTCCGAACAAATCGTGAACGTGGTTCGCGTTCAACCCGATCCGTGCGATACGCTGGCCAAGCCGATGATGGTGGAATTGGAAACGACGCAGGTCGAGCTCTCGAGCCGTTTGCCAATTCGCGTTGCCAATCGCCTGCTCGCCGAGGAATACGTTACGCACTAAGTCTTCAAAACGATCCTATCTACCGAGGGGACGAGGTCATTGCGAGGCCGCCGCGTCATTGCGAGGCGTAGCCGAAGCAATCTCTTCGTCCCCTTTCCTTTTTCTAACCATTGTTCTCGAGGGCGCGGGCAAACGCGGGCCGCGCATAACACCGTTGCAGATATCGATTCAAACTCGGTAGCTGCGCTGGAACTTCAGTATGCCCGATGATCCGGCACACCGCCGCGAGTTGGATGTCGGCGATCGAGAAGCACTCTCCGAGCAAATACGGGCGATCGGCCAACACGCCGTCGAGTGCCGTGGCCTGAGTCTTTACCGATTCCAGGCAGTCGGCGCGCAACTGCAAAGTCACTTCGTTCTTCTCATTGAAGAAGTCCAACCACGCAATCCGGGTGGCTGCGAATTCGAAGGTAGAAGTGATGTAACTGATCCATTGATCGTAAATCGTGCGCTCACGCGTCGCCGGAGCGGGCAAGAGCTTGCCGGCTTTATCTCCGAGGTAGGAACAGATCGCCGACGATTCGAACAGGGTGAAATCCCCATCCTGAATCGCGGGCACCCGGCCGAACGGATTGAGGGCCAGGTACTCGGGCTGTTTATGCTCGCCCTTCGTCGCATCCATGACTTTGCGTTCGTAAGGAAGACCCAATTCCTCAAGCGTCCAAACCACCCGGATGTCGCGCACTAAGCCTTTAAGCTGCGGAAGAAATGCCCCAATCGTGTGAACCGTCACCATTTTTACCCCCTATGATTCTGAATAGATCTGCTTCCCCGTGACGGCAAGACGCACAGAGCATTCAGAAAGGGCGCTATCGGGCTGTTTTCTCGAGGTGCAGCTTTTCAAAAACTCCCGCTTCGGTATCCTTTGCCAGCGGCGCAGTCTTGGCGGCTTCGGCGACCTGGTTGATCATGCCCGCGAGACGAAATCCGGCTTTGAGTATCTGATTTTTGGCAATCGAGTATGCGCGTCGCACATACTTTTCATCCAATAAGGGAATTTTTGTTTCTTGAAAGGCTCCGGTTTGGCAGTACGGGCGCTGGAAGGGTGAAGTCGGTTTCTCGTCGGGATAGACGGAAGGATGGAGCGCTCGGCCTTCTTCATACCACTTTAATCGTTCGAGGATCTTTCCTTGAGAAACCAAGGTTTGCTTTCTCTGGGGATCGGAATCCAACTCGGACATCAAGCTATCGACGAATTCCTTATACGTGCACCATGGGCGATCAAGAGGGTTGGTATGTTTCGCATCGAAATCGGAACAAAAGACCTGGGGCAGTCGTTCGTCCCAAACGTAGTGGAGGGACTCAATGGTCGTTTTCTCCGCCGCGCGGTCCTTCCACTTGACCCAACATTTCGATGCCCCGGCATCGACCCCATTGCCGATGTGCAAGGGCTGGTGAATGTCGCCCACAATATGGACCAGATAACGCAATAGGAGCATTTTCGATTCCCGACTAAGTTTCGGGTCGTTCAGCAACTGGGGGTTGCGTAAGAAAGCATCCGCGGTCGGCTCCTTTTGCGCCGCTTTGACTCCGGCCTCAATCGACTTTTCAAAGGGAAGGTTGATGTAGTGGTATTTGGCCAGAAAATCAAAGCCGCGAGCGGGTCGCACCGAGTCCGCAAAGGTCGATGCCGTAGACAGCGGTTCCGCGCCTAATATCTTGAAGACGAGCGCCTTTGCTTTTTCCGATAGGTTGCGCTCCGCGATTTCGCCGACCGCCCGGTGGCCCAAATCCCCCCAGGCGTGGGCTTCCGCGGAAGTGAAAAGCAGGGCGAAGGTCGCCAGCAGAAAACCCGCCAGGTTCTTTTTAATCAAGTGGATGATCCTTTCTTGAAACTTCGGCTGATAGGCATTGCGGTGATACTGGAGGAAGACTTTCTGGATCATTCGCTTTTTGTGGGGGACGATTTCAATATCCTGGCGAGTATCGATCAAATGTTTGGAAACGATTGCCTGTCCGAAACCATTCGCGACGGCGTCTAGGATCATGTAGATGTCATCGTAGAAGTTCCGACTCGTCGCGCCGGACAAACCCTGCTTTTCCAAAAACTGAATCGTCGTTTGATCGCGGGCATCGTGATCTAGGAAAGGAAGGTCAATTGCCCCCCCGATCGGACGCACATGCACAAACTCTTCGTCGGCTATGTGCTCCATCATCAGGTTCTGGCGTTGGATGGGAGAAGTGGTCACGATGAAATCGGCCTGACCCGAGAGCAATAGGGCCGGCAATTCTTCCAATTCCCGAGACATGAGATCGACGTGCACATGGGACGCATTGTGTAGCAACTCTTTAAGGCACGGGAGAATCGCCGAACGCGCGATGGAACTATAGGTGGCGAGCCGCACTTCACCGAGTTTCAGGCCGGAATTGAAAGACAAAATCGATTGCATCAGCTCTTGGTCGAGTGTGCGCTTGATGCGGTAGTAGCGGATGGCATCCAGGCCGGCCTCCGTCAGCGATACCCCTTTGCTCCCACGGATCACGAGCGTGACACCGAGCGATTTCTCTAACCGCAGGATCTTTTTTGAGAGTGCCGGCTGGGTGAGGTGCAACGAGCGCGACGCCTTGGAATAGCTTCCGTCGACGGAAAGTTGGTAGAGCGCGGCAACCAGGTCGGATTCAAACTCATAACTGGAATTCATAGCCATGTGAAATGTATTCATTTTACTCAGACGCCCTCTCTCATCAAGCTGAATTAAATGGGGGATGAAAATGAAAACGCTTAGTCTTTTGGCACTCACCGCGGTGAGTTTTTTGGGGGTGTCGCGACCACTGGAAGCAGTCAGTCGGGTGGGATGCGGGCACGAAACCCGGTTACCGCGGATTGAACTTGAAGATACGGGGAATGGGAGCCGCATGAAGCTTCACGGCGCCATGCTCGACGAATTTGTTCGCCGCTTGGGCTACTCCGTCGGGAACGATTGGAAAGGCTATATTTTGTCTGACCTTCCGCTTTACGCGTGCCATTACTCAAAAAGTGGATTGCCAATCGCAAGCTGCGATCGCCGCCCTGCCGTTTTCAAAATCTACAACGCCGACGACTCGTTACTCGCCGATCGCATCATTTCGATGCTGGCGATCCGTCTCTACAAGCACTCGGAACTCCATGCCGGTGGAAGCCAAGACCAGCTGATCGAACGCTACCTCCTGAAGATGTACATCGACTGGGAATTGGCCGGAAAGAAGGTCGAGCTCGAACTCAGTTACACACCTTCGACCTGTAGCGCGAAGTAGCCTTTTTCATCGCGAGCAACTCCGGCGCCGGAGTTGCTTGGCTATCAGCGGGGACGGACCTGAAGGGCGAGGTCGATAGCCCGTTGCCGAGGGGCATCCGCGCCATGAGAGTAGGGAAGTGACCAATCGACGGTGATGTCCGGAGCGACGCCAACGCCCTCGAGGTTGATACCGGAAGGGGACTCGCCGCACACGGCCAGATATAGCGAAGACTTATTGGGAATAATCTCGAAGAGCCTACCGGCTAAATAGGATCCCGCAGTTGGGGTGCCAATTAGAATTGCCCGTTTTCGAGTTTTCATCAGATACGCGAGGGTTTCTTTTCCACTGCGGGTGCCGCCGTTGGTAAGCACAAAAACTGGCTTTGTGAAGACGCCTTTAAAAAAAGGGTCGAGAAACTCCGCGCCGGCCCCCCCAAATCCATCCCGCAGATCGAGGATCATGGCGTCGGCGCCTTTTTGAAAGGCGGTCGCGGCTTTGGCCAGTTCCCTCTGAAAATCGGAGTGCGTGCCCGCCCAGAGATGAAAGTATCCCACCTTTCGCTTCCCGCGTCGGAAGTAGGCGATGGATCGCGTCGTGGCTTGCAGCATACTCTGCTGAAAACTCTCCACGCTTGGAGTGACACAGAAGCTTCTCGGTTTCTCCGCAGCGTGCCTTCGGACCTGTATCGAGACGCAGCCGGAATATTTCCAGAAAGACTTTACGGGCTGGAAGGCTTGGAAGTCGGCGGAAAGGATTTCATCCCCTCGTTTCAGGCCGGCCCGGAAAGCCGGAGAACCCTCGAATACCGACTTGATGAACCACTGCTGGTTTCGAGACTCAAACATCGCGCCAATCTGCCGGATCGGCGCGCCGGCCAGGTGGTGCGACATAATGGAGCGCAGCGCCCAGTACTCTTGATCCGAATCCGTGAGGAACTTCGTATGGGAGGCCTGGAGTTTGCTGAGCAGTGGATTCAAGGTCTCGCTTAGCTGACCCGATGTGTGGAATTGATCCCTCGCGCTGCCGGCTTCAAGATTCCAATCGAGCCCTCGGAACGTCTGATCGTAAAAGCACTGTTTGGTAATTTCGACGACCCGTTCAAACGCGGCTCCATCGGAACGGTTCACGGCGCCCGGAAAATCATCGACCAAACACGCCTCGGACGCCTTTTTTTGACATTCGAAGTCTTCGGCGAAGATGGAGGGAGAAAGCAGAACCAAAAGCCATAGCGTTTTCATCCGGGAAGAATAAGAACCGTTTTCACCCTACGCCAATCTGCTATGCGTCAAACTCAAGCAAAGCGCACGGGAAATGGCTGGACATACCTACCGGTAGGTATGTATGAATTCTCCCATGAGGATGTTGTCCGAACTTCCCAAACCCAAAGATTCCCGCGAGCTCATTCTCTATTGCGCCTTTGATGAGATTTTTCGAAATGGGTATCGCGGCGCGAGTCTCAATGCGATCGCCGATGAATGTGGTTTGACCAAGGGAGCCATCTTTCATTACTTCCCATCAAAAAAAGCCTTGGGGCTCGCCGTCATCAACGAGGTGCTTGGGAAACTAGGCTACCAACGGTGGATCAAGCCACTCAAGGCCTCTGACGATGTCATTCCCACCCTCTTGGCTATTTTGAACCACACGCGAAAAGTGACGGACGAGTACGAAATCCGGCATGGCTCACCCTTGCTAAACATCGTTCATGAAACGACCTATCTCGATAAGGAATTTGAGATTGCGTCGAGAACAATGTCGGATATTTGGCGGCAGGAACTCGCCAAAGCGATCGGAAGAAGTCGCGCAAAGGGGAAGATCCAAATTTCATCCCGTGACGACGAACTGGCGGTTTTTATTCTTTCGAGCTTTGCGGGCGCCTTCTCGCTCGCCCGGTGTTGTCAGTCGATCGCCGTTTGGCGCACCGCCATTGGTGAGCTGGAAAGCTATTTGAAATCCCTAACGCCACTTCCGATTGGCAGGAAGCGAGCCAAACCTTCGAAGGAACACCGGGTATGAGATTTAGGGAGTACGGTAATCGGAATGGCTCGGTCCTGTTTTTCATTCACGGGTGGCCCGACAGCGGAGACCTGTGGGCGGCGCAGGTCGAGGCGTTCAAGCAAGACTACTTTTGTGTCGTCGTTGACCTGCCCAATTCCATTCAGTTCGAAACCAAGCGGGGTTACGACTTTCCGGAGCTGACGGAACAGCTGGTGACCGGTTTGCGCTCCGCACTTGGTCAGTCGGGCAAATCCACGGCAACTCTCATCGGGCATGATTGGGGCGCAAATCTCGCCTATCGAATTGAAGCCAAGCACCCTGAACTTGTGGATCGTATGATCACGATGGATGTCGGAGGGCATTTTCGGCCCGAAGGATTTGGACATTCGGCATTCATCATCAGCTATCAGTGGTGGCTCGTGCTGGCCTACTTCATCGGCAAGCGGATTCCCGCCGTTGGGGATGGGATGTCGCGCCTTATCTGCCGGTACTTCAAAGCCCCGCGCGTGGCCGATGTGCATTCGTACATGAACTTCTACTATTTCTACATATGGCGATCGATATTGCTGAAGTCCTACGCGGATAAAGCCTTACACCGCTATCGCCCCACTCGGCCGATCTTGTATTTGTACGGAAAGCGAAAGCCCTACATGTTCCACTCGAAAAAGTGGCTGGAAATTCTGGCCGAAAATCCTAGCTCGCGCGTGGTTGAAATTGCGCGCGGTGGGCACTGGTTCATGCGCGATCAACCCGAGCAAACCCTTTCCGAGATGCGGGCCTGGTTGTGAGACAAGACGACTTGTCCGATGTGGTGATTATTGGCGGGGGTATTAGCGGTGTGATTTCGCTTTACTGGGCCAGGAAGCGAGGGCTCAAAGCGTGCTTGTTAGAAAAGGCATCCCAAGTCGGCGGTATTTGGAGCACGTTACCGGCTTGGCAAGATCTTCAGATGCAAGCCGGCGATTGGACGTTGGGGGGATTGCCGATTGGGGGCGTGAAGCAAAAGGACATTCAGAAAAATATCCAGGCTTGGGTTTCGCAATACCGATTGGCGGACGCGATCGTCACCGACTGTTCGGTGGTCGGCACCCGGTGGAACGGCTCGGCATGGGATATTTCGACCTCGAAAGGGATCTTTCACGGCCGAAACCTGATCGTGGCTACCGGCCTGCATAACGAGCCGCGGGTTCCGAACTTGGCTCAGCAAAATGCCACGGTGAAACAGATCCATTCCTCCGAGCTCCGCGACCCCGGAATTCTGGCGGGGAAGCGGATTGCGATCCTCGGCGGCGGAGCGTCGGCATTTGACGCGATCGACCTTGGTTTCGCCCACGGGGCATCTGAAATCCATTGGGTTTATCGATCTCTCACGTGGATGATCCCAAGCACTAAGCCCAAAGACCATCGCCCCGCGCTGCGCATACTCGCGCGAAATCAGATGTTAGTCCGAGACCCGCGCACGGTTTCGATCGAACTCGAGAAATTGATTCGGGAAAGATACCGTTTTTATGGCATGGCCGAAATCCTGCCGAGCGGCGAGTTGGATATGGAGACCACGACAGCCATTTCCGGTCGCCCATTGTTGACGACGCGCTTTAAGGAAATTCATCGGCATTTGGGGACCGTAGATAGGATCGTCGGAAACGAGCTTTTCGTGGGCGCCGAGTCTTTCCCGGCCGACATTCTGGTCTACGCGACGGGCTACAAATTGAATCTTCGTTTCCTCAATCTCCCCGAGTATTCGAAATTGAACACGGGAGAGGAATTGTCAAAAAGGTGCGGAACCTACGTTCGTGCTCTCGACTATCCGAACCTATTTTTCATGGGGCCCACCCTCTTGGATATTAATGGATCGACTCCGCTTCTGATCTCGATGTTCAGTCGGACGATCATCGCGCATATCATGGGACGATGCGAGATTCCCAAGACGGTTTACCAAAAAAAGCCGGTGCACTGGGGAACGCTTTCGGTACTGGCCGCTTTCGATCGCTCCAACTTTTGGCCGGGGCTTTGGCGCCTAAGATATATGTTTAAAGCGTGGTACTACGCCCGCTACCCCAACCGGCCTATTCACTTTCCGTGATGGATCTGGATGCTATCGTTCCTTCAAGCTGAGTTTTGGGACCGAAAAGCTTTGGGCATTACCCTTGTTAGGGTAGTAATCGGTTTCAGTGACCTCAAGCGGAATATCGAGCGCGGAATTGGGGGTCGTTTTCGTCATTACGAGAAATCGACCTCCGTCAGAATCGGTTTCTAACGTGAGCTGAGGGTATTTTTGAACGAGATAAGACAGGAGGTCGGTCGTCGTTCCATCTTTTAATGTCACGATGTCGCCCCCATACTCGGATTCTTCTCCCAAATAGAAGAAGGCTTTTCCACCGGGTTTGAGCGCTTGGTAACTCCGGGCAAGCAGCGGGATTCTCTCTCCTCCGTAGAAAAAGGCCCCGTAGACATCTGTGATCATGGAGACCGAATTCTGGTACGTTGCAATCACATCTTCCGCCATGGCCGTCTTGAGCTGAAACTGGCCGGACTTGATACGCGCCTCGAGCTTTTGGATTAAGTGGGTTACGTCTTTTCGGATCGTGTCAAAATCATAGACGTAGTCAGAAGGTAGCCCCCATTTCAGCCACTCCGGAGAGGGAACTCCAAGCGCCTCGTAGATCCGTCCCAGAGTGACTCCGTTGATCTCTCCCATGGATTCCAGCCTGGAGCTGGGGGGAGACGTGCCACCAGTCAAATGTTTGTAAGCCGGAATCCTAGTGATTTGAAGGGCGGAGTCGCTTTGTTTCGAGAGGTGTTGCGGTAATTTCAGAAGCTGATCGTAAAAGGGCGTCATGTCTTGACGGTTGATGGCGACCGCAATGACCCCGGGTCGGATCGTCGATATCTGCAGCATGGCCAGCCCCCTCCCGGATCCCAGATCGACGACAATATCCCCTTCACCGAGGGTTGCTACGTGGGCTGCGAATTGGCTGGTGCGTTGATCGACCTCCTTAAAGTGGAGGTAGTAGGTTTCGAAAAGACGGGAACGGACTTCCTTATAATCCGATGACGGAATGGTCGCATTGATATTGAGGCTTCGGACCATCGTTAGACAGATAGGTTCATGGGGATGCGCCGCTTTGATGGAGGGGGCGGACGTCTGCACCGTCGCCGCCAAGGATGAGCCGGCGACCAGCATTCCGAGGAGGGGTAAGTTTTGGCCGAGCAGACCTTTCACCGTGATTCTTTTTCGGAATCTTTTGAAGCAATCGTTATGCGCGACGCATCGTCGCCGGATGTTGCGGTGGGTTGTAAGTCACTCCGGCGGAGCGTGTTTTAAAAGTTAACGGCGGCGGCGCTGCATTCTTGGGTG
>CAZFMF010000057.1:0-19530 GCA_964519985.1 uncultured Pseudobdellovibrionaceae bacterium | reverse complement strand
AGTTCATCAACTTTGCCCATAGCGAAATTTTCATGGTGGGTGCCTTCGCGGGTCTGTTTATCGCCGCGGGGTTGGCGGGGGTCATCGACTCTCCCTTTCTGATCTCGGCGATTGTGATCCTGGGCAGCATGGCGGCGTGCATGCTTTTGGGCGCGATCGTGGAGCGCTTTGCCTATCGTCCCCTGCGTTCGGCGCCACGGCTAAACGTGCTCATTACTGCGGTCGGCGTTTCCCTGCTTTTGCAAAACGGGGCCCAGATCCTCTTCGGGGCGACCCCCCGGGTTTTCCCGTCGGTGGTGGAGACGCGTCAGTTCCATTTTTGGGAAGGTTCGGATTTGGTGCTGACCAATATCCAACTCATGGTGATTTTGGTTTCCGCGGCTTTGGTTTTGGGGCTGACGCTTTTGGTCCAGCGCACCAAGCTGGGTACCGCGATGCGAGCGGTGAGCTACGACACCGATACCGCCAGCTTGATGGGGATCCCGGTCGATCGCATCATTGTTTTCACTTTTATGGTGGGTTCCGCGTTGGCGGGTTGCGCGGCGGTGCTCTATGGCCTGAGCTATCCCAAGATCGAGCCAATGATGGGCGTTTGGATTGGAATGAAAGCGTTCGTGGCCGCGGTCTTCGGTGGCATCGGCAGCATCGCCGGAGCGGCAGTGGGCGGGTTGGTACTGGGGCTCGCTGAATCCTTTACGGTCTACTACGTTTCGTCTTCTTTTCGCGACGCTATCGCCTTTGCCATCCTCATCATCGTTTTGCTCTTCCGGCCGAGTGGGCTGTTCGGCGTGACCCGCAAGGAGAAGGTATGAGCGACGGAGAGGTCAGCCGTTTGCCCGCCGTTTCCGGGAGGACCTATGGCCTCCAGCTCCTGAAAGTCTTGATCTTTGTTGGCGTGCTCTGGGGAGTGAATGCACTGCTCGAGTCGGCGATGAATCCGTATTACTTGCGCGTTCTGGTGAACTGCGGCATCGCCGGGATTCTCGCCCTGAGTTTGAATTTGGTGAACGGCTGCGCGGGCCAGTTTTCGCTGGGCCACGCGGGTTTCATGGCGGTCGGCGCCTACGTGAGCATGACGCTTTCTACCGTCGCCTTTCCCGGCAGCCTTTGGTCGACCGACTTGGGCGTGGGCTTGGCGATCGTTTTAGGCGGTCTGGTGGCTGGTTTCGCCGGCTACCTCGTGGGATTGCCCTCACTTCGCTTGAAGGGTGACTACCTCGCGATTGTCACGTTGGGATTTAGCGAAATGATCCGCATCACCTTTTTGAATATCAGCGCCGTCGGAGGCGCCCGCGGAATGTACGGCATTCCGACCCGGAGCAATTTCTTCTGGGTTTACCTCTGGCTCGCTTTCACTTTCCTCTTTCTCTGGCGTCTGCTGAAATCCTCGCGCGGCCGCGCCATCCTCGCCTTGCGGGACGACGAAATTGCCGCCGAAGCCATGGGGATCAATGTCTCGCATTACAAGGTAGTGAGTTTCACGATCAGTTCTTTTTTTGCCGGGATCGCGGGTGGACTCTTTGCGCACTACCAGGGCTTTATTGACCCCCAGTCGTTTGATTTTAGCCGTTCGGTTTTGATTGTGATCATGGTGGTGATGGGTGGGATGGGCAGTCTCAGTGGCTCGCTCATCGGCGCTTTCGTGGTGACGATTTTGCCGGAGTCGTTGCGTTTCTTCGAAGACTATCGCCTGGTTGTTTTTCCCTTGCTCCTCATCATCCTGATGTTGGTGCGTCCCAACGGAATTTTTGGGCATTGTGAGATCTGGCACTTCTTCCCCGGGAGGAAGAAATGACCTCGTCGGTTTTGGAAGTGAAAGGCCTAGGCATCGCCTTTGGCGGTCTGAAGGCGGTAGCCGGATTCGATATCACGCTCGAGGGGGGAGGCCTGCAGGGGCTCATCGGCCCCAATGGCGCGGGTAAAACCACGGTCTTCAACCTGCTTTCGGGAATCTACACCGCCGACTCCGGCAGTTTCCGGGTCGATGGCATAGAGCAACGGGGCCATTCGCCCGCGCAAATCTGCGGCGCGGGGGTGGCTCGCACCTTTCAGAATATCCGCGTTTTCTCGCACCTATCGGTTCTGGAGAACGTGCTGGTCGGATTTCACCAGAAATCTCTGACCTATGGATACGCCGCGGGATTTTTCCGCACGCACAAATATGAACAGCAAGAAAGCGAGGTGCATGCCGAAGCCACCCGCTTACTCACGCGCTTGGGCTTGGGCAATCGCGCCGAGGAAATGTCGCGCAACCTTTCTTACGGGGATCAGCGCCGCCTCGAAATTGCCCGGGCGTTAGCCACCAAGCCGAAAATCTTGCTCCTCGACGAGCCGGCGGCAGGGTTGAACACCACTGAAAAAGCCAGCCTGATGAGTCTTATCGCCCAGATCCGGAAAGATTTTAATGTGGCGGTGCTCGTGATCGAACACGACATGAAACTCATCATGGGTATCTGCGAAAAGATCACGGTTCTCGATCACGGCGAAGTCATTGCGGTCGGAACGCCAAAAGAGATTCAGTCGAATCCGAAAGTGATCGAAGCCTACTTGGGGGTGGCCTGATGCTAGAGCTGCGCCAAGTGGAATCGGGTTATAACCGCTGCGCGGTTTTGAAGCGGTTTGATTTGGAAGTGAAGACCGGGGAAACGGTGGCATTGGTCGGGGCCAATGGAGCGGGCAAGACGACCGTGTTGCGCACGATCTCGGGATTGTTGCGACCCTGGGGTGGCAGCGTGCATTTCGATGGCCAAGACATCTCCCGTTGGAAGCCGCACGCGATTGTGCGCTCCGGCCTGTCGCATGTCCCCGAACGGCGGGGGATCTTCGCCAACCTCACGGTGTACGAGAACCTAGTCGTGGGCGGATACAATCGCCGTTTGGGTGCGAATGACTTTGACGAAGTCTATGGGATTTTCCCGATCCTCAAGGAACGCTCCCAGCAATCGGCGGGAACGCTTTCCGGGGGCGAGCAGCAGATGCTGGCGATCAGTCGCGCGCTGCTCAGTCGGCCCAAACTCCTTCTGCTCGATGAGCCGTCGCTGGGCCTAGCGCCCCAAATCACGCGCACTATTTTCGATACGATCCAGCGCATCAACAAAGCCGGTACCACTGTTTTGCTCGTGGAGCAGAACGCCCACGCCGCCTTGCGCATCAGTCACCGCGCGTACGTCTTAGAAGTGGGGGAAGTGAAATTCTCCGGCCCGTCGGAACAGCTGCAGAAAGACGATGCCATCCGCAAAGCGTATCTCGGCGAGTGACTAGGCGCCGATTCCGTGCACCAAAAGTTTTTCGCCGTCGCGGAAGAAAACCGCAATCTTATTGGACGAGCGCACTTCTTCCACGATTCCCACGCCAAAGCTGGGGTGCTGGATGACGTCGCCCTTGCCGAAACTCTGATTGGTTTTATAGGGACAGATATTGGCCTTGGTTTTCTGGGCCATTTTCTGCTCCCAAACTTCCGATGCGCGCACGACCGTTTTCGGCGTCGTCGTTCGTGTTTTTCTCGGGGCGGCGGACCCGCCGAGTTTGTACCGATGCACACTTCGACACGTTTTGCACTCGACCTTTGAAGGTTTTCCATCCACCATGGAGACAATGACGTGAGCGAGGTCCATTCGGCACTTGGTGCACCAGGAGAGAGCATCGCCGCCGACACGGGCCGGTCCGTAAAGTTCTTGCTTGATCGTCATCAGTGGAAAGTAATGCAATGGAACCGGGTATGGCAAATGAGAACACGAAGCGAAGGACGCCCAAGGGCGCTTTGCTCGGCCTGATCGGTTTGGGATTCATCCTGGCCGTGGTGGGTTTGCTCTATTCCCCGGACCCGGAGATGGTTACGGAACCCTTAGTCGGAATGGACGCTCCCGACTTTGAGTTTGAACTCGATGGCACCAAGCAATCCCTATCGGGGTTGCGGGGCAAGGTCGTTTTGGTCAATTTCTGGGCGTACTGGTGTGAACCTTGTCGCGACGAGATTGTCTCGCTCAAGAAGCTGGAAAATCTGATGGCCGGTAAGGAATTCGTTCTGCTCATGGGGCACGTGGGGGATGAAAAAGAAGAAGCGCTGAAAATCGCCGACCTGCCTTCGAAACTGATCTTCGATGTGCCGGCGGGCGTCTTGGCGTCTTACGGCGTTTCCGGACTTCCCCACTCGGTCTTGATCGACAAACAAGGTATTATCCGCGCCGACATGAAAGGCGCTCGCGACTGGATCTCCCCCGAAATCGTGAAACTCATTCAAGAGCCCTTAGGTTGACCGATGCCCGCCCAAAAACGTTTTTATCTTTTGCCCTCGCCATGGCCCTATAAAATTTTTCTCTTTGCCTTTTTCGCGGTGGGATACGCGGCCTGCTACATCTATCCCAATTTCAATTCCTTCTTCGTTCCGGTGGAATTGCCGCTGACCTGGATCGATCGGAATGTACCGTTCTTGCCCTGGACGTTCTTGGTTTACACCTCCGACTATATTTTGATTTTCCTGGCCATCGCGATGACGACGGACCGCGTCCATTTTCACCTGCTGGCCCGTCGCGCGTTCATTGCGCTGTTTATCGGCGGGGCCTTTTTTTACCTCTGGCCGACGTGCTACCTGCGGCCAGAGTACCCCGTCGGAAATGGGATGGTGATCGATTGGGTGATGGACCGGGTCAAGGAGCTAGATGCCCCCACCAATTGCTTCCCGAGCATGCACGTCGCTTTCACCGGCCTCGGCGCCTGGAGCCTGCGGTACCGGGGCCGCGCGACGTTTGCCGTTTTTTCGTTCTGGTCCCTCTTGGTTTTTCTGTCCGTGCTCACCACCAAACAGCACTACCTCTGGGATATCGCCGGGGGACTGCTCGTCATCGTCGCCGCCTGCAACTTAGATAACTGGCTGTCCGGCACGAAAACCATCGGGGATCTCTTCCGGCGCTGGCAGAACACCCCGTTTTGGAATTGGATTATTTAATGCGCGCATCTGCGGCGCCGCGGCTTTTCCGCCCGATTGGGTCGGTAGTACAATAAAGACTTCTCGTAATATTTTTTCCAACTAAAAACGCATCGCATCGGGGGATAGCATGATCCGTCTTTCTGCCGTTGTATTGTCTCTGCTCGTTTGGCCGGCTTTGGCTTCGGTTGTCAAACCGTCACTGATCAATGGGATGCCGGTGAACGATCCCTACTACAAAGAAGTGGTTGCGATCGAAGCTGAAGATGGCGACCAATGCTCGGCCACCATCGTCGGTCCGAGGGTGATCGTGACCGCCGCTCACTGTGTCACCGAGGGCGGGCAGGTGAGTTTTAAGTTTGAGGGCAAGGCTTACAATGCCGAAACGGTCCGTTCACCCCTCTACCAAACGAGGGATCATGACGTTGCGGTAGGTGTGACGACGAAGGCCATTGCGAATGCCTTGCCGTTTCGGATCGGTAAGGACCCCAAGGTCGGATCCCCCCTCACTTTGCTGGGTTATGGTTGCATCAAAACCAATAGTATCGGTGCGGATGGCATCCTGCGCATGGGAAATGCGGTGCTAAACCAAATATCGGCTTTCCGACTGACCTCCGCCACGCCCTCGGGCGCGATGCTTTGCCCGGGGGATTCCGGGGGGCCGGCCTTGGCCAAGATCGGGCGCGAGGATCGCATCGTGGGCGTGAATAGCGCGGTGGGAGTCGAGCCGTCGGGACTAATCAAGGGTCCGAACCACCACGCACGTTTGGATAGCCCGGAAGCCATCGATTTCCTTAATAAGGTCGCAACGGACTACGGCGTCGATATCTGCGGCATCAACTCCGATTGCTAATGTAAGTCAGCCGGATTGCGAGAGTTCCGCGCTTTATGGTAACGGATGCGGGTGCTTAACCCCGCATCCATTCGGGCCCTCATTGAAGCGGAACTGGTGACCGATCGCGTGGGCGACGACGTCACCGGTCGCCTTTTAGAGGCCGCGGGCCACGGCTTCGCCGAAGCGGTTGTTTTTGCTAAGCAAAGCGGCATTTTTGCCGGTGAGGCGGTGCTCGCCGCATTTCCCTCCGACGGGGTGAAACTTATCCCCCAGGCACGCGACGGCGAGGTGCTGGAGGTCGGAAAACCCGTGGCTTTCGTGCGGGGAACCGTCGCCGATTGCCTGGCGGTTGAGCGCACGCTCCTCAATCTGCTTTCTCACCTTTCCGGGGTCGCGACCCTAACGCGGAAATTCGTGGAGGCCGTGCGTCCCCACTCGACGAAGATCCTCGCCACGCGCAAGACGCTACCGGGCTTGCGGGATTTACAGCTGGCCGCGGTCCGGGCCGGCGGGGGTTTTGTCCACCGCCGCAATCTCTCCGACGGAATTCTCGTCAAAGACAATCACTTGATTTTCATGCCCGAGGCCGACGTCGTGCTGCGCGCTAAAGCCGTACGGTCTCCGCTCCATCGCATTGAAGTCGAAGTCCAAAGCTTGGATCAATTGGACCGTCTTTTGGTGAACCCGCCCGACGTGGTCATGCTCGACAATCTGGGAATTGAAACGTTGCGTGAAGCCATTCGCCGTATTGCCGGACGTTGTGAGATCGAAGTTTCTGGTGGTGTGGATCTCGATTCGGTTGCCGCGATTGCCGCGCTGGGGGTGCAATACATCAGCGTCGGCCGTTTGACCCATTCCGCGGCGGCGCTCGACCTGTCGATGGACATTAAGCCGGTGTCGGCATGAACCCCCACGCGCTCGAAACCGATTGTCTGGTGATTGGCAGTGGGATCGCCGGGATCTCGGCGGCCCTGGCGCTGGCCGAACAGGGCCGCGAAGTCGTGCTCATCACCGCCGCGCCCAATATCGTGGAGTCGAATACCGTTTACGCGCAAGGCGGAATTATTTTGGAGGCGACGCGACGCGATCCCGACGCGCTTGTCGCCGATATCCTGGAGGCCGGTCGGCACATCAATCACCTGCCGGCGGTCCGCCAGTTGGCGGAAATGGGTCCGAAACTGGTGCGCGAAATCCTCGTCGATAAAATCAATGTCCCTTTCGATTCGGGGGATGACGACGGATTGCACCTCACCCGGGAAGGCGGCCATAGCGAAAACCGCATCGCCCACCGGGGCGACGAGACGGGCAAATCGATCGAGGAATCACTGGCCGCATACTGCCGCGAGCAGCCGCGGTTGCGCTTTCTTTCGGAGACGACCGCCGTCAACTTGCTCATGACCTCTCACCATGGTCGCGACCGCACGCGCATCCACGAGCCGGCGCGTTGCTTTGGGGCTTTCGTCTTCGATCAAAAGACCCAGACGGTGTACCCGATTTTTGCGGCGCATACGGTGCTGGCCACCGGCGGAGTGGGGCAGCTCTTCTTGCACAATACCAATAGCCGTTTCAGTCGCGGCGACGGCATCGCGCTAGCGGATCGCGCTGGGTGTCGGCTGGAGAATCTCGAGTACATCCAGTTTCACCCGACGACGTTCTTCAAGACCGGCGCGCCGCGCTTTCTCGTGTCCGAAGCGCTGCGCGGTGAGGGCGCGGTGCTTGTCAATCCCGCGGGCGAGCGCTTTCTCAGTCGCCACCTGCCGGGGTATCCGATTGCCGAACTCGCGCCGCGTGATCGGGTATCGCAAGCGATCCATGAAGAGATGCTCTCGACCGGCGCAACGTGCGTTTACCTCGATATCAGCCACAAACCGGCGGACTGGATCCGCGAACGCTTCCCGTTCGTGCATCGCTCGTGTTTGCGCTACGGCGTCGACATGACCCGCGAGCCGATCCCGGTCGTCCCGGGAGCGCACTATAGCTGCGGCGGGGTCTGGGTTGATTTGGAAGGCCGTACCACCATATTGAACCTATGGGCGGCGGGAGAAGTGTCTTGCACCGGACTGCACGGGGCCAATCGCCTCGCCAGTACTTCGCTTTTGGAAGGGCTGGTATGGGGCACTCGCGCGGGTCAGGCGATTGCCGCCAGTTTAAAGCAAGGGCGTCCGGAGTTCCCGGAGATTGAGCCCTGGCAATCGGGCACGGCGGGCGTGGATCCTTCTTTCTTAAGCCAGGATTGGCTGACGTTGAAACACACGATGTGGAATTACGTGGGGCTCATTAAGACGGAATCGCGCTTAGCGCGCGCCGACGGGATTTTGAAAGAACTTGCGCGCGGGATTGAAACGTTTTATCGCCGCGCGGAGTTGAGCGATCCGCTGATTGGGCTGCGTCATGCTTCATTGGTGGCGCTACGCATTCTCGAAGCGTCGGTCGCGAATCCGAAGTCACTCGGCTGCTACCATCGCAGCGAAGTGGAGATTTGATGTTTACGTTTGATCTAGAAAAAATTCGCAAGCTCGAAGCGCTGGCAGAAGCGGAAGCGGCCGATCGCATTCGTGCGATACGTCGAAAGCACGGCCCGGAAATCGTTTTGCTCGCACACTTATACCAGCGCAAGGCGATTACCGAGCTCGCGGATTTTGTCGGCGATTCCTACGGACTCTCGGTCTCGGCGTCGAAAGCGGACGGCAAATACATCGTCTTCGCCGGAGTGCGCTTTATGGCCGAAAGTGCGGCCATCCTCTGTCGGCCCGAGCAAAAAGTTCTGCACCCCGATCCGGATGCCGGTTGTCCGATGGCCGATATGGCGTCGATTGAAGAAGTTCGTCGCGCCTGGTCGGTGCTTTCGGCCGGATCCAAGACGATCCCGGTCACCTACATGAACAGCACCGCCGATATCAAAGCCTTCTGCGGCGAATTCGGCGGCACGATTTGCACTTCGAGCAATGCGGCGAAAACGTTTGAATGGGCCTTTGCGCAAGGGCAACGCATTTTCTTCCTGCCCGATGAACACCTCGGCCGCAACACGGCACTGAAGTACGGAATCGATCCGGAAGACATTGTTGTATGGGATCCCGAAAAAGAAGACGGCGGCGATCCCCAAGCCTACGCCGACGCGAAGGTGATCCTCTGGCGGGGTTATTGCCCGGTGCACCAGAAATTCACCGTGCGCGACGTGGAACACGTCCGCCAGTTTTACCCAAAGGCGAAAGTGCTTGTGCACCCCGAATGCCCCACCGATGTCGTGCAAAAAGCCGATGCGGTCGGCAGCACCGAATTCATTCGCCAATACGTCGCCAAAGCATCCCAACCGGGCGATCAGATTTTCATCGGCACGGAGATCAATCTGATCCAGAACCTGCAAGCGCAGTACCCGGATCGGCTCATCTCGAAACTCCACCGTTCGCTCTGTCTCACAATGTACCAAATCACCATGGGACGTTTGCTCTACACCTTGGAAAACCTCGAGACTTTCCCTACCGTCGAAGTCCCCGTCTCGGTAAGGCATTACGCCCGCGTCGCCCTCGATCGCATGCTTTCTTTGCGGTGAACGCAGAGTGATCCGTCACGTGACGGATAAACTTTCCCGAGCAAAGTTGATGCAGACTCCGCCTTTCGACTCCGGCGCCGGAGTGGGATGGGAGTCGCAGTGACTCGCGCATCCTGCTTTACCCACAAATACCCATAAAAAGCCTATTTTGCGGATTATATGGGTATTTATGGGTGTTGTACGCTGGGGGAGGCTGGGCGGGCCTTGTGGAAATCGGCGAAATCCTCTATAAGTCCCTGCACTTTTAAAGCAGGAGTTCCATGAAGCACCTAATCCTTCGCTCGCTGACCGCTTTGGTTTTTTTATTGGCCTTTTCCCATTGCTCGAAAGAGACGGGAGAGCGGCTTTCGGACGGGGGCGACGATTCGGAGTTTCCGTCGGGTAGCGACGACGACGCTAAACCGGAGGACGGCCGTCCGAATCTGGCGGGTGACGAGAAACCAAACCGCAAGCCCGGCGGAGGGAAAAGCGTCGCTTACTGTGGTTATCAATTCGATGGGGCCGAGAGTTCGGATTTTCGCCGCGACATTGAAGGTTGCTGGATCGAATCATCGGGCAACACCTGCACGAATCGCAAGGATGCTACCGGGGAGTACTGCACCAAATCGGGCTTTGAGTTCGATATGAATCGATCGGCCTTCGGTGAAATCCTGTTCAAGTACAAATCGGTTCTCGATGTGGCACTTAAGCGCACATTCGACATCACCACCCCCACCTACACTTCAATTAAGTTTTCGAGTCCCCTTACCGGAAACTACGAGGGATATCGCGTCGTGCAACTCGAAGGCGGAAAAGGTTTCACTCGTTGTGTCACCTTTGCGCTTCGCTACGACGAGCGCGACAAACGCCTGTACTACACAACACCGATTTCCCACAGCGGTTCCACGACCGAGAGTGTGCCCAACCTCGCGGACTATCTCAAAGAACACCGGGCTCCGGAGCAAATGTACCGGGTGCGCTTCGAGTAACGTGTCTCCATCGACTCCGGTGCCGGAGTGAAGGTGCGTGATGACTTCGCTGGGATTAATCACGCAGCCCACCAACGACTTAGTGTATACAACCGCACAGGGTTCGAGAGGTGGTCTTAGCCAGACACAAGCGCGAAGGTATTTTCCTTAGGGTGCACTGATTGGCTACAGGTACACTGACTCCGCCAGATGGGAGTGCGCTAGTGGTCCGAAAATCAAATCTGTTTCTGCTCTTGGTGTTGGGGTTGCCCGGGTGGGCGGAGCCACCGATGAGTGCACCGCATTCTGCCCAAGACGCTCAGGGTAGCGAGAGCCGCCCGGTGGAAGAAGATGCTTTTCCCTGTGTGGTTCAAATCATTACCGCCTTGGGGGCTCCTCCCGAGGGATACGTGCTCGGACAGGGCTCCGCTATTCTGATTAATGGCTGCGTGGTCACGGCCAAGCACAATGTCCAGGTCACGAGCGAAGATCTCTATGTCCGTTCGGCTTCCGGCACCGCGAAGGTGGATAAGAAGTCGATCCGATTCCCGAACGAGCTGGAAGATTCGTTTTCCGATATCGCGGTGGCGAAGCTCGACAAAGCACTGCCGGAGGCCTACGGGACGGATATTTTGGCTGAGGAGCCTCTCTCGTTGGTTGGGCTGGCGCAGGCTAACCGCGATGATTTTGCCTTAGAAGAAGCCAGAAAAAAAGGTGCGGTCGGCACGCTGGTGGGTTTCGGCGGAAACGTACCCCCTCTCTCCAAAGACGAACAAAGGCGTCTCTTTGATAAGGGGACTCCTGCCGAGGAAAGACTCGAGTTGATGGATAAGACGTGGATTTCCAAACTTCCCAGTAAGAAAACCGTGGGACGGGTTACGGCGATCGGAACGGAAAAGGATTGGATCACCTACTTGAAAGCGGTCGAAGGGTTTTTTGGCGAAATCGACAAAATCAAAGATCCGATTGGGTACGCGTTCGCGCTCGCAACCAAGAAAAAAGTAGAGGGGGCGTTAAAAACGCGTCGCCCGTCGCAGACTTTGGTGGTCCTCACGGATGGCCGTGAAGTCGTAAAGGGCGATAGTGGCGGTCCTTTCTTTGTGCGCAACAAAGAAGGGCAGTGGCGCCTGCACGGAATTGTCTCCCGTGGGGATTTCGAATTTGGGCTACTACCAAAAATAGGTTTGTTAACTCCGGTGCTCGAACACCGCGCGTGGTTACTCGAACAGTTGAAAGACCTCGGCTGTGCGGGAGACTAATCCGATCGGTTCAGCGCGTGGGCCACGGCCACTCCGGCGCCGGAGTGCTATTGAAACATTAGGGTGAATAACTTCACGACTCCGGAGACGGCGCCGCTGCAAAGGCCGCCGCAAGCAGCGGCCACCAAAACACAACCGCAAGTCGTGCACCCGATTTCCCGGGTCGCTTTAAACCAGGGAGAAGTTAATATGATTTGACCTGGTTCGGCGAGCAGGCGGTCGGTTTCACTCTTCATGACCGTTATCCACGCCTTTTTCTCGGCTCCCTTGGGTTTCGCTTGGCGCAGTTCCTCGGCATCCACCAGCCAATCGGCATTATTCCAGGGATTGAAAGTCTTCACGGTCAAAACCAGGCTATTCAGAGGGGCCCTTCGCACGTCCCGAATCTTTTTTTGCCGAACCACGCCTTCGATTTTCGCTATCGCACCTTCCCGGTTTTGAAAAAAATTAAGCGCTACGAGATACTCCGGTTTCTCTTCATCATCGAACTGCAGCGGAATTTTTGTGAGGTCGATGGGATCGGTGATGAGTTCAATCATGCCCCGTGCGCTTCGGCGCTTCAGCTGAGCCCTAAGGATCCCCTTTGCGATTCGATGGGCAACGGCTTCGCGCGCTAGGCCATAAAACCGGTCCGCGGCCGAGGCCTCGAATTTCAGGGGGAGACCTTCCGGGGATACTCCGTCTACCTTGGAGATGGTAATCGAATGCTCATTCACATTCGCGACCGCCTCCAAAGTCAGAGCAATCGGCTGAATTCTTTCATCGATGGAAACCAGATTGATCGTGGGAACACGAATTTGATAGGTAGTGGCGCCGTTGGCGATTGCGCTGAGTGAGAAAAGTCCGAGAAGGCTCAGAAAACGCATGATGGGCATCTAACACGGTTTTTTAGACGTGCCCACGCAAAAGAGGTCCTTGCGGAAAATCGCCTAATTTTTTTTCATTTCCGCATACTGGCTTTTTTCGGCCTGATTGAAAGCATCCAATAGGTCTTGGCCCGCTCCCAAGGAGATCGCCAACTTCGGCAGGTGGAGACGAAGCCCTGACCGGGGAAGGTACTGGCTGGCCAGCGTTCCCATCCCCGAAGTGTCGACGGCCCCTCTGGTTAGGATCTCCATGACAATGTTTCCAAACAAGAAGGCCTCGTACTCTTGATTTAACGTTAGGAAGTCGCAGAAGGAGACTTTTCTGGCGGTATCGAAAATCTCTCGTTGCGCCTGAAATCCCTTCTGATAGGCCAGGTGATCGGATGGCGAAACCGGGTGTCCGACGGAGAAACCGACTTGGAATTGGTAGGAATGGCGTGTTTCGTGGATCAGAAATAGCAAAGCGGCGTAAGGATTGGGATCGGCAAAAAGCTTGGCTAGGTTCAAGATCACTTTGCCGGTGTCGGGTTTCGCCGGATCGAAATCAAAGAACGTGGAGCGTTTGGCCGTATCGTCCAGAATCAGGGCGGGAGCAGGGTAGCCCGATAAGCGAGTCTCTAGGCGGAAGACATCTTTTAGTACCTGAATCCGGGCTTTGGGTGGCAGCTGTCCAAAGTCGCGGATCGCGCGGACCAGCGCGGGACGTCTTTGAATCGAACGAATGAGCGTATTCGCTTCTCGGAAGGTGCGTTGGAGCGACCCTTCTAGAAACGCCAAGGAATCGCCGTGAAGGACCGAAGCTCCTGGGAACTGAACCTGGAAATCTTCATTCGCGAAAAAGGCTGGGTCCAATGGGGTTGCTCGGACCGATCCCGAAAATCCCATCCACGCTAATGTAAGAAGAGCGACTCGAAACATTTAACCCCCATTGCGCCCATCTTAGATTTCGCCGTAGCGATAAGCTAGTTCTTCGTAAGACTGAATCGGCAAGGAGGCGACCTGAAAATGACGCCCGGCTTCAATGGTTCCAAATCCATCTTGAACGCTGAGTGCGACGGCGGCGTTGTAGGTGACTGCGGCAAGGGCTTCGGGAATCGTCATCTTCATCTGGCTGCAGGCCAGCGTAAGCATTAAAGGCAAGTTGCGACTGGGACACGTTCCGGGGTTGAAATCCGTCGACAACGCGACGATGGCACCCGCATCCAGCAACGCTCGAGCGGGCGGGAAGGGCGTGCCGGTGAAAACGGACGCGCCCGGGGCCAGTACGGAAACGGTGTCGGATTGAGCAAGGGTTTTGATGGCGCCCGAAGACACCGAGTCGAGATGGTCGCAGCTAGTGGCGCCCAGTTCGACGCCAAGCAACGCGCCTCCCGAGTTGGTGAATTGATCGGCGTGCAACTTCACTTTTAACCCATGGTCTTGAGCGACCTTCGCCATTTTTCGTGTCTGCGCGACATTGAAGTAGCCATCTTCGACAAAGGCGTCGAAGAAGAGCGCCAGTTGGCGCTTGGCGATTTCGGGAATCCACTCGCGGCAAATGACATCCACGTAGGCATCCGTCTTACCCTTGAATTCCGGCGGAACGGCGTGAGCGGGCAGGAAGGTCGGGATGAGCGTCAGCGAAGTTTTTTCCTGCAACGCTTGAATGCATTCCAGCATCTTGATTTCGGATTCGAGGGTTAAGCCGTAGCCGGATTTAATCTCTAGGCAGGCAACGCCACGAGAGCGAAAGGGCGCCAAGTCTTCCATCGCCCGCGCGGTGAGTAAGTCCTTGGAGGCCTCGCGGGTGGCTTGCACCGTCGACAAAATCCCCCCACCGGCCTTGGCGATGTCCTGGTACGTTTTACCGCTGCAGCGCTCGGCGTAGTCCCGCACGCGGCTGCCCCCGTAGATGAGATGCGTATGACACTCCACCATCGCCGGGAGCCAGACGGCATTTTCCGCGGAAATGCGTTTGGCCTGGCTGTAAGTATCGGGAACTTGCTTGCGGGGGCCGACCCAGGCCACGATTTCGCCTTCGATCGCCACCGCCGCATCGTCGATGACGCCGAGATCTTTCACGGTGACGTCTCGACCGCCTTTGGCGCGCACGCCTTCGAGGGTGAGGAGCTGACGAATGTTCTCGTAAACGACGTTCATGAATTCATCGGGATGGTGAGCTTCTGCCGCTCGGCCACTTCCTGTGCCAGCGGGTAACCGGCATCGACATGGCGAAAAACGCCCATCGCCGGATCCGAGTTCAACACCCGCGAGAGGCGCCGGTCGGCGCGCTCGGTGCCATCGGCCACGATCACCATCCCGGCGTGAATGGAGTAGCCGATACCGACCCCACCGCCGTGGTGCACGGAAATCCAGCTGGCACCATTCACGGCGTTGATCATGGCGTTTAAGATCGGCCAATCGGCAATCGCGTCGCTGCCGTCTTTCATGCCTTCGGTTTCGCGATTGGGCGAGGCCACACTGCCGCAATCTAAATGATCGCGCCCAATAACGATGGGTGCCTTCACCTTTTTCTCCCGCACGAGTTTATTGAAAAGCAGTCCCGCCTTTTCGCGTTCCCCGTGTCCCAGCCAGCAAATCCGCGCCGGCAGCCCCTGAAAGTGGATGCGTTCACGGGCGAGCTTCAGCCAACGCGTGAGATCGGGTTTATTGGGGAAGAGCTCGAGCAGCGCACGGTCGGTCGTGTAGATATCTTCCGGGTCCCCGGAGAGCGCCACCCAGCGGAATGGCCCCTTCCCTTCACAAAAAAGTGGGCGAATATAGGCCGGGACAAAACCGGGGATAAGAAACGCGTCCTTCACGCCCTGCTCGAAAGCGACCTGGCGGATATTATTGCCGTAATCAAATGTCGGAATGCCCTGGGCGAGAAACTCCAGCAAGGCGCGCACATGGGTCGCGATCGATTCCTTGGAACGCTTAACGTACTCCTCGGGATTGGACGCCCGCAGCTTTGCCCCCGCTTCCATCGTGAGCCCTGACGGCAAGTACCCGCGCAAGGGATCGTGGGCGGAAGTTTGATCGGTAACGAGATCCGGAAAAAAACTGCCTTTGGCAATTTTCGGAATGAGGTCCGCAGCATTGCCCAGCAGTCCCACCGAAATCGCCTGCTTCTTGGCACAAGCGTCGCGAATGGTTTTCAGCGCGGAGTCGAGATCCGTTTCCATTTTATCGAGATAGCCGGTCTCAATACGGCGTTTGATACGCGTCTCATCGACTTCGATGCCGAGCAAGCAAGCCCCATTCATGGTCGCGGCCAGTGGTTGCGCACCACCCATCCCGCCTAGGCCCGCAGTGAGGATCCAACGCCCGGAGAGATCGCCGCCGAAATGCTGGCGGCCCGCCTCGCCAAAAGTTTCGTAAGTCCCCTGCACAATCCCTTGCGTGCCGATATAGATCCAGCTGCCGGCCGTCATCTGGCCGAACATGATGAGGCCCTTCTTCTCGAGATCGCGGAAATAGTCCCAATTGGCCCAGTGGGGAACGAGCAGAGAATTGGCGAGCAAAACGCGGGGAGCTTCTTCGTGTGACCGGATCACCCCCACCGGCTTGCCCGATTGCACCAAAAGCGTTTCGTCGTTTTTCAGTGTTTTGAGCGTGCGCACGATCGCATCGAACGATTCCCAGTTTCGGGCCGCTTTGCCGGTGCCGCCGTAAACCACGAGTTCCTCGGGGCGCTCGGCCACATCGGGATCGAGGTTGTTCTGAAGCATGCGCAATGCGGCTTCTTGCTCCCAACCTTGGCAATGCAACTGCGTGCCGCGGTAAGCATGAATCGGCTTCATAGCAATCCCCCCGCCCGCGCCTGCGCGTGCAATTGGCCGCTGCGAATCAGGGCCGTGATCGCCTCGATGTCGGGGGTCAGTACCCGATCGGTTTTTAAGGCCGGAACTTTTTCGCGCACTTTTTGCCAGAGCCACTGGCCGCCCTTACCGGGCTTGAGGGGTTTGCGAAATTCCAACGCCTGGCTCGCGCAAAGCATTTCGATCGCCAGCACCGTTTCGGCGTTCTCCAAAATCACCTTCGCTTTTCGCGCGGCGGTGGGCCCCATGCTCACGTGATCTTCTTTTTCATTATTGGTCGGAATCGAATCGGTGGAAGCCGGGTGGCAGAGCAAGCGATTCTCCGCCACGAGTGCGGCGGCCGTGACATGCGCGATCATGAAACCGGAGTTTAGGCCTTCTTTTTCGACGAGAAAGCAGGGCAATTCGCTGTAGGACGGATCGATGAGCTTGGCCGTCCGGCACTGCGAAACGCTCGCCAATTCCGAAATGCCCATCGCCAGGATATCGAGCGCAAAGGCAATGGGTTGCCCGTGGAAGTTCCCTTGCGAAACGATTTCGCCGGTTCCGGGATCGACCAGTGGGTTATCGGTCGCCGCATTCAGTTCGATCGCCAGTTGATTGCGCACGAACGCAATCAGATCGCGGCTCGCGCCGTGCACCTGGGGGGCGCAGCGGAACGAGTAGGGATCCTGCACGCGGTCGCAGTTTTTATGGCTCTGGTAAATTTCGCTCCCTTGCATGAAGGCTGACATCTTCCGGGCCGATTCCATTTGACCCGGGAAGGGACGGGTTTGGTGCACCCATTCGGAGTATGCGCGGGGGGTACCCAAAACCCCATCGAGACTCGCCGCGCAGGTGAGATCCGCAAGATCCGCCAGCTCCTCGGCGCGCATCACGAGCAGGGCCCCCATTCCGGTCATCTGCTGGGTGCCGTTGATGAGGGAAAGGCCTTCCTTAGGGGCGAGTTTCACCGGCGTGAGGCCCGCTTGCTTGAGCGCCGCGGCGCCGTTCAGGCGTTTTCCGTCGATAAACGCTTCGCCATGGCCGATGAGCACCGCCGCCAGATGAGCCAGCGGGGCTAAGTCGCCACTGGCGCCCACCGATCCTTTGCACGGGATGACCGGGTGCACGCCTTCGTTCAGCATGCCGATCAGGGCGTCGGCCACTTCCGCGCGCACGCCCGAAAAACCTTTGGCCAAAACATTCGCGCGCAGAAGTAAGATCGCACGGCTTTCGTTCTCACTGAGTGGCTCGCCGACGCCCGCGCAGTGGCTTAGGATCAGATTCACCTGCAGCTGGTCCAACTGATCGCGCGGGATCGCGACCTTGCTCAAAACGCCAAAGCCCGTGTTGATGCTGTAAACGCGCGCGTCTCCTTGTGCGGCCTTATCGATCCATTTGCGAGTGGTCAGCAGACGCTCCCGCGATTTGGGGGCGAGCGTCACCTCCTCGCGATCGAGCACAATCGATCGGAATTGCGCCAGCGATAGGGAATCGCCATTGAGGGCAATCACGGTTTGGCCCCGCGGATTTTCTGGACGGTCGCTTTATAGTCTTTGGTACCGAAGAGCCCAGTGCCGACCACCAGTACTTCAGCGCCCGCCGCCGCGGCTTCACCGGCGTTGGATTCCTTGATTCCGCCATCGATTTCGATTTGCACGTGCGGCGCTTTTTTCTTTAACGTGCGGATGCGATCCCAAGTCCCGTCGATAAATTTCTGTCCGCCGAATCCCGGGTTCACGCTCATGATCAGCGCAAAGTCCATGGCGTCCAGTACGGCGTCGAGCGACGAGAGCGGTGTGCCGGGATTAATCGCCACCCCCGCCCGCATGCCGAGCTCCTTGATACGCGACAGGGTGCGGTGCAAGTGGGGGCAGGCCTCGACATGCACGCTGAGCCAATTGCAGCCGGCTTGAGCGAAACGTTCCAAGTACGCGTCGGCGTTTTGGATCATGAGATGGGCGTCGATCGGCAGCTTGCTGAGTTTGCGTAAGGCCTCGATCACGGGAAAACCAAAAGAGATATTGGGAACAAAGTGGCCGTCCATCACATCGAAATGAAGGACATCGGCGCCGGCGGCTTCCACCGCGCGCACTTCTTCGCCGAGGCGAGAGATATCGGCGGCAAGAATGGACGGGGCGACTAGGATCTTCGACATGGCGATCTCGTTCCGCGACCGAGTTAGCCCATATTCGCGAAGGGGAACTTTCCTCGGTAAGCCATCAAAAATTCTCGTATTTCCAACTTTTTTCTATTCTCGAGCTGGATCTGTGTCAAGGAAACCGCCGTCCCGTGGCCACAGGCGGCGATCAGCCGGGTTTTTCCGTCGGAGGAGAGCCGGCCGGGAATGGACTGTCCCGACCCCAAAGGAGCGGCGAGTTCCGCGGCAAAGATTTTCAGGCGCACCCCGCCCAGTTTGGATTCGGCGATGGGCCAGGGTTGCAGGCCGCGAATCTGGCGCAAGATACGTTCGGCCGGATGGGTCCAGTCGATGATCGATTCCTCCTTGGCGATTTTGGGGGCGTGGGTGGCTTCCGATTCCAGTTGGGGGGTGAACGTCACTTTGCCGCTCTGGATCTGGATGAGACTTTCCACCAGTGCCTCACCGCCTAGAACGGCGAGGCGATCGAAGAGCTGGGCAGCGGTCTCACGTTCGCCGATCGTCGTGGGTTTTTGGAGCAGGATGTCGCCCGCGTCCATTTTCAAGACTATCCGTTGGATGGTGATGCCGGTCACGGGCTGTCCATCGAGCACCGCGCGTTGGATCGGCGCAGCGCCCCGGTACTTGGGCAGTAACGATCCGTGGACATTGAGCGAGTACATTTTCGGAACGGCCAAAGTAGCTTTCTTGAGCAACTGACCAAACGCCGCCACGAGAAAGAGATCCGGATGCAAAGCCTGAATTTGCGTGAGCGTTTCCGGGGCGTTGACGTTTTCGGCTGGGATTACGGGCAAGCCATGCCGGTGGGCCATTTGCTCGGTTTCGCTCGCCGTGAGGCGCAAGCCGCGGCCGGTCGCCCGCGCCGGCTGACAAACCACCGCCACCGGCGGAAACCCCGCGCGCACGAGGGCATCCAAAACCGTCGCCGCAAATCCCGGCGTGCCCATGAAAATCGTGCGTAGCATCGACGTAGGCTACCCCTGCCCGGGCCATCTGTCATTGCGAGCGAAGCGAAGCAAAGCAATTTATCCGTCACGTGACGGATGATTTTTCCGCGCACATATGAGCACTTTGTTATTCCTCAGGCGTGGAATGGGTGACGCGGTCAAATCTGGTTTGCAGATGATTTTCACCGCGGAATGAAGCAACCGATCCGTCACGTGACGGATAAACTTCCCGCGCCCCCCTATTTTCTAATTTTATCGA
>CAZFMF010000056.1:0-19662 GCA_964519985.1 uncultured Pseudobdellovibrionaceae bacterium | reverse complement strand
CCCATCCGATTTTTCCGCGGATCCCCTGAATGACGAAGGGTTCGTCGCCGACATGTTTTCGGCGCTGGCGTACGCGGTCCAAGCGGAAAATTCCCCTCGGCGCAATCTTTTGATTTGGGCGGGCATGGCTTCATTGTCCGTCCGCCTCGATCAATTTCGTCAAAGACTGGCGTCGCGCACTCTTTCGTACCCGATCCCTCAAAGCATTCGGGAGCTTTCTGACGCCGTCGATGCTGCGCTTCTCGATCTATCTAAATTTTTGGTCTTTGAGACCGGACGACTCAATCCCGCGTACTACGCCGCAAAAAAGGCGGTCTTCGAAACCCTTGCGGAGCGGTTTGCCAAGGGCGATTGGAAGCTTTCAGCGAACGAATACCAAATCCTAACTTTTTCATTCGCAGAGTCCGACCGACCCCTTCGATTTCGATTCACAACCATGGCGAACGCCATTTTTGAGCAGGGCAAAAGGCAAGGGGAAGGGAGTCATCCCGGACTCAAACACTTAGCGACTTTGCTGCTCGTACCCCATTGCGATCAACTGTCGGAAGGACAACGTTCCGAGGCAGCACCGCTGCTTAGTTCCTGCCTTCACGATTTCGGCTTTAACGCGAGCGAGCGGGCGATCGCCGGTTACGGGCTCGCGCAGCTATCCAGAGTCAGCGATCTTGATTTGATGGCTCTCAATTCCCTGCTGACAGAAATGTTGGCTGAGGGGCGGGGCCATGCTGGTTACGCCACCCTTTGCCGGCGGGCCCTGGATGAAGCGGTATCCGCACGTTGGCTCAGTGCTTCCGATCCGGCGGTGGCCCTTGGTCAGATGGTGGGATTGCTGAATCAGCGCGGCCGGGAGCTCGGTTATTTTTTGACCGTTCCCAAGGTCCAAAATTTCTGCCTAACGCGAATTCTCAACGCCGCCGAAGGTTCTGGCGGCAGCGGGTCCGCTCAAAACATAACCCATGGGCACGACCATCCGGGGGCAGGCGATCGTCAATAGTCGTAGTTCTCGCGTGAAGTGGTGACCCGCGTTGGTGAAAGATTCCGGGGGCTACGCCGGGAGGGGTTCTACCCGCTTACTCATTTTTTTGAGGTTCCCGCGGTGCGGAGTGTATGCCCGGAAAACATTGAAGCGCTAGCGGATTACCCCGCACCCCCGTAGTGGCTTGTGGCTCAAAATGAGCCATGCTAGAAGCGGTCACTTCTTTGAGGTGATAGGTGCGCTTACGTTTCCGGACCCTCGGTCTATTCTCGCTTTTGTCGTTGATTCCGGCGCCGGTTTTAGCGGCGCCGAACGATGAACTTTACAAAGTCTTCCTCGCTCAAGGGGACGCCTTTCGCAAAGATGCGAAACTGGCGTTAGAGATCGTGGACGTCCGTCACACCGAACGCATTATCCACGGACACTTTCGCCATCCGGAGTTTGATCCTCTCGATAATCACTGGTTCATCGGCGAAATGTTTTCGGCACTAGCGGCGACGACAACTCAGGAGGAATCGCCGCGGCGAAATCTCTTGCTATGGGCCGGGATGGTGTCGGTGCTCGAACGGATCGACCGGTACCGCAACGCGCTTCGAAGGGAAGCCGGATCACCCCACCACCGACAACGCCTTCCCGCGGTTGTTTGCGCCGAACTTCAGCAAACGGCGCACCGGGCTTTTGACAAACTCGGTGCGCTACTGGTGAACCATACGCGCCGACTGAATCGGGTCTACTATGGCGCGAATTTCGCTCAATTCCAGGCGATGGCATTGCACCTGAAATCGAACCCAAGGTTAGACCGACGGTATCTCCCTGCCCTCGCCAACCTTGGCGGGTGGGACCCCCGATCCTTCGAAAACTTAGGTGTTTTGGAGGCTATTTTGGCGGAAACGAAAGGTGGAGACGCGGAAAGAGGAGGGGCGGTGCGTTTGGGAGCCCTGCTCTTAATTTCACTTCCCGAGTTGCTGGAACCGACTCCGGCACTTTCTAAAGTGGAGTCCCTCTTTGCAACCTTCCTCACCGATATCGATCAGGGGTTGGAGCAGAGAGTGATGGCGGGCTACGGCTTGGCGCTTTTGGGGCGGGCGGAAGATATCCACCTGTTGACCTTGAGCCATCTACTGACTGCCCTCGTGGAAAAGGAAACCGGCCGTCATCCGTATGCGGATCTTTGCCGGCGCTCATTGAATCTCTTGCTAAAGAAGCATTTTGAGAATGTCGACGATCCGAAGGTTGCGCTGGCGGAACTTTTTCAATCTTTTTCCCTCTATGGTCGGGAGCTTCCGGCGTTTCTCACGGTACCCATCGTTGCGGAGCACTGCCCCGGAGCGATTCTCCGTTTGGCGCAGTGGTCGGGTCATCGCGCACGGACGCGGAGAGAATAACTCTCTTATTTCCGGTATATGGCCTTGCCATCGTGACCAGGCAAATAAAAACAGGTAGTTAGCGGACTCTGGATTTTAGTTGATGCGGCGTGGTATAAGGCGCGCCGCATGGAGACACGTAAACCGAATCTGATTCTCGTTCACGGCGGTAATTCCGCGTTGGGCCCGATTTCTCGTCTGGGCCTATGGAACCGCTTTCCCACTTATACCAAGGGCCAGATCATCTGGATGCTTTTTGCCAAAGCCCTTTTGGTCAGCTCGTTGTTTTTCTACTTATTGGGTTAACAGTTTTTTCATCGCCCGCAGATAGGTCGCATGTTCGACGGGCAGTAGGCGTGCACTTAGGCTCTCTACGGTATCGCCGGGTTCGATCGCGACCCGTGACTGTTCGACAATGGGACCGTCATCGAGCCCTTCCGTCACCAGATGCACGGTACATCCCGTCACTTTGGCGCCGTTCTCCAAGGCCTGCCGCTGGGCGTGCAGTCCGCGAAATTCCGGCAGTAACGAGGGGTGGATATTCACAATCCGTCCGGCCCACCGTCGCACGATCCCGGACCCCAGGATGCGCATATAGCCGGCAAGAAGAATCCAATCGGGTTGCAGTGCAGTCAGGGTTTTTTCCAGCTTCGTCTCGAAAGCGGCGCGATCCCTCTTTCCGTCGGTATTACGAAATCGATCGTGATCGATGAGGTGAACCGGGACGTGGGCTCGCTCGGCGATTTTGATCACGGGCGCTTGGGAACGATTGCAGATCAAAGCCACCGCTTGGGCGTTTGGGATTTCGCCGGACTGGATCGCCCGACACAGGGCTTCGAAACAGCTACCGCGCCCCGAGGCGAGAAACACCAGACGGGCGGGGGCGTTTAGCCCCATACGATTTCCGGGTCGCCGGACGTGACGCCGCATTCAATGCGGCCGGCGCGCCACGCCTTCACCCCGTTGGAATTTGCGTGGGCGATCAAACCCTCCGCCCGCATTTCCGGGATGACGGCGAGCATTCCCACGCCGCAATTGAAAGTCGACAGCATGTCTTCCGTCGATATCTCCGCCGTTTTCCGGATCCAGTCAAAGAGGGGCGGGAACTCCCATTCGGTCACTTTGGCCCGGCTGCCGTTGGGCAAGACGCGCGGGAGATTTTCAAACAGCCCGCCGCCGGTAAGGTGAGCCAGTGCGTGAACCTTGTCCATCCAAGGCGCGAGCAGCTCTACGTACAAGGTCGTGGGCGCGAGGAGCACTTTTTTCCAAGTGCCGCCGCCGGTCGTGGCGGGCGCCTCGGGCTGGATGCCCGTGCGTTCGACCAGCTTGCGCACCAGCGAGTAGCCGTTGGAGTGCAGGCCGGAAGAGGCCAGCGCCACCAGGACATCGCCGTTTTGCACGCGGTGGGCGCCGAGCAGATCATCGCGTTCGCCCACCCCTACCGAGAAGCCGGCCAGGTCAAATTCGCCGTTCGGGTACATTCCCGGCATTTCCGCGGTTTCACCGCCCGCCAGTGAACAGCCGGAGGCTTCGCAAGCACTCTGGATGCTGCGCAAGAGAGTCGTGAGCTGGACGTCTTCGAGATGCCCGCAGGCGTAGTAGTCTAAAAACAAAACGGGCTTGGCGCCCGCGCAAAGCAGGTCGTTCACATTCATCCCGACGAGGTCCTGGCCGAGGCCTTCGAGATGGTTCCATTCCTGGGCCAATTTGGCTTTAGTGCCCACTCCGTCGCAGCAGGTGACCAGCACTGGCTCTTCATAGTCTTCGAAGATTTTTTTGAGGGAGTAACAAGAAGCGAAAGGCCCGATGCCGGAGAGCAGGTTTGGATCCTTAGGCCGTTTGCCCAGGTAGTGGCTAAAATCCTTGAGAATTCGGGCGGCCTTTTCTGGGTCGACTCCGGATTGGCGGTAGGTGATGGGGGGCAAAGGCGTCTCCTTAAGGACGCCGTTATAGCTGGAGAGTCCCTCAAAGTCCAAGCCGCTGCGAACCCATTAAGAATTTCAATCCTTTAGACAAGAGGCCCTGGACGTTTTTCCTTGACGCCACGAGCCTGGATTTCTAGATTGCGTCCTTTACGGAGAACCTCGTGCAGGACGCCATTATCGGTCAAATCAACAAGAGCCAAGAAAAGAAACGCCCCAACTTTCAAGTGGGCGACAAGGTGAGCGTATCGGTTCGCCTCAAAGAAGGCGATAAAGAGCGCATTCAGGTTTTCCGCGGCGTGGTCGTAGTGAAGCAACCCAAGTCGGGTATGGGCCCGGGTTCCACTTTCACCGTGCGAAAAATTTCCGCCGGCGTGGGCGTGGAACGTATTTTCCCGATCCACTCGCCGGTCATCGAAAAGATTGAAGTCGAAAGCTCGAGCGATGTACGTCGGTCGCGCTTGTATTTCTTGCGCCGCCTGACGGGCAAGAAAGCCCGCTTGAAAGAAGCGGAGCGTTTCGGCGAAGCGCTGGCGACCGAATCGACCTTGCCACCGGCTGAAGAAGTGATGGCGTCGGCCGCGGAAGTCACGGCTCCGGAAGAGGACAAAGCCAAGAAATAACTTTTTTCTCCTAAAAGGTAGCAGGTACCTTTTAGGAGCTGACAATTCGCTGCCAGTTTTTCAACTTTGTACGGCAAAATCAAATTCGAGCAGCAGTGCATTCATTTGGGCCATCGTTTTATCGCCGGAATTGATGAAGTGGGAATGGGCTGCCTAGCCGGCCCCGTCGTGGCGGCCGCGGTCATCTTGCGGCTCGATGACATTCCCGAAGGCATCGACGACTCCAAGAAACTGACTCCAAAAAAGCGCGAGACCCTCGATGTTTTGATTCGCGAACGCGCCCTTTGCCACAGCATTGCCTGGGCAAGCGTCGAGGAAATCGATTCCCTCAATATCTTTCACGCCGCGAAGCTCGCCATGAAGCGCGCGTTGGATGGACTTACGACCCAACCCGATTTCGTCTTGGTTGACGGCAAACACCCGCTGAAGATTGCGTTACCGCAAAAAGCGATTGTGGGTGGAGACCGGGAATCGGCCTCCATTGGTGCGGCTTCCATCCTCGCTAAAGTCTACCGCGATCGCTGGATGCGGGATTTCGACGCGCAGTTTCCCGGCTACGCTTTTGCAGACCATAAGGGCTATGGCAGCGTGGTCCACCGACAAGCCCTCCAGAAACTCGGGCGAACGCCCATCCACCGCAAGACTTTCTCTTGGACGCCAGTATGAGGCCTTTGCGGCCGAGGTCGCGCTTTCTCTCGGGTACCGGGTTGTCCTCCAAAATTTTCGCTTACACCGTCTGGAAGGGGATCTGCTACTCGCCGACGACGCGCGCGGCCGCCTTTTGCTGTGGGAAGTGCGGGGTCGCTCGACGGGGGAATTTCGGCCTTCGGTCATGATCTCGCCGGCCAAACGGGCCTATCTCACCAAACTCGCGCGTTGGGTGGTGCAGCGCACGCGAAACCCCGTGCGCCTTCAACTCTTCGAGGCCATCGGAGTTCCGCCGGAAGTGCGATGGAAGATCTTCGAGATCGATTGTCGGATTTAGTTGGAGAGTGGTTTGCGACGCCGGCCCGTGGGCATGAGCTCGTCGGAGGAGAAACTCGCGACGGCCGCCAACTCATCGTCAAAAATCAGAAACGGGTTGCGGGCGGTCTGATACGCCTTGAACATTTTCAGAAACTCCGACGATAGATTGCAGAGTTTCGGCTTGGCCGGCGCGGCATTCAGTTTCTTCAGCACTTTGATGAACTGGCTGATTCCACTCGAACCGACGAACCGGAGTTTCGAAAAATTGAAAACGACTTGGCTGGTTTGTGCGTTTTGTAGGAGATCCAGCGCCGTCTCTTGAAACTGACGAGTCGCTTCGAAGTCCAAATGGCCTTCGAGATCGATCACGGTGATATCACCTTCACGGCGGGTCTGAATTTTCATGGTTTTTCTCCCCTAACGGACAGGATTTCATTATAGCTCAAGAATGACCCAAGCAGAACTTTACGTCGTTGCCACGCCGCTCGGAAATCGCCTCGACATCACGCTTCGCGCCATCGAGTGCCTAAAGCAGGTGCGTTGCCTCTTCGCGGAAGACACGCGCGAAACGTTGAAGCTCATGGAACTCTGCGGGATTTCCCCGGAGGGGAAGAAAATCCATTCATACGCCAGCCACAATTTAAAGAAGGCCACGGAGCTGGCACTTAAAATCCTGGGGGAGGGGGAATCGGTGGCACTCGTCACCGATCGCGGGACACCGGGTATTTCCGACCCGGGCGCGTTGCTGGTTTCCGCGGCGCGCGCGCAAGGCATCAAGATTCTGCCGATCCCGGGTGCTTCGGCGTTGAGTGCGCTGATTTCGGTGAGCGGGCTGAAAGAGTCGGAGTTTTTCTTCATTGGGTTCTTGCCGCGGGAGAACAAACCCCGGGCCGCGCTCTTTGACCGCATCGCGCACCTGGGCGCAGCCGCGTGCTTTTACGAATCGCCCCGTCGTATTCGCGAGACGATCCAGGATCTCAAGATCGCTTTCCCGCGGGGCTCCGTTTTTTTCGGTCGGGAGATGACCAAGGTTTTTGAGCAATACGTCGAAAGCCCGCTCGCGGAGTGTGCGGTGGAAGATTTTCCGGAGCAGGGGGAATACGTGGTCCTGCTGCGACCCGGGGCGGTGGAAAAAGCGGAAGATTGGGAAGCGCAGGTGCGACTCCGCGCGGCGAGCGATCGCGATTGGTCGAAGGCGCTGGCCGCCCAATACGGCATTGCGTCGAAGGATGCTTACAATGCGCTCCAGCGTTTACGCGCGGCAACAACCGAAGAACGTTAAGAAATCTCCTTAATCTACCGATCCGGATCTCGTGAGCTTGAGAGCTTCTTGGTTAGCGGGCGCCTTGGCGCTCGCGTTCATCCCCGCGCCGGTATCGGCGAATGGCGTGATCGTTCATGCCGCCCGCAAACTGCGCCTTTCTTATGCTGAACCGGTTCCCCCCAAAGATCTCTACGTGAATATGGGCGCGCGCCACGGGGTGAAGGTCGGCGATCGCCTACCCGTAATTCGCAATTTATCCGTGCGCGACAGTCTTAACGACGGCACGATCCATTTGATTTCCGTTCCGATGGGGTACCTCACCGTGATTACCGTGGGGGAAACCGCATCCATTGGTCGCGAAGAAGTCAACGCGTCGCCGGCGACCTTGCCTTCGCTCCAGTACGCGTCGTTCCAGGTGGGCGACGAGGTGCTCCCTAAAACCAGTTTGCCTTCGGGTTCCGCTCTTCCCTAAAATGGAAATGGTTGGAACAATGCAAAACACTCTTTTACTGAACGCCGGTTACGAGCCGTTGCGCATCATTGGCTGGCAGCGTGCCTTCGTCTTGCTCTTTCAGGGCAAGGTAGAAATCTTGGAAGCTTACGGAACCTCCATCCGCACGGTGGACAAAGAGTTCCCGGTACCCGCCGTGGTCCGCCTCAATCGCTGGGTGAATTTGAAACGCCAATCGCCGGTGATTCGGTTCTCGCGCGCCAACGTCTATCTGCGCGACGACCACCGTTGCCAGTACTGCTACCAAAAGTTTTCGGATCGCGAACTCACGCTCGACCACGTGCTTCCGGTGGTCCGCGGTGGGCGAAAAACCTGGGAAAATATTGTGACGGCTTGTATTCGCTGCAACCAACGCAAAAGCGATCGAAAGCCGGAAGAGGTGGGTTTACGTTTGTTGCGCCTCCCCCAGGTGCCGAAACTCTTGCCCGGAATGCACGTCACGGTGCGGACCAAGAGCCACCCCGAGATCTGGGAACCCTACCTGCAACTCACCTGGCCGACGCTGCGATCGTCGGGCTAATCAAGAAACCGAAGACAACAAGCTCTTGATGCGGTCTTTCGGCTGATTGCCGACCAGTTCATTTACCTTTTTGCCATTGTGGAAAAGGATGAGGGTCGGAATACCGCGAATACCGAATTGCTGCGCGATGCCACGGGCTTCATCCACGTTTACCTTCGCAAACCGGACTTTACCCTGGAACTCTTGCGCCAGTTCGTCGATGACCGGCGCGAGGGCGCGGCAGGGCATGCACCATTCCGCCCAGAAATCGACGAGAATAGGGTCATTGTTCTTTTCGACGGTGTCGCTGAAATTGGCTTCATTCAAATGGGTTACGTTTCCCATTGGCTCTCCTTGGTCGTTCAAAAATCCCACCCAGGGTACGGCTCGGTCGGAGGGGTTTCAAGCATTTTTGAAAACAACCGGAATGGCGCTTTACCGACCCCGACCCAAGCGGATATTTATATAGGACGTCATGAACTTGTTGCTTAACCCCATTCCTTTAATGGTGGCCCTCGTGATTGGGGCCATCCTAGTGATTTCGCTCCTTTGGCGACGCAACAGCCCTCTGTCCAATCGCCTGCTTTGCGTTTGGATGCTTTGCAATCTTTTCGTCTATTTCGTGACGGTCTTTCTCGGCGATACCTTCGGACCCGGGGCCCGTTGGTTGGTGCGTTCCCGTTTTCCGATGTCACTCCTGAGCTCAGCCACCCTCTACCTCTATGTTTCATCGATGACTTGCCCGCGCTTTACCTTGCAGCGCAAACATTTGGTGCACCTGCTGCCGTTTAGCTTTGGGTTAAGCTGGTACGTCGGGTTCTTGATTTTTTCTAACGACGCTCGAATGTGGACCTTCAGCGAGTCGTTGTTGCTCGAACGTTATTTTCGATCGGTCGTGAATGTTCCGGTCTTAGGTTTCTATATTGCCGCTTCATTTTCGCGGCTACGCGCTTACAAGCTGGAGTTGGGCGCGAACCCGGCGGCCGAAGACCGTGCCCGCATCACTTGGCTAACGTTCTTGTTGCGGCTCGTCTCTATCTGGCTGGCGTTCGGAGTGATCGATGTGCTTTCCGGGCCGAACGTCATGGTGTGGCCATACGCGGTTCATTGCATTGCGCTTTTCATGATTGCCATTGCTATCTTCGCATTGCGGCAGTCGCCGGTATTTCACTCCCCGGTGGCGGTGGAAGTCTCGGGCGCTCCGGGCGGCGCCATTTTGGGGCGCCTACAGCAGCCCAAACCTTCGCCCTTTTCCGACGGCGATTTAACCCGGTACAAGTCCGAACTCATGGCCTGCATGGATGCCAAGAAGATGTACCTCGATCCTCAGCTGCGTTTGGCCTCCATTGCAGAAGTGCTGGGGCTTAAGGTCCATGAAACGTCGGAATTGATCAATCGCAGTTTGGGGCTCTCCTTCTACGATCTGGTAAATTCTTACCGAGTGGAAGAAGCCAAGCGCCGGTTGATTGATCCCAAGTACGGCCATATGAATGTGCTGGGCATTGCTTCGGACTGCGGCTTCAATTCAAAATCGTCTTTCAATGAAATTTTCAAACGGGCCACCGGCGTGACGCCAACCGCCTACCGGGAAACCCGAAAATAGTTGAAAAGTAGTGGTCCGAATCGATTGATCCGGACGAAACCTTCTTCCTGACGCGTCATACTGTAGTTTCAGGCCGAGGATCTTGATGCAGCTAGTTCTCCTTGTAGATGACCAGCCCGAATGGCTGGTGTACCTGAAATCTTTATTGCGGACCCTCCCGTTCCACTTCGTCACTGCGCGCGATGGGTTAGAAGCGCTCAAAATCATGGAAAAGCAGACGGTGTCCTTGGTGGTCACCGATACGAACATGCCGGGAATGGATGGGTTAAAACTCTTACACGCCGTTCGAGAGAAATTTCCGGGCACGCCCGTGATTGTCTATTTCAATCTCTTCAAGGGGGATCTCTCCGCAACGGTTGAGTCCGTTAAGGCAATGGGCGCGGCGGAGGTCTTAACGAAAGAGGAAACGAAGGATCGCCTTCCCAAGCTGATCAAAACCTTCCTCGAGAAATCTCAGTAGGTTTTACTCCACTCTAAAAACGTCGATACCGAACGGCGGTCTTCCATGGGAGAAGTCCGCTCCACATAGGTATTGAGTACCCAGTCGCGGCCCAGGCGTTTGCGAATGCCGAGCTGGGTTACCCCTTCCTTCGCGCTCTCGATGCGCAACGAGGTTCCTTCGACGAGGCGGACGGTGGCCAGGAAACGGCCGGCGGCCGGATCGTAGCCGATGCTCTCAATCGGAGTGGAAGCAAGCAAGTACATGGAAGCCGCGCTGATCGCGCCATTGGTCAGCGCGGCGCGGGCGTTGCCCAACGATTCGCCTTGCCCCGGAGACAGTTCTTCCAACGGGCGACCAAAGAGCAAAAGCGAAAGGGCGCTGCTTTCCGAAAGCGGTGGATTGCTCGTGAGCGTGTAGCGAGGGGAATCCAAAGCACCGAACGCCTGTAGGGTTAGATCATACTCGGCGTAATGGATATCGACGCTCGCATTGAGTTCCGCCGCGCCCTCCCGGGGAAAGCGGATACGCACTTGGCGTACGGTCGCATCCCGACGGAAAAGGTCCGCTTTGAATTTGGGAATCGTGAGGGTGCCGGTGAGACCGCCTTCGTCCTGCGCCACCAAATCCAGTTCCAATGGCACGTCGAAATTAAATTGATTGGAATGCAAAAGAATCGGGTGCGCCCCGCCGGCGCGAAGGGCGATGCGATAGTGAAAAACGGTTTCCGATTTTTCGGCGTGGGCGGCGGGGTAGACGATATTCGGATCGGGAAACAACTGCGGCAGGTGTGTGGGGTCTAATCGGGGTAAGCTCAGTTTGGTCTCGCCGAAGGCGACATTTGCGTCGAAGTCGATCCGCGACTTTTCTCCCTCGGGACGAATCCCTACTTTGCCCTCGCCCGAGAAGGCGAGCTTTTGATAATCGGACGCCAAATCGGAAGTCACCGAGAATTCCAAAGCGGTTTGCTGGAAGGTCAAATCGGTTCGCCCTTTCACCGCGAGCGACACCCGGCCGTCGAGCTGATTCAGCGGTGCCGGAATCGCGTACGGGGAGGTCTGCAGACGGCGCACTAGCTCGGAAAAATCGGGTGCGGTCAGCTGCAATTCGGCCTTCACCGGTTCCGCGCTGGCGCCGACGTCCAGCGATGCGTGGACTTTGGCTTCCAAACTCGTCGTCCGCAGATCCACCGCCGATAATTCCACCGAACCCTCGGCTTTCTGAAAATCGCCATCCGGCAGTTTCACCTGAGCGGTCAGCTTGGCGTGAATCGGTTTTTCCAACCCCTCGGCACGAAACACGCGATTCAATGAGGCGCCGGCCAGATTGGCGCTGAACTGAGCACTCACCGGACAATCGAGGGAAATATCCGCCGGCCCGGCATCCTTTTGCTTCCAAGAAAACTGGCATTGGTCGACGCTGACGCGGGGGATTCCCGGCGCGGGATTGGCCATGGCGGCTTGGATTTTTCCTTCCAACAATTCTTCGGTCAGCCCGCCGCGAATCTCGGCCGAGATTCTTTGTTTCTCGCCGCCCCAATACCCATCGATGCCGAAATCGAGGGGACCCACCATTTTTCCATGGATACGCACGGCCGCTCGCATCGGAGTTCGGACTCTGCTGGAGGTCAATGTCCCTTCGGCTTGCACCTGCAGATCTCGCGTCGCGCCATCGGTAGCGCCGTGGACGCTCGCGAGCAAACGCAGCGCCGTACCCGGTGCCGAATAAAGGAATCGGATCTTTTGCACCTGAACCTGGTTCCAGTCGAGTGAGGCGAGAAGACTCCGGATGCTCTGAACCTCCGCCAACGGAGCGAAAGGGGACTCGGTTTCCTTCGCGGGTGGCGTCGACGATTTGGAGGCCTCCACGAAAACTTTTCCCGCGGGCGCTTCCAAGCGTTCGACGAAAATACGGCCGCGTCGTAGATCGTATACGCCTTCGAAGGCCACCCGCTCCAGGCAAGCATCGACAAGCGGCTCGGTCTGTCGGTAGCAAGGAGCAACGAGTTCCAGTTTTACACGTTTGCGCCAGAAGGAATCGCTGCGCGCGGACCATTGCCCTTGCTTCCAATGCACATCGATGTCCAGAGCGCGGATCACGCGTTTGGCCCACGGCAGTGTCCCGTCCTGGACTAAGAGTCCGGGAAAGAAAAAGACAATCGAGGCTAGGACCAGGATCACGCCGAGCGTGGCGCCCAACGCTTTTAGGACACCTAACAAAATGCGGCGAAGGAATTTCAAAACTCCTCCCCGTACGTGAAGTGCACTTGCCAGTGCGATCGTGGATCCGGGCTCGGATGGGAGCCCAGGGCAAAGCCGTGAGCGCCGGAGAGGCGAAAAACACCAACCGGCGACGGCCAACGCATTCCAAAACCGGGCGAGGTATACCAATCCCCGGTCACGTCCAACGACCGCGAGGAAACCGTTCCGGCATCCACGAAAATGTAGGGTTGGAGATCCCAGGGCAGTAACCCGGTTGAACGCAATTCGGCGCTCGTAAAAAGAGATGTCAGCGCACCGGAGGGGCCGGGCAATTCTTGAAACCCAAAGCCGCGTAGATTTCCGGCGCCCCCCAGGAAGTGTCGCAGGGAAATCGTCAAATTACTCAGTCCCCCTTCTTCGTCGCGGACAAACGTGGTGGCCAAGCCCGCGCGCACGCCTAGGATAAACTGCCGACGACTCTGGCGCGAGAGGGCCCATAGATGGGTGAAGCGGGTTTGCCAGGAGCTGGCGGTGTAGTCGGCCAAAATCCCTTTGCGATTGAGGGCCAGCGTACTGGTCCACTCATAGCCCGTGCGGGGCTCCATGCGCTGCCATTCAAAATCATGGCTCATCACACTCACATTTCCTACCAGCGAAAGAAAAAAGGACTGGCGTCGGCCTTCGCCGCGCAACGTCCGCTCACCGCGCAGATTCGGGCCAAGCGACGCGGACCAGCCGACCTTTTGCGTGTCCCAGGTGGATGCCGGTGCGAAGCTGAACTCTCCACCGACCACATCGAGTCGATTGTCGCTCTGACGTCGCAACAAGAGTCGTGGTTTGAAGTGCAGACGTGACGGCTCGCTGAGAAAATACCACTTCGCCTCGGACTCGATTTGCTGCGAATTGAAGAGGTATCCCTTGTAGGAAACGGTCGCCGCCACGGAGAGTTGGGATCCGCGAGCGCCCAAGCGCGAGTGCTTCCAACTGGCGCGAGCGCTTAGCCCACGATCGGTGTTCAGACCAAAGCCAATCGTGACTTGCCGCGGTTTTCCGGCCAAGACTTTTTGTTCCGCGTGGACGCCGTCGCTTTCGCATTTCGGGTTGAAATAAGTGTTGCGGACAATTCCGTCGCTGACGGCACGCGAAGCAGTTAGCGGGAGCAATGGGGCATTAAAGGTCTCGCCGATGACGAATGCGTCATAGCGCCGCAAAGTTCCCGACGCGAGCTCCGGCACCTCTTCGGTATGCACCGCTACCAGGTCTTGTCGTTGGCCCTTTTTCAGAGTCACGCGCACGCGCCCATTTTGCGGATTGGCTTCGGTCTCCAATTCCGGGCAGCCATACCCAATGGCCCCGAGCCGATGCGAAACTTTCTCGCTAATTGTTTTCAAGAGAGCGGGGGTGAGGCGTTCACCGTTGAATTCCGTTGCAGTCCAACTTTCGAGATCGCGCGGCATGTGTTGCAAGTCGAGCCCCGTGACCAGCGTGGGGGCGCCTAAGCGGACTTCCAAGAGTTTGCCCGAATCCGGGATTTCTTCCGGGTAGTAGTAACCCCGGGCCTGCAAAAAGGTCCTCAGGTGAAATAGGGCCTGGGATCGAGGGATCTTCTGCCAATCGCGTGCTTTGGTGTCGCCGCAAAGTAACCGAAGCTCGGAATTAGAAAAGCTGAGCTCCTCGGGACCGTGCAGGATCAAGTCTTCGCAGACCTTCGTTTGCACGGCCGACTCCGAGGCCAAAAGAACGCTCGAACCTGCGGTCAGCGCCACCAGGAAACTGAAAATCACATGCCGCATGGGTCTCGTTTCATAACATAAGTAGGGGTGACAATTGGCGGCAAACTTAGCTGACTCAACTATTTGGAATGGTTCGGGTTTGAGAAAGAAGTGGTCCTGGTTTTGCAGAATCGATTCACCGGAGGCTTTTTTTATGAACTCAGTGATCGAATTGATGGAGCGAGACCACCGTGGGATGGAGATGCTCTTTCGGGAAATCGACAACGTCGTGGAGCCCATGGAACGCGAAATCATCTTTTCGGAATTGGCGGATCTTTTCGATGCGCATGCGCGGGCGGAAGAAGGTGTGGTCTATCCGCTCCTAAGCACGGACGATTCGGCGGAGAGCTGGGTGGATGGTGCCGAGCAAGAGCACTGCATGGCGCGAGAGCTCATTCGTCGGGTGCGGCAATGGGAAGTCACCGATCCGGAATGGATGGAAACCGTGCAACGCTTGCGGCAACTGCTCAATGTGCATGTGAGCGAAGAGGAAAACTGCATTTTTCAACGCATGCGCGAGCTATTCACGGTCAGCCAATTGAACCAGATGGCCATCGAATTTCGGATGATGAAAGAAGAGTGGGCGAAGGTCGGGTAGTTATCCTCTAGACGAACCCAGCCGGTGTGGTATGGCTCTGCGCCATGGTGCGGATCGCTTTCTCAATACTCTTTTGCGCCGTTCCGGCTCTGGCGGACAAAACCTGGGTGGAGTTTTACGATTTTTCGGCGACCGGAAAGTTGCACGTAGCCCGTCAAACGGAGTTGCGACGGGTCACTCGTCCCGTCGCAGAGATGGATGCCTCCGGCAATTTGCTCGGCGACCGTTATGTGATGAGCGGCTCCCGCCTCGACATCGGTTTCCGGTTGGAAGTGGAAAATGAAGCCCAACTTCGGGTGCAAGGGCTTTACCACGAGCTGCAATCGTTCGCGCTCAAGGAAATGTTGAAGCGTGGCTATATCTCCCCTTCGCTTTTTGAAGACGTGTCGTACGCCATGCACATTTGGCAGCCAGCACAGATTCGGTTTGCCCTCGATCTGATGGAGCTTACCAAGACAGAGGCGCTGCGACGATACAACGGAGAAATTCCTTGGGACCGGGTGATGGGGGGCCAGGAGTTTTATTCCCAGCATCGGCGTCGGCGCCGGCCACGTTCGGGGAAAACACCCAGGGCTTTTGAGGTTCGGGTGGATACTTCAACGGGAAGGGTGACTGTGGATGGAAAGGGGATTCCGGAAGAGGAGGAAACCCTCACTTTCGTGCGCGCCTCGATTCTAATTGGCTTGGGACAGACGGTGAATATGAAAACGGGGGATCTCGAAAAGCTACCCCTTTCCTGGGAGAACTATCCTAGGCGACACCCACTGGCCTTTCCGCCCGGCTCGAACCCTCCGCATATGGCCGAATTTTCCCGCGCGCTCGCGGGTGATTCAGTCCTAGGCGGTTCACTCCCGGAATTGATCCGTTTGAGTCTCTATTGGCTGGAGGCGGAAGCCCGGTTGCGAGACGTTCCGCCGGAGCAGTATCTGATTTTCGCCCACGGGTTGGACAAAGCCCACGCCCGCTACTTTCAGCAGGCGTTTCGAATGCAGCCCTTTACGGCGGAGGCGCAACGGACGATCTTAGAAAACAATGGTGATGTTCCCCCGCTGTCCGCGATGCCACCGATCGATTCCGGCACAGCCGTCACTTTCACGACCCTGGCCGAAGGGGTAAAACGACCCGGTTTGAGTCCGAGAGGGATCTCCTTAACCCGCAGCTGGCGCGCCTCGGTCTGCGGCGACCACGAGCGGGCAGATGCTTTCGAGCGGGAATTCTACCGCGGGGTCTTTTGGCATATGGGGTTTCCCCAGGAAGTTCAATCGACTCCGGTTTGCATCCAGGATTTGTCGCCGGTGTCACTGCTTCCGTCGTTAGACGAAGTGCATCGGTGGGGAGTGTCTGGGGACTATTCCAAGCTGTTTAACCGCGCCGGCGACATGAAGTGGGACCCCAATTTCTGGGCACCGTATTGGAATGGGGGGTCTTTTATTTTGCCCGAAATTCACACGGCGGAGGGGACGCGTCCCCTGGGGTTTGTGCGCATGGACAATCTCTCGAATGCGGGCGAGGCTTATCTGCGCGAGATTCTCATCCAGACTTATGCCGTGCAATGGCTTCGGATAACTAAAGCCAATAAGGAATCGCGGCAGAAGGTGTTGGATTACTTGCACCATCTTGAGCGAACACTACCCCCGATTCCCAACGCTCCCACCACCCCTTTGGGACCGGATCCGCAGCCGCACGAGATTCTCGATCGCTTCGTGTACGTGTTTTTCACGGATCAACCCGAAGTCCGCAACAGTGCGGTGAAACTAGGCGGTAAGGCCTTCCGCGGAAACGCGTATACCGTTCCCAAGATCTTCGTGCGGGTTGGCAAAGACGGGGTGAAGGTAGTTCGCACCGAAATGACCGGGGAAGGCTGGGGCATCGTTTTTCGCCCGCGCCAAATTCTCGGATTCGGTCCGATACGGCGCACGGCGAATTGTTCAAAGCACCTGCTCGATTACTTCCTGCTCCAAGCCGCCGCGCAGATGTGAACGCATCCTACGCGAATACGCCCACCAAGATCACAGCTGCCAGACGAGTTGCGCCGGCGCTTGCGCGTTTGTGCCTGTTTTAGCCTGGCACTGCCCTTGCGATAAAGGCACGCGGGCAGGTTTGTGCCCGCAGTATGCTGAAGCGGATTTTTCTCATTGGGTTAGCCGTCGGTTCGAGCCCGCTCTGGGCGGAACACGACAAAGCGCCGAGCGTCAATTTGGCGCTTCCGGATCCCGCGACCTTTGCCGGCAAATCTTTGCGCCCGCCCGCGCTTCTCCCCGACAAAGCCCAATGTTATTCCGCGTTGCCGGTGGGTGATGAGAACGGCGAACTGCCTCCGTATTTCGCGCAACTCGGCGCCGAAAAAGGCAAGGGTGTGCGTCCAATCGATCCGTTGAAGGATTTGCAAGACGGTGATGTGCTTTTGACTTTCGATCCCACCGAGCCGCCGGAAAATGCAATCTGGGACAATCTCTTTAAGGGCACTCACCACGCGATGACCGTTTACCGCAAAGATGGGGAGATGTTCGTCGTCGATTCACCCAAGGCGACTCCGTATAAGCTCTACGGCGTGAGTTACCACGTGATGCGTTTGCGGCAGTACCCTCGGTCCATCAAGACCGAGGCTGATCTACAGGCCGCCCTCAAAGACCCGGCGAGGCGCGAGGAAATTGAAAACTGGCAGGCGAGTCGCAAAGCTATTTTAGAGAGAGTTTCGAAGTATCTCGCCACCTTCCACGCCTACGAGTATGGGTACGACAACGATCTCAAGACCGAAGCGATGGATCCAAAGGCGCTGGCGGCGCTAAAAAAAGACTTCGATCGCGGTATTTTTCCTCCGGACTTCAAACCCTATTGCTCGGAGGGCCCGTACACGATGTACGTGATGGCGGGAGTGAAGGGCATCGGAAAGACGCCATTCTTGGAGTTCGTAAAAAACCTGAAGGCGACTTTGCCAAAGGTGAAAGAAGAGTTCCCGCAGCTCAATGACAGCGAAGTCCTTCGTGCCGGGGTTTACCAGTTTATCAATCACCCACTCGTACTGACTAACCTCGGTGTCCCGAAGGAAGAGTGGCCGAAGCTCGCCCAGATGGGAGCTATGGGTTTTGCGAAAAATCCCGCCATCGCGGGTCCGAAGGTCGCCGAGATGACCAGCCTCGTGGAAAAGATTCTCCTAGCGCCCGAGTGGGCTTTAAGCGCGGGGGACACGGCGTTGAGCACCCTGGGTGGAGTATTTGCGGCGGATTCGACGGCGGTAAAACTCACCAAGATTATCACGCCCCACTGTCTCTCCCGCCAGATGTTTGATCCCAGGAGCTATTTTGAGTACGTCGGATCGAATGTGGAATGCGGCTCCGGCCCGGTGGATCCCAATCTCATTCAGCCCTTCTCGGGTCGGGTGGGCGATGCCACCTTGGCAAAAAGCCAACCCTTTCCGACCCTCGAATCGGATCGCCCCCTTGGTCGCGTCGGCGACGGAAAACTCGTCACTTCGCTGCCGATGCACGCGCTCCAAACGCAGATGCGTCAGATCACGATCGGCCCGAAGGGCTACCGGACGCTTTCGGTGGGTGATGACGACACGGCCGTTTTGACGGAGCTGGCCACCGGCGCTCCCACGGTCGTCGGCGAAGCCGATTACCGGATTGCCCCGACCTTCTCCCGCGATGGTTTGAAGGCCGCGTGGGTTAGCCGAGACAAGCAGTTGAATTGGTTAGACATGAAAACGCGCGTGACGCGAAAGGTCTTACTCGATGGCGAAACGACCGCCGTGCATTTCACCCAGGGAAATGACGCAGTCGTTCGCGTGGGCCGAAATGGCGCGGCAAGCTTGCATCCTTTGAACGCGCTAGATCAACCCAAGCGTCTCGATGTTGCACCCAATACCCTGGCTTCGGCGGTGGCGCCAACCGGAGACATCATGGCGGCGGGCACCCGCGGCGGTGAAGTGCGGCTCGTGAGTCTGCGCTCGGGCGAGGCCGAAGTGATTCGGCCACCGGTGGGTCCTCGCGTCCAAGTCACGCGATTGAATTTCTCCCCGGATGGCACGCGCTTAGCCGTGGCCACGAATAGCGGCAAACTGGATTTCTACAACGCCGTGAACGGGAAGTGGATCGACGGTCCCGTGATTGACGCGCGCGAGCGGGGCGTGACGGATGTGGTTTTTTCCGGAGACGGAAAGACGGTCGTGTTCTCCACCGCGATGGGCGGGATTTACCGTTTCGATCTGAGCAAAAAGGATCTGCTGCGTGCCATCGCGCCGTCGGCCAACCCGACTGTAGTCCCGAAGATCGCCGTCTCCGACAATGGTCAGACTTTGGCCGCCCTGCAATCCGACAAAGCGATTGCCTTCTATGACCTCGCCGGTACCACGCCCGTGCGAACGGGTATCAGCACTTTCGTGAAACCGGTTAATGACCTCGGATTTGTCCCTGGCACTCAGTATGTGCTCGCCGCGAGCGGGTTGTCGGCCCACTTGATCGGTGACCACGAGTTGATGGGAAGCGATCTGCAAGCCGCGGTGAAAGAAGCATCGAACGCCAAAGACCTTTGGCTGTTGAAGCAGCTTTTGACGAAAGCGAAAGCGCACAAGGTTGTGGGAAAAGAAGCGGCGACGCAATTGCTACGCGAAGCCAATCCCGACAATGCATCGGATGTCCGACAGGTCTTCGAAAGTCTTTTTCCGGGAATCTAATTATAGACGTTTAGGTCGCTGGTACGGCCCGCCATATCGGTGCGGCCGCTGACCGCGCAGGAAAAGCGCGGTGTCCCCACCTGACAAAGTCCGGTGAGGCTGAGCAAGTCATCGCTGAGATTGAGATAGTCCACGAGTTGTCCGACCTCTTTGCCGTTTTGATAGAGCGCATAGATGGGATTGAACTGCGTGTCTTCCTTGCCCGTTTCTTTGATGACGAGACGCGCGGTGACATCTTCGATCTTCGGC
>CAZFMF010000055.1:0-20770 GCA_964519985.1 uncultured Pseudobdellovibrionaceae bacterium | reverse complement strand
GGATGATCAGCAAGTAGATCTTGGTGGCGGTGTTGCCGGTAACGAACTGATAAAAGAACAGCGCGCCGGCCAAAGCCGCCAACCACTTCGCTTTCACCGGTAAAACAAAAAAGAGATAGAACTCCATCTCCGGGAAAAGCGTGCCAAAGGCCAGGCTGATGTTCTCGATGACCGACGTCCAAATAGCGAGTGGTTGGCCGAAGAAGAGTGACGCGCCAAGCGATGCCACGTAAGCGGAAAGCGTGAAAATCGTCGTGGGCGCTTCTCCCCAGGACGACTCCAGCATGCCAAAAATGAAGTAGACGTAGAGGCAGAAGAACAGCAGCCAGAGCGGCTCGTTGTAGATGGGGAAAGCGAAGACGCGCCAGTACTCCCCGGCGAGGAAGGCCTCCGGGTCGAAGATGAAACGATCCATGGGAGCATTCAGGATGGTTTGGCCCACGAAGCCAAGAATGGCTAGGCCAGCGATCAGCATGCCTAAGTTAGGCAAGCTGAGGAAGCTCAGTTTATCGACAATGAAGCGGAGGTATCTAGGGAAGCGGTCATCCATGGGGCTTTTTCACTCCGGCACTTAGCCACAAAGTATTCGTGAACGGCCACGCTTTCCGTCAACTCCGGATGGAAAGTGGTGGCGAGCTTCTTGCCCTGCTCGACCATGACCGGTTCACCCTGGTACGAAAAAACTGTGTCCACTTCCGCGCCGACGCGTGTGATGCGAGGGGCGCGGATAAAAACCCCTTCGAGCGTCTCGCCCGTCCAACGCTCCCCCGCCGCCAAGGGCGCCGAGAAGCTATCGACTTGGCGGCCAAAGGCATTGCGCGCGATCGTCATATCCATCGCTTCCAGAGATTCTTGTTCCGGATGGGTTACCCGATTGGCCAACAAAATAGCTCCGGCGCACACTCCCCACACCGGCTTGAGCGCGATAAAATCGCGCAAGGGTTCCCAAAGCGCATTGAGTTTTAATAAGTGTATCATCGCGGTGCTTTCGCCGCCGGGAAGGATGATTCCGGAAAGGCCGAGAAGATGGTTCGCGCGTCGGACCGCAACGGGATGGGCACCTATTTTTTCGAGGGCCCGAAAATGCGGCTCGACCGCGCCCTGCAGGGCGAGAACTCCGACTAGGGTTTTACCAGCCACGTTCTTGTAGGCGCTCTTCCGGCCGGAGCTTGTGAATGTCCAGACCGCGCATCGCCGTTCCCAAACCGCGCGAGCAACGCGCGAGGACCTGTGCGTCTTGGTAGTTCGCGGTCGCTTCCACGACGGCGTGGGCCAGCTTTTCCGGCTGGTCCGATTTGAAAATGCCGGAACCGACGAAGACCGCTTCCGCGCCGAGCTGCATGCAAAGTGCCGCGTCGGAGGGTGTGGCCACGCCGCCGGCGGCAAAATTCGGGACGGGTAGTTTGCCGGTTTGGGCGACCATCTTCACGATCGCCAGCGGGGCGCCGAGTTCTTTGGCTTCATTCACCAGCTCCTCGGGTCCCAGCGTGGTGAGACGGCGAATCTGCGAGCGCACTTGGCGCAAGTGGCGGACGGCTTCGACGATATTGCCGCTTCCGGCCTCGCCCTTCGTGCGGATCATCGCCGCACCTTCGCCGATGCGACGCAGGGCCTCGCCTAAATTCCGGGCGCCGCAAACAAACGGCACCGTAAATCCAAACTTATCAATGTGGTATTGCTCGTCGGCCGGAGTGAGGACTTCGCTTTCGTCGATATAATCCACGCCCAACGCTTCTAAGACTTGGGCTTCGACGAAATGACCGATGCGCGCCTTGGCCATCACCGGAATCGAAACGGTATCCATGATTTCCAAAATAATTTCGGGGTTCGCCATGCGGGCCACGCCGCCTTCTTTGCGGATATCGGCGGGCACGCGTTCCAACGCCATCACCGCTACCGCTCCGGCCTTCTCGGCGATTGCCGCCTGCTCGCGATTCACCACGTCCATGATGACCCCGCCTTTGAGCATTTCGGCTAGACCGGTCTTGAGTTTCATCTCCGCCACAGGAACCTCCAGAAAGAAGATTTATTCTCATAGCTTAGGTGACCCACTAACGCAATGAGGCCCCCAAAAGCAGTACTTTTTCAGGGGGTTAGGCCCCATGCGGCTCAAGTCGCTCCCGCTATTGCAACTCGTCGGGCTTTCGCATAGTGTACGCCCTCAACGTACATGAATCCTCCCTCCCGAAACGACGTGCTGGGCACGCGCTCAATCCTGAGCACGGAGTCACTCAGCGCCGACCAGATCCGAAAGATTCTCGACACCGCTTTTTTCTTTAAGACCCATTGGCGGGAGCAAACTCGAGCCGCCAATCCGGTCGCCGGTAGGACGGTGGTGCTGTTTTTCTTTGAACCGAGCACGCGCACACGGGTTTCGTTTGAACTGGCGGCCAAGCGACTCGGCGCGAACACGGTCTTCCTCGGCAACGAAGGCAGCTCCGCGGGGAAGGGCGAAACGCTTTACGACACCGCCCGCACCCTGGAAGCGATGGAGCCCGACGTGATTGTCTTGCGCCACCCTTCGGCGGGTTCGCCGAACTTTCTCAATCAGGTCTTGAAAATCCCGATCATCAACGCCGGCGATGGATTCCATGAACACCCGACGCAAGCACTGCTCGACGCGATGACGATTGAAGAATTCAAAGGGAAGATTCGGGGGCAGAAAGTTTTGATCGTCGGCGATATCGCCCATAGTCGCGTGGCCCGCTCGAATATTTATCTGCTCCAGACGATGGGGGCGGAAGTGAGTGTTTGTGGGCCGCCGACGCTCTTGCCACCCAAAGTCGAAAACCTCGGCGTCAAAGTCTTCTACGATCTCGACGCGGCGTTGGCGGATCAGGACGTCGTGATGATGTTACGCATCCAGTTCGAACGCTTTGAATCGGGACAAACACCGTCGAGCGGTGAGTATAAGAAATTTTTCGGCATGAACGCGAAGCGCGCGGAGCGGTGCAAACCGGATGTGCTCATTATGCACCCCGGGCCGATGAATCGTGGCTTGGAGCTGTCCACCGAAGTCGCCGATGGTCCGCATAGCGTGATCCTGAATCAGGTTTCTAACGGCGTGGTGGTCCGCATGGCTGCGCTTCACCTGCTAACCGGCGGGGCGGCCTTGAAGGAGAAGACATGACCGGCAGCCTCCTCATCCAAGGCGGTCGGATCGTCGACCCCAGCCAGAAGTTGGACGGTACCGGTGATGTCCTGATCGAAAATGGCAAGATCACGGCCGTGGGTCGAATGGAAAAACCCGTACCGGCCGGCATTCCGACGCTCAACGCCAAGGGGCTAATCGTCACGCCGGGTTGGATCGACATGCACACCCACCTGCGGGAACCGGGAGCTTCGAATAAAGAAACGATCCACACCGGCACCCAAGCCGCCGCGGCGGGTGGGATGACCTCCATTGCGTGTATGGCCAACACGAATCCGGTGAACGACAACGCCTTCATCACCTCTTTCATCCACCAGAAGGCGGCGGCCGAATCGGTGGTGAATGTTTACCCGATTGGCGCCATCACCAAAGGATTAAAGGGCGAGGAACTCGCCGAGATTGGTTCGATGTGGGAAGTCGGAATTTCGGCTCTTTCCGATGACGGGAAAACCGTCATGAACTCTTACTTGATGCGCAAGGCGATGGACTACTCGAAGAAATTCGACTTGGTCGTCATTAGCCACGCCGAAGACGTGAATCTCAAGGGCAAGGGCGTGATGAATGAGGGATTCAACTCGGCCCGGTTCGGCCTACGGGGGATCCCCCGAACTTCAGAGGATCTGATTGTGGCGCGCGACATATTACTGGCGGAGCTGACCGGTGCCCGGATCCACGTTGCCCATCTGAGCACGGTGGGCAGCGTCGAGTTGGTGCGGCAGGCAAAGAAGCGCGGTATCCGGGTTACGGCGGAAGTGACTCCGCACCACCTGAACCTGACCGACGACGCGGTCGCCAACTACGACACGAACACCAAGGTAGCGCCCCCCTTGCGCGAACAAGCCGACGTGGAGGCGGTTCGCGAAGCCTTGGCGGACGGAACGATCGATGTGGTGGCCTCGGATCATGCGCCCCATGCAATCGAGGACAAGCTGGTCGAATACGACCTCGCCGAATTTGGGATGGTGGGGCTCGAAACCGCCTTTCCGCTCTACTACCGGATGTGTTTGAAACACGGCGTCGACCTGGGCCGACTGATTGCGTCGTTGACGACGGAGCCGGCCAAGATTTTGGGGCTACCTAAAGGCACGCTGGCCAAGGGGAGTGACGGCGACGTGACCGTCTTCGATCCCGAGAAAACCTACCGCATTGACAAAACGGCCTTCCGATCGAAGAGCCGCAACACCCCGTTTGATGGTTGGGAAGTGCAGGGGAAAGTCCGCTATACAATCGTCGGCGGTCGGGTGGTATATAGGGGCGAGGAAAGCTTATGAAAACATGGGAGGCGGTGCTCTATCTCGAGAACGGACACACCTTCCATGGCCGTGGTTTTGGCGCCGCCGTTGGCGAAGGCGGTGAACTCGTTTTCAACACCGGCATGACCGGCTACCAAGAAATTTTCACCGACCCTTCTTACTCGCACCAAGTCGTTCTGATGACCTATCCGCATTTGGGCAATACGGGTTTGAACGACGAAGACGTCGAAGCGCCCAAGCCGCATTTGAAGGGGGTTGTGGCGCGCAGTTACGAACCCGCGCCGTCAAACTGGCGGTCGCGAAGGTCCTTACACGAGTGGATGGCGGAGAACGGCGTGCCCGGAATTTCGGAAGTGGACACGCGGGAGATCACGCGACTCATCCGCGGTGAGGGCGCGCAGCGCGCGGTCATCTTTCCGACGGATGCTGCGGGCTCGGACGTCCGCGCGTACGGTCACCGCCTGATCGAAAAAGTTCCGGAGATGGGCGGTTTGGAACTGGTCAGCGTCTTGAGCTGCAAGGAGCCATGGGAGTTCGATCCGGGGCCGGCGAGTCCGAGCGGCACGGCGATTGTTTACGACTTTGGGGTGAAGCACGGCATCCTGCGTCAGTTGAAGAGCCACGGTTTCCAAGTGCGGGTGGTGCCGTACAACTACCCGCATCGGGATGTGCTGGCGGAAAAGCCCGACGCGGTGATCTTGTCCAATGGTCCCGGGGATCCGGCGGGCGTGCCCGGCGCGGTGGCCGAGATCCAAGGACTGATTGGCAAGGTGCCGATCCAAGCGATTTGCATGGGGCACCAGCTTTTAGCGCGTGCGCTTGGCGCTGAGACCTATAAATTGAAGTTCGGTCACCACGGCGTGAATCATCCGGTGCGGTATGAACGCACGGGCCGCATTCTCATCACCTCGCAAAATCACGGCTTCTCCGTCCGGGGAGACGATTTAAAGCAGGGCGATATTCGGCTGGATCACGTGAGCCTGAATGACGGCACGGTCGAAGGGTTCTCATCCGAGAAGATGCGCTTTTCGAGTGTGCAGTTCCATCCCGAAGCGAGTCCGGGACCGCACGATGCCGACAGTGTCTTTGAAAGTTTTGTGAAGGGGTTCCTCCGATGATCGTGCAAATGGAAGACAAGCAAATGCCCCAATTCGGGATGATTCACCCCGAATTTGAAGTGCTGGTGAAGCGCATTATTGAAACCGTCGAGAAGGAACGGTTGGCCGACTTGCGTCGCGATTTTCACACGCGGCTGCGTTTGACGCTGACCCAGCCCGACAATGCCGACCTCATCGAAGACCTCTGGGATTTCTTTTACGATTGGTGCGTTTTCGAGCAGCAACTGCCGGAGATGTTGCAGAGCCTTTCGCCGGAAGAGCGCTTGCACTGGAACCATATCCACGGCGGCAATACCCGCAGCCTCTTTTCGGTGGCGAAAGCCTCCGATGCTGGCCTGAAGCTCAAGGATCTCTATAGCGGGAAGAGTTTCATCGTGCCGAAAAATGCGACCAATGATTACCTCGGGATTTCCCGCGGGGACATCATTGAAGGGAGACTCATCAGCCGTGGCACCGATGCCAAGAAGGGTTTTAGTTTCGTGCGCCGGCCTTCCTACCATTTGGAAGCGGTTCACAAATACATCACCGCCAAGGTGAAGCAATTTCGCAAGTCACAAGATTATTCAACCTACCAGGCTTGGCTCTGGTTGCTCGTGGGCATGTACCTCAAGCATCGCATCTACCCGCAGATGCCCATCGAGAAGATTTACGACGATAATAGCCGGATTTAAGGATGCCGCGTCGGACTGACATAAAGAAAGTGCTGCTCATCGGTTCGGGCCCGATCGTCATCGGCCAAGCCTGTGAATTTGACTATTCCGGAACGCAAGCGTGCAAAGCTCTGAAGGAAGAGGGCTACGAGGTCGTGCTGGTGAATAGCAATCCGGCTACGATCATGACCGATCCGGAGCTGGCGCACCGGACTTACATTGAGCCCCTGCGCGCGGAGTACCTCGAAGACATTATCCGCAAAGAGCGTCCGGATGCCCTACTGCCCACCATGGGCGGACAGACGGCGTTGAATCTGGCCGTGCAATTGGCCAAATCCGGGGTTTTGGAAAAGTACGGCGTGGAGTTGATCGGCGCAAAAGTCCGCTCCATCGAGTTGGGCGAAAATCGCGATCTTTTTAAAGGGGTGCTGGATCGCTGCGGGGTGGAGTACCCCAAGTGTGGCTCGGTCAAGACCCTCGACGAAGCTAAGGCCGTAGCGGAATACACGGGTTTTCCGTGTGTGATCCGACCGTCCTTTACGATGGGCGGCACCGGGGCCAGCATCGCCTACAACATCGAAGAATTTGTCACCGAGGTCTCGCGCGGTTTGGAAGCCAGTCCGGTAGGCGAGGTCCTGATCGATGAGTCGGTGATTGGTTGGAAAGAGTACGAACTCGAGGTGATGCGCGATTCCAAGGACAATGTGATCATTGTCTGCTCGATCGAGAACCTCGATCCGATGGGGGTGCACACCGGCGACAGTGTCACCGTCGCCCCGGCGCAAACGTTGACCGACGTTGAGTACCAAAAAATGCGCGATGCCGCGATCCGCATCCTGCGCGAAGTCGGGGTGGAAACCGGCGGTGCCAACGTGCAATTCGGGATTGATCCCCGAACCGGACGAATGGTCGCCATTGAAATGAACCCACGCGTCTCGCGCAGTTCGGCTCTGGCTTCGAAGGCGACCGGCTTTCCGATCGCTAAAATCGCGACCAAACTGGCGGTCGGCTACACCCTAGATGAAATCGCCAACGACATCACCCGCAAGACGCTCTCCTGCTTTGAGCCCAGCATCGACTACGTGGTGACCAAAATCCCACGTTTTGCATTCGACAAGTTTCCGCGTTCGGACTCCAAGCTCTCGCCGTCCATGCGTTCCGTCGGCGAGGTCATGGCGATCGGCCGCACGTTTGCCGAGTCGGTGCAAAAGGCTTTGCGTTCACTGGAAACCAAGTCCTGGGGTTTTGTTCCGTTCGGCGATCGACGCCGTTTGCGCTCCGGCCAGAATTGGGTCGATGGAATTCGTAACTACGTGAAGAACGCGAAAGCGGACCGACTCCTCTGGTTGGCGCAAGGGATTCGCGAAGGCCTGAGCGTCGAAGAGATTGTCGAAATCACGAAAGTGGATCCTTGGTTCGTACGGCAAATCGAACGGATCGTGCTCGAAGAGGCGCGGATGGGGGAATGGAAAGGCAAAACCGCCACGCTGCCCGAAAAAGACCTGCGCGAATGGAAGCGGATGGGTTTTTCGGACGCCGCCATTGCCCATTTCACGGCCGGCACCGAAGAGGCCGTGCGGGCGCGCCGTCACGCGCTCGGCCTGCGGCCAAGCTATAAGATGGTCGATACCTGCGCGGCGGAATTTGAATCTTCGACGCCCTACCTGTACTCGACCTACGAACCCACCAGCGATCCGGTGCGAGACACCGGCCGTCCGAAGGTGATCATCTTGGGGGGCGGCCCAAACCGCATCGGTCAGGGCATCGAGTTTGACTACTGCTGCGTGCGCGCTTCCATGGCGTTGCGCGAAGAGGGATATGAAAGCATCATGGTCAATTGCAACCCGGAAACGGTGAGCACCGACTACGATGTCAGCGACAAACTCTACTTCGAGCCGCTTTACCTCGAAGATATTCTGGAGATTCTGCACCGGGAAAAGGCGCTCGGAACGGTCGTGCACTTCGGGGGCCAAACGCCGCTGAACTTAAGTCGCAAATTGGCCAAGCACGGAGTGCCGATCCTGGGAACTTCGGCCGACGCAATTCAGGTAGCCGAAGACCGTGATAAATTCCGCGCGCTCTGTCAGAAGCTAGGGATCGAGCAGCCCAGCAGCGAAATCGTCTCCGACCGCGAGAAGGCCGCCGAAGCGGCGGAAAAACTCGGCTTTCCTCTTCTGGTGCGTCCCTCGTTCGTTTTGGGCGGCGGCGGAATGGAGATTCTCTACAACACCCGCGACTTCGATCGGTGGCTTTCGCGCGGCGTGGAAATTACCGAGGAGTCCCCGCTCCTGATCGACCGCTTCCTCAATCAGGCGGTTGAAGTCGATGTGGATGCGGTTTGCGACGGAGAAGACGTTTTGATCTGTGGCACCTTGGAACAGATCCAGGAAGCCGGTGTTCATTCCGGCGATTCCGCCTGCGTGCTGCCGCCCGCGACGCTGCCACCGGAAATGGTGCGCGAACTCGAGCGGCAAACGCGCGCGATGGCACTCGCGCTGGGTGTCAAGGGACTCATTAATATCCAGTTTGCGATCGAGAACGGAAAAGTCTTCGTCTTGGAAGTGAACCCGCGCGGTTCTCGTACGGTGCCCTTTTCCAGTAAGGCGCACGGGGTGTCCTATTCGACTATCGCGATGAAGGTGATGTTGGGCAAGAAGCTTTCCGAGTTCAATGTCCGCCCCAAGTCGGGGGGATTGGTGTACGTCAAAGAAGCGGTCTTCCCCTTCAATCGGTTTCCGGGCACCGATATCGTCCTGGGGCCCGAGATGCGCTCGACCGGGGAAGTGATGGGGGTCGGCAAGAACTTCCCCGAAGCTTTCGGCAAAGCGATCATCGGGGCCGGCTTCCGTTTACCGGTGAAGGGGCGCGCCTTCTTGAGCGTAAAAGATTCGGATAAGGCCGCCCTCGTCTCGATCGCGCGCCAGCTCACTGATTTGGGCTTTGAACTTTGCGGTACCCGCGGGACTTGCGCCTACCTGGAAAAACAGGGCTTTGAAATCGCGGTCATCAACAAAGTGAATGAAGGGCGGCCCCACGTGGTGGACCGCATCAAAAATGACGAAATTCAGCTGGTCATCAACACCTCCGCGTTGGGTGTGCACGAGGTCGGAGCTGCCTACGAATTGCGCCGCGCGACACTCATGCGCAATCTGTGCTATTTCACGACCATTGCGTCGGCGCGCGCGGGAGCCCAAGCGATCTGCGAATTCAAGCGAGCCCGACTGGAAACCCACTGCCTCCAGGAAAGGGGAGTTTGATGAGTTCCGTTCCGATGACCGTGCAAGGCAAGAAGAAGCTCGATGAGGAATTAAAGCGGTTGAAGTTTGAGGAGCGCCCGCGCGTGATCCAAGCGATCGCCGAGGCGCGCGCCCACGGCGACCTTTCCGAGAACGCGGAATACGATGCGGCTAAGGAAAAACAATCCTTCATCGAAGGGCGCATCAAAGAAGTGGAAGATAAGCTGGCCCGGGCCCAGGTCATCGATCCGAAGTCGATTGCCTCCGACAAGATTTTTTTTGGCGCCACCGTGGAAGTCCTCGATGTCGATAACGACGAGAAAAAGACTTTTCAGATCGTGGGCGTGGACGAAGCCGACGTGAAGGAAGGGCGCCTGTCGATCGAATCGCCGGTCGCGCGCCAGCTTTTAAATAAGACCGCCGGGGATTCGGTGACCATTCGCGTTCCGAAGGGCAATATTGAATACGAAGTGCTTTCGGTAAAATACCTTTGAATGGACCTCAGTTCGAGCATCGCGACGATCAAGTACGTTGGGCCACAGCTCGCCACTCTGCTATCTAAAAAAGGCATTCGTACCGTCGAGGACGCGCTGTACTTCCTTCCGCGCGCCTACGAAGACCGTCGCAAGCTGACGCCGATTGGGGATCTGCAAGCGGGGCAAACCGCCACCGTGCTCGCTACTACCGTCAGTGGACGCGAAGTCCGATTCCGCGGGCGACGCGGCGCCAGTCAGTTCGAGGCAACCGTGCAAGACAAAACCGGCATTCTGCGTTTGTTTTGGTTTCGCGCCTACCCGTCTTTGAAAGAAGATTTTGCCGCCGGCAAGGCGGTTTTGATTCATGGTGAAGTCAGTCTTTACGGTGGGTTCCCGCGCATCACTCACCCCGATTACGAAATGGCCAAACAGAGCGACTCGGGCAAGCCCTTGCCCTCGTACCACTTCGGGCGCGTCGTTCCGATTTACAGCGAGACCGAAGGGTTGCACCAGAAAACCATCCGGCGGGTGATGGCCCAGGTACTTAAGGAGAGCTTGGGCGAGTTGGATGAGCCTTTGCCATCGGCATTGCTCGAGAAAATGGGGTTGCCGTCCCTACGCGAAAGTTTTGTCGCGCTCCATTTTCCTAAGGACTTGCCGGAGGACGGGCGTCCGGAGCGCGCTTTTCAACGCATTGCCTTCGAGGAGTTTTTTGTTCTGCAGCTCGGATTGGGATTGAAGAAACGACTGAGGCAGAAGGAAGTGGCGCGCCCACTCGTCGATAAAACCGATATTCTACGCCGATTTGAAGCCGGATTACCTTTTGCGTTAACCGGAGATCAAAAAAAGGCCATCGAGTGTTTGCGCTTAGATCTAGCGAAAACGCAAACGATGACCCGCTTGATCCAGGGGGATGTTGGATCGGGAAAAACCGTAGTGGCATTGGCGGCAGCCGCCATTGCCGCGAGCGAAGGAGTACAAACTGCCATCATGGCGCCCACCGAGATTCTGGCCCAGCAGCACTTTCGCACCGCCGAGAAATTGCTCAAGCCCTTAGGTATCGAAAGCTTGCTCTTTTCCCAGGACACGGCGGCTTCCCCGGCGACGCGCGAAGCGGTGGCCCAAGGGAAAGCGAAAGTCATTCTGGGCACCCACGCGATGTTTCAAAACCGAGTGGAATTTCACGACTTAGGTCTGGTGATCGTAGACGAACAGCACCGTTTCGGGGTCGAGCAACGGGGCGAATTGATGCGCAAGGCGAAGGCAACCGTCCCTCACCTTTTGATGATGACGGCAACGCCCATCCCGCGCACCTTGGCGCTCACGCTTTATGGCGACCTGGATCTGACCTGGATCCGGGAAAAGCCGGCGCACCGCAAGCCGATTCAAACTCGCATTCTGCGGGAGAAGGATCGTCCGGCGCTTTACGCCAAGATTCGCGGCGTCCTCGGGCGGGGCGAACAGGTCTACTTTATCTATCCCCTGGTGGAAGACTCGGAAAAACTCGAATTGAAATCCGCCACCCGGATGCATCAGTCGCTGAGTCGAGAGATCTTTCCGGAATTTCCGGTGGCGCTTTTGCACGGACGGATGAAGCCCGAGGAAAAGGATCAAATCCTTTCCGATTTCAAAGCCGGAAAATACCGAATGCTCGTTTCCACCACCGTCATTGAAGTTGGCATCGACGTCGCAAATGCGACCCTGATGGTGATCGAGCACCCCGAACGACTGGGACTCTCTCAACTCCATCAGCTCCGTGGCCGCGTGGGGCGGGGTGAGCTCCAATCCGAGTGCGTGCTCCTGGTGGAAAAGAACGTTCCCCCGCGTCTGCGCATTATGGAAGAGACGGAGGACGGTTTTTTAGTTGCCGAGGAGGACTTGAAGTTCCGCGGGCCGGGGGAATTTCTGGGTACGCACCAAAGTGGATTGCCGGGGTTTCGCGCCGGCCACATTGTGCACGACGCGGAGCTTCTCGCCAAAGCTCGGGAAGAGGCGACGCTATTGCTCGAGCGCGATCCGGACCTCAAGGCACCCCACAACTCTCGCATTCGCGCCGTCGTGGAGAACCGTTGGAAGGCCAAGATCGATCGGTTGCAGGGCGGCTACTAACTGTTTAACGTGTCAGAAAATGCGGGCCTACCACCATCTCTTACAAACGATTCTGGAGAACGGCGAAAAGCGGACGGACCGGACCGGCACGGGAACGTTAAGTCGTTTCGGTCACCAGATGCGTTTTGATCTGCGGGACGGATTTCCGCTGGTAACCACGAAGAAGCTGCACTTGCGCTCCATCATCCACGAACTGCTTTGGTTTTTGCAGGGGGATACGAACCTGGCCTACCTGCACGAAAACAAGGTGAGTATCTGGGATGAGTGGGCGGATGCCAAAAAGGATCTCGGCCCCATCTACGGGTTTCAGTGGCGCAACTGGGGAAAGACACACCCACGCCTGGTGGAGAAGGGCGCAGTTTCCGCGGTGGGCGCGAACCCAGTGGGTTTTGACCAGATGCGCGAGTTGATACAGGGGTTAAAAACCAATCCCTATTCCCGGCGGCACATCGTGAATGCCTGGAACGTAGCCGATCTACCGCATATGGCGCTTCCCCCTTGCCATGTGCTCTTCCAGTTTTATGTGCACGCCGATGGGGGCCTCTCCTGCCAGCTTTACCAACGCAGCGCGGATGTTTTTCTCGGGGTGCCCTTCAATATCGCGAGCTATGCGCTCTTGCTGATGATGGTGGCGCAAGTGACGGGTCTACAACCGAGGGAATTCGTGCACACGCTGGGCGATGCTCACCTGTATTTGAACCATCTCGACCAAGCCAAACTGCAGCTAACGCGGGAGCCGCGGATCCTGCCGAAGATGGTTCTTAATCCCAACGTGAAAGATCTTTTCGAGTTTCGATTCGAAGACTTCACGTTGGAAAATTACGTTCCCCATCCGGCGATCAAGGCGGATATCTCAGTATGAGCCGCGACCTCGACTTCATCGTGGCGATGACGCGGGAAGGGGTCATCGGCAAGGACAACGCCTTACCCTGGCGATTGCCGCAAGATCTGAAGCGTTTCCGGAGCATCACGACCGGAAACTCCGTGATCATGGGACGCAAGACGTATGAATCGATCGGCAAGCCTTTGCCCGCCCGTACCAATCTGGTGCTAACCCGCGACGCGGAGTATCGGGCCGAAGGGGTGATCGTTTGCCATTCCTGGGATGACGTCTTGGACAGCGTGAGGGGAACGCCGTTTGTTATCGGGGGGGCGGAGATTTATCGCCAAGCGTTGCCGCGCTTGCGCCGTTTGTATCTGACCCTGATTCACCGGAACTTTGAAGGGGATGCTTTCTTTCCCGATCTGGCGTTGGACCAGGAGTTTCTGTGCGAGGAAAAGTCGGAAACTTTCACCGAGCCCTTTCCCTTCCAATTCCAGAATTGGATTCACCGTTCCTGTCTGCATTGATAACGCAGCGCATCCTAATTCCTCAATTTTTTCAACGTTTTCGCCGAAAAGATTCTGAGAACACACATGCTCGGATCGCTCGGAATCCATTCCAAGAAGTCGCTCTTTCTCGTCCACGCTTCGTCGATGACGGAGAAGCTGGTGCTGCCCCCCGATTGGCGCACGGTGCACGCGAAAGCGAACGACCAGCTCTTAGCGGCGCTGGAAACCGCGCGCGCGGAAAAGCTACGCCTGGTGGTGGTGGTCGGCGCGGATCATTTCTTGCCCGTACTCGAACTCTTTAAGCGCCGTTTGCGGGACGACAATACGCTGAGTTATGGGCTCGTCGTCATTTCCGACCAGCCCTCCGATTTTCTATCCCAACGCAGCGGCTTCGTCGAATTGCTAGAGGTGCTGGCCGATCGGGATGCGCGCAAAGATATCGATTTCCACCTTCTGCGCGCTGTGCGCCAGTTGGTACGCGCGGAAGAGACCAGCAAGCCCGGCGTGGACCGGCGCACCCTCGAACAGCTGAACGAAATCTTCATCGATCTTTCCGCCGAGCGAAACCCGCAACGGTTGCTCGCGACCATCTTGCGCCGCAGCCTCGACCTGACCGGCGCGGAGGGCGGTACGCTCTATATGATCCAAGAAGTCGACGGCGAATTGTATTTCCGGATCAAAATCACGGTTGAGCGCGGAAAAGAAGTCAGTTTCAGTGAACAGATGCTCAAAGTCGTGGAGAGCAGTGTTTGTGGTTACGTGGCCGTGACTTCCCGGTCCTACAATATCAGCGATATCGACAAGCTTGCGCCCTTGACCGTGCCGCAGTTTCAAAAAAGTGTTGATCATGCGGGGGAAAAAAATCCCCGTTCAATCTTGACCGTGCCTTTGAAGAACGGCCGCAACGAAATCACGTCGGTGCTCCAGCTGGTGAACAAAAAGGAAAATCCGCACGACGCCGAAAGTCCGATCTGCGCGTTTGAGATCGGCGACGAAAGCCTGCTTTCCTCTTTTGCGACTCAGGCGGCGATCTGCTTGGAGAACCTCGACCTTTACGCCGATATTCAGCGCCTTTTCGAAGGGTTTATCAAAGCGTCTATCACCGCGATTGAAGCGCGCGATCCCAGTACGGGCGGTCACTCGGAGCGAGTCGCGAAACTTTGCGTGGGCCTCGCGCGTGCGACGAATGAAGTCACCACGGGAATCTATCGCTCCGTGCGCTTCAAAGAGGAAGAGATTCGCGAGTTAGAGTATGCGGCCTTGCTTCACGACTTCGGTAAGATCGGGGTGCGTGAGGAAGTGCTGGTAAAAGCGAAGAAGTTGCATTCCTACCAGCTCGAAGCCATCAAAGAACGCATCAAGATCTGTAAGGCCGCGGCCAAAATTGCTTATCTCGAGCAGCAACTCAAACACGGCGCGCAGAGCAAACTAGAAAAACAGTACCTCACCCGTCTGAAAGAGATTGAGTATTACTGGCAGGTGATTCTGGCGGCGAACGAACCCAACGTTTTGAAGCAAGAAAACCGGGAAGGCCTCGACCGAATTCGGCACGAGCAAATGTTACTTCCCGATGGCACGCCGATTTCGGTTCTGACCGAAGAAGAGTTCCATGCGCTCTCCGTTTCCCAAGGGTCGTTGACGGACAGCGAACGCTTGGAAATCGAATCGCACGTACGCCACACGTACCAGTTTCTAAAAATGATCCCGTGGACAAAAGATTTCCGCCATCTGCCCGAGATTGCCTATTGCCACCACGAAAAACTCGACGGGAGCGGGTACCCGCGCGGGTTGACCTCTCACGAAATTCCGTTGCAGTCGAAGATCATGACCATCGCGGATATTTACGACGCTTTGACCGCCGCCGACCGCTGGTACAAGGAAGCGGTTCCCACCCAGAAAGCCCTGGCCATCCTGGCCCAAGAAGTCGCATCGGGGCAGTTGGACCCCGTGCTCTTTGAAATCTTTGTCGAGAAGAAAATCTTCGACGTCACACGCCCGCGTATCGTCAGTGTCGCTTAGCGACAAAATCCAAGAAATTTCTGAGCAGGCTATGCCCGAACTCGAGGGGTGGTTTTCCCGTGTAGGCGATGGAATAGGCCCGTAAGAAACTCTCCGTTGCTTCCGGGTGCGCCTGGAAGCTCCAAATCGGCAAATGGCGGTGGGCGATCGCATCGCATTTCACCTCCGGCGTCGTGCCGATGAGTTCAAAGTCCTTTGGATAGTCCACCACCGCCTCGCGGTGCGTGACGGCTAACGCGCCGGTGCGTGGCTCGCCCCAGAGCCGGTTGGCGGGTAGGGTTAGGGACCGGAAGCCGACCAATTTTTTCTTTTCCGGCGTCAAAAAGTCGACCCGACCGCCGAAAAGATGGGCAATCAGCTGGTGGCCGTAACAAAGGCCTAAGGTCGGAATGCCTTTGCGCATGCGGGGAAGCAGCCAGGCATTCATCGCGACCTGCCACGGTTCCGAGTCGTTCACACTGCTGGCACTCCCCAGGATGATGATTCCGTCGGGGTCTCGCGACAATGCGTTCAGCGAGTCCATTCCGCCCAGTTTCGGAAGGTGGTAAGTTAGCGGGAAGGGACTACTTAGGCTCAGACGATTGAAACAATCGGTTTCGGCGATTTTCACGGCAGGGTCGATGACGGCGAGTGTCAGGCTCAAGCTTTTCTCCTGGTGTCTTCGCTATGCGTTGTTGATTCGAGAGTCAAAAGGATTGACGGGAACCGTCGCGCCTTTGAGTATTTAGCGCTGAACCACATCTTTGAGGAGCACCATTCCATGCGTAAGTTCGTTTTCTCTGTTTTCGCGGCGGTGACCGTTGCTTCTACTGCCTTCGGCGCGCGCCCGGTGGCCCCCTCGGACGCCCGGATGGTTTTTCACGTCGGGCCCGGATTTCTCGTCGGTGGCGGCAGTGTCGAGCCGGGTGTAGGGGTGGGTTTTGCCAAGCGGGTCACGCGTATCCCCATTCACGTCGGATTAGACTCCGGAGTTTTCTTTCGCACGAGCCCGAGCATCAATTTTATCATTCCGGTTTTGCCGATGGTTTACTACCGCTTCCCGACCAACGCCGAAGTGGTACCGACCTTGGGGCTGGGACTGGGGCCGATCTTCGCCTTTGGGAATGGCGCGAAAACCGTGGACTTCATGCTGATGGTGAATCCGGGGTTTGAGTTCTACCTGGATACCGACATGGACCTGTTTTTCCGATCGAGTCTTGGGTTTGTGGGATCCAGTTTTGTGTTTTACCCCCAGATCGGCGCGACTTTCCGAATGTAATGCTTTCGAAAGTGAAAAAGGGCTGGAGCCTAAGCTCCAACCCTTTTCTTTTGTCTAAGTCTTAAGTGCGATCGCTTAGCAGCAGCACGCCCGGCCGAAGAACGCGCGACGCGATTGTCGGCGAATGGCTCCACGACCAAACAGGAACTGACGCACCGGCGTGAAGCCGGGCAATCCCATCGACCGACGAATAGGGGCCGGAAAGCGGACGAGCGGATATCGGCCCGCGCCGTAGTACGCCGGACGAACCATACCGTGCCCGCCGACCACTCCGTGGCCCGGGTTGACGCCCACTCCGACGTTCACACCACCGGGGCCGACGCCGACTCCCACTTGCACTCCGCCACCGTTCACCGGCGGGGGCAACGCCCCGCTAAAGCCTTGGTTATAGTAATAAGCGCAGCCCATGGCTCCGCAGGCTTGCGCTTCGTTCGTCGTGAAAATGGCGGCGAGCGCCATCACGATCACAAAGCCAATACCGAACTTCTTCATACTTCTCTCCACCTAAAGTCCCACGCGCCGCACACTCCCGGGTGCGGCGTCGCGACCGAGTATCGCAAGCCACATGCCAGGTGTATTCCGAGCGTGGGGCGGTAGGCGATCACGGGCAGAGGACGCGAGTTGGTAGACAGGGTGCCTTTTTTCGTCACCCTGATAGACTTAATGGCGAATGGACACGAACGCGGTTTTGACCGGACAAACCGAATCGCACTTGGAAACCGTTCCGGGCACCTCGCTCCGCTTGCACCGTGATGTTGTAGTGCCGTTCGTGCGTTTGCGGGACAAGGCCAGAAAAGCCGGGTTTGAGCTGGAAATCGTCAGCGCCTTCCGGGGTTTCGACGCTCAATTGAAAATTTGGAATCAGAAGGCGACCGGTCAACGCGCGCTGCTCGATCCTCAGGGGCAGCCGTTGGTCTTCACCGAGCTTTCCGAGCGCGAGATCCTTTACGCGATCTTGCACTGGTCGGCTTTACCCGGCGCCTCGCGCCATCACTGGGGAAGCGACTTCGATGTGATCGATCGTCTTTCCGTCCCGCCGCGCTATTCGGTTCAGCTCACACCCGCGGAAGTGAATAAGGGCGGCATCTTCTGCGCGTTACACGACTGGCTGGATCGGCACATGGGCGAGGAAGGTTTTTTTCGTCCGTACCAAAAGGACTTGGGTGGAGTGCAGCCCGAACGTTGGCACTTGAGCCATGCCCCGGTTTCTCAACCGCTCTACGCGGCCCATAGCGAGGCCCTTTTGCGTCGCACGCTCGACGCGGCGCCCATTTCCCTGAAGGACGTCGTGCTTGCCGAACTGCCGGAGATATTCGATAGATTCTTTCGAAGGATCACCGATGTCCCAAGAACCGGAACGCGTTAAAGCCGACTTTGACCCCCAAGCCCTCCAGCGCGCCCAAGCGCTCACCTGGAAAGCGATTGATACCATCGTCGCTCGAATGGAAGTGGGAATGCTCGAGACTGATGCGCGCAAGCTCGCCGAAGAAACCCTCAAGCAAATGGGTTCAGGGCGCAACTGGCACAAAGCCCATGTGCGCTTTGGCGTGAACACCCTACAGACCTTTGCCGATACCAGCTTGCCGGGGGTGCGGTTGCAGCCCGACGATATTTTCTTTTTGGATCTGGGGCCGGTATGGGAGGGCTATGAGGGGGACGCCGGGGCCACCTACACCGTGGGATCGGATGCGGAAATGATTCGCTGTGCCGCGGATGCCAGAACTCTGTTCGGAAAAGTGCGGGACCGATGGCAGCAGACCGGTGAGAGCGGCAAAGCGCTATACCAATATGCGGTGGAATCGGCGCGGGAACGCGGATGGGAATTCATTACCCGGGGAGCGAGCGGTCATCGCATCGCGGACTTTCCGCACGCGCTTTATTACCGCGGGTCGCTGAAGGCCGTGGATTTTTGCCCCGCCGCCGCCCGGTGGATTCTAGAGATTCAGTTGAAACACCCCACGCGGACATTCGGCGCGTTCTACGAAGATGTCTTAAGCTAACTGCTCTTGCGCCGGACGATGGGGTTCCAGCTCCGATCGGGCAAGACGACATCCTCGCCTTCGAAGTTACGCATCTTCACCCCGCTCGCTCGCACTTCTCCAATCGCGGTGAGCGGTGAGCCTTCGGAGTGAAAGGCCTTACTGACCTTAACCCAGTTTTTGGGCGCGATGCTGACCAGAAGCTGCAGATCGTCGGCCCCGTAAAGCGCCCAGCGCCGCACATTCAATGAGAGCAATCGCGCCGCTTCTTTCGATTCCTCGAGTACCGGAAGATGCTTCTCATCAATCAGCACTCCCAAACCCGAACTCCGGGTGTATCGATGTAACTCCGAACAAAGGCCGTCCACGATCGCAAAGCTGCCGGTCAACCACTTCGGATCCACGCCAAGACACGCATCTAGCGGCGGCTCGGGACAAAGGTGCGAGCGCACGACCCGCGCGTGATCTTTGATCGCGGGCCAACCGAAACGGCGCAAACACTGAACTCCGGCGGCGGCGGTCCCCAACGTTCCGGTGACCGCAAGGATATCCCCGGGCTTGGCGGTCGAATGGGCGGGGCGACGTTTACCGAAACTCATCAGGTTGACCAAGAAGCAGGTCGGTGAGTGCACGGACGAACCGAAACTAATGGCCACCCCTTGTCGAGTCGCGGTTTTCTTCATGCCGCGAAAAATCTCGTCCAGAAAAGCTTCGGTTGTGCCTTGGTTGATGCCGACACTGGCCTGGGCAAAGGCGGGTTCAATCCCTCCCGCCGCGAGGTGGAACAGCGCAGTCCCTAAGGATTTTCGGCCAAGGTCGAAGGGCGCGAGGAACGTGGGATCAAAGTGCACACCCTCAATCTCATGGTGCAGGGAGGAAACCCAATCCCCCTTCGCGATCGCCTTGGTCAGGGGCAAAAAAACCGGCACGGCACCGCCCGCCGTTTGCAAGGGAGCTAGCGCCAAACGGGCATCTTTCGCGGGATTGAGCGGCTTCATGGTGTTCCATTTTATCGGGCGCGGAAGGCCGTGTCTTGCGCCAATTTATTGACAATTATCGACGGTGAAATTAAAGTTATAAGGTAGCGTCCTTTCAATTAATCCAAAATATATCGTTCGATAAGTAACCTCGGTCGGGAGAGGAAGCGGGGATGAATCGTGTCTTAATCTTCGAGCCGGACTTGGTGCGTCTTGCGGCGTACAAGGACCAGCTTGAACAAAAGCACTATTGGGTGGTTGCCGCCTCCACGCCCGAAATGGCGCTCGAGCTCGGGCGCAAGCAGCTATTCCACGTTTGTGTTTGGTCGGTCGATTCGGAGCAAAGCCTTGTGCCGCTGCAGGAACTAAAGACGTTGCGGCCGTGGTCGGGAATCATTGCGACCAGTGCCGTCAATGAACCGGCGCTGATCGTGGCCTCCATTCGATCCGGCGCGTCGGATTTTTGGCTCCGCACGGATGATTCCACGGAGTTAACCCGCCGGGTCGGTCAACTCGTGGCCCAGACCTGCCCCGACGGCGAAACGGACGAGTTCGATGAGTCGCCGTTTCCCGGTTTTGTGGGGCGCCACCCCCGCATCCGAGAAATTTTTCGTCTGATCGTGAGTATCAAGGACACCGATTCCACCATTCTCATTACGGGCGAGAGCGGCACCGGTAAAGAAGTCGTGGCGCGTTCGCTTCATGACGTTAGCCAGCGGCGCAAATCCCCTTGGGTCGCGATTAACTGCGGTGCGATTCCGGCGAGCCTGCTCGAAAGCGAGCTTTTTGGTCACGTGAAGGGGGCTTTCACCGGCGCGGTTCAAAATCGCCTGGGGCGCTTCCAGTTGGCGGGCAGTGGCACCCTGTTTCTCGACGAAATCAGCGATTTGCCATTTGACTTGCAGGCTAAGCTTTTGCGCGCCATCCAGATGCGGCAGTTTGATCCGGTCGGCGGCGTCCATAGCCAAACGCTAGATGCCCGGATCATCGCGGCCTCGAACCAAGACTTAGAAGTGGCGGTCGCGGAGCGCCGCTTTCGGCAGGACCTTTACTACCGACTCAATGTGATTCCGATCTACGTGCCCACGCTGCGCCAGCGCAAATCGGACATCCCGCTTTTGGTCTCCGCATTCCTGCGCCGTTTTTCCGAGAGCATTAGCCGCCCGATTCGCGGCATCTCGGAAGAGGCGATGAAGACTTTGATGCAATACC
>CAZFMF010000054.1:0-20816 GCA_964519985.1 uncultured Pseudobdellovibrionaceae bacterium | reverse complement strand
GTAGTTCACAGTCTCGTGGGGCGCCAAAAGCGGCAGGGAGTAGAGCAGAAGCAGGAGGAGGATCGATCTTCTCGCGAACACTAGCGTCATTATAACCTACGAGTTATCCTTATTCCCGGGGGGAAATCTATGCAGCGTAAAGTTCAAGTAGCGGTACGAGTGTTGCTGGGGGCGTTGTTCTTGTTCGGCGGGGTCGCCTTTTTCTTCAGCGAACCGCCTCCGCTTACCGGCGATATCGCGACGTTTTTCACGGGGCTCGCCGCCTCGCATTACTTTTTCTACTTGCTCAAGGGCACGGAGATCGTCTGCGGGCTCGCCTTGCTTTCGGGGTTCTTCGTGCCCCTGGCCCTCGTGATCTTGGCGCCCATCGGGATCAATATCTTCATGGTGCACACGATCCTCGAGCCGAGCGGTTTGCCGGTGGCCGTGTTTGTCGTGGCGGCAATTATTTACCTTGCCTTCTTCTCCCCGAGCTATAGCCCGGTGATCAAGAAGCTTTGTGTGGCTAAACCCTAAGGCCCGATCAAAACGAAGAACCCGGTTCCTTGAGAAACGCCAATTCGGCGTCGGTTGATTTACGGCCCAACACCACGTTGCGATGGGGGTACCGTCCAAAGCGATCGAGGATCGCCTTATGGCGCTTTTCGAAATCCAGGTTGTACTCCAGTCCCGGCTGAGTGTAGAGGCGCAGCGCCTCCTCATGCACGGCCATCGACTCACTGTGCATATAGGGCATATAGAGAAAAGCCCGACGATTCGTCGGTAGCTTGCGATCCACCTCGAGACGTACCGCTTCTTGCGCCAGGGCCAGGGCCAATGGATCGGCGGCAAAGGCCCGCGCGTCGTCGCGAAATAGGTTGCGCGCAAACTGATCTAGAACAATGATCTCGGCCAATCGACCTTCCGAACTCTCACGCCACCGCCAAAGCTCACAAGCCGCGGCCTGGGCATAGATGGTAGCAAAACGCGCCGCCACTCGCCGGTCGAAATCAGGGTTTTTCGCCCACCAATCCTCCGGTGGGATCTCCTCAAACCAAAACTTCAGAACCGTTTCCGCGGATTCCATATTAGGTTCCTTCACCCTCAAAATGGTGGCGATTGCGAAGGACCTTCGAATGCAGTGCGGCTAACCGTTCGTAAGACTGATGCCCATCGCCGAGCAGAATGACGTCGATACCCAAGGCCTTGCCCACCTCTAGGTCGTGATCCGTATCGCCGATCAATACCGTTTGCTCGAGCGGCCGAGCCGCGGCGCGAATCAGCTCATGTCCCCGCTCGATCTTCCCCTTCGCGTGGTGATCCGCCAGGCCGTAAATATGATCAAAATAGTCGTGGATCCCAAAGTGCTTCAGATGTTCGCGCAATTTGACTTCATGAGCAGCCGAAAGAATCGACTGGGTATGCCCCACGGTTTTGCTTTCCTGCAGCAACTCGCGAACGCCCACGTGGAGCTCGCACCCCCGAATGGCCGAAAGGTAGCGTGCGACAAACTGTTCCGAAATCCGTTCGAACTCACCGCCTTCCACCGGAAGCCCTAGGCGCCGGTAGTACTCGCTTACCGGAAATCCGAAGATCTCCCGGTAGGCCTGGACCGTCGTGGTGGGCAAGTTCTGTTCCCGCAGAACATGGCCCATGGCTTCCACCACCATCTCGACGTCGTTGAGCAGAGTGCCATTCCAGTCCCAGATCAAATGGGACTTTCCTTCTAAGTAGGGTTTGAGCGCATTCATCGATGGTTTACTGATAAAGCTTTTAAGGCCGAAATCCAAGCGACGAAACTTAAGAAACACCTTAGGTAGTTCAACGAGCTCCAAAGCGTCGCCTTCGCCACCACTTCCGGCGAAGACTCCGCCGCCATCAACGCAATCATCGTGGGGATAAAGAAAAAGAACGTCATCAAGCGCTCAATCACGGTCGTGTGCGTAGCGGCCATCCACCAGCGTCGGACCGGTGCCTTCGATTTGGCCGAAAAGTACAAGCTCAATAAAGTGAGCAGGGTCAACGGACCGGTGGAAACAAACGCCCAAAACCGCAAGCCGGGATCGGCGGCCCGGACGGCCGCCGCGTTCCAGATGTAGCCGCCCTCGGAAGGCGCCAGCCACTGCGGGACTTCCACCCGCAACTCGTAGAGACCCGCGCCGAATGCGATCCCCAGAAAAATGACGAAGAGCCAAAGAACAAGAGTCGGTGCTTTCATGCGCCTATTCTACACGGGGGAAACAGGGCTCTCAAAGCCGTGCATCAAGCGTTTCACCATATCCTGATATTCCCGCAAATCGCAGGGCTTGGTGAGGAAGGCCTTCACGCCAAGCTCGTGGCACTGGAAGATATCATTCGGAAGCGTGGACGAGGAAAGGACGTACACCGGCAGATCGAAAAAACGCGGTTCTTGGCGCAAGGCCACCAAAACTTCGCTGCCATTCATGCGGGGCAAACCGAGATCCAGAATCATCGCTTCGGGCTTTACCGCTTGGGCGTGTTCACCGCGCTGAAAAAGATAGTCGAGCGCCTGCTCGCCGTCTCTCATCCAGGTGATTTGGCCTTTAAATCCGTCGAGCTCGAGCATGCGCATGAGAAGCGTGGCGTCGGCAGAATTGTCTTCGACGATGAGCAGTTGTTCGCACATGGTCTATCCGGGAATATCTCTATCCGGGAGCCGAAAGAAAACCGTCGTGCCCTGACCGATCTCCGACTCCATCCAGATTCTTCCCCCATGAATTTCCACAATTCTTTTGCACGAGGCAAGTCCGATGCCGCTGCCCTGGTACTGATCCTGAGGGTGCAAACGTTCAAAAAAACCAAAAACCCGATCGTGATACTTTGGGTCAATTCCAATCCCATTGTCGGACACCGAAAACTCCCAAGCATTTTCTCGACGATGGGCGGCTACCCGGACCTGGGGGGCCAAATGCGGATTGCGAAACTTCACCGCGTTCCCAATCAGATTCTGAAAAACGGCCGTCATCATCGGGCCATCGGCGATCACCACCGGCAAATCCGTCGCCACGACCGAGGCACCCGCCGCCTGAATCGGGCCCTTCAAATTGTGGATGGAGCGATCGTAGGCGTCTTGAGTCCCTAGCTCGCGAAAATTCGGCGGATTGCGCTCCAGCCCCGTGTAGCCGAGTAGATCCGAAATCAACGTCTGCAACCTTTTCGCGCCGTTCGTGACGCGGGATAGCAGATCGCGCGTGGAGGGACTTTGGGTAACGACCGGATCTTCCTCCAGGAGCTGCGCGTACAGTGCGATCATGCGCAGCGGTTCCTGCAAGTCGTGTGAAGCAACCCAGGCAAATCGACTGAGCTCGTAGTTTTTACGTTCGAGCTCGGCCACGTGAGAATTGAGCTTTTCGTAAAGCTGGATGTTCTCCATCGCGGTCGACGTGGAATCGGCCAGCGCCTGGAGCAGCAGCGTTTCCTGCTGCGTCGCCAGGCGGTTAGTCGACCAATAATTGCCAATCGCTCCAATCGGGGCCGCGCTCCGAATGGGTACCATGAGCAGGCTTCGCACAAAGGTGGGTCGGTAGGCGTCCGCGGGAATTCTTGGGTCCGAATAGATATCGGGAATTGCGACCGGCGACCGATTTTCCATCACCCAGCCACTGATGCAGGCTTCTAGCGGAAATTTTCGACCCTTCCATAATGGGCCAATCGCATCCTCGTCGACATAGTGGCAAAAATTACCGTCGCGTAGGACAAACGTTGCGCCGTCCGCCCCGGTCAACTCGCGAGCGGCCTTCCGGACGACGGCCTGCAAAGTCCCGAAATCCCGAGTGATCGAGAGCTCGCAGACCGCGTGTACAAGTCGCTCCATTTCCTCTCCGAAAGAATCCATCATAGGCTCGAAGGCAGAGTTTGAAAATGGGAGTACGGAATGGAATTTACCCTCCCTTCCCAGCACTGATGGGGTCGCTGGGAAAGGACGGATAAACTCTCAGCGATCTACCAACGGCTGCGCCATCCCGGGCGACCGTAATAGTATCGTGGCGGATAAGCCGGACGATACCGATAGTAGCCGCCACCATAAACGGGCGGATAGTAGTACGCAGGCGCACGGTAGTAATAACCCGGATAAGGGGTTACGACTCCGGGCCCATAGTAGTAGCTGGGGCCGCCGTAATAGTAGCCCCCGCCCCAACCCACGCTGACGCTGCCGGGTCCGACGATCACTTGCTGGGAAAAGCTTGCCGAACTAAACAGCAGCGCCACTCCCAAGATGATTTTTTTCATAGGACACCTCACTACTGGGTGAGGTACGGCTGCGGATAAACCCTGTCAAATTAGAATGCGTAGGTGCCCTCGAGCATAACGCCCGAATAGGCGGGGACGAGACGGCAAATGCCGCCGGAGCATTGGGGACCTCCGGAAGTGGAGCCGACAAAGGCACGGGAAGTAAACGAGTCTAACTTTACGAGCGTGCCGATATTATAGAACATCTGGCCGATATCCGACGGATTGGAGGGAACGTACTCAACCCCCGCAATCAAACTCCAGTGCGAGGAAAACGTGTAACCGAAGTCGAAAAAGTTGCGATCATCGAGAGTCGGAAGAAAGTTCAAATTCGAATTTCCGTAAAGTTTGCGGTAACCGATTTCGGCGAACTGTCCGCTGAACGTCGGAATCTTGGCCTTGAGATCCCCGTGAACTAGATTCGACTGGCCATTCATCCAGCGGTAACCGGAGCGAGCCTCAAATCCGACTTCGCCGGCCTTCCATTTTCCGCTCAGAACTGCGTGCTGAACACCGGTATTGACTACCCGATCGTTCCCGGCGAGCAACGATGCCCGCACCGAGTTGTAAATTCCCATTCGACGTTCGGCGGAAAACTTTGCGGCGGTGATGTCGCTAAAATTTAGGCTCGTGACAATGTCCTCTTCCATCGTTGGCGGCCGATGAAAATCGTAAGCGTAGTTGCGGTAGTCGCGACCTTCTAACTTAAGCTTCCAAGCCGGCACGGGCGAATAAACGACCGAGGCGTACGATCCGTACCCCGTGGGTAAGGCGGCTACCGTCGGATAGACCCGTTGCGCCAGCATCACGTTGGTTTCGGCGTAGGCATCCCACCCCGGCGCAAATGCATCCGCGTTAAACGTGGTTCCCACCGTATGCCAGCGCTTATTCGCGACGGGGGCATCGTCGGGATGGTTCTGAGTCAAGAGGTAGTGTGCGCCTAACTGGGTTTCTCTCCAGCGGCGCTTGACCACCCCGGCGGCGGCAAAGACTTGGCGCTCGAAGAGCGGCGACTGAAAGGGCAGGAGCGTCACCGGAGTTCGCAATGTGCGAACTCGGCCGGCCGTGGCCTGAAACTCCCAGTCTTCCGGTGAAAACTTCACCGATCCGCCCTGCAAAGTGTTGTCGATGCCAAAGGTATCGTCGCGGAACAACGCCAGGGCAATGCCCCGGCCCAATTCTAAATGGGAATCACCGGCGGTGATCTGCCACTGATCCGTTTCAAAGGTTAGGTGGATTTTTTCCAGATAGAGCGGCACATCCGAGCCATCGGTTTGCAACGCAAACCGGTTGGAGAGAATGGTGCCTAAGTTGAAATGACCCGATTCCGCCCGCAAATGGGTTTCGGAGCGGATGACCGACGGGCTCTTGCCGACATCCGTCAAGCTCGGTGCATTCGTGAAGAGCGTGTGATTGCTGGCATTGACACCAAAGCGCGAAGTGTCCACCTCGATGGACTCCGCCCCGGCACGAATGCCGACGCACAGAAATAAACACCAAAATCGTCGCATCAACTTTTTCCGGGTTTGAGTTTTGCCGCCGCCTGCTCCAATTTCTGAAGCATCGACTCGTGGTAGCCATTGAATTCGGAATCAATGGTCTTGTCGGGAAGGATGAGCACCGAAAAGGGAAGCGTCGTCGCCTTTTGGTACTTGCCGAAGATTTCGGCATTCGGGTCCAGAATCACGGGAAAACTAAAGCCCATCTGGCGCAAGGTAGCCGGAATTTCACTGCGCTGTTCGCGATCAATGTTTACGGTGACCAAATCAATCGGTAGCTGCGGATCCTTCTTCAGCCGATCATTCACGTGGGTCAATTCATCCAGACAGGGAAGGCACCAAGTCGCCCAGAATGAGAGCAGTAAGAGCCGATCCTTCTTCACCAAGGTATCGAGCGAGGTCTTGCCACCATTGAGCAACTCGCCGCGAAAGCCGGGCGCGTTCTTGGCGTTCGCCGCAACCGCGAGAAAAAGGCCGAAGGCCAAAATGGTGCGGAAGAATTTCATTTTGTGCTTTGTAAGGCAAAGCCGAGCACTTCCTCGGGGGAGAAAGTGGTCGCGCCACTACGAAAAGCTTTCAACACATTGCCGTTGGCATCTAGCACGGCGGCGGCGGGCAGAAACTGATCTCCCTTTACCCATTGGTTGAATTTTTCCCACCGGACGTCCGGCACCGTTTCGAATTTCAGTTTGAGTGATTCTTTGTACTTTTGCGCGACTTCTTCCGTCGGCGGCCGGGCCGGATTGCCCGCCGTCGTGACATAAAGCCGAACCGTCAGATTCTTCTTTTGATCTTCGGTCAGACCATCCACGGCGGCCTGGATCGACGGAAGGTCTTTTTTGCACTCCGTGCACCAGGGGGCTCCGAAAAGGGCGAGCGTAACTTTTTTGTCACCGCCGCCGGGGGCAGGCCCCACAAACGGATCGGGCTTGTTTTGCTTGCCGCACGCCAGCACGATCAAACACGTGATGACGAACGCATTCCAAGTATAGAGAAAGACTGTTTTCCGTGAAGTGACTCGCCGCCCTGAACCCATGGCCTAAGTATAGTTGAAGTGTAGGGCCCGTGCGAAGGCCTGTGCACTCACGCTATTAACAGAAGTTACAAGCCTGGAACGGGTTGCCGCGATACAATTGCGTGAACTCGAAGGACAAAATGAGACAGACATGTTTTTTGTTTCTAGTGCTCCCCCTCTTAAACGGATGCGGCATCGGCATTTGTGCCGACGTCTGCGGACCAGGGGGTGCCGCGGGTCCCACTTTTCTCTACTCCGACACTTGGGCCGTATCTAGTGAGCCCATGAGTGTTTTGCCCGACCTTCTGCCGCCAGGAACTTCGGCGTACGCCCTGAATCCCCCGGCCATGGACTGTGACGAAGGCACCTGGCTCGCACCGCCGACCATCGACCCCACGACGGGCGAGGTGACCGCGACTCCCACCGGCGATACCGACGTCACAACCTGCACCGTCGAGGTGATCGCCACCGGCAACGCCACCTCGACCGCGCGCTTTGCTATCACTCGCTACCCAACCCATCTTTCGGGCTTTTCTTGCAATGGTGGCGGAGATCTGAAAACCACCTGTCTCGTCGACACCCTCCAAACCTTGCCCACCGGCTCGCTCTTGGCCGGCCCCGGGAATCTCACGATATTGAACGGCGGCAATCTCGCCAGTGCGGCTGCCCAATCCGCCGCCATCAAGATGGGCGGAGAAATCCGCATCGAAAGCGGTGGGTTGGTTACGGCTAACCTTACCGCGCTGAATAGCGCGACCTTCAACGTAATGGCCGGAGGCGCCGTGGACGTGACCGGAATGGGCGGCGCGGGCGGGGGACCCGCCGTGGCGGGAACCGGATTGGGAGGCGGCGCGGGTTCCGTCAACGGACCCGCCGGTGGGGGCCACGGTGGAATGGGCGGAGTCGGGTACGCCGGGGGAGCCGCAGCGGGCGGCACGTACGGAACCGCCACCGCGCCAACCTCGATGGGATCCGGCGGAGGTGGGAGCAATTTCGCTCCGGGGTCCACCGGTGGCGCGGGTGGTGGGGCCGTACGCATGAATGTCACCGGCGAATTGCGGGTCGACGGCTCTATTCTTGCCAACGGTGGATCCGGGCAAAATATCGGTCGTGGGAGTGGCGGCGGATCGGGGGGATCACTTTGGATTACCGCCGGCACCGTCGTCGGGTCGGGAACGATTGAAGCCAGTGGCGGAAACGGCGGAATCGCTGGCAGCCATTGCGGCGGCTCGGGAGGTGGCGGACGGCTACGAATTGAGGGCGACCGCATGGATTTCCTCGGAACAGTCGCGGCGAACTCCGGCTCCACCAACTGCGGCGGCGATCCGGCGGGGTACGGGGCACCCGGGACCTACACCTCGCAGTTCTCGAACCTTTGCGACAGCGGTTCGCTGGATTCCACCTGTACGATCCAATCCTTGAAACAATTGGGCGACGGACAAACGAGCACCGGAGCGGGCAACCTTACCATCGCTTCGGGCGGGATTCTGTCCACTCCGATTCCCGCCAGCGCTATCACGCTCACACTGAGTGGAGCCTTGACGGTCGAAAGCGGCGGGTTCATTCGGGCGAATCTCAGTTCGGCCACTCTCGGCAGCCTCGAGATCAAGACCGGCGGGCAGATTAACCTGGATGGAAAAGGATTTGCCCATGGCTATATCTTTGGCAATGGCTACGGAACGGGACGAGGCGGCGGCGCCCTGACCTCAGGAGCGGGGGGAAGTCACGGGGGAGCCGGCGGAAATAGTAGTGCCGGTGTCTCCGCGCTAGCGGTCTACGGGACCAACGTATCGCCCACTACCTATGGTTCGGGTGGAGGGGGGGGCCAGATCTCGGCCGGGGGAGACGGCGGGGGTGCCGCCCACTTTATCGTCTCCGGTCGGGCGACGATCAATGGCCCTTTGACGGCCAATGGCAGTGGCAGCGGTGTTTCCGTGCGGCCCGGCGGTGGCGGCGCGGGCGGATCGATTTGGCTCCAATGCAATGAACTCGCCGGCAACTCCGCGATCGAAGCCCACGGCGGTAACTCTACCAACGGGACCCAGCATGAAGGCGGGGGTGGCGGCGGGGGACGCATTGCGCTGCAGTATTCGGTAAACAGCTTTCTCGGCACGACGTCGGTGGCAGGTGGGCTGCGCAGTGCCCCGCCCGCGGTCGATGGGGCGATCGGCACGCTTTGCATCAATGGCGGTGGTGGGGGTTGCTAGTCGTTACTGGTAGTAGTCGAGCTTTTTGTAAACCTTGTCGTAGTACTCATCGCCGGGGCGAACGTAGTTCTTAGCCCGGTTCCAATATTGTTTGGCTTCTTCGATACGATTCATACTCTCGAGCACATACGCGTGAGTGTAGGCTTCCTTGGCGAGGCGGTTAAGGTTCTTGCGCGCGCGCAAAACACACTCATGGGCTTCCTGATAGGACGGATCTTTCTTCAACATTTCTTCACAGAGATTACGGCTTTCGTTAAAGTCCCCTTCCGCAAACTTCTCCTTGGCGGTGATGAGGAAGGGTTCAAACTCTTCCTTTTGCAAAATCTTCGCCTGATCGATGATCTGTTTCGCCTCATTCAGATACTGCGTATCCCCCTTCAGCTCAATTTTTCGGACCTGCTCCGCGGTATTGATGGCGTCCTGATACTGCTTCACTTGCAACGCCGCTACCGCACGCTGAAAAAGTTCCAAAACCGCTTTTTTCTTCTCCAACTCCGGGTCCACTTCCGGCGGCAATTGGGTGATGTCCCGCACTTTCGCATCCGCGGCCCGTAACCCCTTCGACGCAACCGGGTTGGTGGGGTCGATGACAATGGCGGAGTTAAACGCTTCCCCCGCTTTCTCGAAATCCCCTTCTTTCAAATACTCAATCCCGTCTTGGAGGTACATGGCCAGGTCCTGCTTCTCGTCGTTCTTGGCTTTCTCCTGCGCTTCCGCAATCTGCTTGTCTTTCACTTTCTTACCGTATCGATCGAGTAGCTCGCGCGACTTCTTGTAGTAGGGCAGGAATTCGTGAATGTTTTTCAGGTGCGCCACCGCCGCTTCGTAATCCTGCGCATCGGCGGCCTTGAGCGCCGAGTTGTAGTGCCCTTCGACCGAACGTTGCTGTTCTTCATTCAGCTCGCCGTACTCTTTGGGCATCGCAGGCGGTATTTTCACGTTCGCTAGCTTGTCGACGGCCGCCGGATCATTAGAGCCCGTGTTTTTTCCGTCTGGGTTCGGAGCACTCGGCAAGAGCAAAAACACCAATAACAAACCGGCGACGGCGCCCAAGATAATCTGGTTGCGCCGGCTCATTTTCGCGAGCATCGGGAACTTTGCCGCGAGGGTCTCGCGCATCGGCAATTCAAAAACCCGTCCGCCGCCCGCCACATTTGGGCGAATCTGCTGAAGCTGTTCGGCACTGAGTGCGGCCACCGCGACCGATTCTGTCTGGTCGATGGGCATGCCTTCCAGATTCACCAGGCTGGTCGGGATATTCTTATCCACTCCACCACCCAACATCACGTCGTGGATGAGGAACTTGATCTTGGAAGAGCCGATTTGGATTTCATCGAAGCTCGCCAGCGGGTGCTCGAGCACCCGCATTCCGTTCACAAACGTGCCATTTCGGCTTTCCATGTCGACGAGGCGATAGCCCATTCCCACCCGGGCGATTTTGGCGTGGATGCGCGAAAGGCGTTCATCGTCGAGGTAGATATCGGCCGATTTGCTACGGCCGAAGGTGACTTCGTAAGCTTCCAAAACCAGCTCATCACCCTGTTTCGGCCCTTCGGAGAAAATCAGTTTCGCGACCAGCGGCTTGAGCTCGACATCCGTATCGGCCTTGCCCATGGAAAGGCCGGATCCGGGCGATGAAAGCTCTTTTACCGCGACGTCACCATTCGCTTCCGCGTTCATCGCCGCGACTTCACCGAGGTTGCCTAACGCCGCGTCACCAAAACCTTGAGCATCACCCGCCACCGCGCCGTTGTCTCCCCCGCCGAAACCTTCATGGGGAGAATCGCCACCGAGGGCCGCAACCGCGTCCCCCCCTTCAACGACGGCCGGCGCGACGTCCGCCGAATCGCCGTAAGCCACCAGCATCTTGTAGGGGCCGATTTGAACTTCGTCGCCGTCGGCAATCTCACCGGTTTCTTTGGGCTTGCCGTTTAACTTCACGGCCCCCGGGCTGCTCATATTGGTGAAATAGATTGCGGCCTCGTTGATTCGAAATTCGACGTGACTGCGGCTGACTTTGTCGTGGGGCAGAACAATATCGCTAAATTCCGAACGGCCAGCGCGGAACACACCTTCGCCGAAGCTCTTGGCGACGATCTCTTTGCCGTCATCGAAGACCCTTATGGTGATCTTCATGGAAAGAGCTCCGCGGCTTTAAGCCGCAATTCGGCCTGTTTGATATAGCGCCCGGCCTCCTGAATGATGGGCTCATTAGGCCGGTGTGCCATCAGGGCAATCGTTTCGTTGAAATGGTGAATGGCCCGCGCGTATTGGAGCGATTCGTAATACTGAATCGCAATCGCCATCTGTGACTTGGCTTCGATCTCCACTTCATAAATGGCCCGACGCAAGTAGCGTTCCGCCAGTAAATGCCCTCCGTAGAGCGAAAGCGACGTTTGAAACGAATCAATCGCGCGGTGATAGTTCTTCGCAAGGTACTCTCGCTGTCCGCGACGGAAAAATTGCTCGGCTTCTTGGAGACCCTTATTCGTCCAGTCTAGCTTCGCCATCTCTTGCTCGGCGCGCTTCAAAAGCGGATCTTCCATGCCGAGCGGCACAATGCTTTTCGTTCCCAAATCGAGGCCCGGCTTTTCGGCCGTTTTGAAATCGCGGGTCAGTTTACTGGAATCCGTGGCGCCTTCGGCGGCCGATTCCTCTTCACCGCTCTTTTCAGTGGGGGTTTCCGAGGAACCCATCACGAGGTAAAAGCCCAGCAGTCCAATCACACCGATGTAGATGAACAGGCGCGGGTTGGTTGCGCGCGTCGCCTTCTTGCCGGACGATCCGCCGCCCATCGCCAGCCCGCCGGCCGGATCGTTTAAGTCGAGAGCGCCGACCCCCGCGACCTGAGGCAAGTTGCCCTCTTCCGGCACCCCCAGCTCCACCCCGGCATCAAAACGGAAGAGAAAAGTTCCCAGCTGCACCACGTCGCCGGTTTCCAACCAAGACTCTTTCACCTGCTGGCCGTTGACGTAAATTCCATTCTTGCTGTTGTTGTCGCGGATAAACCAGGCCCCATCGCTTTTGACCAAGAGAGCGTGCACGCGCGACACGCCGTCCGCCGTGATGACGACGTCGTTTTCCGTCGCACGACCGAGCGTTAGCCGACCCGAGTGCAGTTCGAATACGCGACCCTGCTCGGCTCCGCTCATCTGCTCCAGGTGCGGTGCCTGCACCGCCTGATTTTTTACCTGAACGCTCACTTCAACCTCTTGCCGGCAATTCCGTCCAACGATTTCGCCAAACACTCTCGTGCGGGCGCGTACGCGGGGTCGGTGCGCAACATTTCGTCACAAAGCGCGGCACTGGCCTTGAAGTCGCCTTCTTGCAACTTCTTCCGCGCCGACTCTAAGAACGGTTCAAAATCTTCCTTCTGCTTGAGTCGGGCCCGATCAATGATCTGCTTCGCTTCATTGAGGTATTCCGTCTGGCCCGGCAGTTCGATCTTCCGAGCGGCTTCGGCCTTATCGATGGCTTCTTGGTAGCTCCGACGATTGTAGGCCTCCACCGCCCCTTTCATAAAGTCGGCAACCTTCGCCTTATGCTTTGCCTCCGACCCCGACTTGCGCTCCTCTTTCACCACCGCCGGAGCCGGAGCTTTGGGTGGCGCCACCGATTCCACTTTTCCGCCCGCCGCCTTCAATCCTTGACGGGCTTCTTTATTGTTTGGCTCGAGCACGAGCGCGAAACGGAACGCGATAGCCGCACTCTCTTTGTCGCCTTCCTTTAGGTACTCACGTCCTTCACGTAGGTAGACTTTAAGATCACGAATGTCGCTCTTGGGTTTCTTGGAAGCTTTCGCCACGCTGAGATCTTCCCGCGAAACGGTGGGTTGCGCCGGCGCGGGTTCGGCAACCGGGGTGGGATTCGTTTCGGTCGACGCTTGCTCGCGCGGCGCCGGCTCGGGGGGTACTGGCGCGATGGCCGCCGGAGCGGGTGGCGGCGCTTTCATGGTTACCGTCGGCAAAGTGATCGCACCCGGTCGTGGGGCGATTCGGGATGATTTCCACCACAGGCCCCCGCCGATCAAGACTCCGACCAGGAGTCCCGCCGCCCAAGAGTTTTGTTCCAAGTACGTGACGATCTTAGGTAGATAGGTCCCGGCGAGCTTGGCGTAGAGGGTTAGACGATCCACCGTTGTCTTCCACGCGGGCGACGGCGGGGGGATCGGGACGTAGGCCAAAGCGGGCGAAGTCTTTTCCGAGGCACTCTCCTGCTCGGCCGAGGGCGTGGCTTCGAAGAATTTAAAAGTAAAATCTCCGACACCGAGCACGTCACCATCGGAAAGCCGCGCCTCCAACACGCGTTTGCCGTTCACCCGGATGCCGTTCTTGCTGCTATTGTCTTGAAAGAACCAATCGCCATTCATGGTGCGCTTCAGGTGGGCGTGGGTCCGCGACACGGAATCGCTCTTCATGACGATTTCATTGTCTTCGGTGCGCCCGATTCGCAGCATATCGCGCGAAAGCTCAAACGTGCGCCCACGGCCAGCGCCGCCCGTCTGCTCTAGGTACGGCTTGTCTCGCCGCTTATCGTTTTTCTTTGCCGTCGACATTCTTTATCAACTCGTTGCCATCTTCACGGTTATAAGAATAAATCGGATTTCACCCGCCGAATTCTTGTGACCCACTCCCATCATCGTTCGGGAGATTCCGTTAATATCTAATTGCGCGCTCTGCACTTCGCCGAGCGATCGCACCACGCTGTCCGCAAGATCGATCACCGTACCGGCGAAGGATTGGTCGCGACACGCGTCACTCACATTCTGGCCCTGTGCGTACTGGTTGCGCATCCCGATCAAGTCCTCCAAAATTTTTCCAACAAACTTCACTTTCTTCTCGGCATCGAGAAGGAGCAGTCCGTCCGAGCTACCCTTTTCAAAACCGGTGACGGCCTTGGTATAGAAACCGTCTTCCTGCTCCGTATCCTCCATCTCAATCGCTCCCGCGCGATTCGAACCGCCGCCCTGGGCGCGGCTGACAGAGAAGTTCATCACGGTGGCGAGATTCTGCAACTCGGGGAACTTGGCTTCGATGCTGATGCTGCCGCCTTCGCCCTTCAGCGCGTTGTCCAGCTGTTCTTGAAGTTGGGCAATCGGATGCGTGAACATTTTGTAAATCAGGAAGAAGGCCGCGAGCGACATCAATACCGAGAAAAGCGCGGCTTCGACCAACGGCTCAAAAGTCGACGTGATGCCCGTATTCAGTTGAAAGATCGCCATCACGATCACTTGCAAAACTCGATCGCCGGCTTCCTGCTGATAGATGTAAACCGGTTGCGCCACGATGTAGACGTCGTCCGACTTTTCCACCGAAACCTGTTCTTCCTTAGCCTCGAGAACCTTCTTGATCGCGAGCAAGGAATAAACGTCGGTCACGCTCTTATTGAAATACTTCGCGGGTGCCAAGATCCCGGTGGTTTTAGGATCGATGACGTAAGCACTTAAGACTCCCTGCTCCGCTTCCATGTTCTCCACGGTCAGACGGGTGAAGTCGTTCGACTTGCTCAGGATGCGGTAGTTCTCGCGCACGGCCTGAGCCACAATTGAGTGCGCGCGCGAAAGTGCTTCTTTTTTGGTGATCTGACGCCCCCAACGAACGATCGGGATGACCGACAGCAGAGTCGAAAGCACCAGGGCGCTCATCAAGATACTGACCAAAAGCCAGCGCCAGTCGAAGCGCTTCATCATCTCGTAGAACGGGAGCAAGACTTTCGAATCAACGAGAGCCAGGAACTTCTCCTGCGGCGTGACTTCCTGGGGGATCGGGTCGGACATTCCGTGGGCCAGGGCGGCGTTGCCGTCGAACCCACCCATCGCCATCTCACTTCGTCCACCCGAACGACTCGGCAACACGGCCAACGCGAAGCCGGCGATATCCACCGCGTCACCGATCTCGATGCGCTGCTTCTTCACCATAACTCCGTTGATGAAGACACCGTTCGAGGATCCTAAATCGATGATCGCGGCCCGATTTCCCTTGATCACTAAGGCGGCGTGCTGCTTGGAGATACGCGAGGATTTCAGACGGATCGGACACTCCTCGGCCCGGCCGATGGTATACGAACCTTCGCCGAGGTCTTTGGCAAAAACGACCTCGCCATTATGTCGGATCTCAATCTTCAAGACCAGACCCCCTCAATCTGCAAAAGTGTTCCCGCCGCGATGCCCAGTTCTTGGCTGCGATTCGCCCGGAGTTCCAAAATGTGTTTCGTCTCGCGCGACGGCATCAGTAGACGCCAGGGCGCGACGTTCGGTTCCACCTTCACCACACGGCCGCCGGCATCCAAACGGACCACGTCGATCGGAATGCGCATGAAGAAGGTGTGGACCGAGTTGCACTTGGGAAACAGGACGCCCTCGTCCGCATCGATGTGGCGACGGCCCATCAGTCCCATGAAGCGCGAGAAGAAATCGCGCGCGATTCTACATTGCGAAATCAATACCCGGTTCTGCGTCTTAAGCGCTTGCACCGTCATTGGCCGCCTCCCAGAAATCCAAGGATGACGGGTCCGAAAATCATGATGAACACTGCCGGCATAATGAAGAAGATCAGGGGGAAGAGCAGCTTCTGAGACGCCGCGGCCCCTTTCTTCTCCGCGTTCGTGAAACGTTGCGTTCGGATTAGATCGGACTGAACGCGTAAAACGGCTCCAAGGGGACTTCCCATTTGGTCGGCGGTCACGAGGACGGCGACGAGTGAGGAAATCTCCTGCAAGTCGACGCGCCATCCAAACTCACGCAGGGCATCCGCGCGGGTCGTACCGAGTTGGATCTGCTGCAACATGCGCTCAATTTCTTGCACCAACGGGCCGGAGCGAGTTTTCTCTACGACCTTTTGCAGCGCACCGATGAAATCGAGGCCGGCTTCGGTCGACAGCGTGAGCAGATCGATCACGAAGGGCAGCTGTAACTGAATTTCGAATTGCCGCTTCTTGCGGGTCCCCGAGACCCACGCGGTGGGATAGAAGAGTCCCCCGCCGATCATGAACAGGATCATCCAATACGAAATCGATGTGCCGGTGACTAAAAAGTAGATTAGGAGGAAACACGGGACCACGACGCCCAAGTGAATGCGAAATGCCATGAGGTCTTCGGCGTCGAGTTCGTCTTCGAGCCCGGCCGAGATGATCATGCGGCGCCATTTCTTGCGCCAATCGGGCGCTTTGATGCGCTGGGAGTACGGCATCACCAATGAGGTGAAGAGCGGGCGGTTCAGTCGCAGTAGGGCGTTGTTGGCCTTTTTGCGTTGGGCTTCCAGACGACTCGCGGCGGCGCCTTCCAACTCTCCGGCGAAAATATTTCGCCCCAAGTAGAAGGCCGCGCCCCCAGCCACCAGAATTCCGATATAAGCCAACATAAGCAGATCCCCTCGAATCCACTTCGGTAAAATCGGTAAAGAACTTCAGCGGTTAGTCAAAAGACCCCCAACCACAGGTTTCATCATAATTATAGCACGTTGCGTCATCTATTAAGAAGAGCTCGATTAAGGATGATATTTTAATAATTTCAATATTTTAAGAGCCGTTGTTGGCTCTACAGGTGGATCAAGGGGCTTTGGGGGATGGGTGAAAACGGGTACACTTGAATGACTGAGGCTCCTTAGCCTCGGGGGCTATATGCCCCGAGAAAGGGGGTGGTACGATGGTCAGTTTGCCTAGTACGGAGGTGAGAGCGCCTTGAGTCAGTCCAAGAGCATAAGGTCGTAGGACCAGGCTCAAGGAAGGGCTTCCTGCTCTCTCCTCTGGAAGAAAAATGGGCGCTGGCGGTTGACCATTCCAAAAGAGTGGGCGCCGCCGGCGCCTTTTTTTTGAAAGGTACCCACTTCCTTTTCAGTCATTTCGTCATTGCGAGGGCCGCAGGCCCGAAGCAAACCCGCATCGCCTTCGGCGATGCGAGATTCCTTCGCTACGCTCGGAATGACGGCGACTCAACCACTCAATCGCTACGGTCGGAATGACGGCTCAATGCGACTCAATAAACCGTTGATGCAGTTTTTGCGCGACCAACGGCTTGCTCGCCGATTCCACGGCCACGCACAAGGAGAGTGAGTTTGAGGTCATGGCGATGACCCGCGCCCCGCTGGCTTCCACCGTTTCCCAAAATCCCGATACGACGTCCCGCGCATCACTGATGCTCTCACCGACTACGGAAACCAAACAGGCCTTACCGCTTTCCTCAAACGAGATCCCTTCGGACATCAACCGGTCGCGCAAACGCGGCGAAACCTCGAGATCGGAAAGCCACGAACACTCACCATCGCTCACTTGAAAATGCCGCGGAATGATCCGCTCCGCATCCAGGATCGGCCGCAATCTTGAAAGATTGCCGTGCGCACGAAAATACGTGAGCCCGTCGCGGGTGGCCACCCCGCGAATCACCGATCGCTCCACATTCTTCCCGCCGTTTGTCGACGATATCAGGGTCCCCGGGGCGGTCGCGTTTCTCGCGGGCGCCACGCGAACGGGAACATTGAAACGCTTGGCCACTTCCACGCTACGGGATTGCAGCTTGGCCCCGCGACTCGCCAGTTCCAGTGCTTCGTCGTAAGAACACTGTTCGATTCGAATAGCGGAAGGAACTACGCGAGGGTCGGCCGTAAAAATCCCATCGACGTCGGTCAAGATTTCGCAACATTCGGCCCCCAGCTCGGCCGCCAACGCCACCGCGGTGGTATCCGATCCTCCCCTTCCCAAGGTCGTCACTTCCTTCGCTTCGCTCACCCCCTGGAACCCGGCGATGATTACGACTTTTCCCTTCGCCAGCTCGTCACGAATGCGGTGGGCGCGAATATCGATAATGCGAGCATTCGTATGATCGCCGGTCGTCACAATCCCACTTTGTGATCCCGTAAACGAAATGGCCGGAACGCCCATCTCGTGAAGCACCATGGCCAGCAAGGACATCGAGACGCGCTCTCCCGCGCTCAGCAACATATCCATCTCGCGTTCACACGGCTTTTGGACCGTGCGGTGCGCCAAACGCACCAACATATCGGTCATGCGCCCCATGGCCGAAACAACGACCACGACTTCTTTTCCGCTCGCTTTCAGAAGGCGGAGGCGCTCGGCCGCCCGCCGAACGTGTTGGGGGCTGGCGAGCGAACTGCCACCGTATTTTTGAACGACCAGAGCCACCGCACGAATCTGCCTCTCGCGGGTGCGTTACGCAAGCCCGTCTCGGCCGTGAAATAAGATCCGGTCAGAGTCGGCGGCGGTGATTGTCAGGGGCGGGAGAACTGTCTACCATCCCCCCATCGAAGCGATCCGCAAAAACTGGCTGAAACTTTCGCTTTCCACTTTGATCGTCATGGCGATTGGCGTTTTCGCCGCGTCCAAGGCCGCCATCAATCCGCAGGCCGTCTGGCGGGCCATGCAATCAATGGGGTGGGGCTGCGTGCTCCTCGCTTTTTTAGGAAACTTCCTCCAAATCCTTTTTCTCATCCTGCGATACCAGGTGCTAATCCCTCGGGAACTTCACCCCGGCTTTCGTCGGGTCGTCTACGCCATCGGGCTCGGCCAAACCGTGAATACCTTCTTTCCGGCCCGCGCGGGCGATGTACTCAAATGCTTTCTCTTTTCCAAGGCGAAACCCCAACGCTTGACCTTGCTCTCGGCCGCGGGCGTTTTGCTGGCCGACCGTATCGTCGATATGTCGGCGTTAATCTTCATGGCCATCGCGTGGGGATCGTACCGGCATCCCAGCGTTCAAGAACGCCTTCAGCAGCTCTCCTTGGGAAAAGCGCTCATCGCGGTCGGCATTTTTCTGTTGGTTGCGCTGACGGTCGTCGTCCTGCTGCGCCGGGCCCAGCGGATTTCCCAGTGGTCGACGGAGTTTCGTAATGGAACCCTCTGCCTCGTGCGCCCGAAATGGCTCGTTCTGGGCTACGCGATGGGAATTCTATGCTGGTCGGGTGAGGTGCTTTCCCTCATTGCCCTAAGTGAAACCCAAGGCTTGGCTTTAAGTTTTGCGAACGCCGTTTTCGTCATTGTGGCCTTAAATTTGGCGATTGCCGTTCCGGTTTCCTTTGCGAATGTCGGTCCGTTTGAAGCGGCGATCGCGGTCGCGCTCACAACGTTCGGTTTGGATTCTTCCCCGGCCTTTGCGGTGGCTACAGTCCACCATGGGCTTCAACTCGTGGCTCTTCTGCTCTGGTCGGTATTGGCACTTCTCGCGCGACGCTCAGAGACGGCGTCATTACGGCGCCGACGACGGTCGCCGGAAAATCCTTAAAGCGGTATAAGCGCTCCTGTAGCCATTCCCACTCGCCGACAAACCCCGGATGTTCCATCACGAGCAGGGGCCTTCCCGGAATGAGGGCGCGAACGAGGGATAGCAAAAGCAGCTCGGAACGGTCGCACGCGTCTACCGGTAAGACCGAGTCGAGACCACCGAGTTCGCGGACCAAGCCATCGGCCCCAAGCTTCTCCAGGATTTCCCAGACGCGCCAATCGCTCCGATGGTCCGGATTTCCGAGCAGAAGGTTTTCCCGGATACTCCCGGGCAAGAAAACCGGGCGGCGTTCCCAGTAGGCCACCCAGTCGCTCGGCACCAACGAACCGCGATCGGCCTCATGCCGCCAGAGAATATTTCCCTCGGCATCGCGGGCGACCACCGTTCCCGAGCGTGCCGGTACCAATCCGGCGAGAGCGCCTAGGACCCAACGCACATCCTGAAGATCGGGTTGAGTCAAAAAATGAACGCGCCCACGCGTGAGCTGCAGATCAAAACTGCCGAAGCGTCCCGAGGCCTCGTCGAGCACGAGATCCTCAAACTCAAATCGCCGGATGCGCTCCAACTTCTCCCCCATCGATCGCAAAGGGATCAGCGGATGTGCCGTGGCGACTTTTCGGGTGCGCGCGCCCAATCGCTCCACGGTCACCGCGGCGGCGCGCTGGACGGCGCAGTAAGCGGCCCACCCCATAAAGCCGACCGACACGACGAGCATCGGAGACTGACGGTAGACTTGGGTTAAGAGGCCGCACAAACCCGCCACCACAAACACGGGCAGGAGTTGTTCGAGCCAACCTTCGGCAATTGTCGCGGAGCGCACTCGAGAGAGGAACAACGCAAATCGATCGCCCAGGCGACGTTCCAGAAACCGTTCGGCCCCGAGGGATCGAAAAGTGCGAAGACCGCGCAGGTTTTCGCGCAGGGTACGACGGAGTAGATCGCGCTCCCGACGGGTGAGCGTTTGTCGACGGATTTGAAGGGTCAGGCGACGCTTCTCCAGGACAAAGAGAAGCGCCGCCCACCCGAGCGTCGCCAGCCCCCATGCTGGCGGCACCACACTGAAAAAAAAGCCCACGCCAAGCAAAGCCCCCGCGGAACCTAAGATTCCGTCACGCCGCGAAGGTAGCGTTCGCGTTCCGTGAAAGGGCCCGGCGAGTTCGGCCCATTCCAATTCCGCGCAACGGACTCGCCCCATCCGTGCCGATGCCGAGGCCAAAGCTAACCAAAGGGGAAAGAGCGCCGCGCAGAGGATCACCCATGGAAAGGCGACGCCGTGTCCCAGCGCGTATTCGACACAAAAGGAAAGGAGGAGCAAAAGCGTGGAGAACGCCACTCCTTCGATGAAGGGAACCCAGGCCATGCCGACCGCTAGAATTGCGAACGGCGTGCCAGCAAAGCTAGGCGCAGAGCCCCCGCGTCATCGGTGTTTTTTTCTAGAGAGTGGTGTCAAAAGAAACCTGTCGTTGCGAGGGCCCCCGGCCCGAAGCAACCTCGCATCGCTACGCGATGCGTGAAAAGGTGCCCATCTACTTCAGGTCCCAAAAGGTGACAGGTGCGCACCCGCTACCCTTTGGTCCCGAAAGTGAATCTCCCCGCCCCAAGGGGCGGGGCATCACTGGTGCAGCTACTCTTTT
>CAZFMF010000053.1:0-21283 GCA_964519985.1 uncultured Pseudobdellovibrionaceae bacterium | reverse complement strand
CGTGTTGCTCTACCTGGGGGTGCGTAAGGGTGAGTTGATCGGTTTGAAGATGGGTGATCTCGATTCCGAGCGGGGGGTGCCGGTCCTACGGGTACGGGGGAAGGGACATCGGGTGCGAGTCTTGCCGTTAACGCCGCTGCTCTTGGCTCGTATCGACCACTATTTCCACGTTGGCGGGCGCGATCGGCAGGACAAGGAAGCGCCGCTCTTTACGCCGACGAAGAATCCGCGCTTTGGGGTGACGCTCAAGGCCCTGAACCCCAACGCGATCACTTACCTGGTCGTGCGCTACGCGAAAAAGGCAGGGGTTTTGAAAAAAGTTTCGCCCCACTCGTGCCGGGCGACCTGCATTTCCAATGCGCTCGATCGCAAAGCCACCCATCGCTCCGTGCAGCACCTGGCCGGTTGGTCGACGCCCTTGATGATTCAGCGCTACGACAAGCGCCGCGAAGATTTGAAAAACTCGGCCGCGTTTCTCGTCGACTATTCGGAAGAAGACAAGTCGGCCTAGCGGCGATAGACGGCCGTGCCGGCACTTACTGATACCGTCGTGCCACCCCAGCTGCCTCCCGGATTGACGACGCGGTAATCGCCGGGTTCGACGATGAAGTGAGTCCAGCCTTTCGGATCCGCTTCTTTTTCTTGAATGAGCGCTCCGGAGGGACTTTCGAGTCGCGTGCGCTGGCCCACCCCGGTTTCTACGCGTAGGGAGGGACCCGAAACCCGATCGAGGAGGTACTGCCAACCCGGGCGAATCTTTTGCACGGTCGCATCGCGCCAGCGCGAGAACGAAGGCTGAAACCCTTGGTTGTCCGAGTTCATCTCAATGACAAAAGCGAGCGCGCCCAGTTTCGCGAACATCCAGTCGATCGATCCGCCATCGGCTGGGTAGAGGAGATCGGGTGGAGTGCCGACGGAATACGTTCCGTTCCCCGAATCCCGCACGAGCTTCCGGCCCAGTTCGGACGCCATCTTCTTAATCACCGCGCCTTGCGAGGCCGGAAGTTTTTCATTCGGGCAGCCGTAGGGGTAGAGCACCATCTCGGCCGGACTGTGGAGCGTGAGATTGATCACCGGTTTGATTCGGCTGGCCAGATCCATCAGTGCCTTCGTCTCCGGTTCGGAAGCCGCGCTCGGCCCACGGTAGGTCATGGAATTCACGTTGGTGGATGAGCCCTTGCAGCTTCCCCAGAACTGAGGGTAGTTGCGGTTGTTGTCGACGCCGTACCCGCCGCGGGTGTTTTTGCGCCATTGGCTTTCGGCCGTCCAAACCCGATTGTTTCCGTCGGGGTTCACCATGGGGACGATCCAAATCTCGTTGAGGCGCATCCACTCTTTCACCTTCGCATCGGTTGCAAAGCGCGAAGTGAGATAATCCGCCATGTCTAAGGCCACTTCCGGCGTCATGACTTCGCGCGCGTGGTGCATGGCATCGATGAGAATCGTCGGTTTTTCGTGCTCGGGAATGAAAAAACGATCGGTCAGCTTGATGGCGTAGAGGTCGCGCCCATCGGTGGACCGTCCAATGACGTCGATCACGGCTAGACCCGGGTAATTGCGTTCAATGGTTTTGAGCGCGGCTTCGATATCCGAGGGTTTTTTATAGCCCGAATCGAGCGTTTCGACGATTAGCCTGGAGGAAAGGGGTTTGATGCCGCGGATGTTCTTGAGCTGCTTCAGTCCTACCCGGTCGGTAATGACGGAGAACAATCGGTTTTCTAGATCGACCCCGGCGATATCAAATCCCTGTTCGACGAGTTCCCCCACCTGCTGAGGGCTCTTCCACTCGAGTCGAACGAGGTAGTAGTCCGGGAGACTCGACGCCCGCCCCGCCCCAAGGAAAACCACCGCGGTCGCCAAAGCCAGAAAAGCCAGACGCATAGTCGCTCCTAAATTTAAGGGGTGCACCGCTGCGGGTATCTAGATGCTATTTCAGGATATCTGGCGGTGCGGCAATGCGCACGCCGCCGCGGGTCTTTTCCCGACGGTCTTGTCATCGAAAGTTAAGATCAATTCGCATTCAATGCGACGTTCCAAGTGGGTTCGTAGGCGATAATTAAAAAAACACCCGTCTTTTCGCGTTCCCTTTAAGGAGACTCGCATGAAGGATCGACGCCAGTTCTTGCGGTACGTCTGGGAGTTATGGGCGGGGCTTTCCGTGCTCCCTTTGGTCGTGGGTTGCGGTCGCGAAAGCGACCCAGCCGGCAGCCGCCGTGCCCGTGGTATCCGGTTCGTTCCCGGTGAGGTCACGCTCTACGATACCTACGCGATGGCGCTTTACCTGGACGGTTCGCTGGGGCCCAAGACCGGAGTGGTCAAGGTCCAGTACATCCTCGATGGAAACGACCTCACCCTCGATTTCTGGCACGGCCACGGCGGCAAACAACATCGCTTCACGCTCACCTCCGCCGTGTACCAAGACTTAAAGGCGCTCAAGCGCGTGACGATCGAAACCACCGCGGTCGACGGTCACAAACACAAACTTTTTATCGATCCGAAGGATTCCCGGTACCGGGTTCCCGGCGCGCAACCCATCCCCGTTCCCGTTTGAGGTGATGCAGTGAAAAGTAAGGCCATTGTTCTTGCCGCAGTTTTCTCGTCGTCGCTTTTTGCCGTTTCGGCCCAACGCTTTCCCGGGGAGAGTTATCGCGCCGCGCGGGATCGCAATTTGCCAAGAAGCGTGGTGATCGCGACTCCGACCAATCCCTCGGCCGAACAGGCCTCGGTCAAATGGGACGATCTCGACACGTCCCGGCTGACGACGATCAAAAAATCGGACGAGATGTTCGAATACATCCGCGATACCCGATTCCTATTCCTGCCGAGCGACACGAAATTTGCGCGGCGGGTGAGCTGGCTTTATCCCCAGGATGGTTGTTGGACCCGCGCGGCGGTGGCCCGACATATGGCCGATCAAAAAGGCTACGGCGAGCTTCACAAACTTTTCATCTTCGGAAACCTACACGTGAAAACCAAAAACGCGCCGGGTGGCTCCGTCTCGTGGTGGTACCACGTGGTCGCCGCGTTCAAAGACGATCTTGGCAAAGTGCGGGTCGTGGATCCAGCCATTGATCCCGGTGGCCCGATGCTTCTGGAAGATTGGGTCAAGACCATGGTCTCCGATCCGAAGTCGGCGAAATACAGCCTTTGCTCCAGCGCCACCTATCACCCCGGCGATTTCTGCGACCAAAAAAACAATCGCTCGGACGAATTCGGCGAAGAGGACCAAGAGACCTATCTTGACTATGAGTGGGACAACCTACTGCGCCTCGGTCGCGAACCGAAAGACGAGTTAGGCGATCTTCCCCCGTGGAACGTCTCGATCCCCGCCACCCAAGCCTCCGTCCGTCTAGCACGCTGAACGGTAGACAACTCGCCGGCCCATGATATGGTCGACCGCTTTCAGGGTTGATCCGTTTTCAATGGAAGAGGCTGGCAGATGTTGGTGCGCGCCGTTCTAGCTTGGGTTTTGATTCTTCACACCGTTCTTCCGCCTTCACTGCGTGCGGACGATGAGCTTCCCCGGCTCCCCGCGCCCACCCCCCAAGAATCGCTCGCGCCGGCCGTTCCGCAGATTCCCAGCAGTCTCGAAATGGAACTGGCGGAGCAGGCGATTGCGGCCCAGGATTGCCCGGCGGCGGTGGCTCGGGTCCCGACTGCGACGCAACTCCGAGTCGCTCGCGCGACGGCCGCGGCCGAAGCCGCCATTGCTCAATCGGTTGAGGCCATTCGCGCGATCACCCTTGAAATCGAAAATGCGAAGGCGTGCGGACAGAATGTAAAGTGCACGATTTTGCGCCTGCAAAGCGCCGCCAATGAAGTGCGTGCCCTCGCCCTACCGATCCTTATCGGCTACAGTAGCGAAACGTTCGGGTTGGCCCGAGACCAGCTCAATCGCTGGATCTTTCGTATCGGGACGGGCACCACCACTGAAGAGACCCGCCAAACATTCACCCAGGGATTGATGGCCTTTCTCAGAGGCATCGGCAGCGAGTTTTCGAAGAATTTCAGCGCGGTGAAATCGGAGGAGTTGCGCAAAGACCCGGTCGTCCTCTTCGACCTAGTGAAACGTCTCTTTGTTGTGTTGAGCTTCCAGGGAATTGCCATGGGAATAGCGGCGTGGAATCACGCGGGCGACCCGAACTACCGCACGCCCTGGGAGATGTTCCTAAATACCGTGGTCATGATGTGGCTCCAAAGCGAAGTGAGTGCCCGGAACACTCCACGCGACGTGCAGGTCTTGGCCGAGACGAATCCCTCGCAAGAAGCGGCGGAACTGCCGCCCGCTCGGGATCGATTTGAACTGTATGGACGCATTCCCGCTATGATTGCCGGCAAGAGTGGTCTCCTAAAAGAATTCGCACTCCGGCTTTGGGGATTTGCCAACCTCTATCCCTTCGAGATCGTCATGCTTTTCGGGATCAAGACCGCGATGAGTGCGGTGGCGACTTGGGGCGCCTCCCTATTCGATCCGAGTGTTTGGATGGCAAATGGGCTGGCCACGGCAGCGTTCATTTCCGTATTTGGGTTGTACCTCTCGTTGAAGGATTCGATCGCGGCGAAGCAGGCGGAGCTAAGGCTGTTTCCCGAAGTCCAGCGCATGAATTCCGCCCCGTTTCAGGCGAAGTGGGACGCCCTCGCCGAACAGCATGGCATTCCCCACAAAGGCCCGGATGCCTGGCGGGGATGGATGGTGCGGCAGTTTTTCCAGTCTTTTTGGCCAGACGCGCCACCGGCGACGGAGCCCAGCGCCGCGGAAAACGAGAAAAAGGCATCGGGTTGGAAGACCCTTTTCCAACACCTGGTTTCCGGGTCGGTCTGGGAAAAACTCCAGCGGCACTTTGCGGATCGGCGTCGATTCAAAGCGTTTTGGAACCTACCGGCAGTTGCCGAGGTGAGGAAATCCCCGGAGGCTCGGCGGGCCTGGTATTCCCAGTTCTTGGAGTTTGTGTTCTACCGCGTACCCATGACGCTCTTTGATTCCTATGTGGCCGTGAGCTTAATGGGCAAGGGAGACGCTAAGGCTGCTGCAGAAAGCGCTCCCGCCTCACCTTAAGCCCGAAGATCCCTCTTTTGATTTTGCGGTCGAAAGGGTATTGGGCACTCAGGGTGCTGAAATTGAGAAACGACGGCAGTTGGCTTGCTCATTCCTTGGATTCTGCGGGTGAAGAAAGTTTTCGCCTTTTGGCGGAAAACATCCCCCAGATCGTTTGGGTGAATAACGCCGACGGCAGCATGGCCTACTACAATCGCCGCTGGTACGAATACACCGGTTTGCCGGACGGTTCCTTGGATGCCTCCGGGTGGCAGAGTGTCATTCACCCCGAAGATCTTCCCGCTATCATCGAAGCCGCATCCAAAATGAAGCTGAACCTTTCCGAGGGTTTTGAGATGGAGTACCGGATTCGCCGCCGGGACGGCGTTTACCGCTGGCATTTGGGCCGGACCCACACCATGCCCAAAGTGGGTGACCAGCCCTTTATTCGTGTAGGAACGGCGACCGACATCGACGATCAAAAGCACCTCGCCGAGGAACGCGCCCAGCTGCGCGCGCGCGAACAGATGGCGCTCGAGGCCTCCCAGATGAAGTCGATCTTCTTAGCGAATATGAGCCACGAGATTCGCACCCCGATGAACGGTGTCATTGGAATGACGACGCTCTTACTATCAACAGCCCTGACCGAGGAGCAACGCGACTACGCCGAGTCCATTCAGTCTTCCGCCCAATCGCTGCTCGCGGTGATTAACGACATTCTGGATCTCAGCAAAGTGGAATCGGGCAAACTCGAACTGGAAAATGTTCCGTTCGATCCGAGCGAGTTGATTCGCGAAGCGGTCAAGGTTTTGGAACCCCAGGCCTTGGAACGAGGGGTGACGTTGCACACCGATCTAGCCGCGGAGATTCCCATGACGGTGGTGGGAGACCCGACTCGGCTTCGGCAAGTGCTCTTGAATCTTTTAGGCAATGGCTTGAAGTTCACCGATACGGGTTCGGTCACGTTACGCGTGCAACCCGATCCCCAAGGCGGACCCGGTAACTGTGTGCGCTTTGAGATCATTGATACCGGCATTGGCCTGGACGCGGGCCAGATGGAGAAACTCTTTCAACCTTTCGTACAGGGCGACGCCACGACGACCCGGCGCTATGGGGGGACCGGCCTGGGCCTTTCCATTTCCAAGCGCCTGGTGGAACTGATGGGCGGAAAAATTGGTTGTCACAGTATCAAGGGAGTGGGCTCCACTTTTTGGTTCTCCATCCCCCTGCCTAGAAACCTGATAAACCGGTAAAGGTCCCATTAAGTTTGGTTTAGTGGTTTGCAAAAGCTGCAACTAAACAGCGGGTTGTGGTATTTCACGGGGCAATGCCCACCTCCAATTCTATCAAGCTTCTACAGCTTCTCGCTGTATCGGCTGCGTTCTTTACGGGAGCTGACACCGTCGCGGGCATGACTAAATCGCGCGCGCGAGAGAATTGGGTCGCGCCGGATCATCGAGGTTGTGTGATCCGTATCACCGCTGCGCCGATTACACGCATTGAAGTTGGGCAAGAGTCGGAGGTGCGAGGTCCCCGCAGCACATTCTATTTTGAACCCAGCTCCAATCCGGCTGCCCAATGGCGGCCGATTATGGTGCTCATTCCCGGCGGTCCGGGCTTAAGCCACAAAACCCTCGAACCCTTAAACCTGCTCTCGACGCAGTTTGATCTGCTCTTCGTCGACCCCCCGGGTGGGGGTGAGCACCGAAAGGCTCACGTCTATGATGTGACTTCCATCGCCAAGGGTCGCTTTGAATTGTACGACAGTTTTATTCAGGACTTTGCCCAACAATTGCGGGAGAACTCGGAGCAATTTCAAGGACGGCCGTTGGTCCTCGTGGGCCACTCTTACGGTGGTGTTTTTGCCGCCGAAGTGGCGGCCCGGCATGGCAAGGAATTGAACCTCGCCGGGGTCGTACCCATTTCGTCCTACTTGACCCACGCCGCCTATAGCGAAACCGAGACTCTGCGAAAAAAGCTGCGGGGCGCAGATAGCAACTACATCACCCAACAGAATTTAGTGATGGATTTGCGGGTGGGGTCCTTGTTCTCCAACATTCCCGGCCCATTGCTGCCCGAACTCATGGATCAAGAACTGGCGTCGAAGGCTGAGGATCGAAATCATCTCATTGATTGGGCTTTGGCTTATGGGAGCCTAGTTTGGAATGACCGCGATGAAGCGAATGTGCGCAAGCTACTCGAATCGGATCGAAAGGCCTGTTCCCCGGAGATGGTGCGTTTCATCCTGAAAAATTGGCGTGCCGACTCCCGGGAAGGTGACTGGACAGTAAGCCAGCTGGCAACCCAGCCAGACCTCAAAAAGTTGGTAATCGCTGGTAGCGACGACCGCCTTTTACCCCTGAAAACTCAGATCAGACAGGCCAAGCAGATGGGCGCGGATTATATCGTCCTAACGGGAGCCTCGCACTTCGCATTTACCACCCACTTGGATGCGATTCGCGAGGCGCTGGTCGCGCGATTTGGCGCGCCGCCGCCGCGATCACCGCGGAAACCACAATAACCCTCAAGCTGGTAATCCGTGCGCGGCCGCGACCGTGTTTTCGACGTCGATATCGGCGGTCAGAGCCGCTAACGTCGTGAGGAGCTGGGTGGGGTTCACCGGCTTGCTTAAGTAGTCGTTGCAGCCAGCATCGAGGCACTTTATCCGTTCTTCCACCAGCGCATGCGCGGTCAAGGCCACGATGGGCTTAATGAAGCCCGAAGATCGCAGGCGCTGGGTCGCTTGGTATCCGTCGAGATTTGGCATCTGCACATCCATCACGATCAAATCCAATGTTTCCCGACCGGCCGTTTCCACCCCCAAAGATCCGTCATTGGCCTGAAAGACTTTGGCGCCGGCGCTGGTCAGCAGTTTGCGCAAGAGCAGCTGCATGTCTTCATTGTCATCGACCACCAAGATACGACGACCCGCCAGTGGTTTTGACTTAAGGTAGGATGGTAGGTCGGGTGCGTTCCCAACCAAGCGGCGTTCGACGGGAGGGCGCCGCGAGGCTCCCGAACGCAGTTCAGGCATCGCGCGGAAGGTAATGGAGAAGAGGCTGCCGTGGCCGGGAGCGCTACGCAGCAGGCGCACATCGCCACCCATCATCTGGGCAAGACGCTGAGACACGATTAATCCCAGTCCCGTCCCGCCGTAACGACGGCTCAGCGAACCGTCCGCCTGCGAGAAAGGTTGAAAAAGCTTGCCGTGCGACTCGGGCGAAATCCCGATGCCGGGATCTTCGACCCGCATTTCGATCATTCCACCGGTGCCCCGCGAAATGCGCACGCTGATTTCACCGGCGTTGGTGAACTTCACCGCGTTGCCAACAATGTTTAGAAGAATGCGGCGAATGGCTACATCGTCGACGTAAACCATTTCGGGCAATCCCGGCTCGCGAGTAATCGAAAGGGTGAGGCCTTTAGAACGGGCCACGGAGACTTGGGATTCCAAAGTTTCGTCGATACAACGGGCGAGCGTCGTCCACTCGGGGGCCAGTGACAGCATTCCGGCCTCAATTTTTGAAAGATCGAGCACGCCGTCCACCAGCGTCGAAAGGTGTTCGGCATTGCGGCGGATACTAGAAACCCAAAGGGCGGTCTCCCCCGTAAACTGTCGCGAATCCGCTAGGAGCTCCGAGAAGCCTAATACCGCGCCTAACGGGGTTCGGATTTCGTGGCTCATATTCGCCAAGAATTCGGTCTTCATGCGACTGGCCTGTTCGGCCGCTTCTTTGGCCGACTCCAGCGCCTGCGATTTCATGCGCTCGGTGGTGATGTCTTTAAAGACCACCACCCCCATCTCGGGCGGAATCGGATGGGCATCGGCGGTGATAATGCGCGTCCCTTTGTGGTTGCGAATCACCATTTCGAAGTCAGAAATCGTTTTGCCGGCTAGGGCGTGACACATCGGTAGATCTTCGTTGGGGACGAGGGTTCGGCCATCGGGGTAAAAGATCCCGTAGTGTTCGGACCACTTTTCCCGTGGTTCCTTGGTAACGCTAAAGCCCATCTCCCGGGCGGCCGAGTTGAACAAAACCAGGCCGCCGTCGCGGTGTCCCACCGCCACACCTTCCGACAGCCCATCGATAATCAACTCCAAAAGCTTCAGCTCTCGAAAGACTGATTCCGAGTATTGAAGTCCCTTCTGCATCCGGCGGAAGGATTTAACACGTCGGGAAATGGCGGGATATGGGAAGGGGGCGATCCTTTTGGGATTGTAAGAAAGTGGGTGGTTTTTGGACAGTTTCTCGTTATGGCGAGCCAGTCCTCAGGGGCCCGTGAGGGTGTTTTTGCCCTCATGGGTGAAGCCAAAATAGCAAGAGTACATGCGCTGGCGGAGTTTTCCGACCCGCGATCCCCGGCAGTCCACGTCGGCATTGGCGAGGGGGGTAGCCCTTTCGGCCGCCTCCTTAGGAAACCACTGCTTGGCCAACCAAAGACCGGCCCAGGACCCAATTCGCACTTTGGCCAGGCCCCGTTCGAGCGTGACGCCGGCCACGCCATCCACGACGGAAGGCACGCTAGGGGGGCAGGGCGCGTAACCTACCGGGTGTGCCCGCCCATCTAAGCCAAACCTGAAAAAACACGCAGTGGCCCGGCCTTCGCCGTTGAATTCACAGCGGTAATTACCGTCGTACGCCGATCGCACACCTCGAAACCCGGCCAGGGCGGTGGCCGCACTGAGATCCACCCGAACGCAAAGCGAGTCCTCCTCCTCGAATACGAAGGCACGGCCCCCGTAACCGGCAATGGCCGGGACGCTGGCAAACAGAAGACCCAAAAAAACGGTTCGCATGAGGCCGAAAATTATTGGAGCTTGGGTGAGTCGGCAACAGCAAAAGTTACTGCCATTGACGGGTGATACCCATCTTCGTTACTGCACCGCTGGTGATGGTACCGGCGGTAACGGTTTTGCCGTCACTCTGCTGGGCAATGGCGGCACCGGTATCCAGGCCCGAACCGAAGGACGTGGTCGCAATGCCCGAGGTGCCGAAGGTCGAGTCGATGGAACCGTCGGTATTGTACCGTACCAGAGTGAACTCAGAATCCCCGGCGCTGAGATAGGAAACTCCGGCGACCGTGATCTTTCCATCGGAGGGGCGAATCACAAGTCCGTAGGCGCGCGCATCAATCGACCCAATTGTCGTGGTAACGATTCCGTTCGTGCCGAAACTCGTGTCGGGAGCGCCGGTGGAAAGCAAGCGGACGACCAGGAACTTATTGAAGCCGCCGTTGTTCGTGTAACCGGCCGCCACGATCTTTCCGTCGGACTGGATGGCAATTGCTTGGAGGCGCTCATCCGTTCCGCCGGTGTTGAAAAGCCAATAACCATTGGCCCCGACAAAAGTGTTGTCGCGTGCGGTCCCATCGAGAAGGTGGCGGGCAATCAGAAGCGAGTTTTTACTGGGAATGGCCGTGGCATTGGTCACGTAGCCGGAACACACCGCTTTGCCATCCGACTGCAAAGCCACACCCGTATAAGGCTGCTGGCTCCCGAACGTTCCGTTCGGAACCGCCAGATAGAATCCGCCCGCGGCTGCATTGCCGAAAGTCGTATCCACCGCGCCCGTGGCTTCAAAGCGAACCAACGTCGCCGATCGGCTTGTACTCACCGGGGGCCCGTACGTCACCCCACTCAAGAAGATTTTTCCGTCGGGTTGTACGGCCATGGCGTGGGCATCAAAGTCGAGCGGGCTGCCGGCCCCATAAAGGTGATTGAACGATACCCCACCACTGGTGCCAAAACTGCTATCGACGGCCCCGGTAGAAGTGTACTTGCGGATCACTCCCGCCTTCCAGCTGCCGATCACCCCACCCACTCCGCCGGCCAAAATGCTTCCATCCCCAAGGATGATGAGTGAGCGGATTTCGTCGAGGTTCGGTGTGCGCTTGGTGACCACGTTGCCAACGGTGGTATTGATATCCGAATCCCAAAACGTGTTGTCGATGCTCCCATCCGAATTGAACCGGGTCATCGCGAAGGTATTAAAGCTAGCCGTTGTGTTGTACACAAAGCCGCCCACGACGATCTTTCCATCCGGCTGAATCGCGACCGCCTTTGCCCCCGCGTTGACGGAGGTAGGCAGCGGAGCGCTCTCGGCCATACCGGTAAAATTCAAATTCGTATCGAGACTTCCGGACGGTTGGGACAACGTCGTGGCCGTGAGCGTCTTGGTGTTCGCATCGTTAAATCCCGACGTATCGATCATCTGCACTTTGTAGGTGTAGGAAGTGTTCGGAGTGAGGCCAAAAATAGTTTTCGAAGTGGCCGGCGCGGCCACGGTAGCGACGAAGACTGAGGTTGAGCCGACGACTTGCAAGACCAGATAATTCGCGGCGGCCGAATTGCTCGCCCAGTTGAGGGTCAAAGACGTGCCGGAAATTCCGGTGATTGAATCCAGTCCGGCAAACAGCGTCTTGCCCGTCCCCGAAGCCGACATCGTTGAAACGAGGGAACCGCCGCCGGGAGCGGTGCCGTAAGTCGCCACCAGTGAGGTGGTCAAAACGCCAGAAGTTTTCGGAGCAAAGAGTAACGTCACCGAACAGCTCTGGCTCGCGCCAAACGCCTGGGGTGAGCGGGGGCAGTTGTCGCCGATCACGGCGTAGTGCGCATTCGTCCCTTCGAGCGAGGCAATGTAGACCGGTTCCGAGGCGATATTTGAAACCGTGATGGTGGTCTGCTCCGAGCCGACGTTATAGACGACCGAGCCAAACGTGTAGTAGCTCGGCGAGAACCCGATCGCCCAGTTTCCGATGGGTCCATTCGCGCCGTTCGGATTGAGCAGGCGTCCGAGGTCCGGAACCGTCTGATTGCCACAGCCCATTGCGAGCAGCAGGGCGGCAAGGTAAGTTTGGTTTTTCCAAGAAAGCATTTTAGATCTCCCACAAACGTACCGCATAGAGGGGGGCAACCCCTTCAGCGTAACAATCAATTGTGAAAGAAATGCCTTTCTCATCTAACTCTTTGATAAGTATGGGTTATAACCAGAGTCCAATTCCCACTAGCGCATGGATGGGAAACAGAGTCGTGCCGATTCCGTTGGAGGCGGCATCCATCCTGAGCCCTAGCGAATAGTGAAGGGAACCGCTCGACGGAAACTCGTAAGTCAGCCCCCCACCAAAACCGGGAAATGGAACAGCATTGAGGCCGGTGTGAAAATAATATTGGTGGATAAACACCTGGGCGCGCAGTCCGCCACTGCCGCCTTCCGAAAGCTGGACGGTGGGGTGACCATCGAGCCGGAGGATTTCGCGCCGTCGCCGCAAGCTTCCGGTGAGCGCAAACTGCAGCTGCATATCGAGTTCGCTAAAGAGTGCGGTAAGTGACGCGGAGGAGAAGCCTTGGCGCACGGTAAAGCCCGCGCCGAACCAGTTTACGGGCGCGTGGAAAAAACCGAAACTGGCTCCGAGACTATTCACCGCCACCCCCGAAATCGAGATGGTCGTAAACTCCGCATTGAAACAGAATCGACTGCCTTGATCGTCGCGGACCTGCTCGACCTTCGAGATCAAAGGAGGAGGGTCGCCAAGGGCGCTGGCGGGAAAGAACGTGAGTACCGTTGCGATTCCCAAGCTACGCAACATTTTGGACCGGCGTCGCATTCTCACCCCGAGGATCGGTTTTGAGCTTCTCGATCGAAAAACGGTGCAGCCGTTGGAACGCATCGGCACTACGCGACGGTTTCAGTTGTTGGAGAAACGATTGGATCAGCAGGAATTTTTTCGGCGGCAGGCGTTTGGAAAGTTCGGCAAGCACTTTGTCCGGGCCGATCCAGGCTGCCGCGAGATCCGCCGCGGAGTACTGCTTCAGCTCCTCTTCAACGGTTTCCACCGGTAACTCCAAAAGCCAGGCGAGGCTTGGGATCTGCTCTTTGAGATCTAACGACAGGAACTGAAACGACATGACTTCGGATTCTTCCTGAACGTTGGAGAGCGGAATCGTCCCGCTGCGCTTCAATACCCGCGGTTTCGAAGGATTCGGTTCCGGCATCGTCGAGGCAGGAGCGGCCAGGGTTTGCGCTTTTTGCTCGAGTTCGATGCGCTCCATCGCGGTGAGCGCCAATGCATTTTTGCGTAGCGGCGGCAAGCGATTGAGCAAGGCCGGAGTTTTGCGAACGAGGTCGCCTAGACCTTGATTGTCGAGCTGCGCCAAAGGGTACGGGTCTAGGTAATATGGGATAAGATCGTAGCCTAAGTCTTTTGATTCAAATTGAGTGATGTATTCGACGTAGGATTCCAAGAACGGCATTTTAGCGAGCACCGCGCTGCGCTTGCCCAGATTCATTCGTTTCCAGAGGTGATGGGCGTAACCGTCCTCTTGCGCCCAATAGCAATCCGCAAACAGCGCCAAGACCCCTTTATCGGGCAGCGATAAAGGGGTGCGACCCGTCCTGCTGGTTTCGGCGCTAACTTCGGTGGACCGGGCGTGGCTAGGGGTCGTGGGTTTGAGCGAGGTGCCGACCGTACGGGCGGCAACATCGATGGCTTGCAGTAGGCGATTGCGGTGCTTGCCCTGCGACCAGGCCATAAAGCCAAGCAGCAGGAAAAGGCAAACTCCGATACCAAGCCCTATTTGCATTTCGCGCGTGATCGACGGCATCCCAAGGCTGGAGATCTCACGCTTAAGCGGCGAGAGAATAGCGCTGTGTTCGGGAAACGGTCGGACTTGGATGGTCGGATCGGGACCGTAATGTTTGGTGAGCGGGAGCAGTAGATCTTTGAGAGGGCCAGAGCTTTGGAGTGTATCGCTAAAAATGGTGATTTCGATTCGATCGAGCGAGACCATCCCTTCCGTTTCAAACTCGAGCCTTTCGAGTAGGAACGGGGTGTAGGGCAGGGGACTCTTGTCCTTCTTGGGTTCCAAGTGGACCAGCGTCACGGCCTTGGGATCGTACAAACGCACGACTTGAGAAACCCGATTTTCAAGCACCTGCTGTATCGTCATTAGCGACGCATCAATCGCGGCCCAAAGGGGCTGCAGCGATAAGCAGAAGAGAAAGAAAGAGAGCCGGCGCAAAATCATCGCTTGGCCCTCCCGGAAACGAGCAAGCTGAGTGAACGACTCTTGCGCAAGTGTTCGGCCACGCCAAGCGCGGAAACAAACGCCGGTTCAAAACCTTGCTCAACGGCCAGCTCGGCGGCGCGAGCGGCGCGCAAAGACGACAGAACGAGATTCGAATCAATGACCTTGTTCTTCGTTCCCCGCACGGGTTGCGGATCGGTATGCCCCTCAAAGGTCAAACTGACTTGGGTGTGAAAGGGTTGCAAAACGCGCAACACATTCTTTAAGAGCGTTCTTTGCGAACTGCCCAAGTGGTGTTGACCCGCCGAGAAGAAACCGCTCGGAAAATCCAATACGAGATCTTGCTGAGCGCCGCGCACCGAAACTTTCAAGCTGGGTTGGGAAAGCAGTGAGGCGACCTCGCGCGGATCGTAGTGTTCCCGCGGCTTGGCGGATTGGTTTTCGATTCCCCCTTGCTCGAGGGCCGATAAGATGCGGTGCAATTTCCCGTCTTCGGACTTCAACATGTCCTCGAACTGGAAAAATAAAAGGAAGAACGCCATTAACACCATGAGCAAGTCGGAATAGGAAACGGCCCAAAGATGCTGTAGCGGATCTTCATGAATTTCGCGGCGACGGCGAAATCGCGACAGATCGACAGGAGATGCGCGTTTGTTAAGCAGCTTTTGCACCAAACGCCTCCTGAAGAATGCTGTCCGCGGTGCCCCGCTGAATCAGCATCAGAGTTTTGAACACATGATCTTCATCGCGCGATTGCCGCAAGTGCTGTACGTACAGCCGATCGGCCAGCGGCATGAGTAAGCCGTTCGCGAGCACCAGTCCGTAGAAGGTGGCGGTCATCGCGAGGGCGAGATTCGGTCCTAAATCCATTTTGCTCTCCGGATTTAGGCCGGAGAAAAGTGAAACGAGCCCCAGAACGGTGCCGGTCATCCCGAGCGCGGGGGGATACTTGGCTAGGTTGCGCAGAGTGGCGATCGCGCGCTCATTAGAATGCACTAGCTCTTCCAGTTTCTGGTTGAGCAAGATGGCGAACATGTCCGAATCAACCCCTTGTTCCCAAAGGCTTTGGGCATAGGCAATGAGCGGATGGTGATAGCCCGAGGGCGGAGCCGCGCGATCGGTGTTCAGGCGAACCAGATGCGCGTTCACTTCTTTTACCGTGTAATCGGGGCGAACCATCTGCCAAAGGGCCCGAAACAACGCGCCGATTTCCGACCAGGGGTTCGAAAGTCCCAAAACAAATACCGTTCCACCCACGACTAGAACCACGGAATGGAGATTCAAAAAGGCGGGTGTCTTGACGTTCGCCAGCGCGAACACGAGCACGGCCAGCATTCCCAGGGCGCTAATGGGAAGACTGGTCATTTTTTCTCCCCTTTGTTGAGCGACGTTTGCAGGGCAAGCCCTTGCGGATCATTTGGGTATAGTTCCAAGGCGCGCTTGAGCGCTTCTTTTGCGCGTTCGGGTTCGCCGAGCAGCAGCAGGCAATTCGCCCGCAAGAAAGAGAACAGGGCAATGTGCGGGTACTTGGTGACGAGTGATTCGCTTTGCTCAAGAGCCGCTTTGGATTGGCCCCGCGAAATCAGAACCCCCACCTGATTGGCGGCACTGACGGCTTCATTGATTTGCTCGTTCTGCGCTTTGGCGGTGAGCGACGTCTCTTGCGCCAGTGGGCGCAAATGTAGGTTCACGTGCCCGCTATCGGCGCTGCGGGGAGGGATGAGAACGGAGGCGCGGCCGGGCGCCTCAAAGAGGGCGTAAGAAGCGTGGCCAATCTCAATCGTGCTGCCGGCCTTTTGCAAAACGGCTTCACTGCCGTCGACGGAGTAGAAATAATCCTCCGCAATTTCAACCTCATACTTGCTGGATGAGCAGCCTACCAGGAGAACTAGGTATGCAAATGACACGTAGCGCCACATGCCGCTCTTTTCGGAAAATAGTTCAAGAAAGTTGAGACGTTTGTGCTCGGACTACTTTCGAAAGGGACGCCGCAAACGTGTGGGCTTCGTGATCCGGGGCAAGTGCGTGCCGTCTTGGAGATCCGGAAAAAGTGTTTGAACGAATTTTAGGCCCAGCTCCAAATGGTCTAGTCCTTTTTCTTGTTTCCGGCTGCGTTCAAAAATAACGATGCATCCGTTTTGTTCCGGCGAAGCCTCGACTCGCCCACTTAAGGGAACCGAAAGCTTCTTAAGCTGTTTGGGGGTGAGGGGCCGCGGTTTTCCCTGAATATGAATCAGAGGATCTTCCGCGTGCTTTTCGAGGGCCAGAAGGAGCGGGAAGAAACTCGGGAGCTCGTCACTCACTTTCTCGACCCAGACCTTTTCGTCTGATCCAATGGTGACGGTGAGTTCCTGATTCGCCTTATCCCAAACGGTGAACGTGGGTTCCGACGCAAATCCGCCCGCGGCCGTCGCGCGCGCCGTCTCCGTCGCGGGAAGATGGAATTTCAATTCTTTCGCCCGAATCAATAGAGATTGTTTCTCAAAACCCTCTTGCCAGAGGTTCATGCGTTCCTCGGCCAATTCCTTTACCTGACGTTGGTAGTCTTCAAACGGGATCGTTATATTCGGACCGGGGTCGGGGCCCGGCGCGGGGTTGGGCAAAGCTTTCAACCGATCGCGCAAAATACGAAACTGAGTCGCGTTGCCGTCGGCATCCAGAACATTTTGCGCCGTTTCCGCCGTCGCACATAGCGTATCGACCAGCGGGCTGTGAACGACCGAGTGCACGGCGGCATCGGAAAGGTCTTCGTATCCAATCTGCGGGCCCGGCAGTCCATTGAGGTAGCGATCCAGGCGGGTGCCGACTTCGCGCGAGTACTCTCGGCGATTGATCGCTAGGACCGCGGAAAGGGCTTTCAGGCCCAGAGCCTGAAGTTCGTCCGAAGCCTTTTCGCGTTCCGCAAATCTCTCGGCGGTTTCAAACCGTTGGACAATCTCTTCAACGGCCCACGCTATGGAGTTGTCTTCGGTGTCGTTTTCATCAACGGCAAAAGCGGTGGTGCAAAGTGCGAGAACTACGAAAATCTTCGCCAAACCCATCTCAAACCCTCGTGGCTGATTCATGAGAACGCTATATGACGCGGAGCGAGACGGGCAAGCCGAAATCGCAACAAAACCGCATCGATGTAACTATACGTTATTTCGTGATAATCTAGAGACACTCTCAAAGTTTGGAGTCTACCGAGATGAACCGAACCCTTGTTTCCAGGCGTGGCTTTAGTTTGATCGAAATCTCCGTGGTGCTCGGTCTGCTTTCCATTGTGGCCTTGGGTGCGGCCATGTTGTTCAAGCAGCTGGTATCGGCCCAGAAGTACACCGAACAAACATCCGCCGCTTCCGCCGCCGATTTGGTGATTCGGACCCTTCTGTCGAATCGCGCGGCCTGCAAGAACTCGCTAATCGGTCTTCCTACGGACGGCGCCTACCATCCGATCGTCCTGAAGGATCGGAACAACGCAACCATTGAAACCCAACTCGGTTCGACGCTTCGGTTAAAAAGCGTGCGCGCGAAAGCCAATGTGCCCTTGTCGACGGTTTCTTTCGTGCAAGTGGAAGCGATTTTCGAAAAAATCGGAGATTCGATCGGAGCTCCCGAGCGCGCTTACAACTACTACGTCAATGTAGTCGAGGATGCGGGGGTGGTCAGTTCTTGCTTTGAAGCCGGTGAAACGGGGGAGAAGTTTAATTTGCGCGGGTACGAGCGGCACAATTTGCCCATTAACGGCTCACCGACCACTCGGACGATTCGGATGCAGCATGCGAGCTACGATCCCCTTCCGGCGCCGGCCGGGGTTTTAAAGCTAACTTTCCTCGATACGGCCGATGCATTCAGTCACCAGTATGAAGGCCCGAGCATTCCCATCGTCGCCAATGGCAACCGGATCATGATTTCCACCCGGGCCAATGGCGACGTCGATGAGACGCTCCCCTGCCATAGTCCCGCGCTCTCGGGCGTGGGTCATCTGATTGTCAGGCACGGTGCCTCCCAGAAGGAATATATGATGGGAGGGTGGATTTGCGGCGCCGCTTCGCTTCAGACGATGCCCCCGACGATGTTCGATACGGTGCCCGGAGAAACCTATTCGCTTTCGTTTCGGGCGCGGATGAACAGAACTTGTACGACGCCCTGTCCGAACGTGCCGAACAACTACCAATCGGTCGAGCTCTCGGTTCCCGAAGTCTACGTTTACCACTACACCCAGGATGTGCCGTAAATGGCAAAGCGAACTAATACTTTGGAGCCCGCCCCCATGAATCGCGTTCGCCTTGGTTCTCGTCGCGGCTTTGGCATTCTGGAAGTGGTCGCGATCTCCTGCATCTTAGGCATTGTGGCCCTGAGCGTGGCCATCTTGTTCAAGCAATTGGTTTTGACCAAGCGGTACTCCCAACAGAAAGCGGCGGCATCCAACGCCGATATGATGATTCGGTCCGTTCTATCGAATCAGGAAGCCTGCAAGTTGTCGCTGGCCGGTGTGCCGACGGACGCCGCATATCATCCCATTGTCCTCAAGGACTCGTTAGGTGCGGCGTTGAGCCCAGATGTCGATCCGACGCTTCGGATCCAAAGTGTTGAGGCGAGAATCAACGCGCCCGTGTCGAGCGTTTCTTTTGTGCGCGTGAAAACCATCTTCGAAAAACTCGGGGTTTCGATGGGCGCTTACGAGCGCACCCGTTACTACTTCGCCAATATCGTGAAGGACTCGGGCGGGGCCATCACCACTTGTCTCCAGACGGACGAAAGTGGTGCGGGACTGAATCTATTGAAATACGAACAGTACGAAATGCCGATCACGAGTTCTCCTTCCGTCAAAACGATCTGGATGCAGCACGTGAGCTACAGTCTCATCCCCGCCCCAGCGACGGTATTGAAACTGACTTATGCTGATACGGCAGCCGCCTTCAATCATCACTATACGGGACCGGCCATTCCGGTTGTGGCCAGCGGCAACAAGATCATGATCTCCACCCGCTTGAGCGGTGATATTAGTGAGACGATACAGTGTCACTCTCCGGCGATGTTCATTCAGGGGCACGTGCTGGTGACCTACGGCACAACCACGGCGTACAAAATGGGGGGATGGAAATGCGGAAACAATTCCACTCAGTCCATGCCTCCCACGATGTTTGATACGGTGCCCGGCGAAACCTATCAGATGTCGTTTCGCGCCTGGATGAACCGAGTCTGTCCCGCGGCCTGTCCGAATGTTCCGGGCAACTGGCAAACGGGTTCGCTTTTAGCTCCCGAAATTTACATCTACCACTACCTACAGGGCGTAGGGTCGTAAGTGGCAAACGATTTGGAGTGTTCAATATGAGTCGTCATCTCCTGAAGTCGAATCGTGGTTTGGGCATGATTGAGGTCGTGATTGTCTCCGGCTTCTTAGCCCTGGCGGCCTGGGGGATTACGCAATTGGTCCGGCAGTTGGCATCCGCCCAAAAATATTCGCAGCAGGCGTCGGCCTCGTCAAATGCCGACATGATGATTCGTACCGTACTATCCAATAAAGACGCCTGCATCTTCTCGCTCACCGGCCTACCGACGGACGGAGTGTTTCACCCCGTCGTTCTCAAGGACTCGTCGAATGGGGCACTGGGAATGAATGTCGATCCGACGCTAAAAATCAAAACGGTGCAAGCCAAGGCGAACGCACCGGTGTCGACGGTTTCTTTCGTGCAGGTGGAAGCGGTCTTCGAGAAGATTGGAACGAACGTAGTGGGCGCTCGTGAGCAAAAGTTCAACTACTTCATCAATGTGGTGAAAGACGCCGGGGGAGCGATTATCGCTTGCCTCCAAACCGGCGAAAATGGAGTGGGCCTGACGCTGCGCAAATACGAACAGTATAACTTGCCGATCACGGGCAATCCGACCAAACGCACCATTTGGATGCAACACAACAACTACGATCATGATCCGCCACCCGCCGGCGTTTTCAAGCGGACTTACCACGACACGGCAATGGGTCATAGCCACCAACATCAGGGGCCGACCATCCCGATCGTGGCCAGTGGCAATAAACTCATGATTTCCACTCGCCTCAATGGAGATGCGGCGGAGTCAAAGCCTTGCCACAGCCCGTTGCTCACCGGGTGGGGACATCTGCTCGTCACCCATGGCGCCACCACGGACGAGTACAAGATGGGGAGTTGGACCTGCGGCAATAGTTCGGTCCAAACCATGCCCCCCACCCTCATCGATACGGTGCCCGGAGCGACGTATACGATGTCGTTTCGTGCGTGGATGAGAAGGATCTGCCTCTTGCCTTGCCCGAACACGGCCAACAATTACCAGGCCGTTTCCTTGTCGGGACCCGAAGTCTACATTTACCACTACCTACAGGTGGCGCCGCCTTAGCCGCGAGAGCGCTTACTCGGGAACACAAGAGACATACACGTCCCGGGTTTTTCCGTCGGGGAACTTCACCCGCACATTGTTGTGCGTGACGGCGGAAGTCCGTTCCTTTTTCCCGTAGGCGACGAGAAGATTGGACCGGAAGTTTCGGTGGCGGCGGACGCGGACAGAGCAATGAACGGAATGAGTGCGGCGAATCTAAAATTCATAGGACCCTCTTTTCCTGGACAGAATGCGGGCATGGACGGGCGAGGTAAACCGTGTGGGGACAACGCTCTTAACGGATGTTAGGAAGCTCGCTTGCCCACAATGAGTGGTTTGCGATTCAGCGGTGGGAAAGCCCGGCGATCGTTTCGGGGCACGAAGCGCCTCCGCCGGATGGGGACAAATGCCCGGTGGCGACGGCGGTTTGACGGAACGCTTCTGGCTCGGGGCGGTTGCCGGCGGGGATGAAACCCGTGTGCATCGTCGCCGAGACCCATCCGCCCGAAGTGACGAAGACTTCCAATTCGCGGGTGGCATCAAAGCCCCGGAAAGAATAGCCGGTATCAAGTTGGGTGTGGGTTAGGCCGCGTGTCGTAAGCGTTTCGCTAAAGACCTCTCCCTGTTCGCGATCGATGACGGTCGCCGAAAGCGTACCGTCGTCCTGCAAACGGATGCGAAGGCTCAATTGCGTGGGCGTCCACGTTTCACCGTCGGTCGGCGTTACCGTCCTGACGAAAAACCGCAAGGCGAGCGGGGCACGACAGGTCGCCCATAAGTGGAGCAGGGCGTCGGTGTGCAGGCGTTGCGCCTCCGCTTCGTCCCAGAAGCGGATTGGATCCTCGGGGTCCGCGATCACATCGCAAAACGGTACGGAGAGAACGAATAGG